>NZ_JBHVRS010000040.1:0-69214 GCF_042885595.1 Kitasatospora sp. NPDC058046
GGCGGACACACATCGTGTGTCCGCCCCTGCGACGTACGTGGTAGCGGGGACAGGATTTGAACCTGCGACCTCTGGGTTATGAGCCCAGCGAGCTACGGAGCTGCTCCACCCCGCGTCGGTAGGCCCGACGGGGATCTGCGCGCGGCGGGCTCGCGGACGATCTGGAGCACGGCACGGTGGGCGCGCACCGCACGACGCCAGTCCTCGGGGGCTGCGGCAGACGGCACGTTCAGGGGGTGGGGCGTTCGGCGCTGGGGTGGCGGGTGACGGGATAGCCGATCTCGTACTTCTCGGCGGACATCCGGGTGTCGAGCGCCTCGACCAGCGTGCCGTCGGGGCTGGTGGTCCGGCGGATGATGCGCAGCAGCGGCGTTCCCTTGGTCAGTCGGAGGTCGGTGGCCTCGGTGGGGGTGGGCATGCGGGAGCCGATGCTCTCGTGCCAGGTGAGGGGGTCGTGGCCGAGGTCGCGTTCGAGGATGTCGTAGATGCCGCCGGGGCCGGTGTCCTTTTCGGCGAGCCGGGTGCCGCGGGCGATGTGCTCGGGGAGGTAGCTGGTCGCCAGCTGTTCGGGTTCGCGGGTGTCGGGGGTGCCCATGAGGCGGTCGCGGATCAGGACGGGGGCCGCAGGGGCGACGCCGAGGATGGCGGCGATGTCGCGGGGGGCGGGTCCCCAGCTGACGGTGGGTGTGCGCAGGGCGATCCAGGGTTGGGCTGCGGGGTCGAAGTAGTACCCGCGTTCATCGCGGAACACCTGGCGGGCGCGGGTGATGCGTCGGTGTTCGGGTACGGCGCGTACGACGGTGCCGCGCCGGCGGACGACTTCGACGAGGCCCTCTTCTTCCAGCAGGGTGATGGCCTCGCGGACGGTTTGCTTGGCGATGCCGTGCTGGGCGGCGAGGTCGAGGATCTTCGGCAGCGTCGTTCCGGGCGGGTACGTGCCGTCGGTGATGCCGGTGCGCAGGAGTGCGGCGAGGCGTTGCTTGGCGGTGGGGTCGGGGGTGTCCATGGGGCTGTCCTCGGTCGGTGGTGTCGCTGGCATAGTCCGCCCCCAAGATTAGTCCTAGCCCTATTGACTGGCGCCGCGCCGGGCCGGATATTAGGACTAGGACTAACGCTCTGTGATTTCGAGGATTCGTTTTGTGGTCTCCTCGGTGTCGGGCGCCCGTCCGCCGACCGAACCGACAAGGGGCCAAGCCCCGCCGGACACGCGGTCACCGCGCTGCCGCGAGGTCCACTCCAGGCTCGCCGCCGCACCGAATGACCGGCAAAACAAGACCAACTCCCTTGAAGAATCTCTGATATGACGATTCGTCGGCACCTGTGCACGCATCGTAGGATGCGGCGCTATGAGCCAGAAAAACCTCCTCGTCACCGGGGGCGCCGGCTTCATCGGCGCGAACTTCGTCCGCTACACAACCGCGCACCGCCCCGAGTACCGGATCCGAGTCCTAGACGCCCTCACCTACGCGGGCAACAAGGACAACCTGGCCGGCCTCGACGGCGTCGAGCTGGTCGTCGGCGACATCTGCGACCGCGACCTCGTCGACCGACTCATCGCCGAAACCGACGTGGTCGCGCACTTCGCCGCCGAGTCGCACGTCGACAACTCCCTGCACGACCCCGAGCCGTTCGTCCGCACCAACGTCCACGGCACTTTCAGCCTCCTGGAAGCCGTACGTCGGCACGGCAAACACCTGCACCACATCTCGACCGACGAGGTCTTCGGAGACCTGCCCGTCGACAGCACCGCCCTGTTCACCGAGGACAGCCCGCACAACCCGTCCAGCCCCTACTCCGCCACCAAGTCCGGCTCCGACATGCTGGTACGCGCCTGGGCCCGCTCCTACGGCGTGAAGGCCACCATCTCCAACTGCGCCAACAACTACGGCCCCTACCAGCACCCCGAGAAGTTCATCCCCCGGCAGATCACCAACCTCCTCACCGGAGAGCACGCCCGCCTGTACGGCGACGGAACCAACGTACGCGAGTGGACTCACGTGGACGACCACAACGCCGCCGTCCACGCGATCCTCGACCACGGCACCCCCGGCGAGACGTACCTGATCGGCTCCGGCGACGAGCGCAGCAACCAGCAGATCGTCCAGCTCATCCTCGAACTCCTCGGCCACCCCGCCGACGCCTACGACCACGTCGCCGACCGCCCCGGCCACGACCTGCGCTACGCCAACGACAGCTCCAAGCTCCGCGCCCTCGGCTGGGCCCCCATCTACGCCGACTTCCGCCAGGGCCTCACGGACACCATCACCTGGTACCAGGACAACCAACCCTGGTGGCAGGCCCAGAAGACCAGCACCGAATCCAAGTACGCCGAGATCGGGCGCTGACCCCCGCGACACGGGGTCGGCACCCGGGAAGGGAACCGACCCCGTGTCCACCAAGACCCTCATCGTGGGCGCCGGCATCACCGGCCTCCTCACCGCCCTGCGCTTGGCCCACGCCGGCCACCAGGTCACCGTCCTGGACGCCGAACGCATCGGATCCGGAGCCACCTGCGCCAACCACGGCATGCTCCACTCCGGAGCCATGTACGCCCGCCAGTCCCCACACGTCGTCGCCGAATGCCGCCGCGCCCACGAATTCGTCGCCCTCCTCGCCCCCGACGCCCAGGTCACCGCCGCCGACGCCGTCTACGTCCTCGACAACGCCGACGAACACGCTTTCCGCACCGCCCTCGACGCCCACCACCTGCCCCACCACACCGTCCAGGCCACCGACCTTCCCCACGTGCGCCCCGACGCCGTAGCCGGCCAGCACCTGATCGCCGTCGCCGAACGCTCCATCTCCTCCCGGCGCCTGCTCATCGCCGCCACCGCCCAGTGCCTGGCCGCGGGAGTGCGCTTCGTCCTCGGCACCGCCGCTCACGCCATCCACGCCCCGAACAACCGCACCACCGCCGTCATCACCGGCACCGGCGAAACCCTGCCCGCCGACCACATCGTCCTCGCCGCGGGCCTCGGAACCGCCCGACTCCTCGCCAGCCTCAACTCCATCCACGCTGCCGACCTGCGCTCACGCCTCGACATGATGATGCACCTGCCCGGCGACCTCCCCTGCGGCATCATCTTCACCAACCAGTCCGGCCCCGTCGCCATGCCCGCCCACGGCGCCGTTCTCGCCTCCCTCTACGGCGGCATCCAGCCCCCGGTCACCGGCTGCCGCCGCTACCCCGTCACCCTGGAACGCACCCAACTACTCCTGCACCAGCTCGGCCGCCTCCTTGAACCCGGCACCGTCGACCTGCCCTCCGCCACCGCCTACACGGTCGGCAAAACCGACTACGTCGCCACCGAAGACGCCCTCGCCGGCCGCTTCAACCCGGGCTGGCACATCATCGACCACGCCCGCAGCGAGGGCATCACCGGCCTGCACACCGTCTTCCCCGGAAAGATGACCCTCGCCGGACGTGCCAGCGCCGACTGCTCCGCCCAGATCCTCGGCCACCCCGTACCCCTGCTCATCCACCCCCGCCCCGCGGTCGACGTGCCCGCCGGCCTCGTCGCCGTCGAACCGTGGGCCCCGGCCCTGTCCGCCTGACCCCGGCAAGGAGCCCCCAGTGACCGTGATCCCCCCGTTCCGCACCGAGCTCACCACCACCCAGAAGGACACCTTCCTCACCGCCGCCATCCAGATCCTCAACAGCGGCCGCCTCACCCTCGGCCCCTACACCCAGCAACTGGAAGAGGCCTTCGCCGACCTCACCCGCACCGAGCACGCCGTCGCAGTCTCCTCCGGCACGAGCGCCATCGAGATCATCCTGCGCGCCCTCGACCTCAGCGGCACCGACGTCCTGGTCCCCGCGAACACCAACTACGCCACCGCCGAAGCCGTCATCCGCGCAGGCGCCCACCCGATCCTCTACGACGCCGGCCTCACCGCCACCCTCGACGCGATCAACGCCGCCCACACACCCCGCACCCGCGCCGTGATCCTCGTCCACATCGGCGGCCACATCACCCCCGACCTCGACAACATCACCCACCACGCCACCACCCACGACCTCCTGATCATCGAGGACGCCGCCCACGCCCACGGCTCCAGCACCGATGACCGCCCCGCCGGCTCCCTCGGCAACGCCGCCGCCTTCTCCACCTTCGCCACCAAGATCCTCAGCACCGGCGAAGGCGGCCTCATCACCAGCAACGACCTCCATCTCGCCCAACGCGCCCGCCAGTACCGCGACCAAGGCAAGAACCCCGACGGCCTCAACACCGTCTTCGGCAGCGCCTGGCGCCTGCCCGAACTCTCCGCCGCCCTCGGCCTCGCCCAGCTCACCACCCCCACCCCCATGCAGCACGGCCACAACCTCCTGCGCACCTACGCCCAACGCATCCGCCACCCCCAGGTGACCGTCCCCTTCCGATCCGGACACCGCTACAGCGGACACAAGGCGATCGTCCAACTCCCCAGCCCCATCCTGCGCAACCACCTCCACGACCACCTCACCACCAACGGCATCACCCCCGCACGCGGCGTCTACGAACACCCCCTTCACCACCAAAGCGCCCTCGGCTTCACCGGCACCTACCCGCTCGCCGACCACTTCGCCGCCACCCACCTGTGCCTGCCACTGTGGCCCGGCCTCACCCCCGACCAACAGGAGCACATCATCAACGCCGTCAACACCTGGAACCCCCCACACAACCAGGCCTGACAGGCCTCCGGGGAGGATTGGAACGGCCAGTAGCTGACAACAGAACACCGCCCGGCCACCACCCGCGTCATCGCGGCCGAGCTCAACATCCTCGGCCGCGATCGGCAGATGTACGAGTGGGAGACCGCCGCCCGCGTCGCGCTCAGCTGAACAGCGCCAACGGTGCGGCCCAGCCAGGCACCACGCGTGGAGCAATCGAGGCCAACCCCCGACCCAGGATGCCTGATCTGCGGATTTCGCCAGTTCAAGGCACAGATACCGGGCCCGTTAATATCGTGACGTTCCGATCAGACCCACCTGAAGGGCAGACCCGTCGTCGCACAGGCCCCGCACCCCGCCACCCTCGCCGACCTTCGCCGAGCCCACGCCGCTCTTCTCCAGCGCGCCGACTTCACCGCCGAGCGGGCCCGCCAGTACAACGCCGTGATGGGCGAGCTGGAGCAAGCCGTCCTTCACACCACCCACCCCACCGTGCCAGCCTCCGGCCCGCTCACCCTGCTCGTCCTGACGCCTTCCTCGCAGCAGCCGAGGACGGCCTCTACCGCACCGCTCCAAGCGATGAAGACGCCACGGCGGCCGCCACCAACCGGGTCCGCGTCGGCTGCCTCAACGCCCTCTCCACGGTGGCTGGCCGACCCTTCAACCTCCGGCACCGGACAGCAGCCCCGGCAGCCAAGCGCGGCACGACGAGCGCCGAAGCCCGAGGCCTGCGCCGCTACCTCGACAAGGCCAACCAGGAACCGCTCCTGGACGACGACCACGCCCGCATCCTCCTGGTGATCGGCCTGGTCCTGGACACCAACAGCCGCTCCGGCGAGCTCGCGGCGATGCTCACCACCGACTTCAGCTCCGAGCCCCCGGCCGCCAACCGCAGCAGGCCCTACCTCGCCGCCAGGCTGCGGCTCAACCCGGGAGCTGGTCCCCGGCGACGCGGAGGCCCTGCTGCGGATCTACAGCGCGCAGTCGGTCAGGTACCTGGGCCGGGCCCCCATGGACGCCGACGAAGCCCGCTACTGCCTGCGCGACATCATCGCGGCTGCGGCACAGTCGCCGCGCACGCTGTACGTGCTGGGCATCGACGTCGACGGTGACCTCCTCGGAATCGTCAAGCTCCACCACGACCGCCCCGTCGCCGCCGTCAGCTACATCCTGCGCACGGACGCCTGGGGCCATGGCTACGCCACCGAAGCGGTCCGCCGGATCCTCGCGCTGGCCTTCGGCCACCTCCACCTGCCGGAGGTCCGAGCCAAGCACCGCCCGAACAACCCCGCCTCCGGCCGCATCCTCCTCAAGGCAGGGTTCGCACCGACCAGCGAACGCAATGGCTTCCTCACCTACGCCATATGCGTCCCCACACAAACGGGCAGGCCCTGCGCACCGCCCGTCGAGCATGCTCTCCTCACCGCCGCGCTGGTCGGTCACCCAGTTCCCGGCCTCCGGCACCCCGGCTAGAACCCACGGACTCCCCGCCCGGCAGGTGGCACGAGACCCACCTGCCAGGGCAGGGGCACCACGCCCGGCACGCGGCCCACGGTCGCCGCACCGTGCCGGGGCGCGCCCCGGGGATTCTGAACCCCGGGTCGCGCGCGCCGGTCCCCCGATGTTCTGACAGACGGCCGGGGGACCGGCCCACCACGCCCGCCCCGGACGCTGCCATGGCCGACTCCGGCGCGGGGCGGGCATCCCACCTCCCCACCCACGAGGACACCGTGAGCAACAGTTCCGGCCCCGACAGCTTCCAGCCCCACGGCAAGCAGTGGTACACCGAGTACGAGTTCCGGGGCCAGGGGCCGTTGGGCCCCCTGCCCGGCCTCGGCGACGTCAGCGGCGACGCCGCCCACGACACCTTCGAGCGCGTGGCCTCCCATCTGATCGCCAGCGCCTCCCGCCACCGCCACCCCGGCGACCAGGCGGCCGTGGACTTCGGCCAGGCGCTGCTGACCCACGCCCGCCGCGTCGCCCAGGACATCGGCCACTGGGACTACGAGCCGGACCCCGGCACCGCCCCGGACCGGGAATGGGCCACCGTCCGCGTCACCCACCACCCGCAGGCCGACCTCGCCGTCACCATCGCCGACGGCTGAACGCAGGAACAAAGCGGGTGCCCGCGGCCGGGCCACGGTGCGGGCACCCGCCCCTCAACACCCCTTCCCTGCACGGCAAGGGGCTCCCGCCCCGATGCTCCCGCAGCGCCCACAACCCCCACCATCCCCCGCAGGGGTGACAGCCCCCGCCCGTTGCCCACCCGACAACGACGAGGACCCTCCGATGCCGATGAAGACCCCGCCCGCACTCCGCCCCGGCCCCGACATCCCCGAACCCGCCCCCCAACAGCGCGCGCAGACCGTCCACCGCTACCAGGCCAGTGAATCCCTCGACAAGCTCCGCCGTGAGCTCGGCGTCCCGGAGAGCCGGCCGCACACCCGGCTCGACGACCGGGGCATGCCCCTACACGACTACGCCGAAGCCAAGCGGGCCGACCAAGCCCTGCGCAGACGGACCCGGTGACCGCGCTCCTCATCTCGCGCGGCACGGCCCTGCTGGCCGAGGACTCCCCCGCCTGTGCCGAACACATCGTGCAACGGGTCGCCGAGGCGAACCCCGGCTTCTCCCGGGCCTACGTCCACCTGCCGATCCGCGAGTGGGCCGACGTCACCCCCCTGCCCCTACCGAGTTCCGGGGAGCCCTACCTGATCACCGCGGACATGGAAGAGACGGCCGTCGCGGCCAAGTCCATGCCCCGCATATACCCCTACATGGGCACGCTGCGCGGCGGACGCCTGTCCCCGACCGAACACCACCGCTACGAGACCCCCCGCGACCTCGTCCGCACCCGCATCACCCTGCGCCTGACCGGCCACACGGCCCACTCCGACGTCCGGGGCGTGTGACACGGCCACCCCACACTGGCACGCCGACGACCCGCAGCCCCCCGACCACGGCCACACGGCCGCCCTGCGCCACCGCCGAACCGCCCAGGTCGACCGGCCCCACGCCGACACCGACCACCGGGGCGAAAGGCTTCGGACCCCCGACCCGTACCAGGACCCCACCGCGCCAGTGATCAGGAACTTCGGACACAACGCCCGCAGACCCTCCACCCACCCCTGAGAACCACCATGCGGGCCGCCACCGAGACCGACCACCAGACCATGATCAGACACCTGGTCACCGCCACCCTGCCCGCCATCGCCCAACACCACCACACCCGCGTCGACATCGACACCTGGCCGCCATGTACCGCCGCGCCCCCGGCTGGCTCCACGAACAACTCGTCAAGGCCGGGCACATCGACACCAGGAAGGCGTGGGCGGCGGTGACGAGGGCGACGTGGTGGTGCCAGCCTCGCCAGGTGCGGCCCTCGAAGTGGTCCAGGCCTAGGCCGTTTCCCGGCGGGAATCTACCCAGGCTGTCAGCTCATCGCCGACGCCGGCCATGCGGCGGAAACACAAAGGCGAGGATCACGCCCACGGCGACTACGGCGATCGGCGCGAGGAGCCTCGGAAAGCTGGCCGCCAGATCGTGTGTCTTCACCATCGGCCCGGCCGTAAGGCCCCCTATGATGACGAGCATGTGTGGGAAGTATCGGATATACCTGCGCGCGCGCAGCACCAGCTCGAACATGGCGGCTTCCCTTTCAGTCTGAGGAGCCCACGGTAGCGCGAATCACGCCGCTGCGAGGAGGCTTATGCGATGACGAACCGCCAGAACGGTGGCATTGGTAGCGGGACTTGGGGCGATGGCGGTGAGCATCTCCAGGAGCGGCTGCGCGCTGGCGAGGGCCTGCGCGTCGGGGGTGTCCTTCCAGGAGGCGGCGGCTTGGCGGGCACTGGAGCGTGCGGACAGACTTGCAGGGCCTTCGGCCTGCGCCCAGGCCCGGGCTATGAAGGTCCACAGCTCCGCGGCGTAGCCGTAGTCTCCCGACATCCAGGCGAGGTCGGCGCGCACGCCGGCGGTGGTGAGCGTGGCGCGGTGGTACTCACCCTGAGAGGCTGACAGGTTGGCGAGCAGGCGATCTGCCTGCGCGATGGCGCGGGCGAAGTCGTGGACTCGACCTGCCTCGTACACCGCTTGCAAGGCCAGGCCGTGTTCGGAGGCGGGGCTGCCTTCGTCTACCGGGGTCGGGGTGGCGGCCGGTGGGGCGAGTGGCTCGCCCAGGGCCAGTGGGCGGGTGCTCCCGTCCGGGTTGATCTGCAGTCTGAGGCGCTGCTCGGTGCGGGTGTCGAGGATGGCGGCTGCAATCGGTGTTCCCGAGCCTGCAGCGTCGAGGGCGAGCAGTTCCAGGACGACGCGTGCTGGGTCAACGCCGGGAGGCACGTCTGTGGGCTCGCCGTCGATGAGTGCTGCGCCGTCCGGGCTGATGCGAACCTGGATGTCGGTCACGTCGTTCCTCCAGGGACTGGCAGGGTGCTGGTGCCTCCGGCGCTGGGGAAGGCCGGCGCAGCCCAGCCGCGGTAGCGCAAGTGCCAGGTGCCGTTGGTGAAGTCGGTGCGGGGGCGGATGCCGATGATGCCGTCGCCGGCGATGTCGTTGCTGGCGACCATGTCGTTGCCCAGGTACAGCGCGACGTGGCCGGCAGCGGAGCCCGAGTCGTAGAAGAGGAGTGCTCCTATGGGGGGCGCGTTGTCGCCCGGGTGGGCGTCGCCGGTGGCGACGAGACGCTGCCAGTGGACGTTGGCGGTCTCGGAGCCGGATGATCCCCAGCCGTAGGCTTGGGCCACGAAGTTGTCGCAGAGGCGGTAGAAGTCGGAACGTCCGCTCGTGGAGGCGGCTCGGGCTGCTGCGGCGGCCTGGGCGGCGGTACGGGGGTTGTGGGCCGTGAAGTTGCCTGTGGGGTCAGGGGTGGTGGGGGTCGTGGTGTCGCAGCCCTTGTACACGGAGGTGACGGCTGCGCTTCCCCAGGTGGTGCTGACGAGTCCTGCGGCGCTCTGCTCCCACTTGGCGTAGGCCGAGCGGTAGCGCTCGTCGGGGCGTTGGACGTCTGCGGCGACGTCTGTCAGGGGTCGTGTCTGCCAGTCGCGGGTCTTGACGAGTGTGTCGTAGAAGCCGTTGGAGGCGTAGACAGGGTCGGTGATCTGAGCTGCGGTGCTCCACCCCTGACTCGGCCTCTGCTGGAAGAGGCCGAGGCTGTCGCGGTCGCCGTGGGTGAGGTTCTCAAGGGTTGATTCCTGCGCGGCGGTGGCGACGGCGATAACGGCCGCCCGTGGGCTGAGGTTCCTGGTCCGTGCGACGTTGGTGATGGTCGCCGCGTTGCGTCTTTGCTGGTCGGACCATTGTGGGGTCTGCTGGGGGCCTTGCGGGCTCATCGGTACGACGATTGCCTGGCTTTTCTGGTCCAAGGCATCGCTCCAGCCTGTTGCGGCGGGGGCGCTCCCAGGGCCTTGCTGGCCGTTGCCGACCGGGTCGATGGCGCTGGTGCATGTCATGGTGTTGGCCGCCGCCTCGGCGTCGCTGGCAGCCGCCACGAGGATCAGTGACAGGCTGCCCGCCGTGATGAGCAGCAGTGCGAGGAGGCCCATTGCGATCTTCCTCACCGCTCCGTCCCTTCGGTTGAGGGCGCGTCCGGGGTGACAGCAGGTACATGCGAATCCCGTTGGCTGGGATTTCGTCCGGTAGTTTCCCGTCCTGCGGATTCCTGTGCCCTATGTGATGTGAATGCGCTGCCGTCACAGCCCCTCGGCGCGTGTAATAGGGGCGACAGCTGGCCTGCTGCTATTCAAAGGGCGGGAGGAAATGGCCGGGTCCTCGGGGTCGACTTCCGCCAATCCTTCCCGAACTCGGAGGTTAGCCGCTACGGCACGGATTCGCAATCCTCTTGCCATTTACCTGACAAGGGCAAGGGGTGCTTTATCTGCGCCCGATCTCTAGGGAAAGGTTGGGTCTGTGCTTCGCACAGTTCATACAGAGGTTTTGGCCGAATCCCCGCCCACGGGAACGGTCGATGGCCTGGTAAAGGGGCTGGCTCCGGACTGGGGTCCGTTCGCCCAGGTCGGAACGACGGCGCGAACGGTCATCCAGGCCATCATGGCCGCGGTGATCCTCGTCCTGCTGGGACGTGCGCTCATTGGCATCGTTCACCTGCGTGTCGGGAATTCGCAGCATGACACGGTCCAGGTCAAACAGGGACAGAAGGAACTGGCGGGCAGCCTGATCGCGGCATTCATCGTGGCCTCGATCGGAACGCTTTTCACCATTGTGTACGGGATGGGCATCTAATGCGTCGCAGGCGGCATTCCGAAAGCGGTACGCGAGTCATCGCTGCGGAGCGCCCCGAGCAGGCGCCCGCAAGGGTATGGCGGGGTCCGGTGATCACGCTGGGCGCTCTCGTGGTCGTCCTGATCGTCGGGATCGCGCTGCTTCCCGGCGGAAAGGGTGGCACGAACGCTGCCTCCGGGTCGGCGCCTGCCGCGGCGGGGGCCGGCGCGGGCGGGCAGAGCCTGTCGGGTTCCGGCACGGGCGGGCGGCCCGCCGGGCTGCGCCTAGTCGACGGCGTGCCGATCGGCTACACGAACTCCCGAGAGGGCGCCGTCGCCGCGGCCGTCAACTACGAACTGGCTCGCTCAAGCGTCGCCTACCTGACCGACGGCCAGGTCCGGGAACGGATCCTGAAGGCGATCATGACGTCCGAGGCCGCACCCTCCCAGCTCAAGGAGGACAACGACGCGGCAGCGAAACTGGCCTCCGCGTTCGGCCTGACGGTCGAGGGCTCAGGGCAGCTGATCGCGCGGGCCTCGCCGCTGGGCTCCCGGGTGGCCAGCTACTCGCCGCAGGTCGCCACGGTCAGCGTGTGGATGTGCGGGGTGGTGGGGGTCGCGAGTGCGAACGCACCACTTCCGGTCTCGGCCTCCTGGTCGACCTACACCCTGGTCCTGATCTGGCAGAACGGCGACTGGAAGGTGTCCTCGATCACCGCCGCCAACGGGCCGACTCCCTTGCAGACCACAGGCCAGAAGCCGACCCCGGTGGACGTGTTCTCCTCGACGAACAGGGACTTCGATGCTCCTCCCTATGTCGGCTGACCGATCCGGTGCCCGCCGCGCCGCTCTGTCACTCGCGACAGCATGGTTGGTCGTTCTCGCACTCGTATCAGCGCCTCCAGCGCGCGCCAACGATTTCACCGACCAGGCCTGCAAGCTGCCGTTCATGGACAATCTGTGCCGCGGCGTCGACACCGTCACCGACACGGTGGACTTCGCCAAGGATCCGCTGGGCTACGTCGCGCGCGTCCTGACGAAGTCCGTATCGAGCTCGCTGAATTCCATGACCCAGGACCTGAATCACTGATGGGTATCACACAGATCGACTGGGGCAACACCGGGTTCGTCCGGACCTACACCATGGCTTTCGGCGCTTCAGTCGTGCTGACCGTCGTACTGTGGCTCGTGGCGGTGGCGAAGCGGGCCATCCAGGGGCTCAACCCGCTGCAGGCCCTGGGGGAATCTGTCGGGTACCTCCTTCTGTCCGTCATAACCTCCGCCTTCGCCCCGCTGGGCATCGCCTACATAACCCAGATCTTCGACGGCATCGCGGAGGCGATGCTGGCGCCCGTGACACAGGACCTGCTGAAGGTCGGCCCGGTACTCGGAAGCGTGCTCCTAGTACTGTTGGTGATCCCCGGAGGCCCGCTCATCGTTCTGGCCGTCGGCTCCTTCCTTCTGCTGGCGATCCTTGGCGTCTGGCTCGAGATCATCGTCCGCAACGCCCTGATCTACACCGGCCTCGTCTTCGGCCCCACGGTCTTCGCCGGCCTGGTCGACAAAGACCTCTGGGGCCACACCAGGCGCTGGTTCGGGATCGTCGTCGGGATCATCGCCTCGAAGTACGTGACCTTCACAACCCTGGCCCTCGCCTCCGGGCTGCTCGCCGGAGAGAGCAGCGAGCGCACCAGCACCGGCGAAGCTTTCGGGACCTGCCTGACCGCGGTCGCACTGTTCTTCCTGGCCCTCTACCTCCCGGTCCAGGTCGCCAAGTTCATTCCGATCCTCGGCGACCAGCTCCAGGATGTCTTCAGCTCACGCAAGCAAATGGAGGGCGGTCTCTCCAACGTGACCCAGTCCGCCAAGTCCAGCTTCGGCGACATCAAGTCGAAGCTCAGCGGCGGCTCCGACAGAGACGACACGGAAGATGAGGACGGCGGCGGTAACGACGCTGCGGCCGCTGGCGGCGCAGCGGTCCCGGGCGTCGGGCTCGCGAAGGTCGCCCAGGAACGGGGCCAGCCGGAGGTCGAGGCCACCGCGACGCGCGGGGTGGACGGCGCCACTGCCGCCACGGAACAAGGCGACAAGCAGAGCAGCGGCACGAGTACCGCGAGCGGCACCGCCGGGGCACCTGGCCGGTCCCAGGGTATGGACGACCAGGCGCTGGATTCCGGGGAGCAAGCACAGTCGGGCCCGGACAATATGGCGAACAGCGCGGATTCGCAGCCAGGCGCGACTGAAGGTACGACGGCCTCTGGTGGGGGCCCAGTCAGTGGGTCGTCGGTGTCCGTGGATGACTCACCGGCATCGGGTGGGTCTGCGTCCGGGCCTGGCGGCTACCGCGGAGTGGCGACTCCCGCGAGGCCGGCCGAGGCCGACCCGTCCGGCACGGAGGCGTGGTCGACCGCCGCTGCGCCCGCCGAGTCCTTCTCCGACGGCAGTCCCGTGGAAGAGCCCCCTGACGAAGGCGAATGACACAAGCCCTGGGACAGCCACAGCACCCCACGTGCCAGCCCTTAGGAGCCACGATGCCCCGCACCTTCCTTTTCCCCCGCCCGCGGCCGCGTGGCCTGCTGGGCCGCCGCCTTGAGATGGACGAACAGTGGGTACTCGCCGCGGGCGTGATGGGCGGATTGCTGCTGCTGTGGGTGGCGCCCGGCATTCCGTTCAAACTGCTCGGATGCGCCGCGACTGTGGGGTTCTGCGGGTGGGCCGTGCTGGCACCCTGGCAGGGCCGGACCTTCCTGAAGTGGTGGGAAATCCGTCGTACGCACCGGCGGCTGCTGCGCGATGGGCGCCTGCTGTACCGGTCGATCGCTCCGACGGTGGGCCGGCGCGGGGACGGAAGGCCGGAGAAAGTAGCGCCGCCGCCGGGCATCCCGGACATGGAGTGGATCAGCGCGCGGACCGCGTACGGGGATCTGGCGATCCTCCTTCAGACCGACGAGGCGATGTTCACTGCCGCGATCGAGGTAGAGGGGCAGAAGAACTTCGGCGGCCTGGACGCGGAGGACAAGGAGTTGCTGGTCGGCGCCTGGGAGTTCCTGCTGAAGTCGACCGCCGACTCCGGCGGGCGGGTGCGCCGGCTGCAATGGGTGAGCCGGGTAGTGCCGACCGATCCGAACGCCCATGCTCGTGATGCCGAGGCCCGGCGTGACCCTGGCGCCCCACAGTGGTTGCACGACTCCTATGATCAACTGCTGCGCACGGTGGCGATCTCCGCCGAGGACCGACGGCTGCTGCTCGTGATGGGCATCCCCTACGACGCTGAGCTGGTCGCAGAGGCCCGCCGGTATCGCACCCTGCACGAGGGGTTCGGGATCGTGCTCGGCAAGGAGCTCGAGGAGTTCATCCGGCGTTTGGGTCTAGCGCAACTGCGCTGGGTGCGGAACCTGGACGAGCCAGCTCTAGCGAGCTGGCTGCACCACAGCTACGACCCGAGCCACTGGATCAACGACACCCGGGGCATGGACCGGGCGACGGCCTGGCCGGCGGAGGTCGACGCGCGGGATCCGGCGGCGATGCTGTCCCGTAGCTGGGAGGGGGCCGAGCCCTGGCACAGCGTGACCGCCTGGTGGAAGCAGCTACCGGTGCTGCCGGTTGGCGTGAACTTCCTGGCGCCGCTGCTGCTGTACGTCCAGGATGTCATCTTCACCGTCTCCGTGACGATGGACCTGGTCACCAGCGACGAGGCGCTGCGCGAGGCGATGGCGGACGTCACCAACGAGATCGGCCAGGCGGACAGCAAGGCCGGCAAGGTCAACGACCCGCGCGAGGCCAAGGACCGGCGCGCAGCCACCGCCACGATGTACGACATCGCCAACGGTGCCGCCGGTGTCCGGCTCGCTGCCTGGGTGACCGTCACCGCGCCCAACGCGGAGAAACTGCGTCAGCACCGGGACCTACTGCGCGCTCAGGCCACCCGCGCCAATCTCAGCCTGGAGTGGTGCGACCACGAACACTTCCGTGCCCACGCGAATACGCTGCCGCTGGCCGGCGGCCTGCTGAAGGGCTGAGCCGCGATGTTGGAGATGCTGCGGCCCCAGCGGCAGACCTGCCGCCGGGCCCTGAGAACGACCACAGCTCAGGCCTGCGGGCTGTATCCGGCAGTGGGCGCGCCGACCGGAGACCCGCGAGGAGTGATCGTGGGCCGGGAGATGTACTCCGGGAAGGCTTTCATCTACGACCCGTTCGTGCTGTACGACCCCTCGGCGCGTGAGCGACTGCCCAGCGGCCACATCCTCATCCTCGGCAAGAGCGGCTACGGCAAGAGCGCCCTGGAGAAGTGCTACGTGCTACGGCAGCTGCGCTTCCAGGACCGGGCGTTCGCCGTCCTGGATGCGCAGGGCGAGGACGGGGTCGGCGAGTGGGACTCGATCGCCCGGGCACTGGGTATCAAGCCGATTCGCCTCATCTACGGCGGCTCCGGCGAGGATGGGGCGGTACGGATCAATCCGCTCGATCCCCGGATCCCGTCGGAACACCAATTCAAGATCCTCTGCTCGATGATCGAGATCATCGAAGGGGATATGACCGCGGAGACCCGCTTCGCACTCTCAGTCGCCCATCAGGTCGCCGTCACCACGGCGGCGGCCGCGGACCGGGTGCCGATCCTCTCAGATGTTTTGAATGCGCTCACCGCGCCGGAGCCGGCCGACCTCGGGAAGAAGACCGTCACCGCCGCGGAACTCGGACGGTGGGGGCGCCCGGCGTCGCTGGCCATGGACGAGTTGTGTTCCCCGTCCCGTGACCTGGCCGGCCTGTTCGACGGGCCGACGACGGACGGCATTGACCTCGACGCGCGCCTGATCGTGTTCGACCTGAGCAGGCTTCCGCGCGAGGGCATGGCGATGCCACTGCTGATGTCGGTGATCGGACCGTGGCTGCGGTTCGGCTGGATCCGTCCGGGCGACCGTGTCAAGCGCACGCTGATCGTCGAGGAGGCCTGGCACATCCTCAGCCACCGCCCGGTGGCCCGGCTCTTCGAGGAGTTCCTCCGCTACGGCCGCCGCCTGGGCCTGTCGTTCACGGCAGTCGTTCACCACCTGAGCGACATGGACGTCGACGAGTCACCCGAAGCGATGGCGATCCTCAAGCTGACGGCCACTCGGGTGCTCTACCACCTCGACAAGTCGGACGCCGACGCGACAGCCGACTACCTGCAACTTCCCGCGTGGGCCCGGGAAGCCATCGCCGACGGCGCCAACGTGTGCGCCCCCGGGAGAGCCGTCTGGCAGGTTGGTGGCCGAATATCTCTGGTGCAGCACATCCGGTCGTCAGCCGAGATTCGGCTGACGAATACCAACAGTCGGATGAGCGAGGGGGTTGCCAGCCGTGCCACCGGCTCGGAGGCGCCGCTCATCGCCCTGCACAAGGGGAACGCCTCGTGGGCCTGAACAAGGTGGCTTCGCCGATCTCCGCCGCCCGGCTCCGCCTGGGCCGGGACGCCTGGTGGATCAGCCTCATCCTGGCACTCGTCGTCCTGTCCGCCCTCATCTGGCTCGCGGGGGTTCTATCCAGCCTCCCGGCCCACCACCGGTCGGCTGGCATAACCTGGACCCAGGCTGGTGCGGCCTCCGCCGACGTGTTCATCCACTTCACGGACCCGGCTGCCGCCTTCCCTCGCGGGTCGGGCGTAGGCGGGCCGATCCCATTCTGGGGTCTGTTCGCCAGTGAGTGCGCTGGGGCCTTCTACCTCACCAAGGCATTGTGGCTGCGCTGGCAACGCCGCCTGTCCGATGGCGCCGACGGCCTGGCCACCCGAAAGCAGCTTGAGAACGCCATGGGCGAGGCCAAGGCCCTCGCTCGCCTGCCGTCGCTGCGTCCGAGCCTGGCCAAGGCCCCGGCCGGCTCGGTCGACGTGCGGGAGGTCGCGGTGTTCTGCGGCACCGCCGACCCGGCACGGCTGCCATTGTGGCTGACGATCGAGGAGAGCCTGCTGATCGTCGCCCCGCCACGTGAGGGCAAGACCCAGCAGTTGATCCTGCCCGCGATCCTGGACTTCGCAGGCACGGTACTCGCGACGTCCAGCAAAACCGACGTCCTGTTCGCCACGGCAAAGCTGCGTGAGCGCCACGGCAAGGTGATGGCCCTGGATGCCACGGGGTTATCCGGCTGGCCCTACCAGCTCCAGTGGCCGCTGATCGATGGCTGCGAAGACTTCCAGACCGCCCGGCGCCGCGCGGAGACCCTCACCTCCTCCACGAAGTCAGAGGAGGGGACCAAGAACGGCGGCTACTTCACCCTGAACGCGAAGATGCTCATCACCTGCTGGCTGCATGCCGCAGCCCTCGAGGGTCGCAACGCCCTGGACATCTTGAAGTGGGCGACCTCCCCGGCCGAGCGGGAGGCAGTCGACATCCTCGCCCGGCACGGCAAGGTCGAGCTCTCCCGAGCCCTGGCAGCGCAGCACTCGGCCGCACCGGAGGAGCGCAGCGCGTCGTGGCGCACCGCGGAGCAGAGCTTCATCGCGTTGTACGACGAGCGGGTCGCGGGGATCTTCGCCCCGCAGGAGAGCAACTTCGACATCGAAGCGTGGCTGCGCGGCGGCGGGACACTGTTCCTGATCGGCGACGAAGAGGAAGGCAGCGCTCTAGCACCGATCCTGGCGACGTTCGTTCAGGCGATTCTCGACACAGCAAAGAAGGTCGCTGCCCGGATGCCCAACGGGCGACTGGACCCGCCGCTGGGGTGCTTCCTGGACGAACTCGCTAACGTGGCCCCGCTCCCCCAGATCCCGAGCTTCATGTCCGTCAGCGGCTCTCAGAACATCTTCGTCGCCGCCGTTCTCCAGAACTTGGCGCAGGCGGAGGAGCGCTGGGGCCAGACCGGGGTGCGGAAGCTGTTCGGTGCCGCCACCGCAAAGATCATCCTCGGTGGTGTCTCCGACGAGCAGGAACTCAAAGCCTACTCGGCCCTTGTCGGCGAGTTCGACGAGGACACCGAATCCGTCTCGGACGACGGGGACCGGGTCTCGTCTTCGCTCTCAGTGCGACGACGGGCCGCGCTCGAGCCCAGCGACATCCGCATGCTGGAGGAGCGGATGGGACTGCTGGTCCACCGGCGTACTCCGGCAACGCGGGTGCGGTTCGTTCGCGCCTACGAGGGTCCGCGGGGCACCGAGATCGCGGCAGCCACCAGGGAGGCGCTCGCGATGGTCAACCCGGAGGTAGCCCCTGATGCCTGACGCCTTTGACCCGCTGTTCGAGGAACTCGCGTCAATGAACGCGGAGCTGGCGTCGATCGCGGTCCGTCTGAACACCCTTGAGGGACGGCAGCCCTCTGGCGGTGCCGGGGCCGATGAGGGCGGCGCCAGCGATAGACCAACCGACCGTGCCGCCGGTGCGCCGGTGCTGTGGCGGTCACTGAGCAAGGAACAGGCGGCGGCGTTGTGGCCGGAGTTCGTCGCGTGGGTGGTCTGGCTTGCGGATGCCTACGAGTTGACGACCGAACAACTTCCTCGGCAGTGCTGGTGGCGACACGCATCGGTCGTCGAGGAACTCACTGCCCTGTGGTCGTCGCACTCCTCCGCATACGTCTCGGAGGAGGACGTCGGGGCCTCCCCCTACCTGTGGCAGGATGCTCTGGCCCGCGCAATCGAGCGGATCAACCGGAACTGGCTCGGCGGATGTGTCAACGGCTTCCACGAGCCGAAGTCCCGCGTCCCCTTCGGTACCGATCCCGCCTACTGCGAAGAAGTACGGGCAGCCGGGCCGCCGAGTGAGGATGAACCAACTGAAATGGTAGAGCCTCCGTCGGTTAGCGAGTGACCGCGTAGCCCTGAATGATCGAGCTCCGGCAGATGCACGGCCGACCAGTCCTGGAGGAATGGTTTGGCCTCCAGTTCAGGATGGATGCCACTGAGGGGGCGAGGTCGCCCGCGTCGGGGTGGACGTAGTAGCGAGAACCCCGCTGGTGGATCGCGCGGACGTCTTCGGACATAGGGGGCCTCTCTGCCGGGGTGTACGGGGGACGACGATCACGCGCTACGGGCGACACGCCGTACCGGAAGCGGGCCGGGACTGCGGGACGGTGCCATCCTCGAAGCGCGCACACGTAGCTCTGCGGATGAGTGAGCTGTGGGCAAAGAGCGGGCCGCGACCAGCCGGGAGCGGCCCGCTTTGCGCTGCCCGACTGCCGGTGATGATCCCGATCGCGGTGAGGACACGCCGCACACATGTACAGCCGGACCGGCCGGGGCATGCCATGCTGATACCGCTTCCACTCCGCTGAACGGTGGAAGAGCTGCGGGCCGCCTTCTGGAAGATAAGGCGGCCCGCACGCCGCCTGCGTCACGCCAGCGGAGACAGAGTGTCCGAGAAGTCGGCACCTCGGAGGCGGCGCGGGCATTGGCTGCCGTCTACAGCGAACAAAAGGGCTTCCTCACCGTCCACTACGAGCTGCCGCTGCGGTGGAACTGCTACTGGTGCGACGAAATCAACATCACTCCCGACAGCCGAGCGGCGTGCGTCTGCGGTGCCACGTCTGAGTTTGTTGGCGCTCGGCAAGCGGCGCCGACGCATTCCGAGGCCTCGGCCCACCAATTGCCGCAGCAGTGTGCGGTGCTTGAGTTCGGCCGTGATCACACGCAGTTGTGTGGCCGCGGCATCCACCTCCTCCTGCTGTCGCTGCAGCTCAGCCGGTCCGCTGGTCCCCTCCGACTGAGCGCCCGTCCGGAGCAGGTCCGCCTGGCACTTGATCAGGGCGGCCACCAACCGGGCTCGCTTCTCGCTGAGCTCCCGAGTACTCAGCTGGCGCACCGTGACTCCTCCCCGGCGTAAACGCCGGGGCTTCTCGCTAAGCCGGGTTGGCCTCGCGACGGACCAGCCCGGCCCGTAGAACATTGGTGGCTCCCACCATGTCAGCGTGCGCCGTGTGGCCGCACGACTGACAGCTGAACTTCTCCTGGGTGGGCCGGTTCTCCTTCGCGGTGTGCCCGCATTCGGGGCACTGGCGGGAGGTGTTGCGGGCGTCCACGGCGATCACTTCCCTACCGGCGCTTTCAGCCTTGCTGGTGAGGATCGTGAGGAACACCCCCCAACCGGCATCGTTGATCGACTTGTTCAGCCCGGCCTTGGCCGCCGCGCCGTTGGGCAGGAAGCCGTCCGGCCGGTCGGGGTCGGGCTTGGGTGCGGGGGCCTTGACCATGTTGCGGATCTTGAGGTCTTCGTGCGCGATGAAGTCGTGCTCCCGGACCAGGGTGAGGGCGGTCTTGTGGGCGTGGTCGAGGCGCTGGCGGCGCACCTTGCCGTGCAGGGTGGCAACCTTCTCGACCGCCCGCCGGTGGTTGCCGGTGCGCTTGTCGCGGCGCATGCGCGGGAACCGCGAGAGGGCCTGCTGTGCGGCTTCGAGCTTCGCGGCGGCGGTGCGGCCGTGACGCGGGTTGGGGATGAACTCGCCGTTTGAGTCGGCGAGGAAGTTGGCTATGCCCAGGTCGATGCCGACGACGCTGCCGGTCGCGGGCAGCGGCTCCGGCCGGTCCTGCTCGGCGGTCAGTACGACGAACCACTTACGGCCCTCGCGCTTGACGGACACGGTCTTGACCTTGCCGGCCACCGGGCGGTGCTGGTTGACCTTGACGTGTCCGACGCCCTGGAAACGGACGCGGGTGACCGGGTCGTGCGGGGTGGCATCCCAGCGGCATCCGTCGCCGTCCTTGGGGAAGTCCACCGTGTCGAACCAGTTCACGCCCCGGAAGCGCGGGTAGCCGGGTGTCTCACCGGACTTGACCCGGCGGAAGAACGCCGCGAACGCCTTGTCGAGACGGCGAAGCGTCGCCTGCTGCGAGGAGAACGACCACCGGCCCTGACGCTCCGGATCGAACGCCCGGATCTCCTTGAGCTGCGCCGACTGCATCCCGTACTTGATCGACGTCTTCGAGACGTGTCGGTAGGCGTCACGCCGCTCCTGCAAGGCCCCGTTGTAGAGCGAGCAGTGATCGCGCAGCATCTCGCCGAGCGCGATCGTCTGGCCCACGGTGGGCCGCATGAGGAACTTGTACGCACGGATCATCCGGCCCACCCCCTTCAAGGTCAACACGGCCATACTACACTTGGCCCATGTCACCACGCTGGGAACCAGACCCCGATATACGTAGGGGAAACCACGTCGTCCACAATCTGCACGCGCATTTGGTGTTTGTCACCAAGTATCGGCGCGGAATCCTCGATGACGCCATGCTGACCCGCTGCGAAACCATCATGCGGGATGTGTGCGACAGCTTCGGCTCGGAGCTACGCGAGTTCAATGGCGAAGGCGATCACGTCCACCTGCTGGTGCACTACCCGCCGAAGGTCGCCCTGTCGAAGCTGGTCAACAGCCTCAAGGGCGTCAGTTCGAGGTACCTGCGCGCCGAGTACACCGGCCGGATCAACCGGATCGGCATGGGGTCCGTGTTCTGGGCACCCTCGTACTTCGCGGGATCCTGCGGCGGCGCACCGCTCAGCATCGTCAAGGACTACATCGAGAGCCAGAAGCGGCCCAACTGACCGTCACCCCCGGAGCCGCAGCGAACTCCGCCGCTTCGCGGCTCCGGGCCAAGGATCGCATTCCCGCCTGGCCTAAATGCCGGGATTCCCCGCGAAGATCAGGGGATGGACCGCCCCTCCAGTTCTCCGACAATCCTGTCACGCCGGTCCTCGGCGTCCGGCCGCTGGCGACTGCGGCCGCTGTTGCTGCTGTACGGGTCGTACCCCGGTCTTGACCTGTCGCTTGTTCGCTGGACTGGCGGGACCACGCCCGACTGCGACGCTTGCGGGGACAACTCCTTGCAGTGCGTTCTTGGCGAGCTGCCTCATGATCTCGGCGTCGCGATGCGCGGCCGGGGTGTTTGCTGCGGCTGCCTGCAGCGAGGCCAGGACGGCTGGTGCTGCTGCCTTGTTCTGGGTGTTGCGGGTGGTGGTGGGTCTGGTTGTCTTGGATTCCAGTGAGTCCAGAAGGTTTTTTGTGATCCTGCCCTCAGGGGTGTTCGGTCCTACGCGGCGAAGTTGCTCCTGGGCAAAGGCGCGCAGGGTGGAGTGAACTTCGGCGGATTTCAGGTCGGCCAGCGGTGTCGGGCGGGCAGGCGGCTGCTGAGTGCGCGGCTGGGTCGGATTGGTCGTGGCCCCGGCGATCCGCTGGTCGAGGCTCGCGACTTGGTCTGGCCTGATGAGGGTGGGCCGTAGGGATGCGCCTTGCTGTCCGATGGCGGGGATCGGACCGACAATGCCGAGGCTGTCGAGGGTCTGTAGGGCGCGTTCGGCATCGCTGTAGCTGAGGTCGAGCCGGTCTCGAAGTAGAAGGGGAGAGGCGGGGCCGCCTTCGGCGATGATGCGGGCGGCGGCACGGATGGTCTCCGCCGGGAGGGGATTCCCGTCGAGGAGGGCCTGAGGCCGGCCTGTGATCTCCAGGCGCAGTCCTTGTGCAACCTTTCTGAACAGTTGAGCCTGCTCGGGGTGGCTTCGTCCGAGTTGGTCGGCTCGCACGTCTAGGTGTCGTGCGAGGTCTGCGCGGGCGGTGATGGGGTCGGGAGTGGGTCGGGATCCTGCGACCAGCTCGGAGGGTTCCCGCAGAGCGGCGTGTTCGGGCAAGGGCAGCTGGCTCTGCTGGGCCGCGTCGGGTACCCCGCTGGCTCGCGCGTGGTTCTGGCCGAGAGCGTCCTCGTGGTGGGCGTTCACGATCCATTGTTCTTGAAGGGCGAGCCGCCGTTGGGGGGCGAGGTTCGGTTGTTGGAGGCCGTGAAGGATTGCACGGCGCTCGGTGCGCAGCGTCTGGGAGGCGCGGGAGCGGCTTAGGAAGGAGGTGTCGTCGTAGTAGCCCTCGGGTCGGAATCGGTCGGACGGCAGGGTCCCGCGTAGGTGCTCGCGGTGCTCCTCGAGGTGGTGTCGGGCTCTGCGGGCGAGTTCGTCGATGCGGGTGGGAGGCTTGTTGCTGCTGGCACGGTGGTCGGTGAAGTTGGCGAGGAGGTCGCTGGCCTTCTCGACGGCGCGCATCCAGAGGGTTCTGAGGAGTCCGAGGGAGCGCAGGTCGGTCGCGAATCTGTCGCCGCTGTCGAGGGCTGCCTGGAGGGCGTCGGACATGCGGTTCCAGAGGGACATGATCCCGTCCCAGGCTCGGTTTCCGGCCCGGCCGAGGTGCCGATCCATGTCTGTCAGCCAGGTGCCGATTCCTTGGCTGGCGCTGCGCAGCCAGGTGGGTCGGTGGTTGTCGGCCGGTTTGGCGGCGGGCTCGGCCGGTGGTGGTTCAGGCGAGGTGTGGGCCTGGGGCGGTGTGTTGGATGGCTGCTGCTCTCGTTCGGTGCGCATCTCCTTGGCGAAAGCCTGCAGATCTGCTTCGATGCCGGCCTGTTCCTGAGCGGCTTCCGGCGAGGGTTGATGTCCCAGGACCCTGGCCCGCAGTCCGTCGGCGGCGCGGAAGAGGTTTCGCAGGGCGGTCCAGGCCGGAGATCCGCTCTGGCCGCGGGCCGCGAGCTCGCTGCCGAGGCTGAATGCGGCGGCGGCGATGCCTTGGGCGCCGAGAGCGGTGACGGCCCGGGCCAGACGTTCGAGTCGGGCTTCCCCGGGCGTGTGCTGAAGGTGCTCGTTGATCGTCGACCAGGCATTCATGGCGGCGGCCTGGATGCTCTGGATCTTCAGCCACTGAGGCATGTTCAGGTACCAGGCCGCGTCACGTTCGACGGCGCCGATGGCCTCGGCCAGGGTGGCGGGGCTCTCCGGGGTGGTGGTGGTCTGGGTGGCGGCGGCGTCTTCCGGGGTGAACATCTGCTCGACGTGGGCGCGCAGCGCAGCAATCTCCCGGCGCAGTTTCTCGACCCGTTCTGTGGCGCTTGGAGTGTCGCCTGCCGTTTCGGTGATCGCGGTGGCCGCGGTGTCGGTGAGTTGGTCTATCGGGGTTGCCTGGTTGTCGGGCGAGCTGAGTCCGGCGGCGGTGTTCGTCGCTGGGTTCGCTTGTGCCTGCATGGTGGCCTGGGCCTGTGGTTGTGGGGCGGTGCCGGCCGAGGCTCCGCCTGGCGTCGGGCGCTGCCTGACGGCTCGCGGTGTGACACCTGGAGTCACCGGACCGACGGCTTCGGCCGTTTCCATGGCGTCGAGGAGCTTCTCGGCGGCCGCGTAGTCGATCCCCAGGTGGTACCAGAGCGGGAGCGGTGAGGCGGTGGCGCCGAGGCTGATGATTCGAGTCGCCTTGGTGATCAGCTCGGGCGGGGGGTCGCTGAGGACGGGGGCGCCTGGTCGGTCGGACGGGCGGCCGGTGACCTCCAGGCGTAGTTGCCGGGCTGTGTCTCGGAATGCTGCCGCGACGTCGGGGCGGTCGTTTGCCTCCTGCGCGGCTCGCGTCGTGAGGTGTCGAATCAGGGCCAGTCGTGCGCCCACGGGGTCCTGGCCGGCGGGGGCGCCGGCAACGAGCCGGGACGGTTCACGAGCGGTGAAGTCTCGGTCGATCCACACGCGGTGCTGTGTGTCGGGGAAGGCTCCGTCGATGGGATCGCCGTAGGTGGCGCGGTTCTCGTCGTCCTCGCCGCGGGCGTTGAGGATCCAGCGTTCCTGGAGTTCCAGTCGCTGTTCGACGGTAAGGTCGGTGCGCTTGAGCTCTGCGGTGATGAGGCCGCGGGCGATGGCGAAGCTCGGTCCTTCGGCGGATCCGACGGGCTTGCCCATGGGGTGCCGGTAGGGGTCGTCGGGCTGGCCAGCCCGGCCTTGGGGGGCGGGGGTTGTCACGCTTGGTTCCTCCTTCGGGCCGGGTTCTGACGGGTTGGGTGACTGTGTAGGTTGCTTTGGGGAGTCGGCCTGAGTGAGGATCTGCCGGACGCGGCCGATCTCCTCGTAATTGGGGTGCTCGCCTGCCGCGGTGATGAGGTGCCGCAGCGCTTGGTCTCCATCGCCACGCGCGAACATCTCCGTGGCCTCGATGACCCGCTCCTCGAGCCCGCGCAAGTGGTCCGGCCCGTCGACAAGGCGGAACGCCAGGTCCCGGACGAGGTTGAGGAACTGCACGCGTTCAATCGGGGCAACGCTGGTGGGCAGTTGCTCCGGTAGCTGGCCGGCCCAGTAGGTGAGCCATGCGGGCGAGCCGACCGGCGCGGGGGTGGGCGGGACCGGTTCCGGCGCGAGTTCGGGTGCTGGCGCGGGCTCTGATTGTTCGATTGCGTGCGGGATGGTGGAGGTGTCCTCGGGGTGGGGCGGAGCAGCGGCTTCTGGTGCGGTCATGCTCGGCCTCTGGGTGTGGCCCGGTTGCGTCGTGGTTGCCGTTTCCGCCCGGGCTGCGCGCAGTTCACGCATGGAGGCATCTGCCAGAGCCTGGTCGGCGAGGTGGGACAGCTCGCGTTCGATCTCCTCCGCCAGCGTCTCCGTGTCCAGGCCCAGGACGGCCAGTCGGGGCAGTTGGCGCGAGATCTGCTGCGGGTCTCCGGATTTGATGATCAGCTCGACGGCCGTCTCGGTCGCCTTCCACGCCTGGTTCGGGTCACCGATCAGTGGGGCGAGTTCGGCGTCCAGGACGGCGTCGAACGCCGGCTGCAGGTGAGCGAGCATGAGGGAGTGGAGCGCGTCAGGGCCCTGCGTTTCGAAGATCCGACCGGGGTCGTTCTTGACGCGAGGGTCGTTGCTTGCGGGCAGTCGGATCGCGAAGACGCGGCCCTGCCAGTTGCGGAGCAGGTCCCAGGCTGCTCGCAGTGCCTTGTCACCGGCTTCGTCCGGGTCGAACACGAGGACGATGTCGCGTCGCGGGTCCAGGGCTGCGAGTGCCCATACGTGCTGTTCGGTGAGGGCGGTTCCGCATGGTCCGGCGGGGATTGGTGCGGGGCGGTCGTCGCGGTGCAGGGCCTCGCCCACGGCCACGAGGTCGAAGGCGCCTTCCGCGATGACGAACGGGCCTTGGTCGTCCAGGGCCTGGCGGTGGTGGCCGAGGCCGAGCAGGGCCTCGGCCTTGGTGTACAGGGCGGTGTTTCGGGTGTTCATCCACTTGGGGCTGGTGGCGGATTCGCGCAGGGCGCGCCCGGTGAATGCGGTCACGTGGCCGTCGCGGCTCAGTATGGGGAAGGTCACGCGGTTGCGCAGAGCATCGAACAGGCCTCGATCGCCGTCCGAGCTGACGCCGGCCGCGAGGAGTTCGGCGTCGGTGAAGCCCTGGGCTCGCAGGGCATCGGTCAGGTAGGTGCCCGAACCGCCGGGGGCGTAGCCGATGCCCCAGTTCGCGGCGATGGGGCTGTCCGCGGCCACGCCCCGTTCGGCGAGGTAGCGGCGGGCGGGCTCGGATCGTGCGCCCGTGCTGAGGCTGTTGACGAGCAGGTGCTGGGCGGCGGCCAGGAGTTGGTGGAGTCGTTCGCTGGTGGGTGTGTCGGCCGGTGTCGGGGTCTGCGGAGCAGGGGCTTCGTCCGGCTTGGTGTGTGGCTCGACGACGGCAGGGGCGCTGAGAGCGGCAAGGAGGTCGTTCGGGTCGGCGGCCCGAAGTTCGGTCGCAGTCCACGCTGCCGCGTTCGGGTCAGGCTCGTGGCCGAGCGCCGCGGCGGCTTTCGCTCCTTCGGGGGTGGGAACGACAGCGAGATACAGGACCTGTTCGTCGATGACCGGCCCGGGGGCGGCGTCCCGTGCCAAGCGGGCCATTCCCGGCTCCGAGTCCAGAACGTCCTGGTACTCGTCGAGCCTCGCAAGCAACGCGGTGCGAACGATGGTGGCTGGGTCCTGGGGGTCGGGGGACGGTCCAGTCCCTGTCGGCTTGGCGGCGACGTCGACGGCATCGGCGGTGGGTTCCTCAACGTCGACAGGAACCTCAGGGGCCTCGGCGGCTCCTGCGACCTTCTCCGGCTCGGCCGTCGTCGCCCGGGCATCGGGATCGTCGGGCTGGGGGGTGATGGCGCCGGCGATGGAGGTGTTGCGGGCCACCGTGTGGCTGGTCAGGGTGCCGCCGATGTCGAGGTCGAGGTGGACGGCACCCAGGGCGTCTGTGGTGGCGGCGACGATCTGGGCTACTTGGCGTGTGGGGTGGCCGGGGATGGTGATGGAGATCCAGTCGCCCTGCTCGAGCTCGTCGGCCCAGGCGTGTCCGTCCTGGGGGGCTGCCCGGTTGGGGTTGTGCTCGAACGGGGCCCATTCACGGACGAAGTGGGACCCGTAGCGCTGGTGGTCCCGTTCAAGGCCGGCGCGGGTGGCCAGCAGCAGGTGTGCCAGGGTGGAGGGGTGAGCGCCAATGCCGACGAGGTGGCGGGCGAGGGCTTCCTCGAACTGCGGGTCCGCGAAGTCGAGAGGCGGGGTGGCGCCGGCCAGCGGTGGCGTGTGCAGGAGGATCGCCGCCCGGCCGGCGAATGCGATCGCCTCAGCCTTGCTGATGAAGCGCCGCAGGGCCGGGGGCAGGGGGGTGAGCGCGCCGCCAGCAGGCATCAGGTTCCACCCGTTGTCCGCGCGGAAGGTAACAAACAGGCCGTCCGCTACCGGGTCGAGTGTCTTGGCCTGGTGCGCCATGCGCAGGGCTTCGCGTCGCTGGTCGTCCGCCTGCTCGGCCGCGGCGGTCAGCAGTGAACGTGCGGCCACTGCGTCGGTGGGCCGGGTGGTGCCCGGCATGGGCCGGAAGGTGAGTATGCCTTGGCCTGTCTTGTCTCGGGCGATCAGAACGTGGACCGGCTCAGTCGTGATGACCTCGTACCGGCCGCTGCCGCTGCTCGGTGGCCTGACAGCCGGCTCCGCGCCGTGCACGCGAACAGGACCGGCGGTGTCGACCCAGCCGTCTGGAAGCACCGCTTGGGAGGCCCGCGCCCACGCCTCGGCGTCCCGGGAGCGGCGCGGCAGGCTGACGGCGTCCATCCAAAACGGCGACGCGAAGACGGGGGTCGCACGCCAGCCAGGGTGCGTGTGGTCGAGCGCGTCCGCGACGGCGCTCGCCTGGTCGCTGCGCGCGGGACCTCGATGCGAGCAGCACAGGCAGGCGCCGCGGTGATCGTTCCCGCGGGACTCGACGCTCGGCCAGTGGCTGTCCGGGGCGGCGCCGTCAGGAACGGTGGTGGGGTGCCCAAGGGCAGTTCGCCAGGCGGCCTGCTGATCTGCGGGAGGAGCGGCTGGCGCCGGGGGTACAGGCGGCCCGGTGGCTGGGGCGGGTAGGCCTTCTGTACGGGGTTCCGGCGTCGGGAGGGTGTCTTCGGGGTGCTTGGTCGGCGCCAGGCTGGCTAGGGCGGGGTTCAGGACCTGGTCTGCGGTTGTGGCGGTCTGATCGCCGGCCGGGTGCGTTCGGGGGGCCACGCTGTCGGGGTCGGGTGCTTCCTGGGGTGTACCTATGTCTGTCGTGATGGGGGTAGCTGACATCGAGGGTCGGGGAGGTGGCGCGGTCGGCGTGGTGGTCTGGAACTGCGTCTGCGGGGAGGGGGGCTGTGGGAATGGGGAGGCGGGCTCCCGGTGGGCACGCAGGCGGGCCGCGGTGCGGGCGAACGTGCCGTCGTCGTCCAGGCCGGGGGTGGCGGCGAGTGTGTGGGCGATGGCCTCGGCCAAGTCACGGCCTTCGCGGTCGCGGAAGTCCCTGATGAGCTCGTCCACCTCGGGGGCGTCCCAGGAGAACGGACTGCCGTCGGCGTTGGTGATGGACTCCAGTGCGTTGGCGACCATCTGGGCATGAGTGCGAGTGCTGATCTTGCCGAGGTTGTTGATCCTGGTCAGGAACCACGGCAGCCGAATCTCCCAGCCCGCGTCGTTGCCACGGTTCGGGCGGCGCCCGCTGATCGGCTTTTCGCCGGCTCGCATGATGACGAGTCGTCCACCCTCGGAGAGGGAGAAGTGCTCGTCAGCGGACAGACGGATGCGTTCCTCGTGGCGCATCCGGGCTGCTCGCTGATCGTGTGCGCGGGGAATCGTTTGTTGGCGGTAGTGCTCCCTCAGATGGTCGGCGTCGTCGAAGAACGGCTGGTCGCCGCCATCGGCCTGTGTGTCAGGGGCAGTGAGCGCTCCGATCGACGTCGGCACCGCGGCGCCCCACGAGCGAAGAGAGGTGGCGAGCTGGTGGAGTGCCTGTGCCGCGCGGCGAGGGTCCGTGTTCCGCTCGGGGGTGCCAAGTGCGAGGGCAGCGATCGTACGCCCCCATTCCCCGGAGGCTGCTCTCCTCAGGATGCTGGTGGGGTCGGCTTCATCACCGGACGCGCCGGGGTCATCGGGCGTCTGGTCGGCCGGCAGCGCAACGACGGAGGCGGCACCGACGATTCGCGGCTGCCCGGTAGCAAGGTCGGTGGCCTGCCAAGGGCCCGTGCCGGTCTCACGGAGGCGTGCGATGGAGTAGCTGCCGTCGCTGTTCTGCACACGCACGTCCTGGCCCTCGGCGAGCGACCCGGGAGCTGCGGAGAACGCCCACCCGTCGGGGACCTCCACATCGGGTCCGGTCGCCCACGCCCCCGCGCCGAGGGCCAACGTGCTGAGCTCGGCTTCGGGCGTCGCTTCCAGGCGCCCGACGAAGTGTTCGGCAAGGGTGTGAAGGGCGCGGGCGGCCCTGCGAACCGACCTGATCGGGTGCCCGGCGTCTGTCCTCGCCTCGATCCGGACGTTGTGGTCCTTGTGGCGTGAGGCCCTCTGCGCGGCATGTCGTTTCGCGTCGTCCGGGTGGCCGGCCAGGACGCGAGCAGCCGTGACCATGTCTGGCGGCGGGATGAGATTCTCCGCCGTCAGGGCGGTAGAGGGGCCCGATCCGGAGTCGGAACGGGCGGCAGCCAGGATGCTCTTCGACGCCTCCTCCGCCGTGATCTCGTTCTTGCCGATGAGGGCCTTGAGGAGAACCAGTGCCTGCCTCAGCTGCTGATGCGCACGGAGGAGGGTGGCCGGGTCCGTGAACGGGCCGTCTTCGTCGAGGCTCGGCTCCGTTGGGCTCTCTGGTGCTGCGGTCACCTCTGCCAGGGGCGGGACGGTGGCGGCGGTGGTGATCACGGCGTCGCGTCGCATGGCATATACGGAGGCGATGTTGTGGAATTCGCCGTTGGTGGTGCGGAGGGTGTTGGGGTTGGCGTCGGCGACGGTAAGCCAGTCGTTGTCGGCGATCAGGACGTCGTCGCCCGTTTGGAGGGGTTGTGCGACCCATAGCGCCACACGGCGGTTGAAGGACAGGTCGGAGAGTACAGCGCGCAGGTGACTGCGCTCGGAGGGCGACAGGTCTGCGGTGTCCGGCTGAACCGTCCTCTGAGGCTCCGCCTCGGCTTGGGTTGCCACCGTCCGCGCGGCTGGCAGGAGCAGCGCGGGAGCGGGAGCCCCAGGGGCCTTGGGCATGACGGCGGCGATGTCCGCGGCCGAGAATTCGATCTTGCGAGCGTGTCGGGTGTGACCTGTGTAGCGGTCGCCTGCCGGGTGTTCAGTGACCGAGTCGACGGTCACCGTGCTGTAGCTGGTGACAGCGGGCCGGGTCATACGCGGCGAGTACCTGCCGACCGTGTTCGGTGTGTCGGGTCTGGCGAACGGGCCGTCCAGGTCGATGACGCGCGCCTGGTCCCCGACCGCCAGCTGCGGAGGAATCTGGTCATGCGTGATCACGGTCCATCCGGCGGGGGCGGCCTGGCGGGCTGTTGCCCGCTCCTGCGCGTCGGCGGCCAGCTCGAGGCGGGCACGTCGCAGTTCGGTCCGCGGCTCGCCCGCGAAGACCGAGTGCTTGCCCACCGTGCCGCTGACGAGGACCTGGTCTCCTGCCGCGACAAGGCTGCCTTCCGGGTTCCACAGGACCAGGGACTGGCCGGCGGAGGTGCGCAGCCGGACGAGGAGTGCAGGGCCCTTGGCGCCGTTGACGATGTCGGATTCGACGACCTCGGCCAGGATGGGGGTGAGTACCTGGCCGGGCTGGCCGATGTAGTGGGCGCCTTCAGTGTCGGGGATCGGGGGTGCTTCGCTCACCGGGTCCCCTTCTGAGGGCTGGGTGGAGGTGGTGGGTTCGCTGCTGGTGGGGTCAGCCGTGGGAGCCGATTCGGATGTCTCTGTGGCTTGCGGTGCGGGTTCGCCGGCGTCGGTCGGTGCCTGGGTCGGTCGGGTGTTCTGATAGGGAGTAGCCCATGGGTCAGGCTCGCCGGGGCGCGGCAGGGTGACGAGGCGGGTCTCCGCCTCGTGGGCCTTGAGGGGAAGCCACTCGGCGAGGCGCTCGAGGACCTGCTTCCGGCGACGTTCCGCTGGGGTGCTGTCGCCGGTCTCGGCGGCGGCGGTGCGAGCGGCCTCGGCGTAGGCGCGCATCTGGGCAGAGCTGAAGACGTACCGAAGCCACACTCCGGGCCTGAAGTTGAGCGGTTCAGGCCCGTTCTCGAGGTCGTCAGGGAGTTGCAACAGGTCGATTTCGCGTACCCGGGCGGCCGTGAGGGTCAGCTCCTCGCGGGCTTCACCGGGGAGAGTGGGACGCTTGTCGCGGCGCAGGCCGGTCGTGTGGTCGTAGGCGGCGCCCTTGGCAGCCCGGAGCTGCGGAATGCCCGCGGTGTCGGGCATCGCGTCGTGCCACTGCATGAGGTGGGGGGCGCCGCCTCTGGCGTCCTGGCCCCACCATTCGCGTCGCCCCTTCAGGTCGGTGCGGGCCCGGATCCAGCCGATGATGTTCCCGTCCGTGTCGGTGACGAGTCCATGGCCGGCGGCTTCGTCGAGATGCGAAAGGCGTGCGCCTTCCTCGGCGAGGTCGATGCCTTCGGTGGTGGCGGCCTGGGCCAGGGCTGCAGGCCAGGCCTCTCGGGAGCGCTGGGGTACGGGGTCCTCGCCGGGCCGCCACAGCTCGCGCACCGGCCGGGGTACGTGGATGCCTTCGTGGGAACGGACGAGAGCGCTGCCCTCGTCGTCGACGCCGATGAACCGGCCGACGAGACCCTGGTGGCCGTGGACTTCCTCTCCGAACTCGAAGGGGCTGGGTGCGGTGCTGTCCGGGGCTGCGTCGGGGGCTTCGGTGCCGCTCACGGCACCGGGTTGTTCCTCCTCGGTCGCTTCTGCCTCCGTTTCGTCCTCGGGAGCGGAGCGGAGTCGATCCCGCCGCTGCTTCTCGTCGGCCTCCGCCCGCTCGATCAGGCCGGCCCGGTCGGCCTGCCGCTCGGCTGTCACGGCGTCCGCAGCCTGGTCCTGCTGGGCCTTGCCCTCCCCGCGCTGGCGGGATGCCCGTTTGGCAGCCCGGGCGGCCCGGGTGTCGCCGTCGGCAAGGGCGGCGTCATACAACGCGGTCTTGACATCCGGAACTGGTTGTCCCGCGTCAACGGCCGGTCCGACGAGGGTCCACACGAGGTCGTTGAGCTTGTCCTCCCAGTCGACCCAGGTGCCGGCCCCGGAGAGTGCGTGGGCCACGGTGGCTGTCTCGCGGCTGGACCAACCGTCGCCAGTAAGGCGGTGCGCGAGGTGCTGGTGGCAGATGACCACGGTGCCCAGAGGCGATCCGTTGTCATCGAGGATCTCCACCAGGAAGCGGCGGTCTTTGGCCTTGGACGCGCAGGATCCAAGGTGCTGGGGTCCGCCTTCCGCGCAGGGTTCGTCCGTCTCTCGGTAGGTACTGACGACCCGGAGGCGGTCGTCGGGCACGTCGAGCAGGCCCTGGTAGGTCAGCTGATGGGCAGCGAGCTCCAGGCGGGCCCCGTCGCCGTAGCGCCGGTTGGGGTTCTCCCCCAAGCGGCCACGCTGGGAGATCTCCCAGCCCCACGGATAGTCGGCGGCGATGGCTTGGCGTCCGAAGCGTGCCACGCGCACGACGCCGGGCTCCATCTCCTCGGTTTCCAGCGTGAGTGAGAACGGCACCTGCTTGTTCAGGTGGCCCCAGCGTTCCCACCGGCCGGCAGCCAGCGCCTGCGACTGGCTGTCGCGCCGAATCCAAGCCAGTGCCACAGCCCTCGTCGGGTTGTGTCCGAGCCACTGGTAGCCACCGTTCGAAGACGACTGCGACCAGGGCATCCAGGTGACACGCCAGGTGGCAGTCTTGTAACTCTCCTTCGTCAGACGGTACTTGTAACCTTCCTTGCTGGTGAAGACCCAGTCCTCGTCGGCTGGGGGGTGATAGCGGAGTTCATCCGGGTTCTGCGGGCGCTCGTACGGTATGACGGATTCGCCGGGTTCCAGTCCGGCCTGGACGGTTCCTGCGTCGTCGGAGGTCGTTGTGTGCGGCTGCACGGGCAGTTTCGTCCGGTCGGGCTCCTCCTGGGGGCGCGCTGTCGTCTCCTCGGTCCGGGAGGCGGCGCGATTCTGCGCGATGGCGTCGAAGATCGCCGGCCAGCTGGTGGAAGTGGCAACGACTGAACCGCCCGGACCCGTCAGGTGTAGTGGCTCCCCCTCTGTGATGATGTCTCGGACCACGGTGAAGGACTTCTTGTCGCGTCGGGTGACGGTCCAGGAGTTGTCGCCGTGGTCGGCGAGGGTCATTCCGGCCGGCGGGATCGGTTGGTCGCCCTCGGTCGTCAGGGCGAGGCTGAGCTGTCCGGCCTGGGTGTCCTCGGTGATGGCCGCCTGATCAGGCGTGTCTGGGCCCGGGGGTGCGAGCGTGGGATACTGGGGGCTCGCTTCTGGCGGTGTCTGGTCTTGTGGGGGCTCCGGGTCGCCGGCGGCGCGCAGCGTGTCCTGGGCGGTGTCGGCAGTGGTGATGGGCGGGGTTCCGTAGGGGTCTGCAGCCAATGGGTCCGCGGGTGCTTGGGCGGCCGGTTCGGGGAGCCCGAATTCTCGCTCTTGCATGTCGAGCCAGTTGCGGCCGCCTGCGGCCGGGGACGCGGTTTCGGCGGGCCGGGCGGTGCCCAGGTTGGCTGTGTCAGGGGGGATCTTCTCGGTGAAGGTCTGTCCGTGCCGTTCTCCGCTGAGGGTCAGAGAGCCGTCGTCGGCTCGTTCGACCGAGCGCAGGACGAACGGCTCGCCCCAGCGGTCTGGGGTGACAGCGAGTTCGCCTCGTCGGGTGATCTCCGGGTGGGGCAGCCGGGCGGTCTCACCGGGAGCGACCTGTGACCAGCCCGCGTGGCTCCAGCCGGCCGGTGTCCGGTCCTCGTGGCGCCTGCGCAGCTCGTGGCATCCCGCGACTGCGTCCGGTACTGCCCCGAAGATCATGTCCATCGCGGAGCCGCCCTCGACGTCCACGGCCTGGAACCCGTTGCCAGCAGGCACAACGCAGCCGATCAGAGTGCCGTCCTCCTCGGTGACCCGCACCAGCTGCGGAGGTGCCTGCTCCGGGTGGGCCATCCACCCGCGCAGTTGGGCACGTTCCTGCTCGCGGCTGACGTTTCGGCCGCGGTGGTGCTCGGCGCGCTTGGCGAGCAGAGTGCGTCGGCGTTCGATCAGGGGTTCGTGTGTCGGGTCTGCGACAGGAAGGTCGAGGTTGGCGAGTTCGGCGGTGACCTCGGCGGATGTCATCTTGGCCGGGTCAAGCGAGCCCGGGCGGGCGTGTCCTGTGGGGGCCGGCGAGGCGGCAGTGGTGATCTGGCCGGCCCTGCGTCGGGCGATCACCCATCCCGGCCGGACCGGCGTGGAGTCGCCGGTGTCGAGGGAGGTCATCTGAACGGTGCGGACGGTCTGCCACCAGCCCTGGGCGACGAGGATCTCGTCGCCGGGCTGAAAGTCGACGGGCGACCAGCGGCGCGAAAGCTCGTCCGCGGTGTGGGACTCAAGTCGACGGCGTTCGTCGGAGGCAAGCTGCTCGAGCGGTTCGTCGTGGCGGCCGCCGGGCTCGAGGGCGGCCGCACGGTCCGCGGCATCGAGGTAGACGGGGATCTCGCGCCCAAGGTCGGCCAAGCGCTCGACCAGCCAGTTCACACGGGTATCGCGCTTGACACGCTGCTTCCAGGTTGTCGGCAGTTCCCAGTCGTGCACTCCGCGTTCGGCGGTAGCACGCCGGAACCCGCCGACATCCTTGCGGACCTGGTCGAACTCCTTGTCTTTGGCATCGACGCCGTGCAGGCGTGTGACAGATCCGTTGTGCTCGATCCAGAGCTGTGCCTCGACCTGCACGGCAGCTCGGGCAGGAGCCGAGGTGCTCTGCTCCACGCCCTGCTCGACGACAGGCTGGGGCGACTGCGTCGGTTCCCTGCGGGGCGCAAGCTCAAGCAGGGCGCGCTTGGTCGTCGCGTTGACGATCTCCCAGGTTCCCACCATGCGGTACCCGTTGCGCAGGACGAGAGCCTCGGCTCGGTCGGTGCGCACCGTGGCGATGTCCGGTACTGCCTTTGGCGTCGCCCGGCGGGCCCGGTCGCTTGAGGACGGGACGAGCCACCCTCCGTCCGATTGCCGGATCTTGTACTCGGTGCCGCCGGTACTCGGGTCGACGGAGACGTACACCCAGTCGGGGCGGGGCCCAGTGCTTTCGGGTTCGTCCGCAGACGGGGGCCTGTCGATGCTACGGCCCTGAGCAGCGCTGTAGCGGCGCAGGACGTGCAGCAGTTCTTCCCTGCTGTCCGCCTCCAGGTGGTGATCGTCGGTGTCTGCCATGTGCAGGATCTCGTCGTCGCTGATGACGAAGGTCCGGCCCCCGGTGGTGAACTGTAACTGGGCGTTGGGAAGGCCCTCCTGCTGTTCATCGTCGGTGGTAGGCGCCTTGGGCCACAGCGTGGTGTCGGTCGGGAGTTCGAACAGTTCCGCGGCTCGGCGCACTGCCGCCGGTGCCAGGCCCTCGGCGTCCTTTGCCGTCGCGAGGGGCAGTGTGTCCCCGAAGTACAGCTTCCACTGCCTGGCTCCGTTGTCATCCCGTTCGAAGCGCGCGGAGAATCGCAGGCCGTCGACAGAGATCGCGGCCGCGCTGTCGTGGTGGCGCTGTATGCGGACCAAGGGCGGGAGTGGGGCAGCGTCACGTGTGTCCGCGGTTGGCGCGCTCTGGGAGGCCTCGACCCTGTCGGCAGTGATTGCGGCCGGGCCTGGAGGTGCGGTAGGGGTGGGCGGCTGCGGATCGGCTTGTTCGGGTGCCGGTGTCGCCGTCTGTGCTGGGCTGTCGAAGTCGAGCTGTTCCTGTCCGGGCGGCTGGGCCTTGGTCTGGCGCTGCTGCCGCTTCGCCGACGTGGTGTCCGGGCGGTACGGGACGGGCATGCCGGCCGGCATCGCGACGATCTCCGAGGCGGGGAAGACGAAGGGGAAGCCGGGGTCCATGCTCTCGTAGTGCTCGCGGCCGGTGAGCGGGCCGATCCTCGTGGAGAGATGGCTGCTGCCGCGGCCTCGAACACGGACCGTCTCACCGCCTTGGAGGCTGAGGTGGCCGCCGGTGACCGCCTGCCATCCCTCGGGGGTGGGGTCATCGCTGGCGTCATGCTCTGTCGGGGCGATCGCGCCGATGGCGCTGACCCGGATCAGCTCCGCGCGCTCCGCCGCCGCCTGCTGGTGTGCCTGTACCCGGACATCGGCAAGCAGGCGTGCGGCTAGGTCCTGCTCGTCAGGACCCGCGTCAACGACGTATTCGGTGAGGGGGTGAACGCCCTCCAGGTGCCGGCCGGCGGTTGAGTACGCCTGGTCTTCGTCGGGGAGCCAGGTGTAGATGCGCAGATTCGTCGAGCCGAGCCGTTCGGGTCCGGTGCCTGCTACAAGGAAGGGTCGGCCGAACAGCTTGTTCCCGAAGTACTGGGGGCGGATCTCCCGGGCGATCTGGCCTGGCAGCAGTTCGTCGGCGCGCAGGATCCGGCTGGTGGCAGGCAGATCCGATGCCCAGTCCGGCCTGGGCATCGGCGCCTGGGCGATGGTGGCGCGGATCCGCCCTTCGGTCACGAGGTGATCGTGTCCTTCGGGGTCGCGGACCCACCAGGCCCGTGCGTGCTCGGCCATGGTGACGTGGCCGTACGGGACGTGGACACCGTCCCGGGTATAGATCTCGACGGTGTCGCCGGGTGCCCAGCCGTCCTGGGCCGGGAATGGGGTGATGAATCCCGGGAGCCGTCCGGCAGCAGCGTCTGCTGCTGCCTTCGCGACCATGTCGGCGTTGCGGGCCGCGCCGCGCTTTCCGATAGCCAGGTGCTCCCGCATGTCGGGCCGCTTCATGCGGGCCGCGGCCCGGGCGACGATGCCGGTGTCCTGGGCCAGCGGGACGATCTCGCGGGGGACGAGGCTGAGAGAGCGGCCGTTGGTGTTGGCCCCGAGGTGGGAGAGGACGATGTCGTACAGTCCGTCAGGACCCAGGTGGATTCCGGTGACGATGCGGGGCACACCGAACTCGGTTGATTCCTTGCGCTGTTCGATGGTGAGTACCACGTCGCCGATGGCGAGATCGGAGGCCCGGGCCAGTCCGTAGCCTTCCGGCATGGCCTCTGCCCAGACAGGCGGAACAACAGGTTCGTCGTCGCGGTACCAGGTATCGCGTACGCCGACCTGGCGCGGAGTGCCGTCGCTGTCGGTCAGGACGTAGTACGGCCACCGGACCTCCTGGAACTCCCCGCGGGCCAGCGACCCGTCCGTGGTGCGGAAGTAGGCCGGGTCACCTGCGGCCCAGGCACGGTAGGGCGCGGTGCCGGTCTTGAAGTCCTTCTCCGTCGGCGGGGCTGGCACGGGACCCCCGTGCTGGATTGAGCGGGTTCCGTCGAGCTCGGGCTGGAGGGATACTCCTTCGGCCCCGTTGCCGTCCTCGACTTCGGAACTGGGCAGCACCTCGCCGAGCGGTGGCGCCTGGGCTGCCGCCAACCGGGCTGTCCCGACCGCAGGCGCGGTGGTTGTCGTCCTGTCGAGCGGGTTCGTGGGGGCTAGTTCGAGTCCGGGCAGGACCTGTTCAGTAGGCGGCGGCGTCCAGGTGTCCGCTTCCGGCACCGCCACGACCCGTGTGATCGAGAAGCGCAGGTGCGGTCCCACGGTGTCGTACCAGTCGTTGTAGTCGGGGCCGTCCTGGACAGTGACGTTCTCGTACCGGGTGTCCTCGCCCTCGCCCCGGCGGATGCGGACCATGTCACCGGCGAACAGGCGCTTCGGCACCTCGACGGCCTGCCAACCCGTCGGGGTCGGGTCGGTGGGACTCTCTTGCAGGAGGGACGCCTCCCATCGGGCGGGAGCGCCGACGCCCTGGGCGAGCTGCCCCTCGGTGAGCACCTGCACCCGGGTGCCGAAGGGCACAAACGGAATGTCCAGACCGTCGGGGTCCTTGATCCAGAGGCGATGCCCGGTGACGGTTCCCTCGTGCGAGTGGACCGTCGCTGTCGAGTACCCAGTGAGCCGCCCTTGAGCCCATTCCGTCTCGCCGGCCGTGAGGTAGGGCGCGCGCACGAGGTCGCCGATCACCAGCTGGTGTGCGAGGGCCTCCTTCGGCCGACCGTCGGTGCTGCCGGCACCGTGGAGGTTCGCTGCGGCGGGAACCTCTGTCAGCGGATCGGGTTCCTGAAGGGGCGGCAGGGTCGCGAAGACCGCGTCGAGGAACTGCGCTTCGGCACGCAGGGCCTGGAACACCTGCGTCAACAGTTCGATCGGGCCGGTGCCCGGCTCGGCCGCGTCCGCCGCCTCGTGTGTGGCGTCCGCGAGCGTGTGCAGGTGTGCGCTGGTGACCGGCAGTCCTCCGTGGGACAGCGGGCGGCCTGCGGCGGCGTTGCGCGACCACGCGGTGGCGGCCTCGGCGAGACGGGGGTCTTCGCTGGTGCGCCAGGCGACGACCAGCGGAGCGACCTGCTGCAGCTGCTCGACAGTCAGTGCGGGGGTGGCGTGGCCCGTTGTCGTCTCGACCAGCGGCCTGGTGGTGTGCCATGCGGTCCAGACAGCGGCGCCGACCGGGTCGCTCCACCTGTCGGCCGCAGGACATCCACCGCGTCCGTCCTGTGCCCACCACTGGCGCACGCCACGGTGGCTGCGAGCGCGGATCCAGCCCTGGGTGTGGCCGTTCGCGTCGATGACGCGCCCCGTGCCGCCGTCCCGGTCCAGGTCGACCAGCCGGTGCCCGTGATCATTGAGCAGCAGTCCCTCGGTGCTCGACGCGGCAGCCAACCGTCGGGCACTACGTTCGACCGGGTCTTCGGTCCCGGGGAGGTCCTCGCCGGGAAGGACAAGATCCTGCGCCGGCACCAGTGCGGTGATCTCCTGGGCCGGGCTCAGGTAGATGTCCGGCCCGACCGTCGGGTCGATGACCTGGCGCAGATTCCGGCTGAGGCCGCTCGCGTCGACCTGATACACCCGGGCGTCGTCGCCGCCGCTGAGGAGCCAGTTGCCCTTCACGAGATCGGCGGGGGTGCACCGCATCGGCGCCCAAGCCTCACCGGTCCCGGCCAGCCCCGGCCCGGGGTGCTGGGCAGCGAGCGCCAGGACGGCGCGGGTGGCGATCCGGCGGTGCTTCTCGCTGAGAAGCCCCTCCCCGTAGGTGACAGGCGAGACGTCGGCGGCCGGTCGGTCCTGGCGGTGCTCGTGCCACGCGGCCCGGTTGCGCTCGAGCTTCTCACGAAGATGCTTGTGCGTACGGATCTTGCGCTTGGCGGCCGTGACGTCCGGGCCGGCGTCGATGACCGCGACGTGCGAGTGTCGGCCCCAACCACCTCTGTACGACTCGCCCTCCCGCCGTACCTGTATGAGGTCGACACTGTGACTGTGGTTGGCCCCGACCAGCTGCGGATCGTCCCACTGGCCGTCGCGGTGTCTGCGGATGACCGTGCCGGGTTCCACATCGTCGCCGGCGACCCATCGCGCCTTGTCGGGAAGCGGGATCGGCGGTGCGGCATGGATGCGGGCGCTCAGCTCCTCCTCACGGCAAAGGTGGTCCGCGAACGCCGGTGCGTCCTCGCTCAGATGCGCCCGCGCGTAGGCCAGGTAAGCCTCCTCGCGTGCCGCGTCCAGTACAGGCACCAGCGAGTACGGGTCACCGCCGTCCTGATCGGGGTCCATGCCGGCCGTGCGGCGCAGGAAGTCCACGACTGCGTCCGGGTCGGCGCCCTCCTTCTGGGCCTCGGCCCGCGCGGTCGTCAGGCGCTCGGCGAACACCTGGCGCAGCCTGGCGTGGTGACGGGTCTCGCCCGCGACGCCTGCCTGGCGTGCCTCCGGTCCCTGCGGGTTGCCGAAGAAGACGTCCTTCAGCGCTTGTGGGTCGAAGCCTGCGTGGTTGATCCGCGTGAGGTAGTCGACCAGGGCGAGCTGGCCGACCCGTTCGACGTCACTGCGTAGGGCCGTGGCCTGCCGGGCCCACACCCACGGGGACTTGACCTGGCCAAGGTACTCCTCTCGCGCGTGCTGTCGGTTGGCGTCGAACTGGGCGAGGGGCTCGAGCCGCTCGGTGATCTGCAGCATCCTCAGGTACTCAGCGGTGCGGGTACGGTCTCCACCCGCGGCGAGCACACGCTGGGCCGCGACGTTCGGAACCTGACCCCGTTCGGTGGGGTTCCAGTGCGAGGACACCACACCGCGGGGCGGGGCAACGTGCCCGGACGCCGGTGGTGAGTCGTCGAGGCGCCGCGTCGTCAGGATGCCTACGGCGTCCGTCGGCGCCGGCGTGCCACGCAGGGTGCTGTCCGACTCGGCGTTGGGAGAAGAGGGAAGCTGTGTTCCTGGCTGCGGCGTCGTGGCCTCGGGCGTCAGCGAGACTTCGGCGGCTGTGTGCGGGGCTGCGGCGGGGCTGCTGGTGGACGGTTCGGCGGCGCCGGGCACCATGTCGGCGGGTTGCAGAGCAACTGTGCGGAGCTTTTCGTACGCCTGGGGAGTGGCGCGGGCGAGGACCTCCTCGCGCACACCGTCACGGAGGTAGCCCCAGAGGTAATGTTCAGTCGCGCCGTCCATGAGGGCTTCGTCGACTGCCTCGGCAAGCCCCTGGGCGAACTCCTCCGGATGACCCGCTTCGACGTGCTGCCGGAGGCCGGTGTCCTGCGCGACATGGTCGACGACCCACGCCACCAGGTCGTCGGCGGACGGCGCGAGGGTGTCGTTCACCGCATCTCCGACCGCGGTCGCGAGCGCTGCGCGCAGGGACTCACTGCCCCATACGGGCGCGAGCGGGCTGTCGGCGAGGACCGCGTCGAGCCAGGTGGTCACCTCGTCGCGCTCCACCAGGTGCCCGGTCCGGTGCTCGGTCCGGACCAGGGCAGGCACCACCACCGTCGCTGGCAGTGCTGTCCCGGGCAGGTCGTCGGCTTGGATCCCGGTGACCGGCCGGGTGGCCGGTCCGGCGCTTTCCGGCGTGAGGGTGACGGAGAGCCAATCGGCCGCTGGGGCGGAGAGGGTGATCGTGGTCTGCGGCCCGGCGACGAGCTGGCGTGCCGGAGCTGGGTGGGGCGCCGGGACTGCTGCGGCAAGGGACTGGGCCGTCGGGCCGGCCTGCGGGTGCGTCGGTACGGGGCTGATGGCGCCCTGGTGGGGCTGCTCGGTGGCTTCCTGTACTGCGGTGATGCTTGTGCCGTCGGCAGGCTGGTGGCTTACCGCGCCGGCCACGCGCAGGACGTAGTCGAGTGAGCCGAGCTCGAGACGCTGCTTGGCGCGGGTGACGGTGACGTACGCCAAGCGCAGGTCCTCGCCGCCCGGCAGGATGAGCTCGCCGGTCTCGGTGTCCTCCTTGGGCTGGGGGAAGTCGGGTCCGATGCGAACGTTGTCCCATTCTCGACCCTTGGCCTTGTGGGCAGTGGAGACGGTCAGCTGGGGGCGCTGCTCGGGGTCCTTGGCGTCCTCGGGGACCAACTGTCGGACCATGGCGATGATGTCATCGGGGCTGTAGCGGTCGAGGAGGCGTACGAAGGTCTGCAGGGCCTTGGCATCGTCGTTGGACTCGGCGTACTCGCGGACCTCGTCCCAGTCCTCGAACCCGCTCAGTTCCGCGTGCTTGGTTCGGCGGCCAGCCTGGAGGTCCTTCGCCGCCTTGGCAATCAGGTTGATGTCGCTGCCGCCGCCGACCATGGCGACTCGCTTGCCGGCGTCCAGCCCTTCGAAGACGGCCCCGATCGCACCGATGTTGGTCCTTGTCAGAATGGCGTCCGGCTCGTCCACCAGGCCGATCGTCGTGTCCAGGGCCGGATTGCCCTGCAGTTCCAGGTCGGATTGAAGGAGCGTCAGGTAGCCGTTGCCGACGGTGGCGACCTCGGGGCCGAAGCGCCAGCTCTGGGTGAGGGGGAGCACAATGTCGGCGGGCCAGTCCTTGAGGGCGTCGATCGCCCCGCGGAAGCTGTAGATCGACTGCTGGCTGTCACCGACGACGATGGTCTGCGTCGGCTGCTCCTGGATGACCCGCTTCAGGACGGGGTTGATGTCCTGTGCCTCGTCGAAAAGGATCATGTCGTAGGGCAGCCGGGGCCTGGTCAGCGCCCAGATCTTGATGTAGTCGTCGCTCTTGAAGACGATCTTGTCACTGTCGGGGTCGGTGATGTCCGCCCAGGCCCGGCGGGCGGCGTCCAGTAGGCCGGGCATAGCGAGCGTGCGGCCCCATTGGCCGAGGTGTTGCGGGCCGAGTGCGTCGTCCGCGCTCTCGCGGTACCGGCGGACCGCCTGCATGGCGATCTTCGCGGCATCCTCGGGGTCCACCTCTCCCCCGTCGAACACGAGCGGCCGCCTGATGCCCAGAGCCTCGGCGACGTCCTTGTCCCGGCGAGCTCCCGGGTGGCTGCGCGCGATGGCGACCTTGCGCTCGATCGGCGTGCCCTTCAGGCCGGATCGGGCGAAGGCGTGGCTGGTGTCGGCGGTGACGTTGCGCGGCATCTTGCGCTGCGCCTCGTCGGCGATCGACCGGTTGAAGGCAATGTAGGCGATGCGCTTGTCGGGCAGGCGGCGGGTGACCATCAGGAGCGTCGACGTCTTGCCGGTGCCGGCCAGGGCCTGGACGGCGACGTCCTGACCGGCGAGGCACGCGTCGATGATCTTCTGCTGCTGAGGGGTGGGCGGGTATTCCTTGGCTGCCTCGGTGGCTTCGTGCCTGTCAGCGGCAGCGGAGGCAGCTACTTCGCGTTCGTCCATGTCCGCGAGGTGGGCGCGGATCTCGTTCAGGACGCGGGGGAGGTCGTTTCGGCGCCCCTTGAACCTCCATCGGCTCTCGCTCTCGATGAAGCCGAAGTTCCTGTTCTTCTTCAACAGCTTCCGGAGGTCGGCTTCCGCTTCGAAGTAGCCGGACTGCCCGGTGCCCGTGATGTAAGTTGCGCGTCCCGCCGTGACGATCTGGATGCGGTTGATCCAGGCATCCGGGTCGGGCTCGGGGGCGCGGTCAGCAGCTGATCCTGTCGTCTGGGGCACCGTTTCGTCGCCGGCTTCGGCCGTCGCCGGTTCCGGACGGTGGGTGCCTTGTACTGCGCCCTGCGGCTGCCCGCCCTCGACCGGGCCGGGGCGGATGGCGGTCGGCTCGATCGCCATGGCATACACGGCCGCCGCCGCACCGGACCGCCGCCGGAAGGAGGGCCCTGCCAGGAGAGTGCCGTCGGAGAGCAGGCCCAGCCACTCCCCCTCCCGAGCGCGCCGCACGGCACCGAAGGCGAGGACGCCCTGCCTGACGGGTATCCACCCGTCCGCATCACGGGCACCGAAGGTGACCTGAGACCTCACGAAGTCGACGTAGCCGGGTTCGGTGAACCGTGCGGCATCGGCTGCGGCCCACTCCTGCTCCCTGCGTTCCAGGAAGTCCGCGGTGGCCCGCAGTCGTGCCTGGTGCGCCCTGGCCTCCTGCAGAATGCGGGCGGTCGGGAAGGCGAGCATCTCCCGGGCCTCACCCGTGATCCGGTCACGCAGCGCGGCGGCCGGGCCCAGGAAGGCACTCAGCGTGTCTGCCTCGGCACGCATGCCCCCGACCGTGTGGCCGACGGCTCCGTCCCAAGCAGCGAAGGCGGCTTCGAGGGCCAAGAGTTCAGGCTGACGGGCGTAGTCGAGCCCGAAGGCCCGGCTGCCGGCATCGACAAGGGCCTGACGCTGAGTGCCGAGGCGCTGGCGGCCCTCCACCAAGTCCTCGGAGGTGGTGTAAGGCTGGTCAAGGTCGGGTCCGAGGTGGATGTCGTTGTTGAACGCCCACAGGCGCGCTGCGCCGCTGGCGGCGCCTTGGAGGGTCGCGGTGGTGTCGGTGACGTCCTGCCCGACGGTGGCCTGCCAGCTGTTGCTGGTGAGTGTGCGCCGGAGCGTTGCCACGGTCTCGCCGTCGGGGGTGACCAGCTCATGCTGGTCACCCCCGCTGCTGGAGAGGGGGCGGATGCTGAAGCCGGGCAGCCCTTCGACCGGGGTCAGGAGGCCTTGGTCCGCAGGTGGGGCATCGTGCCGCTCGGTGCGCGCCGGCCCGATGTGGCCGATCACGACCCGATCGCCGAAGCCATCGATCAGATCCCGCAGCGATTCGGGCGACGCGCTCAGTGCTACGCCGCGTTGGTCCTCATCCGTCGTCGCGGTGGTACCTACCCCGGTGGGTGTCTCGTCGATGTTCTGCTCGGCCGCGGGCTCCCCTGCCCGGACTGTCGGCAGGTTGTACTGATGTGCGGCTTCGACTTGGAGTTCCTGATCGGTGACCCGGGCCAGCGGCAGGTTGGCTGGCAGGTCCCAGTCGCTGGCCTCGTGGTTGTCCGGGGCGAAGGTGCCGTCCTTGCCGCTGATGGCCAAGGGGGCGATGGTCAGGGTGATGAGTCCGGCCGGGCCGCGGTCGCGGACGGCGAGCACCTCATGCGGCAGGTGGGCGTCATCGGCATCGAACCAGACGCGATCACCAGGCTGGAGGGTGTCGGGGTAAGCCTCCCCGTCCTTGAGCTGCGGTCGGCCATCGGGCCCGCCGGCCTCGACGGCGTCGAACCGGATGAGGCCCCAGACCAGGCTCGCGGTGGACGTGGCCTCGCGGCCAGCCGCCAGGTCGAGGCTGGCGCGCTGGCCCAGGACGAGGCGGTCCAGTTCGTGCCGGTAGGCACCGAGGGAGCCGGGCAGCGCGGGGTCGTCCCAGCCCACGGGCTCGCCGAGGTGGTCCCGCAGGGCGGCCAGGCGCTCGGACAGGGCGAGGGCATCCTCCCGGGTCGGGAGTCCGCGCATAACGTCGATGGCCCGATCGAGGCCCGATCCGCTCAGGTAGGCGTACTCATCCACGCGGCCCACCTCGACGCCGCTGCCGGCCGCCAGCAGCGCCCATGTCCCGTCCGGCTCCTGAAACAGGGCGAACTGGCCGTTTGGGGTAAGGGAGAACGTGTCGAGGTCGGCGAGGCGCCGCAGATCCTCCAGCGCGTGCGGCGCGCGCGCAAGCCACTGCATGGGAGCGGCCTTGAAGTGGGTGATGAGCTGACCGGTGGAAGCGAATCGGCCTCCGGACGGGGCGGGAGCGGTACTGGTCGGTGTGGGCGGTGCGGATTCGAGGGGTGCCGCAACGGCCTCGCCGGGGGTCTGCGGCGCGGCCGCGCCCGTGTGGAGGACGGGCATGGTGCGGGGGTCGCGGACACGACCGGCCCAGCTGGCGGCGCCCGTGGCCAGGTCGGTGTACGCGGCATGCAGGTCGTTGTCACCGGTGGATTCCCCGGCAGCAGCTACAGCGGTCGCCGCGACAGCCACCGCGTCGAGGCGCTCGGCCAGTTGCCCGCTGCCGAGCGGCCGCTCCAGTGCCGCCTGAACGGCGGTGGCCGCAGTGGTCACCAACGTGGTCATGCGGGTGGAAATGATGTGGCTGGCACGCGGGCCCTGCTGTCCGCGGAGGTAGGCGCGGGCAGCACGGCGCGCCAGCTGGTCAGTTGTGTAAGCGTTCTCGCCTTCCGCCGGCCGCATAGCCCCGTGACGGCGCAGAATCCCCGGGACCGTCTCAGTGACCGCAGTGTCGCCGCGCCTTCCCTCGACGGTGATCTCGCCTGTATCGCTGCGGGTGACCGAGACCAGGGTCAGCGGCTGGGACCAGCGGATCGCACGGTCGGCTTCTTGGGACGGCGGGCGCAGTGGGAGGCGCAGGACCGTGCCGGACTCGAGGTCGTCGAACGCGGTGGGCCGCCAACCGGCCGGTGCCCGGTCGGCCGCGAGGTCGGCGCGTTCGTAGGCCGCGTTCCGTGCTCCCTGGCGCGTCTTGTGCTCGCTGCGGGGGTGGCCGTCGCGGTCGAGGGACAGGAAGACCTTGCCGTCCTTGGCCGTGGCGCCAAGCGGCGCTGCGTCCTCGTCCAGTACGAGGTTCTTGCGGCCGGCCGGTGTGCGCTGGTAGCTGGAGCGCTCGCTCCGCTGGCGTTCCTTCTCCCGCCGGACGGCGTGGCGGCGTTCCACACTGGCGGCAAGCGCGGCCCGGCGAGCGGCCACGTACTCGGCGTGGCCGGGCTCTGCCAGCGGCAGGTCGAGCCGCGCGAGCTCGTCGTGGATCTGCTCATCCGTCAGGTCGGCAATGGCGCCCGTGAGTGGTCGGGCAGTGCCCTGGTCGATGCTGGGCGCGTCGGCGATGGTGAGGATCTGCTCACCGCGGCGCACCGCCCACAGGTTCTCGTAGGCGTCCGGTTCGTTGCCGAAGGTGCGGATGTCGTCGCCGTTGACGGCGGTGACCCGGCGCCACCAGGGGGTCGAGCCCGCGAGGATCTCGTCGCCGACTAACAGGTCGATGGGTGACCAGCGGGTCTTGCGCTGCGCCATGTCGGTGCCGTGAAGGTCCTGACGCTGGTCGGGCCACAGTTCGGGGAGGGTTGTGTCGGCCGGGCCGGGCGGGGTGTCGGGGTTCTGGCGGACGGCGATGGTGCGGCCGCGCGCCAGCATTGCCGTCACGAACAGGCCGGTCTTGTACAGGCTGGTGGAGCGGGAGGTGTTGCTGGTTTGGACATGGGCTTGGCGGCTGTTCGCCCAGGTGAACTGGGTTTCCTCGCGGGCGGCCTGGGCTTCGTCGTCGCCCTGCTTGGGTACACCGTGGAGTTCGGCGGTGGGGCCGGTGTGGTCGATCCAGACCGCCTCGGCGGGGCGGGGCCGGTCGAAGTCGATGTCGGCGGACATGGTCCGGTGGCGCTGGGCGATCTTGGCGGCGGTCGCGGCAGGGGTGCGCTCGCCGCGCACAGTGTTGCGGGAGCCTGTGACCGATCCCATCCACAGGGTTCCGCTGCTGTCGGGCGCGGTCGCGGTGCCGATGACGCGCTCTCCGAGCCCGATGGTGATCGAAGGGCGGCGGACGGACTGGTAGTCGGCATAGGGGTCGGAGGCCTGTTCAGGGTCCTGGCGCCACCAGTACCCAGGGTTGCCGGGAACTGCGGTGACGCCCTCCGGCACTGCGGGAGCCGCGCCAGCCGGGTTGGACGGTTGCTGGTCCGACGACGCCGGTACGGCGTCACGGGCCTCCGAAGGTGTTCCGGGGACGCCGGCCACGGATGCGGCGGCCGAGGCCTCGGCTGGTGCCGGGACGGCATCGTCCAACGGCGTGGTGGGCCGGATCTCCGGCGCAACCTCAACGGGCACGATAGCGGGCTGCTGGCTGTCCGGGGCATCCGGTGGGATCTGGTCGGTAGGTGGGGGAACAGCGGGTCTGCGGACGTCAAGTTCCACCGTTCCGAGCTTGGGGCGGAAGCCCCCCTTGGCCGACTTCCCGCTGAGATGGAAGGCGATGGAGCGTTCGGAGTTGTAGGTGTAGTAGCCCTTCCGTAGCTCCCAGGTGAGGCTGTAGCGACGCCATCCTGCGGCTGTGTGTGCCTCCAGGGCGACGTCGTAGCTGTCGGAGTACCGCTTGCGGTTCCAGCGGCCCTCAGCGGCCCAGCCGTTGGCGCGAGCAGTGGCGATGAGTTCCCCGGCTCTGCCTGGTGCCGGATCGTCAAGCGGCTGGTCCTGACCAGGTTGCGGCGACCGGTCGTCTGCCCCGGCAGGTGGTGTGGTGGTACCGGCATCGGCCTCGGAACTCGATCCGGATGCTGCGGGAGTAGTCGCCCGGGTCGGGGGGTCGGCCGGGGCTACTGTGGTGACCGACTGCGCCGGTCCGGACTGTGCGGTGGAGGCGGTGATCGTTGCGATGGCGTCGTGGAAGTAGTGGCGCATCGCCAGGCGGAACGCCTGCAGGTCCTCCGGCGAGGTCAGGGCGGCGGCAAGAGGGCCGGTACCGGCGCGTTCGGTGAGCCAGGCGTCCAGTCGGCCGGGAAGGTCGAGATCGCCGACCGCTGTCCTGAAGTGCTGAAGTGCGTCCCGGAGCAGCGCTTTGGCCTCGTCCTCAAGGCCGGCGAGGGCTGGCGGTAGGGCATCGGGCAGGAGAGTGCTCATCACTTCGCCGGCAGGCCCCGAGGTGAGCACGTTTCCCTCTGGAGTCCGCGTGACCTGGATGTCGGGGATTGTGGCGGTGAGCTCGCTGAGTACGCGGCCCCGCTCGTCGTTCACGGTGCCGTTGGCGCTGGTGTAGGTGTACCACCGGTCCGGCAGGAATGCGGCCCCTTGCAGGTCGGAGCCGGCTGGGTCAGCCGTGCGCTGCTGCTCCACACAACCGACGGCCTCCTGCGCAGCTTGGTCGATGTCGGCGTGGACCTCGCCGATCTGCTCGCCATCGATCTCGACCTGCCAGCCCGGCCGGAGAAGGGAGCTGTGCACCAATCGTGCGACCGGGGTGTAGTCGGGCAGGGTGAGGACGTCCCGCACAGAGTGGCGGTCGCCGGTGTAGGGCGCCGTGACGAAGCCGGGCCGGCCGGGGACGGGTTCGGCGGTGTTCAGGAAGACGGCGCCGGCCTGTGCCAGGGACATCTCTTCACCGTCGACTAGGTAGGCGATGGTGTTGTCGTCCGGGCGGTGAACGGTCTCGACCTTGACCTCGGCAGCTCGCAGGGCTGTGACCATGCTTGTGCGTGTGAGGTCGGCGACTCCGCGTTGCCGGGATCCGCGGGCCGCTGCGGTCGTCGCCGTGCTCTGTCCTTCGCTGCCGTCGGCGGGAGTCGGCACCGGGCGGTCTGTGGGCTCGGCCGTGGCGTCATCGTGCCGGGCGGCGAGGCGGTCGCGGTCGCGGCGGTCCTCGCGGAGCTGCTGGTCGTCCTGCGCCTGGCGGAGAGTGAGTGCGAGCCTGACCATGTGGCTCTCGGTTTCGCTCAGGAGCTGCTGGGCGAGCGCGCTCCCTGCTCCGTCCGCCGACGCTGTCGCGAGCTGCTGGGCGAGCCGGGTAGTGGCCCCGAGTGCGCGTTGGTAGGCGTCAGTGATGGCGGGAAGGTCCCGACCGTCGGCGTTCGCTTCCTGGCTCGCGTGTTCCCAGCTGGTCTGGAACTCGGCAAGGGCGCCGTCGCGCTCGAGTCGTGCGCGGGTCTGGCTGGGGAGGGTGTCGCCGAGATGCTGGTGAAGTTCCGCCAGTCGGGCTGCGGCTTGCGCCAGGCCTTCGCCGGTGTAGGCCCCGGCCACGAGTGGGTCCGTTGTGATGGCGGCAAGACTGGTGGAACGGGCGGACTCTGCCGCCGCGTCCGCCTCGGCCGGTTCGGTGGCTGCTTGTTCCTGATCTGCGTCCGGTGCGCGGTGCGTGAAGGCACGATCCCAGACGCCCTGATGCGCGGCGGTCGCGCTGATCCGGGAGGCCAGGAGCGTGGCGTACTGCGTCAAGGTGCGCAGGTGGGGCAGCGCGACGGGCGCCCGGTAGTGCTCGCGTTCGAGGTTGCGGGACAGCTGGATTGCCGCAGTGGCGAGGCGTCGGCAGCGCTCGACGACATCCTCTGCGGGGTGGACGAAGGGGTCCATGTTGCTGCCGACCGGCCCTTGCCGCAGGTCTTCGACGGCCTTCCATACGGCTTCGCCGTCGGGCCTGGCCCCCAGGCCGCTGGTGAGCAGCTTCCTGCCGGCGGGTGTCTCCTTCAGTCGCCACAAGCCGCCGAACATGCCGTCGAAGTCGTCGGCGGCTTCCTGTTTGGCGGTGTAGGGCTGCCCGTCGGGGATGGTGATGTCGCTGTCCCGGGGCAGCTCGGGCGGGTCGGTGATGGTGCGGACGGGGCGCTGGAGGTTCTGAAGCGCGAAGGTGATGTTGCGGACCCGGTTGTCCCGGTTGTTGAAGTTCGTGCGGGAGGGCAGTGCCCAGGTGCCGGGTGTGGTTGTGGGCTTGAAGCCCTGGCGCTCCAGTGCGGTGCGGACCGCGGTGTCGGCCTCGTTGTCGCTGACGCCTCGAACCGTGCTCGTGAGGTAGTGGTGCTCGATTTCTATGACGGTTGCAGCCGGTTTCGGGGTGTCGGCCGTCTGCGGCGCTGTGCCAGCGGTGGCGGCGGGAGCCGGAGCAGAGGCACCGTCGCGGGCGGTGAGGGCTACCAGGATCTCCCTTGCCGCGGCGGGGTCTTGCCTGGAGATGCGGGCGCTGGACGCGTAGCCGTGGGCGGCACGGATCAGGTGCGTGAGGACCTTGCGGTCGTCGCGGTCCCGGTAGGCGGCCTCCGGCAGGCTCAGAGCCATGGCGTAGGTGGCGTGGGCCAGGTTCGCGCTCTGGCGTACCAGGTCGTCGAGTGTGCCGTCGGCCGCGGTCGCCCAGAGCGCCCGGTGGGCGGCTTCGCGCAGGCCTTCGTGGGCCTTGGCGGCGGTGGGCCCGCCGACGGCCGGATCATCGCTGCCGGAGGCGAGGCGCTTGGCGGTCGCAGTGTCCGTCCACGCTTCCAGTGCGGCCGTCAGGTCGCGTGTCCCCTGCTCGAAGGGCTGGTCCGGACCGAAGGGTTCAGCATTCGCTGCGGCGATCTGGTGAGCGGCGAGGCTGCGCTGATGCTCGTAGGCGTGTCGGGCGACGCTACGCAGGACTTCGCGGCCGGTCGCCTGGTCGGTGTCGGCGGCGGCTTCTAGGGCGAGACCCGCCACCTCGAGCCACTCGGTGATCGCCCGGCCGAGGAGGGTGTCGGGGGTCTGCCGCAGGTCCCACATCGCGGTACGCAGCCGCTGGATGGCGGGGCTGCCACCCGGGGTGTGGCTGTCGGGCCAGCGGTCGTAGGTCTCGAAGACGATGGAGCGGGCGTAGTAGTGGTGGCCGCTGTCGCCGTAGGGGATCGGCCTCTCCTTCAGTGGGTCGGTGCGTGCCTGGACAGCCCAGGAGTCGGGGTCGAGGTTCGCGGCGTCGAGGAGCAGGTCGTAGGGGTCGCGGGTAGCATGCAGGCGGGCGAGGTGGCGGCGGGTGCGCTCGGCCAGCTGCTGCGCCGGGGCGGTGGTCGCCGGGATGTCGCTCTCGGCGAGGCGCTCTGCGGTCTGGGCGAGAGTGTCGTAGGTGGCGAAGACGTCTTCGGGAACGTACTGGTCGCCGGTGGCGGCTGCCTCGATCGCCGCGGTCGTGGCGGCGAGCGTCTCGGCGGCTGCGGGCGAAAGGCCGTCGGTCGAAACGTGGGCGATAGCGGTGCGGAGTTCGTCCGCGGTCGCGCGGACCAGCTCACGGCCTGCCACGGCGTCGCCGGCGTCGCCGTAGTGGCCGAGGAGGGCGGCGAGGTTCCTGACCTGCGGCAGCGCGGATCCGGCCGTTTCCTCCATGGCCAGCTGTGAGGCCTCGGGGTCGCTGTTCGCCGACGGGGCGGCGGGCGCGCGGCCGAGGGTGGCCGGAACGGGGGCGTGTGGTGCCGGCGCGATGTCGTAGCGGGTGCCGTCGGACCAGGTGAGGGTAAGCCCGTGCGGGCTCTGGGCCAGGGTGGCGCCGTCGGCGATCAGCTGCTGGAGAGCTTCGTGCAGGTTCGTGCCGTCGGCTGGCACGCCGCGGATGCCGTCGCCGCCGGTGACCGTGTAGTGGGTGTAGCCCGACAGGTCCGGGGCAGCCTGCGTTTCATTGGCCGGGGCGCTGATCGGCTCGGGGGTGTCCTGCCAAGCCCGGACGGCTTCTGCCTGGGGGTTGTCGATGGTCGCGAGGTAGCGATCGGCGTGCGTGCGCACGGTCTTGACGACGTCCCACGTGGCGGAGACGGTTCGGGTTGCTCGGGCTTCGCGGTCCCACTGCTCGCCGACGCGGCGGGCCGTGTCGGTCAGGTCCCGGATGAGCTGCGCGTCGAGCCGGCCGGGAAGGTGCAGCAGGCGAGCGCGCCGGGCGCGGGCGCTCTCGTCGATGGTCCGTTGCCCAGCCTCCGCCAGTGCCTGTTCCTGCGGGCTGCCGTCGGCGAGATGGGTCCCGTACTGGTCGGCCCATGATCGGTAGGCGTCCAGCATGGCCTGCTCGGCGTCCCAGTACTCGGCCCGGTCGGCATACGGCTGGACAGCCTCCTGACCCGGGAGCGGCTTGCTGCGGGGGAAGCGGGACGCCCTGGGGCCGGGCGGGGCAGGCTGGGGCGCCCCGGCAGCTCCGGTAACCGGGGTCGGTGCCGCGGCAAGGTGATTGCGTGCCGCGTAGACCAGCTTGCGAGCATGATCGTTCGGGTCTCTTACCAGAACGTCGGGAAAGCTCTGGAGGATGTCGAGGTAAGCCGTCACCGCGTCGACGAGGGCCTGGGTATGCGCTGCTGCGCGGAAGTCGGGATGTCCTCCGGCGCGGGCCTCCTCCCGGTGCTGCTTGTTCTCGGCCGCCCATTCGTCGCCCACACGGAGAAGCAGGCGGAACGCAGCGTCCTCAGGGTCGGTGGCTTCAGCGGGCCGTTCGCGGCGTTCGAGGTCGCGAATGCGGTAGCCGTTGGCGCGGTACCACTCGAAGTACGCGTCACGCACTTCCCGGGCGCTGTCCCGGACCGAGTCGGTGCCGGCCGCCGGCTGCGCCCGGGCCGGGGTGCGGGGCTGGTCGTCCTCGTAGCCCACTTGGCCGGAAATCTCCGCGTCGATCTGCGCCTGGTCGGCGCGGGCGCGCAGCAGCTTGTCGTGTTTGCCGAAGGGCTGGTCCACGAGTTTGATGGCGCGGTCGATCTCGAGTTTGAGCTCGTCGACGACCGCGACGTGGACCGAGTGGAGACCGTCGAGCTTCTCAATGTGGTTCTCGAGCCGGGCGATCAGGCCAAGCGGCGGCTTGGGTTCACTGAGGAAGGCGTTGGCGTCGTCGATCACGAAGGTGGCTTGGGCGATGTGGCTGAGGCCTTCGATCGTGAACTGGATGTGGTCGTGGACGTTGTCGATGCGTGCCTGGATGTCCTGGCCGCCGATGGTCGCGATGCGCTCGAATCGGCTGTTGCGTGCGCCGCGCGAGTGGCGCTGGATGAGGGCGAGCTGGATGTGCAGCGCTCTGGCTGCGTCGGTGCGCTTGGTGTGGACGGTGCCGTCGGGCGTCTGAAGACTGAACGCCGTGCCGCTGGTGTCGGTGCGGGCCGCGGCGGCACGTGCGACGAGTTCGGCGCGCTTCTGGGCTGCGTTGACGGTGGCGTCGGCGGTGTCGACGACGTTGCGCAGGTGATTGTTGGTGCGCTTCCAACTGCTGTAGGCGGATTCGAGCTGGCGCAGTTCCTCGTCGACCTGCATTTTCTTGAGCAGGAGAGGGTTGCCGGTGGCGATGGCCTTGATTTCGCCGAACTCGAGGTAGTCCTTGCCGAGGTCTCCGTCGAGGGGTGCCTGGTCCTGTTCCTCGAGTTCGCGGCCGGTGCGGATCTGATCGGTGAAGCGGGCCTTGCGTTCGACGGTTTGCCACATGAAGGAGTCGAAGGATCCCTCCTTGACCCACCGGAAGATGCGGACGGGGATGCCGAGCTTGAAGTGCTGGTTGAACTGGCGGACGATGCGCCCCTCGCGCTGGGTGACGTCGCTGGGCCGCCAGGGGCAGTCGATGTGGTGGAGGGCGATGGCGCGGTCCTGCACGTTGACGCCGACGCCCATCGTCTCGGTGCTGCCGATGAGCACGGAGACCTTGCCGTTGCGGGCGTCCGCGAACAGTTGCTCCTTCTCGTCCGCGGTCTTGGCCTCCTGGACGTAGCGGATGCGCTCCGCGGGAACCCCGCGGCGGATGAGCTCGTCGCGCAGGTAGTCGTAGGCGATGAACTTGCCGAGCTTGCGGTTGTCATCGGAGGCGGTGCCGCGGTCGGCGAAGACGAGCTGCAGGGCGCCCGGCAGGGGGCTGGGGTCGCCCTGCCGGTTGGTGTAGCGGCGGTCCTTGTACCCGTGGTGGATCGCGGCGATGCGGTCGGCCGCGGCATCCAGCTTGCCGGGGCCGTCCGGTTCGCGCTCGACCAGGCGCAAGTCCATGGCGGCCATCCGGCCGTCGTTGGAGATCTTGAGGAGGTTGTCCTCGGAAGGGGCGACGTCGCCGGCGCGTACATCCTCCGCCCGAATGGCGATCTCCTCCATGAAATCGCGGTCGGCGTCGGTGGCGGGTACGACGATCGTCTCGTTGGTGCTGTCCGGCCGTGGGAGATTGACGTCCCGCGCCGTCTTGACGTCCGCGACGAGCTTCCACAGCTGATGGAACTGCATGGCGTTCATGAACGCCCCGATGCGTTCCTTGATGCGGGGCGTGCCTTCGGGCGAGACCTCTGGGGCCATGGTCTCGCGCAGGTACTGCGCCTGAAAGGAGGAGAACGCTCCCAGCTCGGCCTGCGCGAGCAGGTCCGGGCGGAAGAGGTCGATCATGACGAACGCCTGGGACATGGCGTTGGGGAAAGGTGTGCCGGTGGAACCGAGGCCGACCTTCGGGCCGTGGGCCCGGGCCAGGGCCCGCAGCTTGGCCTTGAGGTCGCGGGCCTGCCCGGAGACGGTCAGGGCCAGTTCGCTGTTGTTGGCGCCGACGTCTCCGTTCGCGTAGTCCTGGACCTCGTCGACGGCGATGAAGTCGAGGCCGGTCTGCTCGAAGCTGATGCCGGTGGTGCTGGTCTTGGTGAGGACGCGCTGGGCTCGCTGGGTGTGCCGCTTGAGGTCGCCCTGGAGCTTCTTGACTGTGTCGCGGACATGCGCGTCGGGGCGGGTGCCTTCGGTGGCATGGGCGGCCACCGTGTCGAGGGCGTCGGCGGTGAGCGGGTCCCCGCCCGGGTTGAGCGCGGGGGCCAGGGCCGCGTCGCTGCCGGTGATCGCCTTGTGGATCCGGGCCCGGTACTCGGCGGTCTGGTCGGCGATGTACTGCTGTTGGCCGAGACCCGACAGGGGGATCCGTTTGAACAGGCTCTGCGGCAGGATGACCGCGTCCCAGTCTCCGTTCGCGATCTGGGCGATGTAGGTGGCGGCGGTGTCCTTGTCGAAGTCGGCGCTGTCGATCGCCAGGACCCGGGCCTTGGGGTAGGCCTTGAGGAAGTCGTTGCGAAATCCGTTGACGGTCGCGTTCTTCACCACGATGCACGGCTTGCGAACCATGCCGAGGCGGCGCATTTCCATGAGGGTCATGGCGATGGTGAGGGTCTTGCCGAAGCCGACCTCGTAGTCGAAGAAGGCCCCGCCGGTCTCCACCAGGGCGCGGGCGACGCCTGCGCGCTGGTGCGGGCGCGGCGGCATCGCGTCCGAGATGCCGGGGAAGGTCAGGTGACTGCCGTCGCCCTGGTACGGCACATGGGAGTTGTAGAGCCGGTTGTAGTTGGCGAGGACCTCGCGGGTCCGGTCGGGGTCCTGCCACAGCCAGTCCCCGAACAGCCGGTCGAGCTCATCGGCCTTCGCCACGACCTGCTCGGTCTGGTTGGCTGCCCAGATCTTGCCGTTCCTGATCTCCTCCGGGCTGGTGTCCTCCTTTGGCTTGGGCGGGTGGACGACGAGGGAGGAGCGGCGCAGCATCCGTTTGAACAGCTCGACGGCGTCGCGCTTCTCGGTGCCGTAGACCTTCGTGGCGGCCCTGGACTCGCGTACGCCCTTGGGTGCGTCGACGTCCCAGTCGGCGCCGGATTCACGGGTGACGGTGAGGCTCTTGGTCTGCAGGAGCTGCTGGAGGAAGTCCTGGTAGAACCTCGGGTCGATCCAGGTGGCGCCGATGCGGATGTCGTCGATGTCGCCGGGCTGCCTGTCCGGAGGCAGCACCGTGCGCAGGGCTGTGACGTTGGCCTGCAGGGGATGGTGGTCGCGCAGGTCCTCGGAGACCATGTGCAGGACGTTCTGCGCGGCGTCGAGCTTCTCGCGGACGTTGCCGCTGAGGTAGGTGGGGGCGTGGATCAGGCGCTGGGTGCCGGGCTCGTTGTAGACGAGGTCGCCGAGGGCGTCGCGGGCCTGTTCGAGGGAGTCCAGGGACAGCAGGCGGGCGATCTCGCCGAGGCGGACCTCACCGAAGGTGTTGAGGCTGATGGCCAGGGCATCCTGGGGTGTGTCGGCCGTGGTCCGCTCGATCTCGGGCTGGGTGACCGCGCGCGTGAAGATCGCGTCCTTGCTCGCGGTCTCCGTGTCCGGATCGTAGATCTCCAGGGCGTATACGCCGGCGGCGTACGGGTCGGTGCGGAAGGATCCCTGTGCGGTACGACGGTCTCGACGGGCATCGCGCTTGTTGATCGGTCCATAGGCCGCGGTATGGGTGTCGTAGCGGTAGTTCAGCTGGGCGCGCAGGGTCGCGGCCTGCTCGGTGTCGCCCGTGGACTCGGAGCTGAGGAGTTCGACGTAGGTATCGCGCAGGCGCAGCAGGGAGCGCAGTTCCTCGGCGGCGTTCTTGTGGACGGGGCGTTCGGTGATCTCGTGGCCGATGAGCTGAAGGAACGTTCCGTCGCCTTGGTCGATCAGGGTGCCCTGGAATCGTTGGATGTCATCGCCGAACATCTCGTGCGCGCGCTGCATCCGTTGGGCTTGTTCCTCGACCGCGGCGCGCTGGCGGGCGTCGGGGCTCGCACTCATGGTCAGGCCGTTCTCGCGGGCCTGTGCGGTGATCGTGGCCAGGGCCTTGGCCAGCGCGTTGGCTGTGTCGGCGCCAGGGCGGGGCCGGACGGTGACCTCCTGGGCGGAGAACCGGCCGCTGGTCAGGGCATGCTGGCCGAGGACCATCTCGGGGTGCCTGGCGAAGTAGCTGTTGACAAGGACCCCGGTGTCGGCGTCGATGGGGACGTGGGTGACGTTGATCCAGTCCGGGGGGACCTCGGGTGGCTCGTTGCGGCGACGCAGGATCAACAGGTCGGTGACCGCCTCGGTACCGGCGGCCTTGCGGTGGGCGCCGGCTGGCAGGCGGACCGCTCCCACCAGGTCGGCTCGGTTGGAGATTTCCAGGCGTGCGGTCTTGCCGGTGCTGTCGAGGGTGTAGCGGCTGGTGAGCACCGCGACCAGCCCGCCCGGCCGCACCAGGTCGAGCGATTTGACGATGAAGTGGTTGTGGGTGGCCAGGCGCAGCGGGTTGTGGTTGGGGTCGTGGAGCGCGATCTCGTCGAAGGGGACGTTGCCGACGGCGCCGTCGTAGTAGCCGTCGGGCATGCGGGTGTCGACGAAGGACTCGGGGCGGATCTCGGCGTCCGGATAGAGGGCGGCGGCGATGTCGGCGGTGACCGGGTCGAGCTCGATTCCGGTCATGTGGACGCTATCGGGTGCGAATGCGATGAAGTTGCCACTGCCGCAGCCGGGTTCGGCGAAGCGGAGCTTCCTGTCGCCTAGGACCGTCGGTACGCCTAGGGCCTTGAGTGCGTTCCAAATCGGTTGGACCAGGGCGGCGTCGGTGAAGTGGGCGTTGCGGGTGGTCGCCTCGGCGGCGTTCCACTCCTTCTCGGTGAGCAGGCTGCGCAGTTCGGCTCGGAGGCCGACGAAGTCCTTCTGGCGGGGGTCGAAGATGGCCGGGACCGCGCCCCAGGAGCTCCAGCGGGCCAGCACCGTCTGTTCGGCTTCAGTGGCCGGCCGGTCGTCCTCGCGCAACTGGTGCAGTACGCGGATCGCGGCGATGTTCGCGCGGATCCGGGCGAGTGGCCCGGACGGGGCCAGGTCGGCCTGCCCTTGAGGCTGGAAGCGCGGCGCATCGACCGGATCTGTCGGGGCGGGACGTGTGGCTGACACTACCTGGGTCAGGTCTATGTCGTACGGTTCGTCGTCTCCGTCGATGTCCTGCACCATGAGGTCGTGGCCGGTGACGGAGACGACGATCGCGGGGATCGTGCTGTCGCTGCCGGGCAGGTATTCGGGCAGGTCGTCCAAGTGCTCGATCAGGTCACCGGCGCGCAGGTCTTCGAGGTCGACGGCAATGTCCTCCGGGGGCCTGGTCGAGGCGGGGGCAGGCATCGGATCGTACGGTTCACGTTCGGAGACCGGCGTGGGTGGCGAGGCCGACAGCGAAGCCGCGGTCAGCCTGCGCTCCACGGCCAGCAGCAGGGGTTCCGTGCCGCCGCCGTCGGTCATGGCGGCATGTGGAAGTCCCTCGAACTTCTGGGCTTCCGCGAGCCGGTCGAACAGGTCCTCGGCCCACTCGGTGTGTGCCAGCTGCCGGGGCGAGGCGACCTCGTGGACGGTGTCGTCCTCGTTGACCCGGACAAGGACGTGCCGGCCTGCCTCGTCCAGGCCGGCGCTGGGCGAGTCGGAGTCGACGATGTAGAGCCGGTACTGCCAGAGGCTGTCGGCCCCGCTCGTCTGAGCGCGCAGGTGGATCGCTCCGCTCGCGGCCTCGTTGTCCAGGTCGCCGAGCTGTCCAGGTGTCCGGTACATGCGATCCTCCGCGCTTCGCGTCGAGTGGGCACTCGGGGTCGGTGGTCGGTCGAATCGGGCGGCTACAGGTCGCGTCCGTGGGCGCGCTGGTCCTCCACCGATGTGCCGAACAGGCGCAGGAATGACGGGGTCATGTAGTCGAGGACGTGGCGCAGCTGCTGGTCGTCGAGATCGCTCAGGCGGAGGTTGCCGTCGAGGAGGGCATCGGCAGTGGTGCTGACCCACTCGGTGTGCTGCTGGAGGTGTGCCAGCCGGGACTGGAAGTCATCGTCGGTCTCCAGGCCGTCGTCTTCGTCCTCGAGGGCGGCTTCCTGCTCGGGTTCCAGGCGTACGGTCTCGTCGAGGACCTGGTGTTCGGCGCGGGCCTTGAGGTGTGCCAGGCGGGCGACCCGCTCTTCGTGGCTCTCGCCGGCTGGGGCGGTGCTGACGATGACGTACTGGTCCCAGAGGTCGCCGACCTGGGCTTCGACCTGTTCTCCGAGCGCAGTGAAGAAGGCGATGGGGTCGGGCAGCGCGGCGTAGCGGTTGGGCAGCCACCTTCGCCAGTAGGCCCGGGCCTCGGTGCCGTAGTGGTTGATCGCCATCGCTTCTCCGTACGGTGTTCAGCGGCCCGGGGGGCCGGATGTGGATTGTCTCTTCGTGTCTTCAGTGGCTCCCGAGGAGTGGCCGTCCGACCCTCCCGGGCGCCCTGGCTGCTGATTGAGATGTGCGCGCAATGTGCGGTCGCTGTTTTACGGAGACGGCGGCGGGGTCTGAGCGAGCCGCGGGCCCAGGCGTGGACCGGAGTCGATGCCGGGAAAGGCCATCACTGGACGGCCGTGGCAGAGACGAAACCGGTAGGACACTGAGCTCGAAGAAGATCGAGAATGCCGAGACAGCGACCCTGACCGCACTAGGCGAGATCCACGCTCTGTCCCACCACGTGCGCTGGGCGGTGGACATCTCCCGCACGTCCTCTGCTGCAGCCAGCACTGCACGCGGCTCATGGCCAGCGGGCCCTGACGGGCCACCAACCGCATCTCCAGCGCCTACGGGGGCGAGGCCAAGTCCGGCTCGTGCCCGTCCCACGCGACTCCGGACGCCGCGCCGGCAATCTGCACCGGCCCACCCGCTACAGCCGTCGCCTGCGCCGGAGGTTCTACCTGTCGGCACAGACCAGCACCTTCCAGGACGGGACCAGCCGCGACTTCTACCTCAAGAAGCGCGGCGAGGGCTGCAAGCACGTCCAGGCGATCACCGCCCGGGCCCGCCGACAGGTGCGCGTGCTGTGGGCCCTCCTGCGCGACAGCCGGGTCTTCACCCCCGATCTGCCGACCGCGCAGACGGCTTGACTTCCTCATTGAGACTCCTTGGATGTGGCCTGGCGCATTCTGCCAACCATGCGGGGTTCGATTCCGGTGGGGCATGTGGTGGGCGCTCAGATCCCAGCCTGCGCGAAGTACGGACCGGGTTGGTCCGTACTTCCAGCGGGTGGGGATGACCGCTCTGCTTCGGCACGACCCCTCGGGTTCCTGGGTCAACCGGGTGCGGGCGGGTTCACTTCCCTGCTGATCGGAGTCGACTCGAGAAGCAGCGTCACGGCCGCCTCCAGCACGGCAACGTAGGTGCGTAGGCGCTCGATCTCTTGGACGAGGTCGTCGGCGCCTGCTTGGGCGGGCGCAGTGGGCTGCGCCTGCGCGCTGGGGCCGGCCTGGCGCGCGGCGCGGCTGGCGGCCAGTTGCCGCAGGAGACGTAGGTGCTCGGGGGCTAGCTCGACGGGCTCGACATCATCGGGTGTAACGGCCTGTGCTCTGGAGCCGGTTGTCAGCACGACAGCTCGCCTCTCCACGTCACACCCCCGGGACGACGACGATCTCGGCCGCTGGCATGCGCCGGCCGGACGATCTGCGCGGCCCCTTTGCGGAAGGTCGGGATTCGGCAAGAGCGACAGCAACCATGAACGCACCCGTCAGGAAGAGCGCGACGAGTGCCACGTTTGATGGCTGCTCCATGCAGTACCTCCCCGAGGACGGCCGATGATTCGCTGTCCCAGGCAAGTGCACGGCGCGGTCGGCACGCACTCGGCTGGTGGTGAAGTTCCCGTGGAACGGGATGCGGTCAGTGGGTGGCCGCGCTCGGTTCCGCTCGGCGGGATTCGACGGCAGGGCCTTGCCCGTCGGGCCCGGGCCCGACGGAACCTGTCTGGGTGCTCCGCAGTCGCGTATCGGCAGATTGCGTAGTCGAGAGTGCGGCTGATGTCTCGCTACCGTTGATCCATGGACAGCATGAACCCCAACGTGACTCCTTCCGACGTGATCTCGATGAGCCGGGCTGCCGGAACGTTGCGAACCCTGGTGAAGCAGCTCGATCAGGAACAGTCGCACGCCATCGTGATCGGAGAGGAGGGCATGCCACAGGCGGTGCTGGTTTCCTTCATCGGGTTTCAGCGGCTGTTGGAAGCCGCTGGTACCGCCGATGCCGTGATGGTCATGGATCGTCTGGACTGCGCGCCACAAGCGGGCGAAGGTCTTAGCAACGCAGCCTTGGAACGGTTGGTCGCGGCTGCTGGGGATGACGCCGACTCGGAAACGGCTGCCGAGGGCGCCAGGAGCTTCGAGAGGGGGCCGGATGCCGGTGGAGGGAGCTGACGTGTATCGCGCGGATCACCATCCACAGGTCGGTGCCGACATCCTGGCGCTGCCCACGTCCCAATTGCAACGGATCGCGCTCATAAGGATCAGCCAGCTCACTCGAGGTGAGGTGCGCGGAGCTCCGTTGGAGGCGATGGCGAGGCATCCTGATCTGTCCGACTGCAGAAAGCTCTACTTCGACGAGTCGCAGAACGAGACCAGGGTGGCGGGAGGACGTGCCCCTCAGTGGCGAATCGTCTACCGCCTGCGCGATGCGCTTCCCGGCCCTGACCCACGAATGCTCCTGCAGGTCGTCGCGGTGGGCGCCCGGGCCGCGAGCGAGGTATATCAGCTGGCTGGCGCGAGGCTGGAGCGGCCGAGGGTCGTCCGGGCGCCAGCACCGCAGAAGACCCCACCGACGGCTGCCCCTGCGCCCCGGCGAAGGAGCTTGGCCGAGGCCCAGCGGCTCGCTTTGGATCGGTTCCGTCAAACCCAGGCCCGGCGGCGCTGAGTCCGATCTCTTGAGATGGTCTACGGGTGGTCCGGCTGGATGGTCACCCGAACTGCCTGGCGGGCCTGCGCAAGGTTGGCCAGGCATGCGTCCGGATCGGATCCGGTGACGACGCAGCGGGCCAGCACCGAGGCTGGGAACACCTCGACGGGAGTACCCAGAGGGGCCTCCCAGGCCAGCCTGGCCAGCCAGGGCCCATCCAGGTACTTGCGGTCGAACCCCTGGCCGGTCACGGTGCCGGTGGATCGCGCTCGGATCAGGGCGACGGCCGCGCTCGCAGCGCGGGTGGGTATGAGGGCGGGGTTCTGACCGGTGGCGGTCTGGATGGCGGCCAGGAGCAGGTCCACGCCGGTCGCCAGTCGCACGAGTTCGGGGACGCCGTCGCCCTGCAGGTGGGCCGCTACGTCGGTGATGACCGGGCCGAGCACGGTCATCACGGTGTGCACGTGCCCAACGCCGTGCTGGACTCCGAGGGCCTGGATCGCGCGGGCCGCGAGCTGCGCGAGGTCCGGGTCCATATCTTCCGCAGTGACGAGATGGGAGGAGGGCTGGAACAGGGGGTAGTTCGTGAACGTTGTCCGGACCGCTGCGACCACTCCGGTCCGGCTCTCGCTCGTGACGGTCTGAAGTGTGACCCGGTCGCCGTCCGGGGCTTGCTCGAGCAGAACGGCCCCGGGGGCGGTCTCTGCCGCGAGGGCCGCGGTGTGCGCGAACGTCCATGCGGTGTGGAGGTCTTCGGCCTTGTCGGCCCGGATCGCACCGTAGTAGCCAAGGTTAGCGAGCGGGCGCAGGACGACGGGATACCCGGTCCACAGCGCCGCGGCGGCTGCATCCTGATGGGACTCGACGCGGGTGCCTTGCGGGGTGGGCAGTCCCGCTTCCGCGAGCAGGACCCGCGCGATGGAACGATCGGCGGACGCGGCGGCCGATGCCCTGGACGGGCCTCGGACACCGAGTGCTTCAGCCAGTTCGGCGGCCTGAGACAGAGCCTCTGCTGTGAGCGCCAGCAGCCCCGCCGCCAGTTCACCACCGACGCTGCGCGCAGGTGGGGCGCGTCAGCTGCCCCCCAGTGCGATGCCGGCTCATGGAAGGCGATCGGACAGGTCTGGGCAACGCTCCGCAGGTCCGCCTCATGGCCCGTGGCCTGGCCGACGATCAGTACTTCGGGGAATCGGGGCACGATTCGTCTCCTCGTTCGTCGTAGCGGTCCACTGTCACCCCGGTCGCCATCGGTGAGTCCAAGTAGCAAGCCACACAGGATCGTTGCCGCTGACATGACGACGTGCAGCAGGGGCCGGCGGTTGCGAGAGCGGTCCGACCTGCGAGAACTCTTCGGCCGGGCCCGGGCAGGCGTCACGGCATCTGGTCGACCGGTTTCGGCGGGACCATCCAGACGAACCGATGACCCGAGGCCGCATCGAGGGGGCGGGTCATCAGCAGCGTGATTCGGGTCGGACCCCACATGGGGTGGTGAATCAAGCGCGTCTCGCCGTTCGGGTGAATGTACTCGTCGTCCAGCGAACGCTCCATCAACTCGGGCAGTGCCGGATCTCTGCGCGCCACGTCCTCAAGTTCACGGTGCAGCTCCACCAGGCCCAACTCCCAGGGCGAAGCCGCCATCGCTGCACGCAGCTGGCGGAGGAAGGGCAGCGCCCAACCGTCCCGCCATTCCAGCAAGACGGTGTCGCGTGCGGCCTTGTTGAACAGGATGTACCGCAGGACGTTGGTCGGCACCTCCGTACCGGCCCAGATGTCCCGATACGCCTGGTTGGTCAGTTCGATGTCCCAGCAGCGGTTGGACAGGTAACCAGGCAGGACGCTGGAGTCGAGTGCCAGCTGGTAGGCCGGCACCGAGGCCAGCTGATTGCTAAACGGCTGGGGAGGTTCCTGCCCTGTTGCTAGGAGGAACATCGCATGCCGCTCATGGGCACTCATGCGCAGCACGGAGGCCACGCGGTCCAGGAACTCGGGTTCCGCTCTGGTCAGACCTCGCTCGAAGTCGCCGTAGGACCGGACGGACATCCCGAGCATCGAGGCCGCACGCTCCTGGGAAAGGCCGGCATGGCGCCTCCCGCGCGTCGTGGCGGCGCCCCCCGGCGAGTCTGCCTCGACGGCAGCCCGACATCTGGCCAGCAGTGCCTGGAACTGCTCCTTCTGGTCCGGTGTACTGCCGTTCCCCTGCGGTGCGGTCGTCACTTGCATCCCCCTCATCCGGGCGCCGGCGATCGCCGCCGACAAGGTCCCTGGTCTCCCGGCAGCGGCCTCCCGGCGCGCTCCCGTCTCTCAAGCATTGCGCTCGGCCAAGCCGAGTCGGTGGTCAGGTACGCCTTACTACAATGCAACTTCAGGAAGGGCTCCTTCCTGGCCAACGGCGGCCGGTTCGACTACATCTTTAAGACCACGGGACGGCTTGGCATCTGAATCGGCCAATCGTCCCACCAGTTGCACACGCTCACAGACCGGGGGGCCTGATGATGCCGAAGCCGCCACATGAGCTTCAAGCCCACAACCACGAACGGAACAGCTCCGCGGAGCGCGCCTATCGAGTGCTGCAGACGTTGATCGAGCTCGGCCCGGGCCCGCACGCGCTCGCCGAAGTGATGGCCCACAGCGGACTCACCCGCTCCACCGCCCATCGCATCCTCCAGTCCGGCGTGCGTACGCACACCTTCGTCCAACCGACCTACGGCACCTACTCCATCGCCCACCCAAGCATCACAGGACACAGCCGGGACGCGCTGACCGCGCTGCCCGCCAGTTCCTCGGCCATCTCCGAGGAACTCGCCCACCTGCAGCGCCGCACGAACCAGGTCGTCGCCCTGCACAGCCACCTCCTGCTGGGCACCCCCTGCAGGATCTGCGTTGACATCGTGGACGGCAAGCGTCACGACTTCGCAGCCGCGCTGGCGACCTCCGACGCTGGGCCCGCCCTACGCCGTGCACCCCTGCACCAGGACGCCGCCGGCCTGGTCATGCTCGCCAGCCTCGACGACCTGAGCGCAGGCAACGCCGTCCTGCGGCGCATCAAGATACAGGGGTACGCACGCACCCCTTCCCCTGTCGCCGGGTGGGAAATGCTCTCCGTGCCGCTGTGGCGTGGCTCTGTCCTCGTCGGCTCCGTCAGCCTCCTCGCCCCCAATGCCTACTGGCAGCGGCGCGCCGAACGCCTGGCCGACGCCACTATGGACACCGCTGCGGCCCTGTCCCGACGCCTGGAGCACACCCGAACCCAGCGTCAGATCATGCCGATGCTGCAGCAAGCCAGCTGAACAGAAGCCCTCGGGGAAACAAGTCAATGCGCCGCTCACTCCTGATCGCCGGTACCAGCCGGGAGTTCGGTCTCTCCAACCCAAAGGTCCACCAAGCCGACTGCGACCGCGCCACGACCATCTGCCGCTCCGCGTCGGCACCAGGTGACCTCCTGTCCGCGCTCTGTGGCATTAGGCAATGTGATGGCGTCGGTGCGACGTTCGCCACGATCGAGGAGCAGCACGGCCCGGTCCAGGTTCTGGTGTCGAACACCGGAAACCCCCTCCGCAGGCTGCCACTCACGACGGCCGAAGACGACTTCGCCTCGGCACTGGAGAGCAATCTCACCGGCACCGACCGGGTGGCCCAGCTGGCGACGTGCAGGACGATCCGTCGCCGTGGGGGCCGGACCCTGTGCGCCTGCTCCACGCCCGCGTTCCATGGGCTGTTGGGGCCGTCCGGCTACACGGGATCCACAACGGGCCTGATCGGCTTCGCCCCATCCCTGGCACATGAGCTCGCGCCCCACAGCAGGACTCTGGACACCCTCTTCCTCGGCATGACGATCGCGGCGATGCTCGACGCGCCCGGTACCGAGGACATCGAGGGCCTGGCCACGCAGATGCCGCTGACCCGACTTGCCCGACACCCCAACGGGATCCTGCGGGCAGTGCTGTTCCTCACCTCACCGCGCAGGCCGCCTACCTCACGAAGCAAGTCCTCGCGTCGACGGCGACGCGCCCATGAGGCACTGAACTCCCACCCTGCCGCGCGTACCGGCTGGACTACCCGCACCAGGACTTGAGACGAGATGAGAGGTCCACCATGAGGTGACGTGTCATGCGGCCCGCTCCAAGGAGCACGGGCCGTTGGACTGCCACCTGCACACCGGTGTTACCAGCACCAGTTCCGGCGGCACGCCCTTCCCATCACCGCCGACATATGACCGAGTTCGCGCTCAGGTCATCTCCGGCGACGACCCGGGCAGCCACCCTCGACAGAGGACTTGCCACCCGGTATACCGCCCGACCGCAGGCGGGTCCAACAGGCGATGCCAGCCCCAGAATCGATAGCTGTCCCCTGGGGTTCATGCTGCCTCCACCTCCAGCAGAGACACCTCGATAATGCCTGAAGTCGTTCCCATTTGTCACGCAGGCGCGAACACGCCAATTACCAGATCTACCGGCCGTGACATCTCGTCAACACGCCGTATAGCGCGAGAAGACTCCGTCTCGTCCGCTTCCACCGTGAGACTGGAAGCTCTACGACTGGACGAGCCAATGCGGCTGCGCCTACGGGCTGCCATCCACACCACTCTGCGCTCACCCGCTGCGGCACATCTGAATGACACCGACCGGCTACTACGGATCATCACCATTGCGAAGGCCGAACTCGCCCTAGCCTGCGCCACCACGTCAACCGCCCCGGAGCTCGGCCGCTGGCTCGGGGTGTCCGTCTCTGCCATTCATCAGTCTCTGCGTCGGCAACGGTTGGCGTCCACGCTCGTTACCCGCCAGCGCTTCCGGGAGGCCGGCACCGTGCAGGGTCTGTTCGTCGGGGTCCCGGAGCAGATCGAGGCAACTCGGACTGGCAATCGCCAGAACCCGCTCGCCCTCAACCGCCCCGAGCTCGCCACCCTGCTTCGCGTCGTGGAGCGGCTCTTCGCCCCGGGCTGGCGTCGCCGGGACGGTCAGGTAACCCCTCCTGGGTTGCTTGCCGCCCGAACGGGTCGCGGTGCGCCAACCGACCGCCTCGCCTTGCTCCTCCTCGTGATGGAAGCCCGGTCTGACGGGCGGATACGGCTGTGCTCTGGGAAAGTCTGCAAGCGCGGGCGGGCAGCGGCAACACTTGCCCGGCTCCTGGGCAACAGCTGCACGCCGGCAGGGGCGGCCGGGATTCTTCAACGCCTCCAGAGCGCGGGAGCGATCCAGCTGGTCCGCCAGGCAACCAGCAGCCGGCTGCACCAGCGTGGCGGGATTGTGGTGCCGGTCGTGGCCCAGGACTGGGCAACGATGAAGGCCGCCCGGAGGGGCGCCGCTGCTTCCCGGCCCGATACCGCCGTTCCTACAACGCGGCCACACCGGCGTTGCGTTGGGCCGTCCCCGCAGGCGGCTGGGCCGGGGCCTGCTGGTAGTGCCGAGTTCCCAGAGAACTCCGCTACTGAAGCCCTTCACGCCTCTCACGCCGTTCACCCTGGCACCGACGGTAGAGCTGATGTCGCGGTTGGTGTTTCCGGCGAAGCCGAGACTGGGGTTCCCACCGTCGCCGGTGGAGCGCGTGCGTACGCGAGCGAGCCCAGCACGGTCCTGACCCGTCTCACCAGCCCCCCACCCGGCACGCCGGTGACACCCGGACCTCGGACCGGGGCGGTGCCGCCACAGCTGAGCATGTCGATCGCGGCATACTGCGTGCTGAAGGAGGCTGCGGCTCTCCTGCCGCTGATGACCGTCTGGGAACAGCGGGAAGCAGCACGGGCCGCTGGCGCGGCTGTGCGGGACGTCGCGGGCGACGTGGGACGGGTGGCGGGGCGTCTGCGGCACAGACTCGCCACTGCCACGTCTATTGCCAGCCCATACGGCTGGCTGGTACGGATCGGGCTTCGCCATGCCAGCGACTGCGGACGGGCCGAGTGCGAGAGCATGATCGACGTGGTGACAGGCCTCGAATGCGTTGCCTGCAGGTACCTCGTCGAGGGCGCGATCAGTCGATCTTGGCACACCACCAACGCGGCCGATAGACAGGCCGAGCCCCCCTCTGCGGGGCCGATAGCTTGCGAGGCCACGGCTCTGGCCGGACGGGAGATCCGGAAGGCCCGCTCCGAGGCTGCCCGGCTGGCCGTTCCCTGCGTGGACTGCGGCGCTCCTGGCGCGGCCGGGCTGTGTGCCGGCTGCTCGCAGGGACGGGCCATCAAGGCCGGCATTAGTGAGTGCATCGACCTGGCCTTGGCCGCCCGAGCCGACCTGGCCGACTACTCCAGTGTTCGCACCGTCTGGGACGAGGCCCGCTCGGAGATCCGTAGAACAAGGGCCGAAGCCCGACACGGAACGCAGGACGAGGAGATCGCCGGTGCCAGCGAGCTGCTCGCCATCGCCTGCACCCGCGACCAGTACCACCAGGACGCCCTCCACCGTCTCAAGCAATCGCCTGCCGTGGTTGCCGAGTCCCACAACGTCTACACGGCCGTGATGCGCTCCAAGCACCGATTCGACTCATCCGCCGCTGCCCGTCAGTCGGCCATGACCAACGCCGCGACTGCGGCAGACCGCGCGGCCAGGTTCCTGCTCCACCAGCGCGTGACAGCAGTGGCCCGGATCCGAGCAGGAATCGCCGACCGGTCCGGCGATCGGCATCTCAGCCGTCCGGCAACGCCCGTGGGCGGTGCCTGACGGACCGGCCGCCGACACCTGGGTCAACGGCCACCAGTCGACGCTGCCCGGAGTCACCCCGTACGGCGCGGTTCCCGAGGTTGGGCCCGCCCGTCTGCTGTCGCGACGGGCGGTCAAGGGGCGACCGGCGGCAGCGGTGTCAGATCGGCTTGTCCAGAACCAGGGCGACGTACCGGACGAAGCGTCGTACCGGGGTATGAGCCCGAACGAGGCGGGCGAACACCGGCCACTGGACGACGGGCAGGTCACGCAGCGGGGGCAACGCAAAACCGAGCAGGCGCCGTCCGACACCGGTACGGGCAAGGTAGGCGGCGATGGTGCCGAGTGTCATGAGGCTCCAGATAACCTGGCGAGTCCAGTCGTGGACGCGCCGGATCCGGTAGCCGGCGTCAGCGGCGTGCCGCAGGTAGCGGGCGAGCGGCTCGAACTCCTCGAACGCCCACGTGTCCCGGACCGTGCGGTCGGGATCCGCCGCACGGATCTCCGTCGGGTCGTCGGTGGCCCAGGCGAAGTCCACCAGGACGAGCCGGCCGCCAGGTTTCAGGACCCGGTAGGCCTCCCGCAGGAAAGCCTGGCGGCCGTCCGGACCAAAGTGGAACGCGGCTTCGAGGCAGTACACCCTGTCGAACGAGGCGTCGGCGAACGCGGGCGCGGCCGACATATCTGTGGCATCGGCGGGCAGGAACCGCACCCGCGGATGGTCTCCGTGCCGACGGACGGCCTGTTCCAGGTGAGGTGGATACAGGTCGACCCCAGTGGCACGGGCACCTCGTTCGGCGATGCGCACGGTGGTGCGCCCGGTGCCACAGGCGACGTCGAGGACGTGCTCGCCCGGTCGGGTCCGTAGGAGGTCGAGGGACCGGGTAACGAGGTCCTCCTGGAAGCCTGACAGACCTCCGGCGATGCGGAGCAACGACAGGGGCGTAAAGTATCCGAGGTTGAGCAGTTCCCCCCATCCCAGCATGCGGAGGACGGCGTAAAGCGAGTTGTTGTCGGGATCATAAGCATGGGTAAGCCTGTGATACGGATTCAACGACTACTCCTATCCCGGATTGTGACCGTCCATAGGCGGACCCGATCACCAGGGACTTCACCCGGCCACGGTGGCAGCCAGGTCGTTCTGGCGGCCTTACGGCCGCCAGGGCGGACCGGACCGGCACCACAGTTTGCGCGGTCTCCAATCATATGCCCGGCCAGGTATACACGATGACTACCGCACCGGTGGAGAAGCGTCTGCCGTGCCGCCATGATGGCGTCAGCGTGTCGGGTCCGGCAGCCTCGGCCGTGTGGTCAGAACGCTCCACAGGTGCCAGACGTGCGGTGGGGAAACGGCCAGGCGCCGGTTCGGCATTCCGTGGGCTGACCCGCCACGTGGAGCTCGCGGCCCGCGTGGCCTCGGCGCATGTCCGCGCCGCGTCTAGCGTCGGATGAGGCCGTGCCGCCGGAACGCTGCGTCCGGCAGGTACGTCTGCCGCGGTCTGAGCTTGACTCTGTCGGGGATCTTGGTGTTCGGCTGTCGGTGAGCATGGTGGTGCGCCAGTCTCGCGGGTGTACAACGCCCGCGAGATTCCC
>NZ_JBHVRS010000041.1:0-64764 GCF_042885595.1 Kitasatospora sp. NPDC058046
GCCCCGCCCGTGGCTCCGCCCGCCGCGCCGCCGGCGCCGGTCGCGGCCCCGGTGCCGGCCGTGCTGCCCGCCGCCGCGCCCGCCGTTCCGATGACCCGGCAAGGACCAGGGAGTTACCCCGTGACGTGTTTCTTCGACCCCTCGCACGGCGCCGGCACCACGGCGGTGTACTGGTCGCCGCAGTGGGGCGTGCCGCGCCAGATCGAGGCCTGCGTGGCCTGCGCCCAGCGGGTGCAGACCAACGTCCCGCCGTTCTACACCCCGGCGCAGGCGGGCTACCCGCAGCCGGTCCAGCAGGGCCAGCCGCCGCAGGTGCCCGGCCAGCAGGCCCAGGGCGGACGGCGCTTCGGCACCGGCGCGCTGATCGGCGCCGGCGCGGCCGGCCTGGTCGGCGGTGCGCTGCTGAACGAGGCCTTCGACGACGACCCGCAGGTGGTCGTCAACAACTACTACGAGGACGACGGCTTCTTCTAAACCGTCTTCTGAACCGTCAGGTCGCGGCCGCGGCGAGGGCCGCCGGGGGAGCCCCCCGGCGGCCCCCGCCGTCGGTCGGATGATGTCGGAGCGTCGTTCCGGCCTTCCAGGGCCCTCGCCGCGCCCGGCGGCCGCACAACGCTTCGGCGCTGTGCGGCCGTTCGCGTCCCTAGCCGTCCCGGCGCCGGTACGCCCCGGCGCGGGCCGCCGCCGCGGCGGCCTCCGCCGCGCGGTCCGCGGCCGCCTCGTCCAGCGGCTCGGCGGTGGTGAGCATCCGGTAGTAGAGCGGCGCCGAGACCGCCCGGACGACCTCGAACCCGTCGGTGTCCGGCGGGAGTTCGCCGCGCTCGACGGCCGCGGCGACGCACGGCGCCCATTCCTCGACCCGGCGCCGGTAGAAGTGCCGCAGGGCCTCGGCCGCGTCCGGGTCGCAGGTCGCCGCCACGATGACGGCGCGGAACAGCGCGCCCTGCCGGGGGTCGGCCAGGGTGCGCCGGACGAGCCGGGCGTTGGCCCGGAGGTCCCCGGCGAGGGAGCCGCTGTCGGTGCGCGGCAGCGACTGCTCGGCCATGTCCGCGAGCAGGTCGGCGACCAGCGCGGTGGTGCTGCCCCAGCGGCGGTAGACGGTGGTGCGGCCGACCTCGGCCCGCTGGGCGATGTCGCCGAGGTCGAGGCCGCTGAAGCCGCGCTCGACCAGGGCGTCCTCGGCGGCGCGCAGGACGGCGGCGCGGACCCGGGCGGTCCGGCCGCCGGGGCGGACCGTGCCGGGCGTGGAGGGCTCGACGGCCATTAACGGGATTCCTGTTCCATTAGACGGGTGGACTCTGCTAGGTTCAGAGCATCCTAACGGAACAGCGGTCCCATTAGGGGCTTCGAGGGGAGAAATCCGCCATGACCATCGCCACCGACATGGAGTACCGCCGGCTCGGCGCGTCCGGACTCAAGGTGCCCGCGCTCAGTCTCGGCACCGGCACCTTCGGCGGGCGCGGCCCGCTGTTCGGCGCCTGGGGCACCACCGACGTCCAGGAGGCCCGCCGGCTCCTCGACATCTCCATCGACGCCGGAGTCACCCTCTTCGACACCGCCGACGTCTACTCCGACGGCGCCTCCGAGGAGGTGCTCGGCCAGGCGATCCGCGGCCGCCGCGACCAGGTGCTGATCTCCACCAAGGCCGGACTGCCCACCGGCGACGGCCCGCAGGACGCCGGCACCTCCCGCGCCCGGCTGGTCCGGAGCGTCGACGACGCGCTGCGCCGCCTCGGCACCGACTACCTGGACCTGTTCCAGCTGCACGCCTACGACGCCGGCACCCCGATCGAGGAGGTGCTCGCCACCCTGGAGGACCTGGTCCGGGCCGGCAAGATCCGCTACACCGGCGTCTCCAACTTCTCCGGCTGGCAGCTGATGAAGTCCCTCGCCCTCGCCGACCGGCACGGCCGCCCTCGGTACGCCGCCCACCAGGTCTACTACTCGCTCGTCGGCCGCGACTACGAGTGGGAACTGATGCCGCTCGCACAGGAGGAAGGCGTCGGCGCCCTGGTCTGGAGCCCGCTCGGCTGGGGCCGGCTCACGGGGAAGATCCGCCGCGGGCAGCCGCTCCCGGACGGCAGCCGGCTGCACGACACCGCCGACTACGGCCCGCCGGTGGAGGACGAGCTGCTGTACCGGGTGGTCGACGCGCTGATCGAGGTCGCCGCCGAGACCGAACGCACCGTCCCCCAGGTGGCGATCAACTGGCTGCTGCGCCGTCCGACCGTCTCCTCGGTCATCATCGGCGCCCGCAACGAGGAGCAGCTGCGGCAGAACCTCGGCGCGGTCGGCTGGTCCCTGACGGAGGACCAGGTGGCCCGGCTGGACGCGGCGAGCGCCCGCACCGCGCCGTACCCGTACTTTCCGTACCGGCGGCAGGAGGCGTTCGCCCGGCTCAACCCGCCCCTGGCGGGCTGAGGCGCGCAGGGAGGGGCGGGGAGGGGCGTGGCGACCAGCGGAGGCCCGAGCGGCGTGGGCCCCGGCCCGGGAGATGTCCGGGCCGGGGCCGGACCGGCTGTCGCGGGGCGGCGGTCGGCCCCGTGCCGGTGGACTCCGCGTCGGCGCCGCTACCGCTGGTGCCAGGCGGCGAGGAGTTCGGCCTCCCGCTCGGGGTCGAGGGTGCCCGGCACGCGCTCGAACGGCTGGATGTCGCGGGCGCTGTCGGCCACCGGCCGGAGGGCGAGGCCGGTGGCGAGGGCGGCCGCCGGGTCGGCGGTGCTGGTGGCGCGGCTCTCCGGGTCGGCGGGCCAGAGCGGGAGGGCGCGCTCCTGGACGCCGGCGGCCCGGAGGAAGTCCTCGTCCACCCAGGTGAGGGTGGTGCCGGGCGGGGCGACCGCCGCGGCGACGGCATCGAGCAGGTCGCCGATGCCGAACGGCGGGGGAGTGGCGGCGTGGTAGGCGCCGGAGGCGCCCCGCTCCAGCAGGGCGAGCATCCAGGCGGCGAGGTCGCGGACGTCGACCACCTGGAGCGGCGCGTCCGGCCGGCCCGGGGCGAGCACCTCGCCGCCCCGGGTGAGGCGCTCCACCCAGTAGTCGAAGCGGTGGGTGTAGTCGCGGGGGCCGATCACGTACGTCGGGCGGACCAGCAGGGTCTCCGGGCCGAAGGCCTGCCGGGCGGCGCGCTCGCACTGGACCTTGAGGACGCCGTAGGTCTCGGCGGTGATCTCCTCGGCCTCGGGGCCGTCGACGGGGAGCAGGGCGGAGTCCTCGGCGTAGCCCGGGGCGGCCGGGACGTCGTACACCGAGAGCGAGGAGACCAGCAGGTAGCGCCCGGCGGCGCCGGGGTCGAGGGCGGCCGCCAACTCCCGTACCTGGCGCGGGTAGTAGGCGCAGAGGTCGACGGTGGCGTCCCAGTGCCGGCCGCGCAGCGCGGACAGGTCGGCGTCGCGGTCGGCGATCAGGTGGGTGGCGTCCGGGAGGAGTCCGGCGCCGGAGCGGCCCCGGTGCACCACCGTGACCTCGTGCCCGGCGGCCAGTGCCGCCTCGGCGAAGTGGAATCCGATGAAGCGGGTGCCGCCGATGACCAGAATGCGCATTCGGACATCGTGCCAGTCCGCCCCGGGGCGGGGCCAGCCGGTGGCCTGTTGTTGCCCAAGTTGTGGGTGGGGTGGGTGAGTCGGGGCCCGGTGTGGACGGTTCCGGGGGGAAGAGTGTTCGACGGTCAACGGTGCGGTACGGTGACGGCCGGGGGCGGCGGGCCGCAGCAGGCGGATCGGCGCTGGTCAACGGCCTGACGGCCGGGGCCGGATGAGCAGCCGTGACGGCCTCGTAACGTCTGATCTCCTGTCAAAGTTCCTTGTTTCCCGGCGAACTTGTGTGAAGTCCCTTTAAGCTCCCGTTAACAATGGCGGCTTTCCGCCACTCGCGAACTCGCTCCCGAGGTCGGGCGGCAGGCCCAACTGGATGATGAGAGCAGGGATGACGACGACAAATGATCGAACCGTCGGTGCCGCGCGCGGCTCCGGCGGGCGGCGGACGGGTCCACCCGGCCGCCGCGCCGCGGGCCTTCGCACCGCGGGCGGTGCGGTGACGCTGGCCGTACTGGCCGGTTCCTGGTCCCTGGCGGCGGCCCCGCCGGCCTTCCCCCAGACCGGCGACGGCACGGTGGCGGTCCACGTGATCCGGGCCGTGGACACCGACGGTGTGTGGACGCCCGGGCTGGAATCGGGCATGGCGGGCGTGAAGGTGACGCTCACCGACGAGGCGGGGGTCGCCATCGAGGGCACCACGGCGGCGGACGGCACGGTGACGCTGGCGCCGGCCACGAGCAAGCTGACCGGCGGCAAGTACCGCGTCCAGGTGGTGAACCCGAAGCCGGGCGTGCTCTACCCGGCCTTCGCCTCCCGCGAGGGTCTGGACGGCGGGCCGAACAAGCTGAGCTCCAACGAGGAGTTCGTCGACCTCTCCGGCGGCAAGAAGGTGGAGATCACCACGGGGCTCTGGAGCCCGGGTGACTACTGCCAGAAGAACGCGCCGCTGGTGTCGACCTGTCAGAACCCGCCCCAGGACGGGGCCGCCCAGCACACGCTGGTGTCCTTCCCGTACGAGTCCCGGGGCACGGCCGGCACCGGCTTCACCCTGACCGACGTGGCCACGGCCGGGCAGACCGGCAACCTGTACGGCATCGCCTGGAACAAGGCCGACAAGCGGGTGTTCTCCTCGGCCCAGGCCAAGCGGACCACCGCCTACGGCCCCGGCGGCCCCGGCGGGATCTACGTCACCGACTGGGCGACGAAGAAGACCACGCTGTTCGCCACCGTCCCGGACGCGGGCACCACCCCGCACGGCCCGGGCAACGACGACGGCTTCCTGGCCCCGGTGGGCAAGGAGAGCCTCGGCGGCATCAAGATCACCGACGACGGCAAGGACCTCTTCGTCGTCAACCTGAACGACCGCAAGCTCTACCGCTACGACGCCACCGCGGCGACGGCGGCCGCGCCCAAGGCCGCCTACGCCATCCCGGACCCGGGCTGCCCGGCGCCGGGGGACTGGCGTCCGTACGGCCTCGGCATCCAGGACGGCACCGGCTTCCTCGGCGGCGTCTGCTCGGGCGAGTCCACCGGCAAGGCCACGGACCTGCGCGCCGTGGTGCTGCCGTTCGACCTGTCCACCGGCGCGTTCAAGCCGGCCGTGCTGAACCAGCCGCTCGACTACCCGCGCGGCACCACGGTCGGCGGCCCGTGCCCGGGCACCGCCTGGTTCCCGTGGCAGGACACCTTCCCGACCACCCAGAACGGCCAGGCCTGCGGGGCCAGCTACCTGGCCAACCCCGAGCCGGCGGTCGCCGAGATCGCCTTCGAGACCGACGGCTCGATGCTGCTCGCCTTCCGGGACCGCTTCGGCGACCAGTCGGCGGCCAGCCCGACGGGCAACGTGATGTCCAAGGTCCTGCCCGGCGGCGACCTCCTCAAGGCCTGCCCGGAGAACGGCACGTACGTGCTGGACACCAACCTGGGCTGCGGGTCCAAGGCCCGGGGCCAGCGGTTCTTCGACAACGCCCGGATCGGCCACAACAACCCGGCCAACGCCGGGATGGCGTTCTCGAAGGTCGAGGACTCCATCGTGACCTCGGGCTACGACAGCGACAGCCAGGCCTACGGCTACGGCAGCGCCTTCCAGAAGCGCGACGGCAAGGCGGACGGCGGCGTGCGGCTCAACACGGGCCCGGGCATCCCGCCGTTCGGCAAGGGCGCCGCGATGGGCGACCTGGAGGTGCTCTGCGACCAGGCGCCGCTCCAGATCGGCAACCGGGTCTGGTACGACCCCGAGCGCAGCGGCCTCCAACTGCCGGGCCAGAAGCCGGTTCCGGGTGCCACCGTCCACCTGTACGACGAGTCGGGGAAGCTCGTCGGCACCACCAAGACGACCAAGCGCGGCGAGTACTACTTCGACGACAGCAACGTCGACGGCGGCCTCAAGCCGAGGACCAAGTACACGATCAAGCTGGACAACCCGGCGGACTACGCCAAGGACGGCCCCCTCTTCCAGTGGGTGCCGACCGACCACGACGTCGGTGACAACCACTTCATCGACTCCAAGGGCATCGTTCCGAAGGACGGCAAGTTCCCGGAGCGGGCGCTGACCACCGGCGGCCCCGGCGAGAACGACCACACCTACGACTTCGGCTTCCGGCTCCAGGAGGGCGCGCTGCGCCTGGTCAAGCACGACCAGGACGGCAAGCCGCTGGCGGGCGCCAAGTTCCAGCTGTGGCACGAGACCAACGGGACCGACGGGCTCCAGCCGACCGGCGACAAGCCCGACACCAAGGTCGGTGAGCCCTGCACGACCGGCGCCGACGGCATCTGCCAGGGCACCGGCGTGCCGGGGACGTACTACTGGCAGGAGCTGAGCCCGCCGGACGGCTACGCGGCGCCGGAGGTCACCGTCTTCGGCCCGCTGAAGCTGACCTCGGCGAACCTCGACGCCGGTGTGGAGGTGACGGCCGTCAACAAGCTGATCCCGACGCCGACACCGACGCCCACCCCGACCGAGACGCCGACCCCGGCGCCGACGACGGCGGCCCCGGTGCCGCCGGCCCCGGCGCCCCCGGCGTCCGGGCACCTGCCCAACACCGGTGCGGGTGAAGGGATGCCGATCGTGTTGACCAGCGCGGCGGCGCTGATCGCCCTCGGCACCGCCACGGTGCTGGTGGCCCGCAGGCGCAAGGCCGCCCAGCGCGGCTAGCCGCAGACGGGGTGTTCGTACCGGGCCCGGTGCGGGGAGACCGGCACCGGGCCCGAATCGGGCGGGTTCGTGGGACCGTTGGTCCCCGGGCCCGCCCGACTGTCGTGTCCGACCGAGGAGAGGGAGCGGCTGCATGCCCCGCAAGACGAAGGCCGACGGCCGCGGGCCCCGGCGGTCCCACTGGCTCAAGGCCCTGATCGCGATCGTGGTGTGCGGCGCCGCGGCGGGCGGCGTGGCCGTCTACCGGACGGTCTCCGACGAGGCCGTCGAACGCCCGGTGACCACCGACGAGGCCGGCCGGCTCGCCCTGTCGCGGCTGAACCTCTACCAGGCGAGCCCGGTGGCGGTGACGCTCACCGCTGAGGAGGGCGGGGGCGTCACCATCCGGGTCGACGGGGTCGTCGACTACCGCAACCACCGGGGGGTCGGCCGCTACCGGACCACCGGCGCGAGCGGGGCGCTGGACCACGGCCTGATCGTCTGGGACACCGGCGGCCTCGGGCTGGCCCCCGACCAGGCCGGCACCGCCCCCGCCACCGACGCCCCGGCCTGGGAGCAGGCCGAGCGCATCCCGCGCCAGGGCTGGTCGCCGCGCACCTACACGGCGGATCCGCTGGACGCCGGACTGAACCTGCTGGTCCAGCTCGGCGCGGACCGCCCCGACAACCCGCTGCTGCTCGCCCAGTCCGGGGCCCGCTGGCTGGGCCGGGACCGGATCGACGGCAAGGGCTACGACCGCTTCGCCGGTCCGCGCGCCCAGGGGGCCGCGCCCGACGGCGCCCGTTCGCCGCTGACCTACTGGGTCGACGGCGACGGCGGGCTGCGCCGGGTGACGATGCGGATGCCGGGGCTGGGCACCCCCACCACCGTCGAGCTCGCCGGACGGCAGCCGGACGCCAAGCTGCCCGAGGCCCCGTGGCTCACCGGCTGACCGGCGCACCGGCCGGTCGGCTGACCGGTTGACCGGCGACCAGGCCGGCCCGGTACGGCCGGAAGCCGCAGGACAGGGCGGTCAGCCGTACAAAAATCGTTGGTGAGGCAGCAATAGCTTCATCATCTTCCGTTCACCCGGACCCGGCTGCCAGCATCGGCGCACCGTCACCGCCCGAGGGAGTAGCCGATGAACCGCCCCCGTTCCCTGCGCTGTCTGGCCGCACTGTCCCTGGTCGTCCTGGCCGCCACCGCCTGCGGGCGCTCCGACCAGGGCGGCTCCCCGGCCGCCGGCGCGGCCCAGGCCGCGCAGAACGCCGGGAAGAGCGCCGCCGAGCTGCTCCCGGCGAAGAACAAGCAGAGCGGCGTGCTCAGAGTCGCCACCTCCGTCGGCTACCCGCCGATGGAGATGTACAAGACCGGCACCACCGAGCTGACCGGGGTCGACCCGGACCTCGCCGCCGCCGTCGCCGGGAGGCTCGGCCTGAAGCTGGAGCTCGCCAACTCCTCCTTCGACGGCCTGATCCCCGGCCTCCAGGCCGGCCGCTACGACCTGGTGATGTCCTCCATGACGGACAGCGCCCAGCGCCGCCAGGCCGTCGACTTCGTCGACTACTTCCGCACCGGCGGCGTGATCATGACGAAGAAGGGCAACCCCGAGGGCATCAAGTCCCTGGAGGACCTCTGCGGGAAGAAGGTGGTCCTCGCCAAGGGCAGCTCCAACCTGGAGATCGGCGAGCAGCAGAACGCCAAGTGCGCCACCAGGATGACGATCTCGCAGAGCGAGGACGCCCCGACCGGGCTGCTCCAGCTGGACAGTGAGCGGGCCGTGGCCACGATCGTGGACTACCCGGTGGCGCAGATGTTCGTGCAGAACAGCGGCTCCTACGAGGTGCTGCCGGACCAGTACGGGACGGCGCCCTGGGGCATCGCGGTGGCGAAGAAGGACTCCGGGCTGCGCGACGCGGTGCAGAAGGCGCTCCAGGAGCTGATCGAGAGCGGCGAGTACCGCAAGGTGCTGGACACCTACCAGGTCGGCGGCAGCGCGGTGGAGCGCGCCACCGTCAACGCGGCGCAGTGAGAACGGCGGCACCGACGAGATGAGCACCGACATGAGAGACCCCGCGATGCCCGCACCGGCCAGCCGAGTCCCGACCGCCGAGGCCGCGGCCGACGACGACCTGGCCTTCGAGGTCACCGGCCGGCCCCGCCCGGCGCGCTGGTTCGCCGTGCTGGCGGCGGCCTTCGTCGCCGTCTGGCTGGCCTGGACGATCATCGTCAACCCCAACCTGCACTGGGACATCGTCGCCCGGTACCAGTTCGACGGCGTGATCCTGGAAGGGCTCTGGGTGACGGTCCAACTCACCCTGATCTCCCAGGTGGTGGGCATCGTCATCGGCGTGGTGGTCGCGGTGATGCAGCTGTCCGACAGCCCGGTGCTGCGGACCACCGCCGGGGCGTACACCTGGTTCTTCCGCGGCACCCCGCTGCTGGTCCAGCTGATCTTCTGGTTCAACCTGGCGCTGCTCTTCCCGGAGATCAGCATCGGCATCCCGTTCGACGGGCCCAAGCTGGTCAGCTGGCAGTCCAACACCCTGATCACCGGCTTCGTGGCGGCACTGCTCGGCCTGTCGATCAACGAGGGCGCCTACATGTCCGAGATCGTCCGGGCCGGCATCCAGAGCGTCGACCCCGGGCAGCGCGAGGCCGGCGCCTCGCTCGGCATGTCCAACCGGCAGATCCTCACCCGGGTGGTGCTGCCGCAGGCGATGCGGGTGATCATCCCGCCGTTCGGCAACCAGTTCATCTCGATGCTGAAGACCACCTCGCTGGTCTCCGTCATCGCCGGCGCCGACCTGATGACCGTCTCCCAGCACCTCTACCTCGCCAACTTCGAGGTGATAGCGCTGCTGATCGTCGCGTCCATCTGGTACCTGGTGCTCACCACCATCGCGAGCGTCGCCCAGCACGCGGTGGAGCGGAAGTTCAACCCGGCCGGCGCTCCGCCGGCCCTGCACCGCCGGGTGCTGGCCAACCTGCGGCCGGGGCGCGGCGCAGCACAGAAGCGCGTGAAGAAGGGGGAGGGCAAGTGACGGGTACGGATCCGGCGAAGCCGACCGCCGAGGTGGTCCTGTCGGCCCGGAAGGTGCGCAAGCACTTCGGGGACCTGGAGGTGCTGCGCGGCATCGACCTGGAGGTCCGGGCGGGGGAGGTGCTCTGCGTGATCGGCCCCTCCGGCTCCGGCAAGTCCACCCTGCTGCGCTGCTTCAACCACCTGGAGAAGATCGACGCCGGGCGGATCGAGGTGGACGGCGAACTGGTCGGCTACGAGCCGCACGGCGCCTCCGGCAGCAGGCTGCGCGAGCGCCGGCCGCGCGACATCCGCCACCAGCGCGAGCGGATCGGCATGGTCTTCCAGCGCTTCCACCTCTTCCCGCACCGCACCGCGCTGCAGAACGTGATGGAGGGCCCGATCGCGGTCAAGGGGCGCCCGCGCCAGGAGGCCGAGCGCCGGGCCCGCGAGCTGCTCGCCCGGGTCGGCCTGGCCGACCGGGCCGACCACTACCCGGCCCAGCTCTCCGGCGGCCAGCAGCAGCGGGTGGCGATCGCCCGGGCGCTGGCCATGGAGCCGACCCTGATGCTCTTCGACGAGCCCACCTCCGCGCTCGACCCGGAGCTGGTCGGCGAGGTGCTCGGCGTGATGCGCGACCTCGCCCGCAGCGGCATGACGATGATCGTCGTCACCCACGAGATGGGCTTCGCCCGCGAGGTCGCCGACCGGGTCGTCTTCATGGACGAGGGCGCCGTCGTGGAGGCCGGCAGCCCGGCCGAGGTGTTCACCGCCCCGCGGCACGACCGCACCCGGGCCTTCCTCTCGACGGTGCTCTGATGGGAGCGACAGGACTGATGGGAGCGGACGTGACCACGACCCCGGTCGACCTGCTGCTGCGCGGCGGCACCCTGGTGGACGGCACCGGGGCGCCCGGCCGCGCGGCCGACCTCGCCGTCGCGGGGGGCCGGGTCACCGTCCTGCCGCCGGGCACCGCGGTGGCCGCGGTCGAGACGCTGGACGTCACCGGACGGGTCGTCACCCCCGGCTTCATCGACGTCCACACCCACTCGGACGCGCTCGCCGCCCCCTTCGGCGGCGGCACCCACACCGACGGCGACGCCCTGGACGAACTGCGGCTCGCCCCGCTGCTCCAGGGCGTCACCACCGAGATCAGCGGCAACTGCGGGATCAGCCTGTTCCCCGCCCTGCCCGAGCGGCTGCCCGAACTGGCCGGGCACCTGCGGGTCTCCTTCGGCCTCGGGCCGGTGCTGCCCGCCGAGGACTTCGTCGCCTTCGCGGCCGGCCAGCGGCCCGAACTGCGCCGCAACCACATCGCCTCGCTGGTCGGCCACGGCACGCTGCGCGCCGGGGTGATGGGCTTCGAGGACCGCCCGCCCACCCCCGAGGAGCTGGCCGCCATGTGCGACCTGCTCGACCGGGCGCTGGCCCAGGGCGCGGCCGGCCTCTCCACCGGCCTGATCTACCCGCCCGGCGTCTACGCGGACACCGAGGAGATCGTGGCCCTGGCCAAGGTCGCCGCGCGGCACGGCAAGCCGTACGTGACCCACCTGCGCGACGAGATGTCCCAGGTGGAGAAGGCCCTGGAGGAGGCGCTGGAGATCGCGGTGCGCTCCGGCGCGGCGCTCCAGGTCTCCCACCACAAGACCGCCGGGCGGCACGCCTGGGGCGCCACCCTGCGTACCCTGCCGCGCCTGGAACAGGCCCGCGCCGACGGCGTGGACGTGCTCTGCGACGTCTACCCGTACACCGCCGGCAGCACCGTGCTGCACGCGATGCTGCCGCCGTGGACCAGCGAGGGCGGGCCGGCCGCCCTGCTGGAGCGGCTGCGCAGCAAGGAGGTGCGGGACCGGATCCGGGCGGACATCGCGAACGGCGTCGAGGGCTGGGAGAACACCGTCGGCAACGGCGGCTGGGACCTGATCTCGGTGGCCGCCGCGCCCGCCCGCCGTACCGCCGAGGGCAGCCGGATCGCCGACCTGGCCGCCGAGCGCGGCGCCGACCCGGTCGACTACGTGAGCGACCTGCTGCTGGAGGCGCAGGGCGAGGTGACCATCATCAGCCACTCGATGCGCGAGGACGACGTCCGCCGGGTGCTGGCCAGCCCGCTGTCCATGATCGGCTCGGACGGCGTGCCCAAACCCGGCCGCCCGCACCCCCGTTGGGCGGGCAGCTTCGCCCGGGTGCTCGGCCACTACGGGCGCGAGCAGGGCCTGCTGCCGCTGGAGCTCGCGGTGCACAAGATGACCGGCCTGCCCGCCGGGCGGTTCCGGCTGGCCGGGCGCGGGGTGGTCCGGGACGGCGCCGTCGCCGACCTGGTGGTGCTGGACCCGGCGGCCGTCCTGGACGGCGCGACCTTCGAGCGGCCGCTGCTGGCGCCGGCGGGCGTGGAGACCGTCGTGGTGGCCGGCCGGGTCGCGGTGCGCGGCGGCCGGCCGACCGCGAGCCGGGCCGGAGAGGTGGTGCGGGTCCGATGAGCCTCGCCCAGGTGGCCGCCGCCGCGCGCAGCTCGGCGGCGCTCCCGCTGACCCTCGCGGTGGCCGCCGTCGACGTGGACGGCGGCGAAGCGGTCGGGGTGGACGACACCGTCGTGCTGCCCGTCGCCAGCGCCTCCAAGCTGCTCCTGCTCGCCGAGGTCGCCCGGCGGTTGGACAACGGGGGACTGGCGGCCGGGCAGCCGGCCGCGATCCTCCCCGAGGACGTCACCGGCGGCACCGGCCTGCTCGGCCGGCTCAGCCGCCCCGGCTGGACGGTGGAGGACCTGGCCTGGCTGACCGCCGCGGTCAGCGACAACACCGCCACCAACGCCCTGCTGCGGCTGGTCGGCCTGCCGGCCACCGCACGGCTGGCCCACGACCTCGGGCTGGAACGGCTCACCCTGCACGACCGGGTGCGCGACGAGCGCGGGCCGGACGTCCCGCCGGTCTTCGCCACCGGCACCGCCCGCGACCTGGCCCGCCTGGTGGCCCTCGCGGTCCGGGGCACCATGGCCACCCCGGGGGCCTCGGCCCGGCTGCTCGGCTGGATGCGCGCCAACACCGACCACGGCCTGGTGCCCGCGCTGATCGACCACGACCCGTACGCCCCCGGCTTCCCCGAACCGCTGCCCGGCCGCCTGCTGGTGGCCAACAAGACCGGTACGGACACCGGGGTGCGGGCCGACGCGGGCGTCATCGTGGGCGCCCGGCGGGTGGCCTACGCGGTCGTCGCGCACTGGGACGTGGCGCTCGGGCCCAGCACCGAGCGGGCCGCCGTGCACGCCATCCGGGACGTCGGCGGCGCCCTCGCGGCCTGGGCGCAGCGGCCGGCCTGACGGGCTCCGGGCCGGGGAGGTCAGGGCCGGGCATGGTCCGGGCCGGGGGACGTCCGGGCCGGGGAGGTCAGGCCCAGCGCATGTCGAGCAGCGACCTGATCTCCCCGGCCGCCGCGCCGAGTTCGGCGAGGAAGGACCGCAGCACCGGGTTGCGGTTGGTGGTCCGGGTGGCCACCCCGATCCGGCGGTGCAGCTGCGGGTGGTCCAGCCGGCAGACGTGCACCCCGGCGCTGTCGGCCAGGCCGAGCGCCGGGATCAGCGCGACGCCCATACCGGCCCGCGCGAGGTTGATGGTCACCTGGTAGTGGTCGCTGCGGCAGCGCACCCGGGGGCGGAACCCCTCGGCCGCGCAGGCGCGTTCGAGCACCGGCTCGCCGGTGCTGCCGCCGTGGGTGCCGATCCAGCTCTCGCCCTCCAGCTCGGCCAGCCGCACCAGCGAGCGCCGCCCGAGCCGGTGCCGCAGCGGCACCACGACCAGCTGCGGCTCCTCGAAGTACATCCGCACGTCCACCGCCGCCTGGCGGCACCACGGGTCCAGCGGGTGCTCGAAGACGACGGCCGCGTCCAGCCGGCCGGCCTCCAGGTCCGGGACCAGCTCGTGCGGCTGGCCCATGATCAGCTCCAGCTCCACCTGCGGGTTCGCGGCGGAGAACGCGGCCAGCGCCCGGGGCAGCAGGTCCAGCCCGGCGGAGGCGAAGAAGCCGATCCGCAGCACCCCGGCCGCGCCCTCGGCGTGCGCCCGCAGGTCGTCCTGGGCGACGGCCATCAGATCGGCGATCGCCTGGGCGTGCTCGGCCAGCCGGACACCCGCGGGCGTCAGGCGCAGGGACTGCGGAGCCCGTTCCACCAGCGCGACACCCAGCTCCTGCTCCAGGCGGGCGAGCTGGTGCGAGATGGCGGACGGGCTCAGGTGCAGGGCCTGCGCCGCGGCCACGATGGTGCCCCGGCGGGCGATCTCCAGGAGGACGTGCAGTCGGGCGCTGTTCAGCATCGGCCCAGGTTAGACGGCATGCGACCGCTGCGCAGCCACCGGTTCCCCGAGGCCGTCGCCGGCGGCCACGTCCAGCCGGAGCAGGTCGTGCTCGGTCTCCCGGCGCACCACCAGGCGGGCCTCGCCGTTGCGGACGAAGACCACGGCGGGCCGCGGCAGCTTGTTGTAGTTGGACGCCATGGCGTAGCCGTAGGCGCCGGTCACCGGGGTGGCCAGCAGGTCGCCGACCCGCAGGTCGGCGGGGAGCGCGGCGTCGTCGATGATCACGTCGCCGCTCTCGCAGTGCTTGCCGACCAGCCGGGCGTGCCCCGGCCGGGGCGCCTCGGGGCAGCGCGGCAGGAAGGCCTCGTAGCGGGCGCCGTACAGCGCCGGGCGCAGGTTGTCGCTCATCCCGCCGTCCACGCTGACGTAGGTGCGCACGCCCTCGATCCGCTTGACGGTGCCGACCCGGTACAGCGTCAGCCCGGCCCGGGCGGCGATCGAGCGGCCGGGCTCGACGCCCACCTCGCCGCTCCAGCCGGCGCCGCGCACCGCCGCGCGGACCCGCTCGGCCCAGACCACGAAGGAGGGGGCGCTCTGCCCGCTCAGGTAGGCCACGCCCAGGCCGCCGCCGACGGTCAGCCGGCGCAGGCCGTGCTCCACCGCGAACCGGGCCACCGCGGCGGCGCCGTCGGCCAGCTCGGCCGGGTCCAGCACCTGGGAGCCGACGTGGGCGTGGACGCCCTCCAGCCGTACGGCGGCGGAGCCCCGGGCGCGGCGCACCGCGGCCGCGGCGGCGCCGTCGGCCAGGCCGAAGCCGAACTTGGAGTCGTGGCCGCCGGTCTGGATGGCCTGGTGGGCGCCGGCCGCGACCCCGGGCGCCACCCGCAGCTGGACCCGGGCCGGGGGCAGGCCCTCCTCGCGGTGCAGCCGCTCGATCCGGTCCAGCTCGTCGAAGCTGTCCACCACGATGTGGCGCAGGCCGACGGTCAGCGCGGTGCGCAGCTCGGCCTCGTCCTTGTTGTTGCCGTGCAGCACGATCCGGTCCGGGTCGACCCCGGCGTACAGCGCGGTGCGCAGCTCGCCGCCGGAGGCGACGTCCAGCAGCAGGCCCTCCTCGGTGGCGAGGCGGGCCATCGCGGTGCAGAGGAAGGCCTTGGAGGCGTAGGCGACGTTGCCCCGGCCGAAGGCGGCCACCGCCTCCCGGCAGCGCCGGCGCAGGTGCTCCTCGTCGTAGACGAACAGCGGCGTGCCGTACCGGCGGGCCGCCTCGTCCAGGAGCACGCCGCCGACGGCCAGGCCCTCGGGGCGGAACTCGGCGGTGAGCGGCAGCAGGCCCGGGTCGACGGGCGGCAGGGCCGGGTCGAGGGGCGGCAGGGCTGGGGACACAGGGGACAAGGCTTCCTCCCGGCAGGCTGGTTGGCCCCGCCCATCCTCGGCCCTGCGGGAGGGGGTGAGAAAGCGCATTCTTCCGGCCCTGAGCAGTACCGAAACCGATGCTCCCGGCCCGGGTCACGGCTCTGTCCCGACTGTTGCATCTAAGCTTGCATCTATGGTGCTACGGTGTGGTCCATGGCCGACACCCCGCCCCCCGCCCGCGTCCCGGCCGCGGACCGCGCGTACGACCTGACCAAGGACCTCATCCTCGGCGGCGGCCTCCCCGGCGGCACGCTGATCAGCGAGGGCGAGATCGCCGAGCGCGCCTCGCTCAGCCGCACCCCGGTCCGGGAGGCCTTCCTGCGGCTGCAGGCCGAGGGCCTGCTCCAGCTCTTCCCCAAGCGCGGAGCCGTGGTGGTGCCGGTCGGCCCCGGCGAGGCCGAGGACGTGCTGGAACTGCGCGAGGCGCTGGAGAGCACCGCCGTCCGCCGGATCACCCGCCGCCCCGACGGCCTCGACGCGCTCGTCCGGCAGCTGTCCGAGCTGATCGACCAGCAGCGCGAACCCGCCCGCCGGGCCGACCTCGGCGCCTTCGCCGACGCCGACGAGGCCTTCCACCGGGGCATCGTGACGGCCTCCGGCAACGAGCTCGCCGAACGGTTCTACGGGACGCTGCGCGACCGCCAGCGCCGGATGGCCGTCCAGCTGCTCCAGGTGCAGCCGGAGGGGCAGCGGCAGCGGCTGGCCTCGCTGGTCGAGGAGCACACCGTGCTCGTCGAACGGATCGCCGCCCGCGACGCCGAGGGCTTCACCGCCGCCCTGCGCGCCCACCTGGACGCCCACCGCGCCGTCACCGACCGCTGACCTTCCCCCATCGCGCGCCGACGCGTTCGCGCACCGGCGGGCGTTTCGCGCGCACAGCCCCGACGGACCGCCGGGACCTCCCATCCGACAAGGAGCAGCACCACCATGAGCACCACCCGGCCACCGTCCGCCGGTCCCGTCGCACCGTCCGGCCGGGGGCGGCCGTGGCTGCTCGCCGCCCTGGCCATGTTCTGCTGCGGGTGGGGCGGCAACCAGTTCACCCCGCTGCTGCTGATGTACCGCCACCTCGGCGGCTACTCGGAGGTCACCGTGGACGCCTTCCTGGGGGCGTACGTCCTCGGGCTGGTCCCCGGACTGCTGGTCGGCGGCGCCGCCTCGGACCGCTACGGGCGCCGCCCGCTGATGATCGGCGCGGTGGCCGCCTCGCTCGCCGCCAGCGGGGTGCTGTGCGGCGGCGTGACCGGTGAACTCCCCATCTACGCCGGGCGGTTCCTCACCGGCATAGCCGTCGGCATCGCGATGGCCGTCGGCACCAGCTGGGTCAAGGAGCTCTCCCAGGCCCCGCACGACCCGGCCGCCGACCAGGGGGCCGGCGCCCGCCGCGCCTCCCTCGCCCTGACCCTCGGCTTCGGCCTCGGCGCCGGGGTGGCCGGTGTGCTCGCCCAGTGGGGCCCCTGGCCGATGGTCACCCCGTACCTCGCCCACCTGCTGGTCACCCTGCCCGCGCTGTTCCTGCTCCCGAAGGCCGTCGAGACCCGGGCGCGGGCGACCGCCGCCGTCCGCGGCCTCTGGGCCGACCTCAAGGTCCCGGCGGCCGGGCACCGGCGCTTCGTCCGGGTGGTCCTGCCGATGGCCCCCTGGGTGTTCGGCTCGGCCGGCGTCGCGTACGCGGTGACCCCGCAGCTGGTCGGCGACCGGCTCGGCCACTGGTCGCTGGCCTACGCGACCCTGCTGACCGTCCTCACCCTCGGCACCGGCGCCCTCGTCCAGCCCTTCGCCAAGCGCCTGGACTCGCTCTCCTCGGCGCGCGGCGTCATCGTCTCCATGGTGCTGATGGCCTGCGGCATGGCCGTCTGCGCCGCCGACGCGGCGCTGCGCTCCCCGCTGCTCGGCCTGGCTGGCGCGGTCCTCCTCGGCGCCGCCTACGGCATCGGGGTGGTCTCCGGCCTGCTGGAGATCCAGCGCATCGTCACCCCCGACGACCTGGCCGGCATCACCGGCGTCTACTACGCGCTCTGCTACTCCGGCTTCCTGCTCCCCGCGGTGCTCGCGGCGCTCTCCTCGCTGGCCTCCTACACCGTGATGCTCAGCGTGGTGACGGCCCTCGCCCTCGCCAGCCTCGCCGTGATCACCCTCTCCTCCCGCCGCACCGCCCCCGCCGAGGCCTCCCGCTGACCCCACCACCGCCGCCGCCCCCGCCGCCCCCGCCCATCCCCGGGCGGGGGCGGCCTGCTGTCAGACCTTGGCGTCGTCCTTGGGGCGGGCGTGGGCGGGGAGGCCGTTGGCGAGGTCCTCGACCAGGAGGCGCCAGGCGATGGTGTCGGCGGCGGCCCTGAGCTGGGGGCTGCGTGGGCGGCCGGCGTCGGCGTCGAGGCGGGCGTTGAGCCAGTCGGACCAGGCGCCCGCGAGGGTGCGGACCTCGTGGGTGCCGGCCTCGGTGGGGGAGAGGCGGTCGCCGTCGCGGCGGAGGTAGCCCTCGGCGGCCATCCGGTCGAAGACCGGTTCCAGGACCTCGGGCGGGACGCGTTTGCGGGCGGCGATGAGGTCGAGCGAGGCGTGGCCGACGGCCTTCTTGTGGCCGGCCACCTCCATCAGCGCCCAGGCCCCGGCGAGGTCCACCCGGGTGTCGGCGCCGGAGACGATGGTGCGGACGGTGTCGAGGTCGACCCCGCGGACGATCTTGCAGACCGAGTACTCCAGGTGCGGGTCGGAGTCGGCGGTGGTCGGCTGGGCGAAGCCCTCGCCCATGTCGGTGGAGCCCGCCCGGGCGGTGTCGCGCAGCTGTACCTGCTTGAGGAAGAGCGCCACCACGAAGCCGACCACGGCCACCGGGATGGTCCACAGGTACACGGTGTGCAGGGCGTCGGAGTAGGCCTGGACGATCGGCGCGGCCTGGTCGGCCGGCAGGCGGTGCAGGCCCTGCGGGCTCTCCGCCGCGTGGGCGAGCACGGCCGGGTCGGCGCCGGTGAGCCGGGCGGCGGTGCCGATCCCGTGGGCGAGTTCGGTCTTCAGGCTGTTGGCGTAGATGGTGCCGAACACGGCGGTGCCGAAGGAGCTGCCGATGGTGCGGAAGAAGGTCACCCCGGAGGTGGCGGTACCGAGGTCGGCGTAGTCGACGGTGTTCTGCACGGCGATGGTGAGGACCTGCATGCTCAGCCCGATGCCGGCGCCGAGCACGAACATGTAGAGCGAGGCCAGCGCGGTGCCGGTGCCGGGTTCCAGCCGGGAGAGCAGGTAGAGGCCGACGGCCATCACCGCGGTGCCGACGATCGGGAACAGCCGGTACTTCCCGGTCTTGCTGACGGCGTTGCCGCTGCCGACCGAGGCGATCAGCAGACCGATCACCATCGGCAGCGTCCGGACGCCGGAGACGGTCGCCGAGTCGCCGTCCACGTACTGGAGGAAGGTCGGCAGGAAGGTCAGCGCGCCGAGCATGGCGAAGCCGACGATGAAGCTGAGCACCGAGCAGACCGTGAACACCGGGTTGCGGAACAGCCGCATCGGCAGCATGGGTTCGACGGCCCGGGTCTCCACCCAGCAGAACAGGCCGAGCGCCAGCGCGCCGCCGACGAACAGGCCGATGATCACCCCGGAGCCCCAGGGGTACTCGTTGCCGCCCCAACTGGTCGCCAGGATCAGCGCGCCGGCGCCGACCGCGACCAGCACGATGCCCAGGTAGTCGACGACCGGGCGGGTCGCCGAGCGGACCGAGGGGATGGTCCGGGCGGCCGCGGCGACCACCACGACCGCGATCGGTACGTTGACGTAGAACGCCCAGCGCCAGGACAGGTGGTCGGTGAACAGCCCGCCCAGCAGCGGCCCGATCACCGTGGCCACGCCGAACACCGCGCCGATCGCGCCCTGGTACTTGCCGCGCTCGCGCAGCGGGATGACGTCCGCGATCAGGGCCATGGCGGTGACCATCAGGCCGCCCGCGCCGAGGCCCTGGACGGCCCGCCAGGCGATCAGCAGGGTCATGTTGGTGGACAGCCCGCACAGGAACGAGCCGCCGACGAAGACGATCGCCGAGATCTGGAACAGCAGCTTGCGCCCGTACAGGTCGCCGAACTTGCCGGCCAGGACGGTGGCCACCGTCTCGGCCAGCAGATAGGACGTCACCACCCAGGACATGTGCGCGGCCCCGCCGAGGTCCGAGACGATGGTGGGCAGGGCGGTGCCGACGATGGTCTGGTCGAGGGCGGCCAGCAGCATGCCGAGCACGATGGTGGCGAAGACGACGTTCCGCTGCCGGACGTCCAGCACCGGAGGGGCGGAGGGCGGGGGCTCGGTGGCGACGGTCATGCCGTCAGCCTCCGGGGTGCGGGCGGTGGCCGCGATCCGGTTCGGCCGTCCGGGTGAGGCCGGGTGACGAGGGCCCGGGCGGCCTTCCCGGCCGAGGCCCGGCCGGTGACCCGGTGGCGGTCCCGGTGGCGGCCCCGGACGGGCCGGGCGACGATGAGCCGGACGAAGCCGAGCGAATTCGAACGAATCTGATTCGAAGCCGGTCGAAGCCGACCGACGTTCGTCCGGGTGCCACGACGCCCCGGCCCCCGGGAAGGGGCTCCCATGAACGCCGACCCCCCGCGCAGCACCGCGCACCCGGCGCAGCCCGGCGCCACCGCCGTGGGCGGCCGGGCCGCAGCCCGTCGCTGGCGGGCGCTCGCGGTCTGCCTGGTCGCCGGCTTCATGACCCTGCTGGACGTCAGCATCGTCAACGTCGCGCTGCCGACCGTACGGGCCGGGCTGCACATGTCCGACAGCGGCCTGCAGTGGGTGCTCAGCGGCTACGCGCTGGCCTTCGGCCTGGTGCTGGTGCCCTCCGGGCGGCTCGGCGACGCGCGCAGCCGGCGGGCCGTCTTCCTCGCCGGGCTCGCCCTGTTCACCGTGGCCAGCGCGCTCGCCGGGGCGGCGCAGAGCCAGGAGTGGCTGGTGCTGGCCAGGCTGTTCCAGGGCGCGGCCGGCGGGGTGCTGGTGCCGCAGGTGTCCGGCTTCATCCAGGTGCTGTTCCAGGGCCCCGAGCGCGGCCGGGCCTTCGGCGCGCTGGGCGCGACCATCGGGCTGTCCACCGCCGTCGGGCCGCTGCTCGGCGGGCTGCTGATCCACGTGGTCGGCCCGCAGGACGGCTGGCGCTGGGTGTTCCTGGTCAACCTGCCGATCGGCGTGGCCGCGCTGCCCGTCGCCTACCGGCTGCTCCCCGCGCCCCCGCCCGCCGGCGACCGGGCCGGGCACCGGGACTTCGACCCGGTCGGCGTGCTGCTGCTCGGCGCCGGTACGGTCTCGCTGCTGCTGCCGTTCGTCCAGGCGCAGCAGTGGCACGGCCCGACCCGCTGGCTGCTGCTGCCGCTGGCGGCGGTGCTGCTCGCCGCCTTCGTCGGCTGGGAGCTGCACTACGGGCGGCGGCGCGAACCGCTGGTGAGCATGGCGCTGTTCGCGGTGCGGCCGTACGCGGCGGGGGTGCTGCTGTCGCTGGTGTACTTCGCCGGGTTCACTGCGATCTTCTTCATCTTCACGCTCTACCTCCAGGCGGGCCTGCACTACTCGGCGCTGACGGCGGGCCTGGCGATCACGCCGTTCGCGGTCGGCTCGGGGGTGTCCGCGGCGGTGGGCGGGCGCCTGGTGAGCCGGCTGGGGCGGCGGCTGGTGGTGGCCGGGCTGGTGCTGGTGCTGGCCGGGCTGCTGGCCTCGGCGCTCGCGGTGCAGCTGTGGTCGGGGCCCCGGGTGGGCTGGACGACGGCGCTGCCGCTGCTGGTCGCCGGGGTGGGCAGCGGACTGGTGATCGCCCCGAACCAGACGCTGACCCTCCAGCAGGTGCCGGTGGCCCGGGCGGGCAGCGCGGGCGGGGTGCTGCAGACCGCGCAGCGGGTCGGCTCGGCGGTGGGCATCGCCGTCGTCGGCTCGGTGTTCTTCGCCCATGCCGCGGGGCCCCGCCCGGACTGGTCGCTGGCCTTCCAGTTGGGTGTGACGGTCGCGGCCGGGCTGGTGCTGGCGGCGCTGCTGGTGGCGGTCGCCGACCTGGCCTCGGGCCGGGGCGGCCGGCCGTAGGAGCGCACCGGGCGGCCGTGGCGCGCCGGCAGGGCGGCCCGGCGCGCGGATCGGCCGTCAGCGGTCCCGCCAGTGCTTCTGTCAGTGCTTCCGTCAGTGGTCCCGGCGGTGGACGGCGGCCGCCGCGACGGCGACCGAGGCCAGCGCCCACACCGCGTAGGTGGTCCAGGCCCCCGTGACGGTGGCCGGGTACTCGGACGGCCGCATGCCCACCATGGTGGTCCGGGCCAGGCGCTGCCAGGCGGACAGCGGCAGGGCGTGCAGCAGGTCGGCGCTCCACCGGTAGCGCTCGGTGACCAGCGAGGGGATGAAGAACAGCACCACGACGGTGCCCACCACGGCCCCCGCGCTGTGCCGGATCAGCGCGCCGAGGCCGAGTCCGACCAGGGCGCAGACCGGGCCGAACAGCACCGCCGCCGCGACGTACCGCAGCGCGGCCGGGTCCGTGACGGACTGCCCGATGCCGGTCCCGGACAGGACCGCCTGGCTGATGCCGAAGGAGGCGCCGACGGCGAGCACGCCGTAGCCGGACAGGACGGCGGCCAGCACGCAGGCCTTGGCGGCGAGCACCGCCCGGCGGTCGGGCACGGCGGCCAGGGTGGTGCGGATCAGCCCGGTCGCGTACTCGCCCGTGATGACGAGCGCGCCGAGGCCGCCCGCGACCAGCATCAGGATGTCGGCGGAGGCGGCGCCGAAGGCGTTGTTCAGCGCCACCTGCGCCATCATCACCGGGTCGTCCTCGCCCGGCGTGTAGTGGTCGCGGGTGTACAGCGCGGACTTGAGGCCGGCGGCGACGATCGCCAGGGCGCTGAGGCCGAGCACCCAGGGGACGGAGCGCAGCGACCAGAACTTGATCCACTCGGCGGCCAGCAGGTCGCCGAACCGGGCGCGCGGCTCGGCGGCGCGGGTGCCAGTGCGGGGGTCGGTGCGGGTGTCGGTGCGGGTGTCGGCGGGAACGGTGCCCAGCGGGGTGTTCGAGGAGGTGTTCAACGGGGCTCTCCGGCGGGGTACTCGACGCTGTCGGCGGTCAGGTCCATGAACGCCTCCTCCAGGGAGGCGCCCCTGGGGGTCAGGGCGTGCAGCAACAGGCGGTGCTCCAGGGCGAGTTCGCCGATCCGGGTGGCGTCCACGCCGGTCACCGCGAGGGCGCCGTCCGGGCCGGGCCGCACGGTGGCGCCGGCCGCCGTCAACACGGCTGCCAGCCGGTCGGGTTCGGCGGCCCGGACGGTGACGGTGCCCCGGCCGGCCCGGGCGGCGAACGCGGACAGGCTCTCGTCGGCGAGCAGCCGGCCGCGCCCGACCACCACCAGATGGTCGGCGGTGTGCTCCATCTCGGCCATCATGTGGCTGGAGACGAAGACGGTGCGCCCCTCGGCGGCGAGCCGCCGGAACAGCCCGCGCACCCAGAGCACGCCCTCCGGGTCCAGCCCGTTGAGCGGCTCGTCGAAGAGCAGCACCGGCGGGTCGCCGAGCAGCGCGCCCGCGATGCCGAGCCGCTGCCTCATGCCCAGCGAGTAGCCGCCGATCCGGCGCCCGCCCGCCTCGGCGAGCCCGACCTCGTGCAGCACCTGCTCGACCCGGGCGGCCGGGATCGCGTTGGTGCGGGCGAGCGCCCGCAGGTGGGCCCGGCCGGTCCGCCCGCCGTGGGCGTCGCCCGCGTCGAGCAGCGCGCCGGCGTGCCGCAGGCCGCGCGGCCTGCCGCGGAAGGGGCGGCCGTCGACGGTGACGGCGCCGGAGGTGGGGGCGCTCAGACCGAGGACCAGCCGCAGGGTGGTGGACTTGCCGGCGCCGTTGGGGCCGAGGAAGCCGGTGACCCGGCCGGGCCGGACGGTGAAGGAGAGACGGTCGACGGCGGTGCGGACGCGGTGGCCGCGGCCGTAGCGCTTCGTCAGCTCGGTGACTTCGATCATGGGCTCCACGGTGCCCGTCCGGCCCGTCCGGCCGCATCGGACCGGCGTCGACAGTGCCCGTCACCCCCGGCCGTACAACCACGGCTGGATGACGGCCTCGCCGGACCGTCGTTACGATCACGGACCATGTCACCGACGCCCTCCCCGCCGCTGCTCCGGCGCGTCCCGCCCGAGGTCTGGGTCGGCCTCGCCTGGTGCGTGGCCGCCGGCTACCCCGCCGTCCGGCTCGGCGGCGACGCCTCGCAGCACCCCGGCGCCGCCGCGCACGGCGGCTGGGCGTTCACCCTGGCCGACACGGTGGTGGCCTTCGCGGGCGCGGCGCTGGTGCGACGGCTGCCGGTGCTCTCCGTCGTCCTGCTGCTGATCGCCGCGTTCACCGAGACCGACGGGTGGGCCGGCGGCGCCCAGGTGCCGCCCGGCGCGCTGCTCGCCGTGGACGTCGCGCTCTGCCTGATCACCGCGACCCGGCCGCGCCGCACCTCGCGGGCCGCCTTCGCGCTGGTGATGGCCCTCCTGGTGGCGCACATCGGCATGGTGCACGGCAACACGGTGGGCATCTTCACCGGCACCCACATCGGCTCGGCCGACGGCGCCGCGCTGCTCGCGCTGGTCGCCTGGCTGGTCGGCCGCTCGGGACGGCAGAACCGGGAGCACGCGGCGGCGCTCGGCGCCCGGGCGGCCGAGGAGGCGGTCACCGCCGAACGGCTGCGGATCGCCCGCGAGATGCACGACACCGTCGCGCACAGCCTCGGCATCGTCGCCCTCCAGGCGGGCGCCGCCCGCCGGGTGATCGACCGTCGGCCGGAGCGGGCCAAGCAGGCGCTGGGCGAGATCGAGGCGGCCGGGCGGGACACCCTGGCGGCGCTGCGCCGGATGCTGGTCGCGCTGCGGGAGGCCGACGGCGAGGCCTCGGCCCCGGTGCCGCAGGGCCTGGCCGACCTCGACCGGCTGGCCGGGGCGACCACCGCGGCCGGGGTGCGGGTGGAGGTGCGGCGGCGCGGCGAACCGGGGCCGCTGCCGCCGGAGGTGGACCTCGCGGCCTTCCGGATCGTCCAGGAGTCGGTCACAAATGTGGTGCGGCACGCGGACACCGACGCCTGTGTGGTGGCGGTGGACCACCGGACGGCGGGGGAGCTGTCCGTCGAGGTCACCGACCGGGGGCGGGGCCTGGGTCCGGTCCGGGGGGCCGGCGGCGGGTTCGGGCTGGCCGGGCTGCGGGAGCGGGTCGCCCTGCTGCGCGGCGAGTTCGAGGCCGGGCCGCTGCCCGGGGGCGGCTTCCGGGTGGCCGCCCGGCTGCCGGTGCCGGTGACGGTATCGGCGTCGGTACCGGGCTCGTCGGGCTCGTCGGCCGGGGAGGTGGGCGCGTGATCCGGGTCCTGCTGGTCGACGACCAGCCGCTGGTGCGCGCCGCGCTGGAGATGGTGATCGCGGAGACGGCGGACGTCGAGGTGGTCGGCGAGGCAGGCACCGGGGCGGAGGCCGTCCGGCTGGCCGCCGAACTGCGGCCGGACGTCGTGGTGATGGACATCCGGATGCCCGGCATGGACGGCATCGAGGCGACCAGGTTGGTGACCGCCGACGGCGGGCCGACCAGGGTGGTGGTGCTCACCACCTTCGACGAGGACGAGCACGTGTACGCGGCGCTGCACGCCGGGGCGTCCGGCTTCCTGGTCAAGGACATGGCGCTGGACGACATCCTCGGCGCGGTGCGGGTGGTCGCCGCCGGGGACGCGCTGATCGCGCCGGGCGTCACCCGGCGGCTGATCGGGGCGTTCGTCGGGGGCCGCCCGTCGCGGTCGGGGACCGGCGGGCCCGGGCCGGGTGCCCGGGGTGTCACCGCTGCTGCCGCCGCCGTCGCAGCCGAGCGGCGGCTGGCGGCGATCACCGGGCGCGAGCGCGAGATCCTGACCCTGGTCGGCCGGGGCCTGTCCAACACCGAGATCGCCGCCGAACTGGTGCTCAGCATCGCGACCGTCAAGACCTACATGACCCGGCTGCTGGCCAAGCTCGACGCCCGGGACCGGGTGCAGCTGGTCATCCTGGCCTACGAGGCGGGCCTGGTCTCGGTGTCCGGCTGACCGGGCCCGCCGCAGAAACGATTCAGCGCTTGATCGCCACGCCCGCGTACATCGCGATGTCCTGGTCGCGGACGGGTGCGGCACCGGCGTCCGGCCGCCAGTGGTGCACCAGCGTGACGCCCGGGTCGAGCAGCTCGTAGCCGTCGAAGAAGGCCTCCGTCTCGGCCTTGTCGCGGATCTGGAGCGGGATGCCGCGCGCGTTGTACTCACGGCCGACGCCGCCCACGCCCACCGGGTCGGTGTCCCCGGTGAAGACCGTCAGGGCGAGGAAGCTGCCGGGGGCCAGGGCGTCCATGAAGCGGCGCACGATGCCCTGCGGGTCGTCCTCGTCCAGCACGAAGTGGACGATCGCGATCAGCGACAGCGCCACCGGCTGCGAGAAGTCGAGCACCTCGCGCAGCCGGGGGTTGCCGATGATCGACTCCGGGTCGCGGAAGTCGGCCTCCACGTAACAGGTGCGGCCCTCGGGCGTGCTGTCCATCAGGGCCCGCGCGTGGGTCAGCACGATCGGGTCGTTGTCCACGTAGGCGACCCGGGCCTCGGGGTCGACCGCCTGGGCGACCTCGTGCACGTTCGGCGAGGTCGGGATGCCGGTGCCGATGTCGAGGAACTGCCGTACGCCGTACTGCTCGGCGAGTCTGCGCACCGAGCGCTGCATGAACTCGCGGGTGGTGCGCATCGAGGTCGGCAGCGCCGGCCAGGCCCGCACCGAGGCGTGCGCCGCGACCCGGTCCGCCTCGAAGTTGGTCTTTCCGCCGATGAGGTAGTCGTAGACCCGGGCGGAGTGCGGAACGTCCATCCGCAGGTCCACCGACGGGTAGTCCTCGCGCGGACCGTGCTCTGCCCGGACCTCGTTCGCCATGTTCGTTCTCCCGCCGCTGGGCATCCGTCACCAACCGCCCTGGTGGCGGTTCATGGTGCGCATGGTAACGGTCGCCCGCCGCACGGGAATGACAGGGTCTCAGGCGTGCGCCTCCGGGTGCTTCGGGTCGAGCGCGTCGGCGCCCGGCTGGCGGGGGACCACGGCGCTGTCGGCGTCGCGCCGCCCGTGCGCCGCGAGTTCGAGGGCGGCGCCCGTCCAGGCGAGGCCGAAGGCCCAGGTGGCCAGCCACTCGCCCAGGTACAGCGGCCGCACCGGCCAGTCGGAGCCGACGCCCGTCACCCCGGCCAGCAGCGAGAGCGCCAGGGCGGCCAGGATCACCACCCCGGCCACCAGGTACGCCGTGCCCACCCGGGCCGGCTGGGCGGAGCGGGGGTTGCGGAAGGAGTAGAGGCAGAAGACCGCCAGCATGACGAACAGCAGGCCGGCGAAGACCAGGTGGAACACCCCGACGGTGCGGTCGAGGCCGGACCCGCCCCCGGTGTACGTCGGGCAGAGCGCGACCCCGAGCGCGAAGAACCCGGCCGCCGTGCTCCAGCGGTCGTCCCGGCGGTCGAAGCGGTAGCAGATCAGGAACACCCCGAGGGCGCACAGCGCGCCGACGAAGACGTTCCGGGTGTCGGTGTAGTACGCGCCGCTCATCGAGTTCGGCCAGAAGCCGTCGGTGCCGCGCCCCGTCAGCTCGGCGGCCAGCCAGTTGCCGAACGGCAGGGCCACCGGCAGCAGGATGCCGATCAGGCCGACGCCGAGGCGCAGGATCGCGATGGTCCGATCGTCCTGGGTGCTCCGCCGGACAGCGGGGGAGTTCTGCGTGCGCACGTCGTGAGTCACGGACGCCTCCTTGCCTTTCCACGGGCGCGTGGGCCCGCTCGTCCTCCGGCCGCGCGGGACGGGGTGGGGCGGCGTCGGACGGGCGCCGCCCCACACCTGAGCGACCGTCAACTGGTGTACCCGCATTGGCGTTCGAAGCACCACCGATTTGAGCGGTTTAGACCCCCGATGACCGTCCGGGGCGCCCCGGACGACCATTCACTACGGACCCGGAGGGCCCGACGGTTCAACTCCCGCGCGGAGAGCGGGACAGCGGCCCCCACCAGCCCCAACCGTGCCTGGACGAGCCTGGATCGATCTGTACCATTCCCTTCCGATCGGTGATCGGATCTGACAGCATCGTCCGGCGACCGGTCGCCGGTGATCCGTGCGCGGTGCGCGCACGACGCGTCCACCCGCGGCCCCTCCGGCGGCCGCCGTCCTGCTGCGCCTCGTGGAGGAGACGTGACCGCCAAGGCCGGCACCCCCGGGGCCGCCCACCGCCCGGCGCACTGGGTCCGCACCCGGCTGCGCGCCGACCCGGGCACCGCCCTGCTGACGGCGGCCCTCGCGTTCGTCACCGTCCTGCTGTCCGTGGCCGTCCCCCGCGTCACCGACCGGGGCGCGGACGCGGCGCTGCGGGACTACGTGCACCGGCAGGGCATCCACGCGACCAGCCTGCACTTCTCCTCCAAGGCCCGGCCGAGCGACACCGCCGCCGACCTCGACGCCGTCGACCGGCAGCTCGTCGAACGGGTCGGCGGGAAGCTCGCGCTGTCCCCGGCGGGCCTGGCGCACGGCTCCGTGACCGATTCCGTCCCGATGTTCAACCCGGGCTACCGCCGGGTGAGCGACAGCGCCCCGCCCAGGCTCTCCCTGGCCCACCTGGCCGGCCTCGCCGACCGGGTCACCCTGGCCGAGGGCAGCCGCCCGGGCCCCGCCACCGCCGGAGCCCCGCTGCCGGTGATGGTCAGCCGGACGGCCGCCGAACTGGTCGGCATCAAGGTCGGTGACGTCGTCGACAGCGGCAGCACCGGCCCCGACAGCCGGCGGACCGCCGTGGTGACCGGCCTGTTCCGGGTCAACGACCCGCTGGACCCGTTCTGGACCGGCCTCGGCTGCCCGGACCGCCCCTGCCTGAACATCGACCTGGAGCACGGCAACTGGCTGGGGGCCACCGGCTTCGTCGACGGCGACAGCCTGGCCGGGCTGACCGGCTGGGGCACGTCCGTCCAGAACTTCTGGCGGGTGGCCGTGGACCCGGCCCCGCTGCGCGCCGACCGGCTGGAGCGGACCCGCGCCGACGTCCTGCCCCTCGTGTCCGGGCCGGGCGTCGCGGCCCTGGCCGACGCGACCGGGCGCGCCGACCTGCGGACCGTCTCGACGCTGCCCGTCATCCTCGACCGGGCGGCCGAGCGCTACCGGGCCGCGATGGCGCTGAGCGCGATCGGGCCGGCCGGCGTCGCGGGCGTCGCCGTGGTGGTGCTCTGCCTGGCCGCCGCGCTCGGCACCGACCGCCGCGCCGCCGAACTCGGGCTGCTCCGGGCCCGCGGCGGCTCGCGCGGCGGGGTGCTGCTGCGGCTGCTCGGCGAGGGCGCGGTGACCGTGCTGCCCGCCGCCGCGCTCGGGGCGGTGCTCGCCCTGGTGCTGCTGCCCACCCCGCGCTGGGGCCTCGCGGTGGCGGCCGGCCTCGGCACGACCCTGCTCGCGCTGCTCGCCCTCCCGGCCCGCGCCGCCCTGCTGTGGGACCGCCCCCGGCCGACCGGCCGCGGGCGCCGGGTGGTCGGCGAACTCGCGCTGCTGGCCGTCACCGCCGTGGCGGTGGCCGAGGTCCGCCGGCGCGGCGTCGGCCACTCCGGCCGGGGCGTGGACCCGCTGCTGGTGGCCGCCCCGCTGCTGCTCGCCGTCGCCGGCGGGCTGCTGCTGGCGCGGATCGAGCCGGTGGCGACCGGCCGGCTGGCCGCGCTCGTCGGCCGCGGCCGAGGGCTGATCGGCTTCCTCGGCCTCGCCCGGGCCGCCCGGGACGGCTCCGGGCGCCGCCGGCCCTCCGCGCTGCCGCTGCTCGCCCTGCTGATCGCCGTCACCGCGACCGGCTTCGGCGCCACCCTGCTCGCCTCCGTGGACCACGGCAGGCTGCACGCCGGACGGGTCGCGACCGGCGGCGACATCGCCGTCTCCGTCCCGGACTACGCGACCCTGCCGGACCCGTTCCTCAAGGCCGTGGGCGGACTCCCGGAGGCCCGGAGCGCGACCGCGGTCCGGGTGGACCAGCGTGCGCGGTTCGTCGGCGCCGGCCCCAACGACTACACCAAGGTGACCCTGGTGGTCGCCGAGCCGACCGCGTACGCCGCGATCGCCCGCACCCTCGGGGCCGGCGCGTTCGACCCGGCGAAGCTCGCCGGCACCCCCGGCGGCCCGGACACCCCGGTACCCGCGCTGTTCAGCCGTGACCTGGCCGCGCGCCTGGCCGCCGGAGCGCCGACGCTGCACCTGTCCACCGCGAGCGAACTGCGCACCACCGTCGCCGGGATCGTCACCGCGACCCCGGCGCTGCCGGAGCCGGAGCAGCCGTTCGTCGTGGTGCCCAGCGGCCCCGCCGTGGAGCGCCTGCCGGAACTCGGTCGGTGGACCGGGTGGCTGGCCGTCGGCGACGGCCTCGACCCCGGGCGGATCAGGTCGCTCCTCCTGGAGCGGGGCCTGGTCGAGCCGACCGGCCTCGACAAGCTGATCGCGGACGAGGCCGCGGCGGCCGGCCGGGGCAGCCACGGACTGCCGCCCGCCTACCGGGTCGGCAGCAGCCGCGAGTACGCCGCGCAGCTCGCGGACGACCCGTTGCAGCAGGCCGCCGGACGGCTGTTCTGGTACGCGGCCCCGGCCAGCGCCGGATTCGCCGTCCTCGCCGTCCTGTTGACGCTGCTGCGGGCCGCGCCCGACCGTACGGCGGTGCTCGCCCGGCTGCGCACCATGGGCCTTCGGCCCCGGCAGGGGCTGGCGCTGATCATCGCCGAGGCGCTGCCGCGGACCCTGGCGGCCTCCGCCGGCGGCGCCGGGGTCGCGGTGCTGGCGGCCGTCCTGCTGGGGCCGGCCTTCGACCTCTCGACCCTGGTCGGGGCCGGGACGGGCGGCTCCCTCGATCCCGCGCCGCTGCCGGTGCTGCTGCCCACCGCGGGCCTGACGCTGGTGGCCTGCCTCGGGGTGGTGCTGGAGACGCTGGTCGCCGGACGGCGGCAGATCGCCACCGAACTGCGCGCGGGGGAGTCCTGAGGGGAGCGGGGGTGAGTGCGGCGAGGGGAGTAGGAACGGCGAGGCGGCCCGGTCGTGGTGACCGGACCGCCGGGTACCCCGCTGCCGAAACGATTCAGCCGGTGGGCTGCCGGGTGCGGGCGATCAGCGCGTTGAGCAGTGCGGCCCCGCGCTCGGCGTCGTCGACGCTGACCGCGAAGTCCGTGCCCCGACGGGTGCGGACCACCAGGCAGACGCCCGGGCGCACCATCACGGTGGTGCCGAGCCCGTTGATCCGGTAGCCCCAGCCGCCCGACTGCGCGGCGGTGCGCCGCTCGGCACGGGCGGAGTCGAGCTCGGCGGGGGACCAGCGGCGGGCGGGCCACCCGAACGGGCCGAAGCCGACGGTCAGGCCGCGGGCGGTCACCCGGGTCCGTACCGAGGAGCAGCCGAGGAGCGCGAGGGCGCCGACGGCGAGCGGCAGCACCAGCACCCAGTCCAGGTCGACGACCCCGCTCGCGGTGAGCAGCACCCCCGCCACCGAGAGCAGCCCGAGCACCGCGGCGGACAGCTGCAGCCACGGGTTGGCGGCCTGGGAGAGCCAGACGACCTGCTCGCCCGGCGGCACCTCCAGCGCCGGTGCCCCGGCCGCCGGGTGCCGCTCCGGACGGCCGCCGTAGCGCCGGCCCGCCAGCACCGCCAGCAGCCCGGCGAGGCCGGTGGCCAGCAGGATCAGGACCACCTCGATGCCCATCGGGGCGGCGTCCTGCCAGCGGGCGCGGTCCAGATTGGCGTGCACGATGGAGGCCTGCGCCCCCGTCAGCAGCACCCCGCCGGCCGCCAGCATCGCCGACCCGGCCCCGGGCGTCCGGCCGGCCCAGTACCGCCGCAGGACCACCGAGATCAGCACCAGGACCGCCCAGAACGCGGCCGGGAAGACCGTGGCCGCCGTCAGCGACATCGAGCCGTCCGGTTCCCGCCCGCCCCAGTGGGTGGCCAGTGGGTCCGGCAGCCGGTGGCGCGCCACCAGCGGCAGGGCGACCAGCAGCGCCAGCACCCCGACCGACCAGGCCGCCGCGGCCCAGACGGCGCCACCGGGTGCCGGTGGCCGCGCGGCGGCCGGCTCCGTGGTCGGTTCCGTGGTGTTCCCCGAGTCCGTCACGACATCCCCCTGATCATGTCCACGAGATCGTTCCTGCTGTAGCCGGCCCGGGCCGCGTCCTCGACCAACTGCCGTACCCGGTCCACCAGTTCGGAGCGGGTGTCGGCGCCGGTCGCGATCGTGATGCCGCGGCCCCGGCGGAACTCCAGCACCCCCTCGTCGCGCAGCGTGCGCAGCCCGCGCAGGACGGTGTTGGTGTTCACCCCCAGGGCCCGGGAGAGCTCCCGGGCCGGGGGCAGCTTGTCCCCGGGGGCGCACTCGCCCTCGGCGACGGCTCGTCTGATCGCGCCGGCGACCTGTTCGTGCAGTGGTCGGGTGTCCCCGATGTCCAGCTTCAGCAACATGGTGCTAGTGACGATAGCACCATTCACGTCTGGTGCCATGGCCCGGGACGGCGGAACGGGCAGCGGTGGGGGCGGGTCCCGGGACCTGCCCCCACCGCCGTCAGTGCGCTCCGGCTACCTCCGCTCGTCCTCGATCAGCCCGAACTCCTGCATCAGCTCGCCGATCTCGGTGGCCTCCAGCCGGCGCAGCAGCCGCTTGCGCAGGAACTCCGGCCCGGGCAGGTCGAGTTCGGCGCCGTCCCGGAGCCGGGTGGTGGCGGCGAGCAGCTTGCGCACGTCGTAGGTGGAGTTGAACACCTCGGGCACGCCGCGCTCGACGTCGAGCAGCCGGTAGACGGCCTCCATGCCGGTGCGCACGGAGTACTCGGTGGTGAAGATGCAGTCCCGGGTGGTCTCCGCGAACTGGCCGATGAAGGCGAAGTTGACGGCGCCCTCCGGCACCACGTCCGGCCGGTCGCCCGCGTGCCGGGGCAGGAAGAAGGACGTCACGTACGGCATCATCACCGGCACGCAGCGGGCGGCGTTCGCGGCCAGGTCGGGGATCTCGCCGACCGGGACGCCCAGGTGGTACAGCCACTCCTGGGTGATCTCCTCACCCGTGCAGTCCTGCATCGGCTTCTTCACGAAGTCGCCGGGTCGGTCGACGAACAGCGAGTAGACCCAGACCACGATCCGGTCGGCGGGCTGCTGCTTGAAGTGCGGCTGGCGGTTGACCGTCCAGCTCAGCAGCCAGGAGGAGTCCCGGGCGGTGACGATGCCGCCGGTGACCACCCCGCCGCCGAACGGGTCGCGCCGGGCGACCTTCTGGATGTAGCGCGGGATGCGCGGGTCCAGGGTGGTGACGGTCGCCGACTCCCACTTGCTCTCCGGGATGTTGCCGCAGAACACCTCGGGGCGGCCGAAGGCCGGGTCCTTGGCGGCGATCCGGCGCCACAGGTCCCAGGCCGGGGCGGGGCCCTCGTCCAGCCGGGCCGGGGTGTGCTGGTCGCCGTCGTCGGAGTTCTCGGTGAGCGAGCCGATGGTGGTGAACACCAGGTCGTCCGGGCCGAGGTCCACCCCGCCCTCCCGGCCGGCCTCCCGCCAGTGGATCCGGGTGGCCTGCTTGCGGCCGGGGGAGCCGTCGCTGCCGGGGGCGAGGTCGAAGTCGATGTCGGTGACCTCGACCTCGTAGCGGAACCGCACGCCCTGGTCCGTCAGCCAGCGGGTCAGCGGCAGGACCATCGACTCGTACTGGTTGTACTTGGTGAACTTCAGCGCGGACAGGTCCGGCAGGCCGCCGATGTGGTGGATGAAGCGGTGCAGGTAGAGCTTCATCTCCAGCGCCCCGTGCCACTCCTCGAAGGCGAACATGGTGCGCCAGTACAGCCAGAAGTTGCTGTCCAGGAAGTTCCGCGAGAAGACCTCGTCGATCCGCTTGCCCTCCAGCTCCTCCCGGGTCGCGAGGAAGACCCGGACCAGGTCCTTCTGCGCCTTGTCGTCGAGCGCGAACAGGCCGTCGGTGCGCGCGTCCTGGCCCCGCCGCTCGGTGACCCGCTGGAGCGAGAAGTTGGGATCGTCCTTGTTGAGCCAGTAGAACTCGTCGAGGACGGAGGCGCCCTCGACCTCCAGCGAGGGCACCGAGCGGAAGAGGTCCCACAGGCACTCCATGTGGTCCTCCAGCTCGCGCCCGCCGCGGACCACGAAGCCCTTCTCGGGCACCTCGATCCCGTCCAGCGCGCCGCCGGCCAGCTTCAGCCGCTCCAGGACCGTGATCCGCTCGCCGGGCACCTGGCCGTCCCGGACCAGGAACGCCGCCCCCGCCAGCGCGGCGAGCCCCGACCCGACGAACCAGGCCCGCTTGCGGTCGGCCCCCTCGGGCTTCCTCGGCCGGGCGAACGCCTCGTAGTTGCCGCTGCTGTAGTACAAGCCCGTGCTCCCTAGAACGTTCGACATCGAACCGCCCGGCGGGCATGCCGAATCCCGGCGGGCCGTCTCCATCCACCCATCCGGCGGTGATCTTCGCCCGCTGAGTAGGCCGAACGGGTGAGACGCGGGTGGTCCCGGCGGCGCGGGAACCCGGCGGGCCGCGTATGGAGCGCGTTGGGAACGCCCTCCGGGACGTCAGGAAGCCGTCAAGGAGCGCAGGTCAGCCCCGGCGCGGCGGTTGGCTGGACGACGACGGAGAACACGACCACACGAGGACGGAACATGCACGGCAACGGGCGGCACGAGGACGGCGCGGCACCCAGGGTGGTGGTCGGGGTCAGCGGCTCGCTGGGGAGCCTGGCCGCACTGCACCGCGGCGCCGCCGAGGCCCGCGACCGCGGCGCCGTCCTGGTGCCGGTGCTCGCCTGGGAGCCCCCCGGCGGCGAACACGGCTACCGGCGCTCGCCCTGCCCGCCGCTGCTCGCCGCCGTCCGGGAGGCCGCCGACCAGCGGCTGCGGGACGCCCTCGACGCGGCCTTCGGCGGCGCCGACCCCGGCGTGCCGATGCGCCCGGTGCTGGTCCGCGGCGACACCGGCCCGGCCCTGCTGCACATCGCCGACCGGCCGGACGACCTGCTGGTCCTCGGCCACAGCGGCGGCCCGCTGCGCCGCCGGCTGCGGCGCGCGGTGCCCGCGTACTGCGCCCGGCGGGCCGGCTGCCCGGTGCTCACCGTCCCGGCCCCCGAGCTGCTGCACGACCTGGAGGCCCTGCACCGCCGCACCCGCTGGCACCTGCCGGTCGGGCCCGCGCCCGAACTCCTCGCGGCGGAGCGGTAGTCCGCGGTGCGGATGTACTCGGCCCGCCCCGGCGGCACCCGCTACCACCCCGTGCTGGAGCGGCTGTCGGCCGGCACCGCGGGCAGCGTGGCGCTGCTCGCGGGCGGCGGAGTGGCGCTGGTGCTCGGCGTCCTCGGCGAACTGCACTCGGGCCCGCTGCCGTACGTCGGCTACCTGGCGCTGTGCGCCCTGGTCGGCCGCCGCTCCCGGCCGGCGGCCGCGCCGCTGATCGGCCTGGCCGCCTGGCTCTGCCGCAACGCCTTCGCCGAGCACCACCACGGCGAACTCGGCTGGGCGGGACCGTGGGTGGAGGCCGGGCACTACGCGGTGTTCACCGCCGCCGCCCTGCTGGCCGCCCTGCCCGCCGCCCTCCCGCGCCGCTCGGTGCGGGTGGCGCTGCTGCGCCCGGACCGCCCGGTCTGAGGCGCGGCCTGTGAACGGTCCGCCCGTACGGACGGACCGCGCCGAGGAACCGGGGCTCCGGCCGGTATCCGGAGCCCCCCGGTGAACCGGTGGGGACAGGTGGCCGGGCGCGCGGAGCGGTCGACGGTTCGGACAGCGGGCCCGCCCGTACGGACGGGCCCGCCGCGACCGCCCCGCGCGCCCCGGTCACAGGCGCGTCCCGGTCGGAGACACGGGGACGCGTGGGGGCGCGCGGGGGACGCGCGCCTACAGCGTGAGCATCGTGCGGTGCGCCACGGTGGTGTCCCGCAAGGGTTTGAGCGCGAGCCGGACCAGGGCCAGGGCGTTGTCGTCCCCGGCGATCCGGTTGGCGCTCAACTCGCCGCAGGACAGGCACTGGTGGATGATCATCCACTCGCCGTCGGCGCGGACCGACAGGCTCAGCACCGTCATCCGGCCGCCGCAGCCCGCCGCCCGGTCGCCGGGTGTCCGGCCGTCGACATGACGGCTGGCCAGGCAGTTCGGACAGTGGTTGCGGTGGGCGGTGCCGGGGGCGTCCAGCGGGACGTCCAACCGGCAGTCCACGCAGCGGAAGGCGTGCGCCCGGTGCCCGCCCTGCCCGTGCAGGACGTCCTTGTACCGCTGCGGGCGGCGGTCCCGCCGACCCCCGCCGCCGGTGTTCTTGCGTCGTGGCATGGTTCGGTCCTCCCTCTTCCGGGCGCGCTTCAGAGGGTGCCGAACGCTTCGAGCGGGAACGGCGGTTGGGCGAGCGGACGGACGGCCATCCGCATCAGGACGAGCTGGTTGTCGTCCGTGCAGACCGGGGTGGACGTCAGCTCGTCGCAGCGCACGCACCGGTGGACGACCGTCCAGTCGCCGGTGCGCAGCACGGCGATGGCGATCGGCGACATCCGGCCCAGGCAGTCGCTCGGCCCGCCCTCGACGTGGTCGAGGACGTGCTGGGAGTGCAGGCAGGACGGGCAGTGGTTGCGCCGCGTGCCGTCGGCGGCGTAGGTGGAGACGGTCAGACCGCACCAGGTGCAGGCGAAGGTGGAGGTCTTCAGAACGGGGGGAGTGCTGGAGGTGCTGGACACCCGGGGTGCTCCTTGCTGGGGGGTTCGTGCAGTGGCAGCAAGAGCAGGCCGAGCGGCCTCGACTGGTCGTCAGGCGATGCTCGTCAGACGGTGGTCGTCGGACGGTGGCGAGGCGCACTCGGCGCGATCCGGGACATCAAGACACCCTCTCCGGTCGGGCGGCAGCCCGGGTCGATCGGTACGGAACGGCGTCAGCCTAATCACGCCGGTCGCCCGGGCGCCAACGGTTTTCTCCCCGCTCCGGCCCTCGTCGCGGCGCCGGACATAAGGGCGCGCACGATGTCGGTATGGAGGCGACCAGGATGCCGTCGGCGCTCGGTCCCGGCCCCGGCCCTGCCGACGGTCCGGGCTCCCGGTCAGTCGTCGGCGGGCAGCTCCGCCGGGACGGCGAGCACGTCGACCAGGGCCTCGCCGCGCAGGACGGTGAGCGGGAGCGGGCGGCCGATCGCGTCCGCCAGCATCAGGCGCTGGAGCGCCTGGGCGCTGCCCATCGGCTCGCCGGCGGCGGTGAGCAGCAGGTCGCCCTCGTGCAGCCCGGCGCGGTCGGCGGGCGCGCCGGGCACCACCTCGACGATCCGCAGGCCGGTGCGCTGCCCGCTGCGGTGGCGCAGGGCGGGCGGCAGGGGCGCGGGCACCCCGGCGAGGCCGAGGTAGGCGCGGCGGATCCGGCCGTCGGCGAGCAGGGCCGCGATGATCCGGCGGCTGGTGGCGTCGATCGGGACGGCCAGGCCGAGCCCGTTCCCGGCCACCGCCGTGGTGATGCCGACCACCCGGCCGTCCGCGGTGGCCAGCGCGCCGCCGGAGTTGCCCGGGTTGAGCGCGGCGTCGGTCTGGATCACGTTGTCGATGACCCGCACCGCGCTGCCGGAGCGGGCCGGGATCGAGCGGCCCAGCGCGCTGACCACGCCCGCCGTGACCGACCCGGCCAGGCCCAGCGGGTTGCCGACGGCCACGACCAGCTGCCCGACCCGCAGACCGGTCGCCTCGCCGAGCGTCACCGGCGACGGGGTGGGCCCGTCGGCGCGCAGCACGGCCAGGTCGGAGAGCGGGTCGGCGCCGATGGTGTGGAAGGGGGAGGTGGTGCCGTCGGCGAAGGCCAGCGTCCCGGCGTCGGCGTGGCCGACCACATGGGCGTTGGTGAGCAGGAACCCGTCCTCGGTGAAGACCACCGCCGAGCCGAGCGCGGTGCTGAACCAGCCGCCCCGGCCGCGCCGGGGCACCTGGAGCGCGGCGACCCGCGGGGTCAGCGCGGCGGCGACGGAGGTGACGACCCGGGAGTAGGCGTCCAGCGGCGCCTCCGCCTCGGGGACCAGGCCCGGCCCGGGGAGCGTGTCGGCCATGGTGCTCACCCCTCTCGCGGGCGCGGTTCTCACGATGGCACCAGATGGCAACAACGGTGGGGCGCCCGGTCTTCCGGGCCCGCCGCCGGCGCCGTCCTGACGCTTTCTTGACGTGCGGAAAAGACCCAAGAGAAGGAAAAGCGAGCGTATAGTCCGAGTAAAGCCGCAGTCGTGGGAGGGCCGATGGAAACGACCGTGCCGGAGCCTGACCGGCGGGACTCGCCGGTCTCACCGAACTCGCTGAAATCACCGGATTCGCCGGACTTGCCGGATTCACCGGTCTCGGCGGGCGACCCGGCCGCGCCGGGTGCCCTCGACCCGCTGCTGCGCCCCACCCGGGAGGCGCTGCTGGCCCGCCGCGCCCACCCGGCCCCGCGCTGGAAGCGCCTGCTGCAGCCGGGCCCGTCCGGTCCGGCGGCCTGGATCCGGCCGGAGGCCGACGCCCAGGCCGAGCGCCTCGGACGCCGTACGCCCGGCACCGAGCACGTCCTGCTCGCCCTGCTGGCCGTGCACGAGGTGGCCCGCCACGAGCCGCGGCCGGTGGAGGAGGACGGCGCCGGCGAACTGCTCGCCGGTCTCGGTCTCGACTACGTCAGGGCGCACGCCGCGCTCGACTCCGGCGAGGTGACGCTGCCCGCCGACCCGCGCTCGGTGGAGGCCTACCTGGCCGACGTCGCAGGTCAGGGCACTGATCGGTTGCTCCGGGCGTTGATGGAGGAGGACACCCGGGCCCGACGCCTGGTCGACGCCCTGCGGGGCTGAGGGCTACGCGCCTGGGGCCCGCGTGGCCGCGACAAGCCGAGAAGAAGGGACACCCCGATGCACGTCACCCTCGCCGAGGAGCTGATGCTGCTCTCGCTGGACGACGAGTCCGGCGTGGCGAAGGACGCCGCCACCGCCGCCTGGGCCGCCGCGGGCGGCATCCTGGCCGAGCTGGTGCTGGCCGAGCGGGTCGCGATCGAGGAGGGCCGGCTCACCGTCACCGACCGCACCCCGACCGGCGAACCGCTGGTGGACGGCCGGCTGGCCCGCCTCGACGAGTGGGCCGCCGGACGCCGCTCCGGCAAGGCCAAGGCGGCCGACTGGCTGACCAGGGACCGGTCGACGGTGGTCGCCGACACCGTCGCGCGGCTGTGCGAGCGCGGCCTGGTGGTCGAGGAGCGCCGCCGCGCGCTGGGCATCTTCCCGGTCCGCCGCTACCCGGAGGCGGACGGCGGCGCGGAGCGCGAACTGCGCGCGCGGCTGGCCGCGGTGGTGCTGGACGGCGCCGAACCGGACCCGCGCACCGCCGCCCTGGTGGCCCTGCTGCACGGCTCCCGGCTGCACGGGCTGGCCTTCCCCGAGCTGCCCCGCAAGCAGGTCGAGCCGCGCTTCGCCGAGATCGCCGCCGGTGACGGGGCGGCCGATTCCGTCCGCGAGGCGATCCGGGCCGTGCAGCTCACCATGGCCGCCGTCACCATCGCGACCACCGTGGCGGCGACCACCGCGGCCACCGTCTGAGCGCGTCGGGCGGGCCGGCGGGCCGGGCGCGGCCCGCCCGCCCGAGTGCGTCGTACCGCTCAGAGCACCGCGGCGCCGAGGGTGATCGAGCCGAGCACCACCAGCACCCCGAGCGCGAGGAACCCGTACTCCAGCCCCGCGCGCTCCCGCCCGTCCACCAGCACCTGCCGCGGGTCCGCCGGGTCGTAGCGGACCGGGACGAAGCCGCCGTCCGGCAGCGGGTGGCGGGCGGTGGAGGGGACGGGGGAGAAGACCTCGACCACCCGGCCGTCCTCGGTCTCGAACTGGAGCAGTGGCCGCGGCGGCAGCGCGCGGTCCTCCGGCGCCGCGGCGCGCTCGCGCACCAGCGCCCGCACGGGGACGCCGACCCGGCGCAGCCGCCGCAGTTCGCGCAGGCCGACCACCCCGGCGAGGTAGGCGACCACGCCGCCCAGCGCACCGAACACCACCACGGCGAACCCGGCCGTACCGCCGCCCATCGCCGCCTCCCTCTCCGACCCGTCCGACCCCGACTGACCTTGACCGACCCTGTCCGGGGCTCCCCCAGGGCTCCAGTATCGCGCGGGGAGGCACTCTTGACGCCTCGGAATGGTCCAGTCCACTCTGGGCGACGGCATGTTCCTGTCGCCACCGGCCCCGTCCTCCGGCCGGCCCCGACCACCGCAAGGAGCACCGTCCGTGACCAGGCGCCCCGTTCTCCTCGCCGCGCTCACCGTCCTCACCCTCGGCAGCGCCGCCCCCGCGGCCGTGGCCACCGACTCCGCCGCCCCGGCGGCCGTGGTCAAGGTCGGCACCGCCAAGCAGCTCCAGAGCGCGCTCGCCGCCGCCACGCCCGGCCAGACCATCCAGCTCGCCGACGGCACCTACACCGGCACCTTCAAGGCCACCACCCCCGGCACCGCCGTTGCCCGGATCACCCTCACCGGCTCGGCGAAGGCCGTCCTCACCACCCCCACCGGCGGCGGCTACGGCCTCCACCTCGACGGCGCGAGCTACTGGACCGTCCAGGGGCTGACCGTCACCGGGGCCCAGAAGGGCATCATGGCCGACTCCGCCGACTACGTCGTCCTCGACGACGTGACGGTCCACCACACCACCATGGAGGGCGTGCACTTCCGCAACTCCAGCGCCCACGGCACGCTGCGCGGCTCGCGCATCCACGACACCGGCCTCAGCCGGGACGGCATGGGCGAGGGCGTCTACGTCGGCACCGCCAACACCCTGAGCGACCACAGCGACTACGTGCGGATCACCGGGAACACCTTCGGCCCGAACATCGGCGCCGAGAACGTCGACCTCAAGGAGGGCACCGTCGGCGGCCTCGTCTCCGGCAACACCTTCGACGGCGACGGCCTCACCGGGCGCAACTACGACGACTCCTGGGTCGACGTGAAGGGCAACGGCTACGTCATCGAGAACAACACCGGCCGGCGCACCACCGACGACGGCTACCAGGTCCACAGCGTCCGGCCGGGCTGGGGCTGCGGCACCGTCTTCCGGGGCAACCGCTCCGACCTCACCGGCGCCACCGGCCCGGACCGCTACGCGATCGACGTGACCGACTACGACGCGGCGAACTGCACGGTGACGATCGGCGCGGGCAACACCGTCACCGGGGGCCGGGGGCTGGTGAACCCCGGCATCCCGGTGGGCTGAGGCCGGACCCTACAGGTCCCCGAGCGGCACCTTCGGGTCGGCCAGCGCCTTGGTGTCCACCACCCGCCCCGAGCGCACCAGTTCGCGGATCGGGTCGGTGACGTCCCAGACGTTGACGTTCATCCCCGCGAGCACCCGGCCGCCGGAGAGCCAGAACGCGATGAACTCGCGGGTGGCCGGGTCGCCGCGGAACACCACCCGGTCGTAGCCGTCGGGTTCGACGTAGCCGACGTACTCCATGCCGAGATCATATTGATCCGTGAAGAAGTACGGGACCCGGTCGTACACCGCGTCGGGCTGCCCGAGCAGCGCGCGGGCGGCGGTCTGCGGCTGGTTGAGCGCGTTGGCCCAGTGCTCGACCCGGACGTGCCTGCCGAACAGCGGGTGGTAGGCGTTGGCGACGTCGCCGGCCGCGTACACGTCCGGGTCCGAGGTGCGCAGGTGCTGGTCGGTCTTGATCCCGTTGTCGACCTCCAGCCCGGCCGCCTCGGCGAGGTCGGTGGCGGGGGCGATGCCGATGCCGACGACCACCGCGTCGGCCGCCACCGTCGTGCCGTCGGCGAGCTTCACGCCGGTCACCGAGCCGCCCTCGCCGGTCAGTTCGGCCACCTTCACGCCGAGGCGCAGGTCCACCCCGTGCTCCCGGTGCAGGTCCGCGAAGACCTGGGCGACCTCCCGGCCGAGCACCCGCAGCAGCGGCAGTTCCAGCGCCTCCAGCACCGTCACCTCGGCGCCCGCCTCGCGGGCCGCGGCCGCCACCTCCAGCCCGATCCAGCCCGCGCCGATCACCGCGATCCGGGCCCCGGGCCGCAGCGCCGCCCTGATCCGGTCGCTGTCCTCGACCCGGCGCAGGTAGAGCACCCCGTCCTGGTCCGCGCCGGGCACCGGCAGCCGGCGCGGCACCGAGCCGGTGGTCAGCAGCAGCTTGGCGTACTCGATCCGGCCGTCGTCGGCGAGCGTCACGGTGTGCCCGGCCGGGTCGATCGCGGCCACCGCCGTGCCCAGCCGCAGCGTGACGTCGTGCTCGGCGTACCACTGCGGCGGGTGGACGTAGATCTTCTCCCGGGGCGTCTTGCCCTGCAGGTAGCCCTTGGACAACGGCGGCCGCTCGTACGGGCGCTCGTGCTCCTCGCCGATCAGGACGATGCCGCCCCGGTACCCGGCCTCGCGCAGCGCCTCGGCCGCCTTCGCGCCGCCCAGGGATGCCCCGACGACGACGATCGGGCGCTGCCGCCCGCCGTCCGCTCCGGTGGTCCCGGTGTCCGTGCCCGCCATGCTCGACTCCTCGTTCTCCGGCCGTGGTCGGGGTCAGCCTGCCGCCGTCCGGGTGGCCTGTCGAGACCGCGCCTGGCGCGCCGCGCCGCGCTCGCCCGTACGAGTGAACGCGGGCGTCACGAGGGTCCCGTGCGGGCCTCAGGCCGTCATCGCCTCCCTGACCAGCGCGGTGTCGGTGAACTGCTCGAAGCGCACGATCCGGCCGCCGCGCACGGTGAAGTGGTGGGCGACCCGCACCGCGAGCGGTTTTCCGGTGGCCCTGTGGACGGCCGTGTAGCGGGCCAGGACCACGACGTCCTCGCCGTCCACCACGTAGCTGTCGTCGTGCGCCGTCCAGTCGTTCCAGTCGGCGGCCAGCCGCTCCATCACGTTGGTGGTGACGCCCTTCGGGGTGCGGTAGGTGCCGCCCAGCGGGAAGCCGGCCATCTCGGTCCACTCCACGTCCTCGGCCAGGGTGGCGCGCAGCGCGGCCAGGTCGCCCCGGGCGGAGGCCAGGTACTGGCGGCGCACCACGTCGGCGGGGGACTGCGACTCGGCGAAGGAGGCGACGTCCCGGGGGATCTCGATCACCGTCCGCTCACCCCCAGGCCATCTCGCCCATGACGACCTTGGTGCCGATGTCCACCGCGATCCGCAGCCCCAGCGTCGGGAAGCGCCGCTCCAGCGCCTCCTTGGCGGCGGCCGCGTCCGCGGCCCGGCCGATCTCGGTCTCGAAGGCGCGCAGGTAGGCCCGGGTGTGGTCGACGGCGTTCAGGTCCGTGGGCGCGCCGGCGATCCGGTGGCCGGCCGCCACCCAGGTCGGGTGGAGCGCCTCGATGCCGTCCAACAGGTCGATCCAGGCGGCCCGTTGGGCGGAGGTCGGGGTGTCGGCGGTCCACACGTGCAGCCCCTCGAAGAGCAGCACCCCGCCCAGCACGGCCCGGTGGTGGTGCTGCCAGAGGTAGTGCCGGTCCGGCAGGTGGAAGTCGGCGCCGCGCAGCTCGAAGCGGTGGCCCTCGAAGACCAGCTCGTCCCCGTGCAGCACCTCGGGCCGCACCAGCCGGGTGGGCAGCTCCGGGCCCAGGTGGGCCCAGGCGCGCAGCTTGGACTCGTACGTCTCCTGGATGTGCTCGACGGTCGTGGCGGTGGCCAGGAAGCGGGCCCGCGGGAAGGCGTCCTGGACCTCCTGGGCGCCGAAGTAGAAGTCCGGGTCGCCGTGGCTGACGAAGACCGTGGTCAGCTCCTTGCCGCTCGCCCTGATCCGTTCCACCAGCCGGCGCCCGTCGGAGCGGGTGAACCCGGCGTCCACCAGCAGCGCGTCCTGCGGGCCGGTGACCAGGACGGAGGTCTTGTTGAGCGAGCTGTCGGGGCTGTCGATGATCTCGAAGTCGAGTGCGCTCATGCTTGATTGGTCCTTCCTCGGGCCGGTCACGCCTCGCCGTCAGCATCACCGGTCCGCGGCCCGTCCGCATCCGGAAGGCCTAGCCGCGGGTCCAGAGCGTGAGGTCGCTGCTGGTGGCCACCGCGAGGGTCCGGCCGGTCGGGGAGAAGCCGGCCGCGCGGAAGGTGGACCAGGAGGAGTCGAGGACCAGCCACCAGCTCTCGCCGTGCTCGCCCTGCCACGGCCCCCGGCCGCTGGCGAGCAGCACCCGGTGGTGCGGCCACTCCGGCGCGACCACCTCGATGTGCCAGCCCCCGTCGGCGGCGGTGTGCAGCCCGCCGCCCCACGTCCCCGCCACCGGGATGCGCACGTCCGCGACCTGGCCGAGGCCGGGGCAGGCGAGGTCCTGGCCGTCCGGGTCCTCGGCGGGCTCGTGGTCGCGGGCCAGCTTGAGGCCGGTCACCGCGTCGAACAGGCCGTGGCCGTTGTGCGAGACCGTCAGCACCAGGTCGTGCCCGCTCTCCGGGTGGACGGCGAAGCCGATGCCGAGCAGCCCGCCGACCGCGATCGTCCCCCGGCCGACGGGCCGCCACGGCTCCGGCGGAGCGGTCACCCCGGCGGCCATGATCCGGTCGCGGAGGTGCTGCTGGTGCGGGGTGAGAGCCATGGGGCCGATCATCCCACCGGGGTCGGGGCCACGGCCTTCACCGCGGACCCAGCCGCAGCACCGCCAGCGCCCCCAGCGCCGTGGCGGCGGCGAGCGACGCCCACAGCGCCCCCGGTCCGGCGGCCAGCAGCGCCGTCAGCACGGCCGGCGCGGCCGCCCGCCCCACCCCCGAGGACAGCTCCCAGCGCGCCAGCGCCCGGCCGAGCAGGTGCGGCGGGGCGACGGACGCCACCAGCGCCGTCCCCGAGCCGGTGTAGAGGATCTCGCCCAGCGTGTACAGCACCGAGACCGCCGCGATGCCCGCCGCCCCCGGCACGCCGCCCAGCGAGCCGACCGCCCAGAAGGCCAGGTAGGACACCGCCAGCAGCGCCCCCGAGGCCGCCAGCACGGTGTGCCGCGAACGGTCCGCCAGCTTCAGCACCAGCGCCAGCTGCAGGGCGATCACCAGCACCGTGTTGCCGACGAAGACGCCCGAGGACCAGGCCGGCGAGGCGTGCAGGTGCAGCACCAGCAGCGCGGGCAGCGCCACCTCCAGCACGTCGAAGCAGAACGCGTACGGCACGTTGGCGAGGCTCAGCAGGGTGATCCGGCGCAGCGGCTCCGCCCGCTCCCGGGTGTCCGCCGGCCGCTCCTGCCGCGGGGCCCGCACCCGCAGCGAGCCCACCAGGGCGGCCGCGAGCAGGCAGGCCGCGCCCGTCACCCCGGCCAGCAGCCGGATCACACCCGTCCCGCCGCTCACCGCCACGGTGGCCAGCAGCGCGCCCGTGCCCATCCCGGCGTTGCGCAGCGACCGCCCGGCGGCCAGCGCGGCGTCCCGCAGCCGGCCCTCGGTCAGCGTGCTCACCACGGCCGCGTGGGTGGTCGGCCAGGACTGGCTGCCCACCCCGAACAGCACCGCCGCCGCGGTGAACCCCGGCTGGCCGTCCGCGAGCAGCAGCGCCAGCGCACCCGCCGCCCGCACCAGCAGGGTGACGGCGGCGGGCAGGGTGCGGGCGCCGCGGTCGATCCAGCGGCCGGTCAGCGGCACCACCAGCAGGCCCGCCACCATCCCGGCGGACAGCGCCAGCCCGGCCGCCCCCGCGCCGAGGTGCAGCACGCCGATGCCGTACAGCAGCAGGAACGGCCGCAGCAGGCCGCCGCCCACCGCGTCCACCGCCAGCGCGACGGCGTACCGGGGCCCGCCGGCGGCGGTCAGCAGGCCCAGCAGCGCGGACGGCCCCCGGCGGCCCATGCCGATCGGCGGGGCGGGCGGCTCGCCGTGGCGGGCGGCCGCGTGGTCGTGGACGGTCTTCTCCCGGATCAGGCTCATGGCCGGTACCGTCCGCCCAGGTCGGACCGCCTGGCACGCGGATTGACGCTTACCGTCAATCCGCGGCGGAGGCCGTCGGGCGGGGTGACAGGATCGAACGCGTGAGTGAGCGGAGCGAGCGAACCATCAGGAACAGCGTGTGGGCGCATGCCCCTGCGGAGCGCCGGGGGTACCCCCGGCCGGAGGCCGGGGGAGAGGCGGGCGCATGAGCCTGACGATCGACATCACCGGCCTGCCCGACGAGCGCCTGCTCTTCACGCCCTCCCCGCTCGGCGAGCTGAACGCCATGCTGCACGTGCTCGCCGAGCCCGCGCACCACCCCGCGCTGCACGGCTGGGCCGGCTGCACCGCCGCCGTGATCCCGCCCGAGCTGTCCGAACGGCTCCTGGAGGCCGACTTCCTCTGGCGCTCCTCGCGCGCCGACTTCCTCGTCCCCGGCCTGCCCGGCGCCACGCTCGACGAGGAGCTCGACGCCATCGACCGGATCGACGACGAGCTGTACGTCGCCGCCGCCCTCATCACCACCTGCGGCTCCTCCCGGCTCACCCGCCGGATGGGCTCCCCGCTCACCGACCCGGACGCCAACGAGCGGGCCCGGGAACTCGCCCTCGCCCGCGGCCCCCGGCAGGCCGCCTTCGCCGACCGGCTGCTCGCCGACCCGCCGGCCGTCCGGGCCCTGGTGCGGCGGATGCTGGAGGACTGCCGGTCCGCGTTCTTCGCCGACGCCTGGCAGCGCGTCCTGCCCGACCTCGCCGCCGACGCCCGGCGCAAGGCCGATCTGCTCGCCCGCCGCGGCCTCGCCGAGGCGCTCGCCGACGTCTCGCCCTCCGTCACGCTCGACCAGGGCGGGGACGGACGGCGCCGGATCGTCATCGACAAGCTCCAGGACAGCGCCACCAGCGGCACCGACTCCGGGGGCGTCACCTTCATCCCGACCGCCTTCGGCCGCCCCCACCTGCTGGTGGTGCACGCGAGCGGCTGGCGGCCCGTCCTCCAGTACCCCGTCGCCGAGGCCGGCCTGCCCGAGCCCGTCTCGCTCGCCCTCGTCCAGCAGCGCCTGGAGGCGCTCGCCCACCCCGTCCGGCTGCGCCTCGCCCGCACCATGGCCCGCGGCCCGCACACCACCGGCGAACTGGCCTCCGCCTGGCAGCTCAGCGCGCCCGAGGTGTCCCGGCACCTGGCCGTGCTGCGCAAGGCCGGGCTGCTGACGACCCGGCGGCGCGGACGGTACATGCTCTACGAGCTCGACCTGGCGGGCAGCGCCCGGCTCGGCTCGGACTTCCTGGAGGCGGTGCTGCGGTGAGGGCCCCCGCTCCGGTGGGAAACAGTGCTCCGGTGGAAGCGGCGCTCCGGTGGGCGGGAACAGCGGACGAGCGGCAGGCGTTCGTCCGATCATGACCGACGACGCCGCTCCTGAGATCCTCCGCTACGCCGCCTTCGCGACCCGCCCCGAGGGCGGCAACCCGGCCGGCGTGGTGCTCGACGCCACCGGGCTGACCGACGAGCGGATGCTCGCCGTCGCCGCCGAGGTCGGGTACTCCGAGACCGCCTTCCTGACCGCCGGCCCGGCCGAAGGGGCCTACCGCGTACGGTACTTCAGCCCGCTCGCCGAGGTGCCGTTCTGCGGGCACGCGACGGTTGGCGCCGCCGTCGCCCTCGCCGAGCACGTCGGCCCCGGGCGGTACGTCTTCGTGACCGCGGCCGGGGACGTCCCGGTCGGGGTCGAGCGCGGGGCCGACGGGCTGCTGCGCGCCACCCTCACCAGCGTCGAGCCGAAGGTCGAGGAGGTGCCGGCGGCCGACGTCGCGGAGGCGCTCGCCCTGCTCGGCTGGTCCGCCGCCGACCTCGACCCGGCCCTGCCGCCCCGCGTCGCCTACGCGGGCGCCCGCCACCTCGTCCTGCCGGTCGCCACCCGCGAGCGGCTGGCCCGGCTCGACTACGACTTCGACGGCCTCGCCGCCCACATGCGCGCCCGCGACCTGACCACCCTGCAGCTCGCCTGGCGGGAGGCCCCCGAGGTCTTCCACGTCCGCGACCCGTTCCCGGTCGGTGGCGTGGTCGAGGACCCGGCCACCGGCGCCGCCGCGGCCGCCTTCGGCGCCTACCTGCGGGAGCTCGGCGCGGTGACGGCCCCGGCGGTGCTGACCCTGCACCAGGGCGAGGACCTGGGCCGCCCGGGCGTCCTGCGGGTCGAACTGCGGGCCGAGGACACGCGGGTGCGGGTCTCCGGCACGGCGGTGGCGATCCGATAGGGCCTGTTCAGGACCTCAGGGCGGGGGCTGCGGCAGGACCAGCCCGGCATCGCACCGCCCGAGCCGCTCCCAGACCACCTCGTCGATCGACAGCCGCGCGTAGCCCCGCCGGACGAGGCCCATCGCATACGTGGTCTTGCCCGCCCCGGGCAGACCGCACATCAGCACCACCGTGCCCGATCGCCGTGTCACCGGCCCAGGTTAGCCCCGGGTGGGGTGGCTCCGCCCCGCTCCGGGCGGGCGGAAATTCGTTCGCGCCGAGCCGCTCCGGTGGGCGAAGCTGCTCCGATGCAGCGAGCGAGCAACCGGACCGTGACGGTCGATCTCACCTACGGCGACGAGCACTTCGGGCAGTTGGGCCCGTTCGAGGTGGAGGTCGGCTGGTGGTCCTCGGTGGACGGGGTGGTCGCGCGGGCGACCGAGGCGGCCGGGGTGCCGGTGCTGGTGGCACGCCTGGTCGACGGGCAGAGCGAGGACCCGGGCCACGGCGGGCGGGTCCGCTACCACGCCGAGGCGCTGCGCCGGCCGACCGCCCTCACGGCCGGCGCCCCGGACGACGGGACGGCCGCGCTGCTCGGCCCCGCCGAGCGCCGCGCCGCCTGGGCCACGCCCGGCGGCCTGCGGGAGGCGCTGGACTGGGCGGAGGCACGGCTCGCCGCCGTCGGCCGTCCGTCGGCCGGGCCCGCGCGGCAGATCCGGACCTGGAACCTCTCCGGCCTGTTCCGCCTCCCCACCGCCACCGGCGCCGACGCCTGGCTGAAGACCACGACGCCCGCGTTCAACGCCCACGAGGGCGAGGTCATCGCGCTGCTCGGCGGCGTGGACCGCGGGCTCGTGCCGACCGTCCTCGCCGCCGACCCCTCCGCCGGCCGGCTGCTGCTCGACCATGTCCCCGGCGAGGACTGCTGGAGCCCGTCCGCCGGGACGGTGGCCGACGTCGTCCCCCGCCTCGTCGCCGCCCAGGCCGCGCTCGCGGACCGCCCGGCCGACCTGGCCGGCCTGCGCGACCGCACCCCGCGCGCCCTGGCGGCCCAGCTGGCGGCCCTGTCGGACCGGTTCGCCGAGGAGACCGACCTGACGCCCGAGGAGCTGGACCGGCTGGCCGCCTTCGCCGCCGACCTGCCCGGGCTGCTGGACCGGCTCGCCGACTGCGGCCTGCCGGAGACGCTGCTGCACGGCGACTTCCACCCCGGCAACTGGCGCTCCGACGGCGCCGGCACGGTGGTCGTCGACTACGCCGACTCCTGCCTCGGCCACCCCGCCCTGGACGGGCTGCGCCCGCGCGCCTACCTCGGCGAGGAGGCCTGGCAGCAGCATGTCCGGGTCTGGACGGAGGCCTGGCAGCGCCACGCCCCCGGCTCCGACCCGGGGCGCGCCCTCGAACTCGCCGAGCCGCTCTACCACCTGTCCTACGCCCTGCGGTACCAGGAGTTCCTGGACCACATCGAGCAGAGCGAACGCCCGTACCACGAGGGCGACCCGGCCGCCGAGCTGCGCGCCCTGTTGGCCTGCGGAGCGGCCGGTCGGCCCGCGTAGACTGCCGAGGTGGAACGACCGACGCCGGCCCCCGGAGCCTCCGGGACTCCCGTCCTGCCCGAGCTGCCGCTGCAGGAGCTGGAGTGCTTCGCCGTCCTCGTCCACCAGTTGCACTTCGGGCGGACGGCGGAGCGCCTCGGCGTCTCGCAGGGGCGGGTCTCCCAGCTGATCAAGCGCCTGGAGAGCAGGGTCGGCGCACCGGTGTTCCAACGGACCAGCCGCCGGGTCGAGTTGACCGAGCTGGGGCGGGCGCTGGCCGAGCAGGTGGTGCCCGCCTTCGAGCGGCTCCGGGAGGGCTACGACGCGGCCCGGGCCGCCGCGGCCACCGCGCGGCCGCTGCGGCTGGGCTTCCAGTGCGCGGTGTACGAGCCGGTCGCCCGGGTGCTGGCGCGCCTGCCGGAGGGCACGGTGCAGCTGGTCGAACTGCCGTGGGCGGACCCGTTCTCGCACCTCGCCCGGGGCGAGGTGGACCTGGCGATCGTGCTCGCCCCGTGCCGGGAGCCGGGCCTGGACGTGCTGATGGAGTTCTCCCGCCAGCCGGTGTACCTGGCGGTCTCCGCCGAGCGGCGCCTCGGCGGGGCGGACGGCGCGGACGGGGTGGGCGCGGAGGAGCTGGCCGGGGTGCCGCTGATCGAGCCGCGCGGCCCGGCGCCCGAGTACTGGCGGTGGGCGCAGGCGCCCCGGCGGACGCCGGGTGGGCGCGAGCTGGCCTACCCGGCGGGTGCGGCCACCATCCAGGAGGGCCTGTCGATGGTGGCCGGCACCCGTCAGGGGCTGCTGCTGTGCGAGCGCAGCACGGCGTACGTCCGGCGGCCGGACATCCGCTTCCTGCCGGTGCCCGGGCTGGAGCCGACGGCGCTGGAGGTGGTCCAGCACGAGCGGCGGCCGCACCGGCTGGCGGCCGGGTTCGTCGAGCTGCTGGCCGGGCTCCTCGACTGAGTCCGCGGGGAATCAGACGGGCCGGCCGGTCGGGCCGCGGGCCGGGCCGGTGATCGGGTCGCCGTCAGGGCCGCCGGTCGTCGGGCCGCCGTCAGGGCCGCCGGTCGTCGGGCCGGGAGAGCAGGGCGATCAGCAGTCCGACGGCCGCCAGCCCGGCCGCGGTGAGCAGGACGGCGCGGTTCCCGGCCCGGTCGACGACCAGTCCGCCGGCGAAGGAGCCGAGCGCGATGCCCGCGTTGAACACGCCCGCCCAGACCGCCGCCGAGGCCTCGATCCGGGCCGGGTCGGCGGTGCGGACCCAGGCCTGGGTGGAGACCGACACCCCGCCGTACGAGGCGCCCCAGACGACCAGGACGAGCAGGACGGTGACGACGCCGCCGGCGTACGCGAGCAGGGCGGCGGCCAGGGCGACCCCGGCCAGGGCGAGGGCGACGGCGGTCTTCGGGCGGCGCCCGGACAGCGGGCCGAGGGTGAAGTTCCCGGCGACGCCCGCGAGTCCGTACACCAGCAGGCAGGCGGCGATCACGCCGCTGCTCAGGCCCGCGTCGGCTTCGAGGACCGGGCGGATGTAGGTGTAGCCGGCGAAGTGTCCGAGCACGACGAAAGCGGTGATCGCGATCCCGGCGGCGACGCCCCGGTGGCGCAGGGCGCCGGCCAGTCCGCCGAGCCGTCCGCGCTCGTGCACGGGCAGCGCGGGCAGGGTGGCGGCGAGGACGGCGGCGGAGGCGGCGCCGAGCAGGGCGAGCGCCCAGAACGCGGCGCGCCAGTCGAGCAGCGCGGCCAGGTAGGTGCCCAGCGGGACGCCGAGGACCGAGGCGATGGAGACGCCGGAGAAGATCAGCGTCATGGTGAGCGCGAGGCGCGGGCCGTCGGCGAGGCGCGGGCCGACGCTCGTGGCGAGGCCCCAGACGATGCCCATGGCGGCGCCGAGCAGGACGCGGCCGGCGGCCAGCACCGCGAAGTCCGGCGCCAGCGCGGTGACCGCGTCGGCCAGGCCGAGCAGCAGCATGAAGGCGACCAGGACGGTCCGGCGGTCGCGCGCGCCGACGAGCAGCGGGGCGAAGGGGGAGAGGGCGGCGGCGATCAGGCCGGTGATGGTGAGGGAGAGGCCGGTGACCCCGTCGGTGACCCCGAGGCTGTGGGACATCGGGGTGAGCAGGCCGACCGGCATCATCTCGGAGGACACCACGGTGAAGGTGGCGAGTGCGACGGCGAGGACCGGGGGCCAGCGGTGCGCGGTGGGTGGGGCGGCTGGTGGGGCGGGGGCTTCGGCGTTTGTCATGGGGCCAGCCCACCAGCGGGCGGAGGGGCCGAACAAGATCGATAAGCTCATCGACCCATGAGCCCGGCTAATCGGTTGACAGTGCCGGGAAGGCCCGGCGGCTTCGGGAAGCGCGCCGGCGGCGCCCGCCGCGAACGACCGCGGTCGGGCGCCACCGGCGCCGGGTCACTCCGCCGGGGCGATCCGGTAGCCGCCGCGCGCCGAGTGGAGGCTGAGCGCCTCGACCGGGCAGTAGTCCACGGCCTCGCTCAGCCCGTCCGTCAACTCCGCGCCGCCGTCGGCGTACCCGGCCAGCGGCGCGGCCAGTCCGTCGGCGCCGAGGGCCAGCGAGTCGGGGGCGCTGAGGGCGCACATCCCGGAGCCGATGCAGCGGTCCCGGTCGACCCGGACGAGCACCGGATCGGTGTCCGCGCGGCCCGTCACCAGACCACCCGCAGGGAGTTCGGGCTGCGGGTGAGCAGGCCGCGCCGCCAGTCGATCCGCTCGACCGGGTCGGCCAGTCGCAGCGAGGGCAGCCGGCGGGCCAGCCGGTGCAGGGCGAGTTCCAGCTCCATCCGGGCCAGCCAGGCGCCCAGGCAGTGGTGCGGGCCGGCGCCGAAGGTGAGGGTGGGAGCGGCCAGCGGGGAGAACAGCTCGGTGCGCAGGTCCCCGGTGAAGATCTCCGGGTCGTGGTTGGCGGCGGCCGCGTCGGCGGCGACCACGCTGCCGGCCGGGATGACCACACCGCCGATCTCGACGTCCTCGACGGTGCGGCGCATCAGCCCGGGCAGGTGCTCCTGGGGGTCGCCGAGCGGGACGGCGCGCAGCAGCTGCTCGGTCGCGGCGACGGCGCTGGCCTCGTCGGAGGCGAGCCGCTGCCAGGCCTCGCGGTCGTCCTGGAGCAGGTAGACCAGGGCGTTGCCGAGGCTGGTCATGGTGGTCTCGTGGCCGGCCACGACCAGGCCGATGACCAGCGCGACCAGCTGGCCCTCGGTGATCGAGCCGTCCTCGGCGGCGGCCGCGAGCAGGCCGCTGACCAGGTCCTCGCCGGGGGCGGCCCGGCGCTGGGCGATCACCTCGGAGCCGAAGGCGGCGAACTCGGTCATCGCGGTGGCGATCGCCTCGGCGCTGTAGGCGGTGGCGGAGAGCGCGTGGTCGCTCCAGTGCGCGAGCCGCTTGCTGTCCAGGTTGTCCAGGTTCATCAGCCGGCTGATCACCGCGACCGGCAGCGGGCGGGAGTAGCCCGCGATGATGTCGGCGGGGGAGCCGTGGTCGATCAGCTCGTCGATCAGCGACTCGACGGCCGAGGCCACCCACGGCCGCCAGCGCTCGATCGCGCGCGGGGTGAAGGCCCGCTGCACGGTGCGGCGCAGCCGCTGGTGCTCGGTGCCGTCGATGTTCAGCATGCTCTGGGGATCGTCCAGGATGTTGGGCGTGACCGTGACCGGCGGGGCGTCCGGCGCGTAGAGCGGGGCGCGGCCCAGCCGCGGGTCGGTCAGCACCTGGCGCACGTCGGCGTGCCGGCTGACCAGCCAGACCGGCGTGCCGGTGGGCAGCGCGGCGAGGCGGGGCGGGCCGGGTTCGAGCCGGCGCATGCAGTGCAGCGGGGGGAGCGGGGCGGTGCCGGCGCTGGTCGCACTGTTCTCGGTGGACATCCGTACTCCAGACTCCAGGACGGTGGGCCGCGGGGCGCGACCCGACGGGGGGTGAATCCGGGGATGGTGCGGGGGACGGGTGATGCGGCCGGCTGGCGGCTCGACACGGGCCGGGGTTCGGTCGGGCTCCTACGGGGGGAATTGCGGGGGTCTGGCGCGAAATGTGCGGGGGCGCACGGTCGGTGCGCATCCGGCGCGGCCGGCGCAGGGTCACGCGCCGACGGGTGGGGCGGGTGTGCTGAGCGTGGTCGCTTGGACCGTCTCAGCTACGACCGTACGTGGCTGGCGGGGCGCCCGTCTGCGGCACTTCCAGCCAACGCCGGTGCTTTCCGGGCACTTCGAGGCGCACGGACGGGCGCTCAGTGCCACCTGTGCGCCCCCACCGCCACGGCCGCGCCGGACTGTCGCCGGGCCCCCGGCGGATACCCGGCCGGCACGTGCCACCGGAGAGGTCGTGAGCCGCCTCCACGTGAGCGGACCGGCCCTAGCACACCGTGCCGCGGAGGATCGCCCCGGGCGCTCCGCCGGTGGTCGGCCGGGTGGGCGATACGCTTCGTGGGCAGTTCGTCTTGCAGTCGTTTGTCGCAGGTCAGACCGGTGCAGAGCCGCACCGGCAGACGGAGGTGGAATCGGATGCCCCAGCAGGTCAAGGCAGTCATCGCGCGCGCCAAGGGCGCGCCCGTGGAGGTGGCCACGATCGTGGTGCCGGACCCTGGCCCGGGTGAGGCGGTGGTCCGGATCCAGGCGTGCGGCGTCTGCCACACCGACCTCCACTACCGGGAGGGCGGCATCAACGACGAGTTCCCGTTCCTGCTCGGCCACGAGGCCGCGGGCATCGTGGAGTCGGTCGGCGAGGGCGTCACCGAGGTCGAGCCCGGTGACTTCGTGGTCCTCAACTGGCGCGCGGTGTGCGGCCAGTGTCGCGCGTGCAAGCGGGGCCGCCCGCAGTACTGCTTCAACACCCACAACGCCAAGCAGCGGATGACGCTGCTGGACGGCACCGAGCTGTCCCCGGCGCTGGGCATCGGCGCGTTCGCCGAGAAGACCCTGGTCGCGGCCGGCCAGTGCACCAAGGTGGACCCGGCGGCCGAGCCGGCCGTCGCGGGCCTGCTGGGCTGCGGCGTGATGGCGGGCCTCGGCGCCGCGATCAACACCGGCAATGTCGGCCGGGGCGACTCGGTCGCGGTCATCGGCTGCGGCGGCGTCGGCAGCGCGGCCGTGATGGGCTCCCGGCTGGCGGGTGCGGCGAAGATCATCGCCGTGGACATCGACGACCGCAAGCTGGAGACCGCCCGCAAGCTGGGCGCCACCCACACCGTCAACTCCCGCACCACCGACGCGGTCGAGGCGATCCGCGAGCTGACCGGCGGCAACGGCGCGGACGTGGTGGTCGAGGCGGTCGGCCGCCCGGAGACGTACAAGCAGGCCTTCTACGCCCGCGACCTGGCCGGCACCGTCGTCCTGGTCGGCGTGCCGACCCCGGAGATGACGCTGGAGCTGCCGCTGCTCGACGTCTTCGGCCGCGGCGGCGCGCTGAAGTCCTCCTGGTACGGCGACTGCCTGCCCTCGCGGGACTTCCCGATGCTCGTCGACCTCTACCTCCAGGGCCGCCTGGACCTCGGCGCCTTCGTCACCGAGACCATCGGGCTGGACGCCGTGGAGCAGGCCTTCGAGCGCATGCACCAGGGCGACGTCCTCCGTTCGGTGGTGATCCTGTGACCGCGCGGATCGATCGGCTGGTGACCGCCGGGACCTTCGAACTCGACGGCGGCAGCTGGGAGGTGGAGAACAACGTCTGGATCGTCGGGAACGACGAGGAGGCGGTGGTGATCGACGCCGCGCACGACGCCGAGGCCATCGAGGCCGCGCTCGGCGGGCGCCGGCTGCTGGCGATCGTCTCCACCCACGCGCACAACGACCACATCGACGCGGCCCCGGCCCTCGCCGACCGCACCGGTGCGCCGATCCTGCTGCACCCGGACGACCTGCCGCTGTGGAAGCTCACCCACCCCGAGCGGCTGCCGGACGGCGAACTGGCCGACGGCCAGCGGATCGAGGTGGCGGGCACCGAGCTGACGGTGCTGCACACCCCGGGCCACGCGCCGGGCGCGGTCTGCCTGTACGCGCCCGCGCTGGGCACCGTCTTCACCGGCGACACCCTGTTCCAGGGCGGTCCCGGTGCCACCGGCCGGTCGTTCTCGCACTTCCCGACGATCGTCGACTCGATCCGCGAGCGGCTGCTGACGCTCCCGGCCGAGACCGTGGTGCGCACCGGCCACGGCGACCCGACCACCATCGGCGCCGAGGCCCCGGCACTGCCGGAGTGGATCGCGCGCGGGCGCTGACGCCGCTGCCCGTACGGCCCCCGGGGAACGGTCGTTCCCCGGGGGCCGTACGATCGCGGGCATGGCCCACGACCCGCGCGACCTCGACGAATCCTTCCTCGCCTTCTGGCGGGAACGGCACATCTCCACGCTGACCACCACCCGCCCGGACGGCACGCCGCACGTGGTGCCGGTCGGTGTGACGTACCAGCCGGAGACGGGGACCGCCCGGGTGATCACCAGCCGCACCAGCCGCAAGGCCCGCAACGTCGCCGAGGCCGGGCCCGAGGGCCTGCGCGTCGCGGTCTGCCAGGTGGCCGGGGCCCGCTGGTCGACGCTGGAGGGCGTGGCGGTCGTCCGTGAGGAGCCCGAGCAGGTCGCCGAGGCGGAGCGCCGGTACGCCGAGCGCTACCGCGAGCCGCGGGTCAACCCGGACCGGGTGGTCATCGAGATCGCCGTCGACCGCGTCCTCGGGCGGGCCTGAGCGCGCCGGCCGGGAGGGACGGGCCCGGGCCGGCCGCTGCTCCGGAGGACGGGCCCGAGCGCGCCTGCTCCGGAGGACGGGCCCGAGCGCGCCTGCTCCGGAGGACGGGCCCGAGCGTGCCCGCTCCGGAGGGCGGCCCGGGCGCCGCTGTTCCGGAAGCGGAACTCCGGCTTCTGGTACCGGTGTTGCCGCCGTTGCCGGACGGGCGACGGCGGTGTCCCGTCGTCCTCAGCACGGGAAGTGCCCCATACGGTAAGGGAATCGTCACTGTCGGTGACGTGAATGTGACATTAAAGATTCCGAACTTGCCTCTGCTACTTCTTCCACGGCGGCGCATTGGTGTGATCTGATTGGCGGTGCACGGTCAATGCGAGGCGATGGGGGAGTACTGCACCCGCCTCGGCAGCTCGGGGGAACGACACCGGGTGCGCGATTCCGCCGCACCTGAATGTGAGCACTCGGGAGGGGGGAATGGATCGGTGTGCGGGTGTGCCGGACGGCAGCCCGACGTTCTCCGGTCGGAGCTACGGTACCGGTAGTCCGCACGTGCGGCCAGGGGTGGCCTGACGGTCCCGGGTAGCGGCTCGTCGACGCCTTTTCGGGCGTTGCGGAGCCGGCCTCTTGGGCTGCCCATTCACTGCCGCCGGTGGCGGAGAACAGCGACACCCCGCCGAACCGTCCTGATGTCGGCCCTTGAACCGGGCCGCGCGAATTCCCTGGCGACCCGGCACGACGACCCCCCGCGGGTCGATGACCGTGTTCTCGGGTCAGAGGTTCTGATCACGATTCAACTTGCCCCGGGGCGACCACGGAACCACGCCGTGGCGCTCCGTCATGAGGAAGGTGCATCGAGTCATGTCTTCTGCAAGCACCGCGCCACAAGAACTGGAATGGACCCTCGAGGAGGGCAAGCCGGCGACCCTGGTCGTCCCTCGATTCGAAGGCGCCGAAGCGGCCTGCGCGTGGCTGAACGCGATCCTGCCCGACCTCCGTACCGCGCTTCAAAGGTACGGCGCGCTGTACCTGCGCGGCCTCCCGGTCGCCTCCGTCGAGGACTTCGCGCTCGTCCGGGACGTCCTCATCCCGCAGCGGACGCCCTACCGGGAGAAGGCGACGCCGCGCAGCAGCTTCGGCAACGACGTCTACTCGTCCACCGACCTGCCGCCGGCCCAGTCGATCCGGATGCACAACGAGAACAGCTACACCCTGACTTTCCCCGGGCTCCTGATGTTCGCCTGCCTCATCGCCCCCGAGGAAGGCGGGGCGACGCCGGTGGCGGATTGCCGGGAGGTCCTGCGGCACCTGCCCGCCCCCCTGGTCGAGCGCATTCGCTCCCACGGCTGGACCCTGCACCGGAGCTACTCCGAACACATCTCCGTGAGCTGGGAAAAGGCATTCGCGACCGAGCGCCGCGAGGACGTCGAGCAGTATTGCGCGGAGAACCTGATCTCCTGCCGCTGGGACGGCGAGGGAAATCTGAAAACGGTGCAGCGGCGGCCCGGTATCGTCCGGCACCCGGCCACCGATGAGGAGGTCTGGTTCAACCACATGGCCTTCTGGAATTCCTGGTCATTGGACGAGGAACTCCGCGAGACGCTCCTGGACGAATTCGGCGCGGACGGCCTGCCGTTCGAAACCGGCGTGGCCGACGGGAAGCCCCTGACCCGGGACGAGCTCGAGCTCATCAACACCGCCTACGCCGAGGCCACGGTGCGTCAGGCCTGGCAGCCGGGCGACGTCATGCTCGTCGACAACGTGCTCACGGCGCACGGCCGCGACCCGTTCCGGGGCGACCGGAAGATCGTCGTCGCGATGGGCAACCCCGTCGAGCTCGACGACTGCCGGCCCACCGTGGCGGCCTCGGCGGAGACCGGCGGTGCCGCGTGAGCATCACCGAGGAGCCCCTGGCCCCGGCAGCCCGGACCGCACCCGTCGACCCGATGGTCCGCTTCCGGCGGGCGGTCGAATCGACCCCGGACCGGATGGCCGTACGCGGGACCGACCGCACCCTGACCTTCGCCGAACTCGACCAGGACGTACGGCAGTTGGCCGGGCGGCTGGCCGAGCTCGGGCTCGGCCGCGGCGCCCGGGTGGGCGTCAGCATGCACCGCGGCGCGGACCTCGTCGTCGCCCTGCTCGCCGTGTGGCGGATCGGCGCCGCCTACGTGCCGCTGGACCCGGCCTACCCGCAGGAGCGTCTCACCCACATGGTGACGAGCGCCGGCCTGCGGACCGTCCTGGCGGAGCCCGGCAACGGTCCCGCCTGGCCCGCCGGAGTCGACGTCCTCACCCTCGCGGACGCCCTCGCCGCGCCGGCCGCGGACGCGCCGGCGGTACAGGCCGCCCCGGCCGACCCGGCGTACGTGATCTTCACCTCCGGCTCGACCGGGACGCCCAAGGGTGTCGAGGCCACCCGGGGCGGCGTGGCCGCGCTCGCCGCGGACCTCGAGGACGCCGGCTTCTACGCCGACCGGCCGCGCGTGGTGGCCTGGAACGCGAGCATCTCCTTCGACGCCTCCGTCCAGCAGTGGGCCCGGATCTGCCGGGGCGACAGCATCGTGGTGATCGGCGAGAACGAGCGCACCGACCCGGCCGTGCTGCGCGCCCTGCTCGACGAGCACGCCGTCGACGACCTGGACCTGACGCCCTCGCACTGGGAGGTGCTGCGCGAGGCCCTCCTCGCCCCCACCGCCGACGGCCGCGTGCTGCGGCTGTTCATGGGCGGCGAGCCGGTGCCGGCCGAGGTCTGGCGGGAGCTGGGCGAGGCCCGCGCCGCCGGGACGGTCGAGGCGATCAACCTGTACGGCCCCACCGAGTGCACGGTGGACGCCACCGCGGGCTGGATCACCGGCGAGGGCCCGCACATCGGCCTCCCGCTGCCCGGGTTCACCGCCTACGTGCTCGACGAGCACCTGCGCGCCGCGCCCGTCGGCGAGCCGGGCGAGCTCTACCTGGCCGGGCCCTCCGTGACCACCGGCTACGTCGGCCGGCCCGCGCTGACCGCGCAGCGGTTCGTCGCCGATCCGACCGGCACCGGCCGCCGGATGTACCGCACCGGCGACCGGGTGCGGCTGCGCCCGGACGGCGCCATCGACTACCTCGGCCGGGTCGACCGGCAGATCAAGATCCGCGGCTACCGGGTGGAACTGGGCGAGATCGAGGCCGCGCTCGCCGCGCACCCGGGGGTCAGGACCGCCGCCGTCGTCCTGCACGGCACCGCGACCGCCGGCGACCAGCTGGTCGGGTACGTCGTCCCGGAGGGCGGGAGCGCCCCGCACACCCGGGAGCTCCAGGAGCACCTGGGCGGCCTGCTGCCGTCGTTCATGGTCCCGTCGGCCTTCGTCACGCTGGAGGCCATGCCGCTGAGCGTGAACGGCAAGGTGGACCACCGGGCCCTGCCCGCCGTGGACGAGGCCCTGTGGGCCGACGGCGGACAGGAGGCGGGGGACGAGCCGCAGGGCGAGCTCGAGACCCTGATCGCCGGCGTGTGGTCCGAGGTGCTCGGCCGGCCGCGGATCAGTCCCACCGACAACTTCTTCTCGCTGGGCGGCCACTCGCTCATCGCGCTGCGCGTCATCGGCCGGCTGAAGAAGCAGTTCGGCATCACCGTGTCCACGAAGGAGGTCTACCAGCACCCCGAACTGCGCGGGCTGGCGGCCTTCGTGGAGTCCCGTCGGACGGAGGGCAAGTGAACACCGCACAGGACACCACCGTCATCAGCATCCGGCGCCCGGAGGGAGCCGCGCTGACGCTGATCTGCCTGGGCTTCTGCGGCGGCGGGACGGCCTCCTACCACCTGTGGGGCGACGCCGTCCCGGCCGACATCGCCCTGTCGGCGATCTGCTACCCGGGCCGGGAGGGCAGGTTCCTGGAGGACTTCGCCACCGACTGGGAGGAGCTGGCCCAGGACGCCACCGCGGCCGTGCTCTCCGCCGTCGACGGCCCGTACGTGCTCTTCGGGCACAGCATGGGCGGCTGGATGGCCTTCGACGTCGCCGCGCGGATCGAGAGCAGCGGCGGGCCGCTGCCGCTGAACCTGGTCGTCTCCTCGGCCAACGCGCCCGCCCGCGGGCTGACGCCCCGCGACATGTTCCCGTCCCAGCAGGACGACGACGACGGCCTGCTGCTCTGGATGAAGACCCACGGGCTGATGCCGGCGCACGTCCTGGAGGACCCCGAACTCCAGGAGATGGCCGTCGAGTTGATGCGCGCCGACATCCGGGTCCGGGACACCTTCCGGTACACCGAGGGCGCCACCGTCAGCATGCCGGTGCAGATGCTCTCGGGCGCCGACGACGACGTCATCGAGGCCAACGCGGGCGAGCAGTGGCGCGCGCTGGCCCTGGGCGAGTACCGCCACGACGTCCTTCCCGGCGGGCACTTCTACACCCCGGAGGTCTGGAAGACCCTGCCCTCCAGGATCGCCGCCCTCGACCCGAGCGAGAGGAGCCGGCGGTGAGCACCGACGCCACCCTCGACGTGATCGTCAGCGGCACCGAGTCGGACTCCCACACCTGGAACCTCGTCTTCCTCCAGCTCCAACTGGAGGACTGGGGACACCGGGTGCGCAACCTCGGCCCGTGCCTGCCGGGCGCGGAACTGGCGGCGGAGTGCCGGCGCGAGGCCCCCGACCTCATCGTGCTCAGCAGCGTCAACGGCCACGGCGAGAGCGACGGGCTGTCCGCCGTCGCAGAGCTGCGCGCCGTCCCGGAGCTCGCCGACACGCCGATCGTCATCGGCGGGAAGCTCGGCACCGGCCGGCAGCTGCAGGCCGGGGCGGGCGGCGGGGGCGGCGAGTCCATGACGCGCCGGCTGCTGGACGCCGGGTTCTCCGCGGTCTTCCACGAGTCGGCCGGACTGCCGGAGTTCGAGCGGTACGTCTCCGCCCTCGGCGCCGTGAAGGCGGGGCGGACCGGCCGCGTCCTGGAGGAGCTCCGCGCCGCCCCCACGCCATGAACGACGCGCCGGCCAACGCGTTCGCCGACTTCGTCCGACGGTCGCACGCCCGGGGCAACCTGGTGGTGCAGCCGCGGATGGGCTTCGGCGACCCGCTGGCCATGCGGGAGGGGCTGGTCGCCGTCAAGGCGGCCAACGCCACCACGGTCGGCACGATCACCCTCGACAGCTACACCCGGCTCGGCAAGCTCGCCGACGCCAGGCGGGCCGTCGACGGCGGCGGCGACCTCAACGGGTACCCGATCAGGACCCACCCCCCGGCGACCAACCGGGGGGTGCTGGAGGGCGTGCGCGAGCGCGACTTCCCGGTCCAGGTGCGGCACGGCTCGGCCAGCCCCTACGGCATCATCGCCGCCTCGCTGGAAGCGGGGCTCGACACCACCGAAGGCGGCCCGGTCTCCTACTGCCTGCCGTACGGCCGCCTGCCGCTGCGCGAGGCGGTGCGGAACTGGGAACGGTCCTGCGAGCTGATGGTCCGGGCCCGCGACGGCGAGGTCGAACCGCACGTCGAGACCTTCGGCGGCTGCATGCTCGGCCAGCTCTGCCCGCCCAGCCTGCTGGTGGCGATCAGCGTCCTGGAAGGCGTGTTCTTCCGCCAGCACGGACTGCGCAGCATCTCGCTGAGCTACGCGCAGCAGACCAACGCCGAGCAGGACCGGGAGGCGGTGCTGGCCCTGCGCCGGCTCGCCGACGCGCTGCTGCCGGACGTCGACCGCCACATCGTGATCTACAACTACATGGGGGTCTACCCCGGCACCCGCTCCGGCGCCCTGCTGCTGCTCGAGCAGGCCGCCGAGCTGGCGGTCCGCACCGGGGCGGAGCGGCTCATCGTCAAGACGGCGGCCGAGGCGCACCGCATCCCCACCGTCCGGGAGAACGTCGAGGCCCTGGAGATCGCGGCGCTGGCCGCACAGAACGCGGGCGGATCGGCGCCGGCCGACACCGGGGCGGGCAGCGAGGTCCTGGACGAGGCGACCGCGCTCGTGGACACCGTCCTCGGCCTGAACACGGACGTGGGCGCCGCCCTGGTGGAGGCGTTCGCCCGGGGACTGCTGGACGTCCCGTACTGCCTGCACCCGGACAACGCCGGGCGGGCCAGGAGCTACATCGAGTCCGACGGGCGGCTGCGCTGGTCGCACACCGGCGCCCTGCCCGTCCGGCCGTCCGGGCGATCCGCCGGCGACCGCTCGATGAGCGCCTCGGACCTGCTCCGGGCCCTGTCCCACGTGGCGCGGTCGTTCGACGAGCGCGCCGCCACCACGCTGGACCGGCTCCCCGGGCTCCCCGGCTGAACCCCCTGCCACAACCGCAGAACCAGAGACCGCAGGACCAGAGAACCGAAGGAAGAGACCCCTTGACCAGCGAGTTCGAGTCTGCACGGCCCGGTGCACTGCCGGACCACCTCAAGAACCCCGTGACCCGGTCCGTGCTGCGGATCCAGAACCAGATCGTCCAGGCGGGCCGCGAACTACTCCTCAGCGAGGGGTTCGTGGAGCTGCTGCCGCCGATCATCGGACCGGTGACGGACCCGGGCGGCCGGGGCGCCAAGCAGGTGGACGTCGACTTCTACGGCCACCGCTACAAGCTGATGACCAGCGCGATCCTCTACAAGCAGGCGTCGCTGCTCGCCTTCGACAAGGTGTTCTACGTCGCGCCGAACGTCCGGCTCGAACCCCTGGAGACCGCGAACATCGGCCGCCACCTGGCGGAGTTCCACCAGTTCGACGTGGAGATCGCCGGCGCCACCCAGCAGGACGCGATGGGGGTGGCGCAGTCCATCGTGACCGCGGCGGTCGAGCGCGTGGTGCGGACGCTGGGCGACGACCTGGACGCCCTCGGCCGCGATGCGGACGCCTTCACCCCGCTGCTCACCCGCGACACCCCCTTCGAGCGGATCAGCCACGGCGAGGCGATGGCCGAGCTGGCACGGCTGGGCCACGAGCAGAACCACGACGCCGAGATCGACTGGCAGGGCGAGGGCCTGCTCTCGCACAAGTCCGACGCGCCGTTCTTCATCGTCGACTACCCCAAGGGCTCACGCGGCTTCTACGACCGCGAGGACCCGCAGCGCCCGGAGGTCCTGCGCAACTTCGACCTCATCGCCCCCGAGGGCTTCGGCGAACTGATCAGCGGCAGCGAGCGGGAGTTCGACTACGCGCGGATCATCGCCCGGATGCGGGAGAGCGGCGAGAACCCGGCCAAGTACGAGTGGTACCTGAAGATGGTCCGCGAGGGCATCCCGGGCAGCGCCGGCTTCGGGATCGGCATCGAGCGGCTCACCCGCTACGTCGCCGGGCTGGACGCGGTCTGGCAGGCCACCCCGTTCCCGAAGGTCCCCGGGGTGGTCTCGCCGTGAGCGGGGTGCTGAGCGCCCCGGGGTTCCCGGAGGCCGCGATCCGGTCCCGGGCCAGGGAGGGCGCCGCCCGCGCGTTCCCCTCGACGGACGGCTACGGCCTGACGCTGTTCGGCGCCGGCGGCACGGGCGGCGAGCCGCGGACGGCGGCGCCCCGCGGCGGGGACGCGCTGGACGCGATGCGCCTGGTCCCGCCGGTCTTCGTGCCCCAGCGGCTGGAGAAGCTCACCGACCTGGCCCGCGAACCGCTCTACGGCGACGTCGAACTCGCCACCGACATCGGCGGGTTCCGCTCGGCGCTGCCGGTGTACGTGTCTGCCTTCGGGTCCACCCAGGTCGCCTCCTCCGGGCTGGGCCTGGCGGCCAGCCGCCAGGCCGGACGCCTGGGCATCCCGCTGGTCATCGGCGAGAACGTGGTGCCGACCAACGGCTTCGCCGGCGCCTCCGGCAGCGGTTCCGCCGACGCCTCCGCCGACACCGGCGACAGCATGCTCGCCCGGCTGCGCGCCTACGAGCAGGAACTCCCGGACGACATGGGCGGGTTGGCGTTCCAGCAGAGCACCGAGGACGCGGACGCCGAGGTGTGGAACCAGATCTACAGCGCCCCGGCCGCGAAGGCGCTGCTGGAGTCCGGCCGCCTGGCCTTCGAACTGAAGGTGGGGCAGGGCGCCAAGCCCGGGCTCGGCGGGATGACGGTGCTGAAGCGCGAGGTGGCGGCGCAGCTGGCGGATCGGTACAGCACCGACGAGAGCGTCTTCGCCGACGGGCAGGGCGAGGACGACCGGGTACTGCGGTCCAGCAGCCCGGGCACGTTCACGGCGGAGATCCTGCGCCAGCAGATCCGCTTCATGCGCAACAACTATCCGCGCGCGCGGATCTGGGTGAAGCTCCCGCCCGGGCGCGACATCCACGAGGCGGCGGTCGTGGCCTGGGCGAGCGGCGCGGACTCGGTGACCGTGGACGGCGCCGAGGGCGGCAGCGGCTGGGCGCCCAGCAGCTTCCTCGACCAGGTGGGCCTGCCGCTGGGCGAGTGCCTGCGCCGGCTGGGGCCGCCGTCCAGGTCGAACTGCCTGCTGGCCTCGGGCCGGATGTGGGAGGGCGCCCGGGCCGCGAAGGCCCTGGCGCTCGGCGCCCGCGCCGTCGGGCTGGGCCGGGCGGCCCTGCTCGCGGCGGACGAGGACCCGCAGGACGGGATCGCCCGGCTGGTCGCCTGCCTCGCCTTCGAACTGCGGCTGCTGATCAGCGCGTTGGGCAAGTACACGCCCGCCGCCCTGGACCCGGAGGACGTCTGGCTCCCGGAAGCGGCCGGGCCGTACCTCCACCCGTAGGACACGGGGCGCCGCCCCTTCGCTTGCGTGAACGTCCGATCCGTCCATCCCGTACAGAAGGAGAACCGCTGTGACGAACCCGTTCGAGGACGCCGAGGGCCGCTACCTGGTCCTGGTCAACGACCAGAACCAGCACTCCCTGTGGCCGAACGTGCTCGCGGTCCCGGCCGGCTGGGCCACGGCCTTCGGCGAGAACGACCGCCAGGCCTGCCTGGAGTACATCGAGCAGCACTGGACCGACCTGGCGCCGCGCCCGACGACGGTCGGCTGACCCGCGGTCCCGCACCCCTTTTCCTCCATTCCGTTCGCACACCCGCGTGCGGCCCCGGCCAGGTGACGAGGCACCCGGCCGGGGCGGCCGGTCACGCGCATCGATCACCGCCGGATAGGCACCAGAGGGAGATTCCCAATGATGTTGTCAAGCCAGGGCGGTGACGCCTCGTGACTGCCTTACTGCGCTGGGGCGGCGTTCTTGGGCGCAACTGCATCG
>NZ_JBHVRS010000042.1:0-22659 GCF_042885595.1 Kitasatospora sp. NPDC058046
GCCGGATGCCCGGAAAGCGGGCACGTCCGGTTCGGAGGGAGGCCGGACGAAAAAGGACCTGCTCAGCAGGCACCTCGCCGTCCGGCCGACCCTACCCTCTGGAAGAATCTCGCCGAGACGGTCGAGAAGTGCGTGATCGCCCACCGCGCCTGCCTGAAGGCCCAGGAGCCGGCCCCAGCTCCCGAACCGCAGGTGCTGTTACCAGAGGGCCGGCGGACCAGTACGACCCGCGAACGCTTCGCCACCGTCAAGGAGTTGTACAGCAAGGGGGTGGGCATCGGCCGGATCTCCGAGCTACTCGGCGTGGACCGCAGGACGGTCCGCAAGTACGCCCACGCCCATGCGGCCGAGGACCTGCTGGTGCCGTCCAGGCAGGGTGGCCGCGCGCTCGCCCCATGGACCGGCTACCTGAACCAGCGGTGGAACGAGGGCTGCACCAACAGCGGACTGCTCTTCCGCGAGATCCAGACCCTGGGCTACCGGGGCAGCAGCCGTAGCGTCCGGCGCTGGCTGGAGCCACCGCGGTCCTCGCCCGCACCGGCACCCAGGCTGCCGACCACACCGACCGTCCGGCAGGCCACCGGCTGGCTCACCCGCCACCCCGACGCCCTGACCAGCGACGAAGTCCTCCAGCTCAAGCACCTCCTGGCCCGCTGCCCCGAACTGGCCACCGCCGCCGAGCGAGTGCGCGACTTCGCCCGGATGATGAAGAACCTCGACGGCGAGCACCTGCCCGAGTGGATCGAGCAGACCGAGGCCACCGACCTGCCGCCCCTGTGCAACTTCGCCCGCCACCTGCGCCAGGACCTCGGCGCTGTGACGGCCGGTCTCACCCTGCGCTGGAACAGCGGCCCCGTCGAGGGCCATGTCAACCGGATCAAATACCTCAAAAGGCAAGGATACGGACGAGCCAGCTTCCCATTGCTGCGTCGGCGGATACTGCTGACGACCTGAGCCGATCACGCTGGGCGATCCCGAAATGTTGATCAGATCCATCCCGTGGCCGCAGATTGCGCCGTATGTGGCCGCCAGCTGGGAGGATGCCACGGCCACCGTCACCCCAATCAGCCCCAGTCCAGCCCGGCCTCCCGCAGACCACCCAGCGCCTGTTCCAGCACCTCGGCCGTATGGCCGCGGTGAATCCTGACCTACCCAGTGCCACTGGATACGAGGCCAAGTACTACGCCGACCAGGCGACGGCCGAACCAGTGGCCGTCGAACTACCCACACCCGCCCTGACCAGGTAATCAACACCTCCCGCGCAGCGAGGGAAGCTCATACTGCCTCGTCCCGGCAGGACCCTCACGGCAAGACAGCGCCGACGTTGGAACTACGCGCCTTGTCGCCGACGGGTGAGATTAGGCTCTGGATCACTTTCCGGGCCCTGTCGCTGATTGAGGGGTTCCCTCTTGTTGATCACGGTGACAGGAGGATGCGGCGTCAACAGGTAGGAAGTCGAAGTTGGCCCGGCCGTACATCTGTCTCTTCAGCAGTTCAAATCCTTGTCACGTTGCCTTCGACAGCGCCCGAGGTCAGGGCGGCGAGGACGGCCGCGCGGTCGCGTCGGATCCCGCCGGCGAGCGAGCGGAGTTCTCGTTGTCCGTCGAGACGGACATCGGCGAGCCAGACGTCGAGGGCCAGTTGCTCACTGCGGCGCTCGCGCTCCATGGTGGCCAGGCGCCGGGCGTACTCGATGGTCGTAGCCAGCGCGAGGCTGCGCTCGCACAGCTCCTCAAGGCATTTGCGTTCGGTGTCGTCTCTGGCGAATCGCTGGCCACTCAGAACGCCCCTAGACCGGAGGCCAGTTGCCGCCTCGCCTGCCACAGCTCAGGGAAATAGCGGTACTCGGCATTGTCTCGCAACCGGTCTGTGTCCTCGCTACCACTGGAGCCCTGGATCGTGCCGACCACACGCTCAACGGCCAGCCGACGCAAGGCTCCCCACCGGCCCATGCCCTCGGCGACGTCCATCAGAGCCTCGGCCAGCTGGAACAGGTCTCCGTCAGGGCTCTCGGTGCGGTAGACGTGTGCCCAGGCACCCGTCGTCCTCCCGCTGTCGAAGGCTCGTGGATCCATGGTCTGCTCGGCGATCAGCCCGCGCCGGGCGAGCAGCAGCAGAGCCTCGTCGTACACGCTGCTCTCGTGCAGCGCGCGGTAGACGTCATGAGCAACGCCGGGTATCTCCCTGTAGGCGGCGGCGAGTCGGTCGGACTTCTTTCCGAGAGAGAACTCCACCATGCGGTACATGTACGAGTCGGAACCGGACGCGGTGCCGGACTGGGCCCGGAGGGCGTCGAGTTCGGCGGGTGACACCGTTCTGGACAGATCCAAGAGATGGGACAGGACATCGAGTACGCACCGCATGCCTCGCAGGCCCCGCACAGCCTCGTCCGGCCGGTCGGATGCCAGCTCTAGACGGACCGTGCGAGCTTGCTCGTACAGGAGCTTGAACAACAGCTCCGTGATCTGGCCACGGAGGCAGTGCACCATTTCAGCCGGGCCTTCGGTGGGAGGTCGCTGCAGCGATAGCAGGATGTCGGTGTTCCGGTAGTCAGCGAAGGAGCCACATCCGCTGCCCCTGTCGCAGGCGAGCCGGTACAGCCGTACCAGGTTCTCCCGGATATGCGAATCCGACGCTTCGTAGCGGTCACCGAAGCGCCGCCGGTACTCCTCGAACAGCGCAGGATCCGCGTGCAGGAAGAGGATGTCGCGCAATGTCATCTGACGGATGGCGAATATCGGTTGCGGTGAGCGTGAGACGGCGAAGTCGGGATTCCACACGGCCGGTTCGGCGCAGCCCGAGTGGAACTGGCCGATCATGAGGCCTTGCCGCGCGGCATGGGCTCTGGTCCTGCGCTGGGCTTCGTCCAGCAGTACCCCGTGGTGTGCCGGCATGCCCCCGATGACGGTGATCAGTGCGCCGTCGACCGCGGAGGCCGCGAACCGATCGACCTGCTCCCGCATCAACAGGCAGAGCTCCGAAAGGCCCTGGCAGTCGCGGTAGCATGATCTCTCCACAGCCACCCTGTCGGCCTGGATCTCCGCCTCGACCTCTGGGCACACGGCGCCCCGTCTGCCCAGGCGGGCGTGCTCGTGGGTGAGGTAGGTCGTCATCCACTCCCGCAAGCCAGGGTATTCGTCAAAACTGGCGCTGGCCGTTCTCATTCGTTCCTGATCTCCTTCCTCCCCGATCTCAAGTGTGCCAACCAGCCGCCGAGCCGTCTTCCTCAGGACGACGAACCGGCTTCGGGCTTCGGTAGATCAACTTCTTCGGGTAGCCTGCGAGCGAGCTCCGTGGTGTGGCCGACGGCCCCGGTCGGCCGGAGCGGCCTCAAAGAGACTTCCAGAGGCAACGACTGCTCCGTCCGAGTGACGGTGCGCTTCCTTCATCGCCCCAGCGGAGCCATCCAGTTCTTTGCCGTGACGGCCGTCCGGATCGTTCGTTGTGCAGGTCACGGGCGGGTCGCAGGGCTCCGACGGTCCATGCCCACCTGTGCCCGCTTCCCGACCCGCGTTCCTTCGCGACGAGGGGAGTGGGAGCGGATCGACATCGCCCACGAGGCTGGGAGAGGCATGCTGCTGGGACTCGGCACCGCCCTGGTCGCGTCCGTCTGCTTCGGTTTCGCGGCGGTCTTCCAGTCGCGCGCGGCGTGCTCGGCGCCGCGCGCGGACCGGGTACGGGTGGGTCCTCTGGCGGCGCTTGTGCGGTCCTGGCGGTTCGCCGTCGGCACGTTGCTTGACCTCGTCGCCTTCATGGCGAGCGCGGTCGCTGTGCGAGCCCTGCCATTGTTCCTCGTGCAGGCCGTCACCAACGCCAGTCTGGCCGTCACCGCCGTGGCCGCCGTACGACTGCTGGACGTGCGGCTGCGCCGGGCCGACGTCGCGGGCATCCTCGCGGTGGTCCTCGGCCTGACACTACTGGCGTTCGGGTCCGGCCCGGAGGGTCGCAACCGTGTCGCGCCCTCTTTCCACTGGGTTCTGCTCGGCGTCTCCACGGTCATCCTCCTCGCCGCTCTCGTACTGGTGAGGCGGACGGGTCGGGTCGCGGTAGCCTGCCTGGGGCTGCTGGCGGGGGCTGGATTCGGGATGATCAGTCTGGTCGTCCGGGTCGTGGACGTCTCCGGCCCTGTGACGGTCCTCCTCGACCCGGCCGCGTACGCACTGGTCGTCGGAGGCATCGGCGGCTACCTCGCCTTCGCCTTGGCCTTGCAGCGTGGGGCGGTGACCGCAGTCACCGCCGCCGGGATGCTGACCGAGACCTTCGGCCCGGCGGTGGTCGGTGTCACGGTATTCGGGGACGCCGCGCGTCCCGGGCTCGCCTGGTGTGCGCTGACGGGCTTCGCTACGGCAGTGGGAGGTACCGCGCTGCTCTCCCGTTTTGGCGAGCCGCACGACGGGAGTGCCGGACGGACCGGAGCGCGCCGGGAGCCCGGACCGCCGGCCGCGGTCCCGCCCCGGTAGCCGCAGGAGCGCGCGGGCCGCACGGCGTTCGGGGCCGCGGTCAGGTCCGGGTCTTACGGCCTCAGGTGTCCATCATGGTCGAGCTTATGAGGGCCGTGGACAGGAGCCCTCACTTGATCGTCGCCTGCCATGGGTGTGCTCAGACACCGAATGGGTCTTCCTCGTTCGCGCATGAGCGGGTCCCCCTCGTTCTGTGGTGCGTCGTGGCAGCATCGCCCCCTATACAGAGGCAAGTGCGGGAACGGTAGGAGCAAAGATGCTGGATAGCTCGACAGCGCTGGTACTCGGTTCGTCGCGGGGGATCGGTGCGGCAACGGCGCGGGCGCTGAGGGCGCAAGGGCATCGGGTGGTACTGCACGGGCGGTCGGCGAGTGCGGCACTGGCCGGGCTCGGAGGCGAACTGGGGGCGTCGACAGTGGCGTTCGATCTGGCGGATGCGGTGGCGGCACGGCTAGGCGTCGAAGATGTGGTAGCCAAGCATGGCTTGCCACAGGTGGTGGTATACAGCGCAGGCGCGCACCGAGTGGTGCCGTTCGAGGACGCCTCACGGGACGACGTTGCGGAGGCGTTCGCCGTGAACCTGTGGGGCGCGGTGGGAGTGTTGCAATACCTGCTGCCGAGGATGGTCGCCCAGGACGGTGGAGCGGTGGTGCTGGTGTCGTCAATCCGCGCTGTGGACGGCCTGGCCAGTGATCGGACAGTGTTCTACTCGATGGCCAAGGCAGCACTGGGCAACCTCACGGCGGCGCTCGCCAAGCGCTTCGCGCCGACAGTACGGGTCAACGCGGTTGCGCCGGGGTTTACCACCACCGACATGGTTTCGACGTGGGACGAGTACACCTGGCGGCAAGCCCGGGGCAACCTGCTCGGTCGGCCTGCGGAGCCGGAGGAGATCGCCGAAGCAGTCGCGTTCGTCGCCTCGGAGGCCGCGCGGCACATCACAGGCCAGACCTTGGTCGTGGACGGCGGGTATGGCCTGGCCGGAAAGTAGGCACACGACGCGCCTGTGGCTTCACTCGAAAGAGTGACAATCGCGTCATCCTCCCCGCCCCTCCGAGTACGGAGTGCGCAAGGTCGGCAAGCCGGGACGCAGCGCGGAGGGGTCGCTAGGCCAGTCGGATCGAGCGATGGGTCGACTCGCATGTGCTGAAGCTAGGCTCGTGTGGCTAGGCAGACCGCCCTGCGACAGCCGCGAGGGAAGCGGGTGGGAGACATGGGCACCAACCCGATGATCACCGTGTACCTGGGCGCCCGGCCGAACGCGCCCAAGGTCTGGACACTTCAGCAGTCGGTCGGCAAGATGCGTGCCTCCGGGGCAACCTGGTCGTACGTACATACCGGCCAGCACTTTGACCCGCGCCTGGGGCAGGGGCTCTGCGACGAGCTCGCGCTGCAGGTGGACCGGTGGCTACGGTGCGGCGACTGCGCCAGTGACGCCGAGCAGCTCGGCCGGCTCTGCTCCTTGGTGGAGCGCGACCTCGACGAGCACCCTGCGGAAGCAGTGGTGGTGGTCGGCGATGTGAACTCCACCGTCGCCGCCGCACTGGTCGCTGCCCGCCGGGGTATCCCGGTGATCCACTTGGAGGCGGGCCTGCGCTCGTCCGACCGCACACCTGAGGAGGCGAACCGCCGCATCGTCACCGCGTGTACCGATTACCACCTGGCGACCACCGCCGAGGCCGTGGCCGCGCTGCACGGCGAGGGGGTGCCCGCCGAGCATGTCCATTTCGTCGGCAACCCCATGGCCGAGTGCCACCTCGCTCACCACGACCCCGACGCGGGCGCGGCAGTTCTGAAACGCCTCGGCCTCACTCGCGGCAGGTACGTGCTCGCCACGCTGCACAAGCCGACCGCACTCAGTCACCCCAAACCGGTGCTGGACATACTGCGCGACCTGGCCGCGCACGGACTGCCCCCCGTCCTCCCGCTGCACCCGCGGGCCGCCGCGCACTTGGTCGACCACGGCCTGCTCGATCGCGTGCTGGCCGAACGGGTATTGCCACCGCAGCCGTACCTGGCCTTCGGAGCACTGCTGCGCAACTGCGCGTTCGTCGTGACCGACTCCGACGGCGTGCAGGAGGAGGCCGCCACCGCGGAGGTCACCTGCCTGGCCACTGTTCCCGGCAGCGCCCGCGAAGTCACCCGCGCCTGCGGAAGCACCCACTTTGCCGATACCTGGCTAAACCTGACGATCCAGCAGATTCTCACATTGGCCGCCGACCGACCCGCACGTCGCCCCGAGCGCTGGGACAACCAGGTCAGCGACCGCATCGCCACCGCCCTCAATGGCATCCTTCCCGTGCTGCCGAACCGTGGTATCCACCCCCGCGCGGAGCGCCTGGACAGCCGGACGCCGACCGCCCCTTGGACAGCACCCTGACGAGTCGCCAAATCGTGTCGTGGCGAATTACGGACCTATCGCGACAGGGCCCCTGGGCAAGAACGGATGTTCGAACAGCTCGGCGGCTGGCTCCGGCGCCTCGTCCGCACCTTTGAGGGCCGCGCCCCGAAGCCGACCGCCCGCATCCTCGACTCCCAGAGCGTAAAAGAACCTCCACGAACATCCCCGCCTCCACCCAGGGAATCGACGTCGGAAAAAAGATCGTCGGCAGGAAGCGGAACATCGTCACCGACACCGTCGGCCTGCTGCTGGCTGTGCTGGTCACCTCCGCGAGCGTGCACGACGGCACCGCCGACCGACAGCTGCTGACCCAGGCCCCTGGGCACGCAGCTCGGGAGCCGACGCTTCTCGGCGGACTCCCACGGCATGCCGAGGCGATGGTTGCCCACCCAAGATTAGGAGCCGGCTGGTAGACGGCGACGGTGGTGCAGGGGTGCATGGGTTTCACTCTCCAGGGAATACAGGGGCGGGACCGGCCTCCGAAGAAGCCGGTCCCGCTGGTGGTGCTGATGTGTGGAGCGCCGGTTAGAACGGCGGCTCCTCCTCGATCGCCGACGCCTTGGCGTCAGCGATGGTAGGGCTTGATCACCTTGGCAGTGAGTTTCTGATAGTCCACGTCGCGGCCCGCCTTGCTCGTGTCGTTCACGCGCTCGTTGAGCAGGTGGACCAGGGCCGGGCCGCCGACCTTCGCCAGGACGTTCTTCAACGCGGGCAGCCCGCTGATCAGCGTCCAGCCCGACATCTTATAGCGGACGATGCCCAGGCCCGCAACTCGGCGATGGTGCGCGGGCAGCGGCAGGGCACGCCCACGTCCTCCGGCGGCGACAGGAAGGTCCGGGTGTCGCAGTGGTGGGCGAGCTTGCCGTTGACCCACTGCCGCATGTCGACCTCGATCGAGTCCGGGCTGTCGATGATGACCTCGACGCGGTCGGTGTCGACCGCGATGGCGTCTTCCGCCTCGGTGTCCAGCTCGTGCGGCGTGCCACCCAGCAGCTCCGCCACGGCGTCGGCGGTGGCCCGGACCGCGCTGGTGACGCGCCACTCGTGCAGGGCCCGGGGGAAGCCACCGTTCGGGTCGGGCTCGTAGGCCCGGAAGGTGCCGGCCACGCCCGGGCGGGCGTTGGCTTCGGCGCGCTCCGCGCGCTCGGCCTGCTCGGGGTCGGACGCGAAGTTGTTGTCGAGTGCCTTGCTCAAGTGCTTCCGTTATATCGGGGCGGGGCCACCGGTCGGTCGGCCCCGTGATGTGTGAGGCGGAAGGGTTAACAAGACCCGTCGCCGGCCCCCGCATGTGCAGGCCGAGGGTGCCCGCCTGTGTTGAAGCGGGGCGGTAAACAAGCCCAGTCAGGCCGTGCGGCGGGCGGTGCCGGTCAGGTGGCCGGTCTCGTTCCTCCAGGCGACGCGGCCGATGACTCCGGCGTCCGAGGCCCGGTCGTCGGTGAAGCGGCGGCACAGGGTGAGGAAGCGCTTGAACACCTCGCGGTCGATCTTCACCGGGCGGAACTCGGCCTTCTGTGGGGTGATGTGCAGCGCCGCCCCCGCGTCAACCGTCGGGAACGTCTGGATCTTTCGGTCCACGGTGATCAGGTCGTCCGCATGCGCGTACACGGCGAACTGTGCGGCCACGGAGGTGTAGACCGACTTGGAGGTCTTCAGGTCGCCCAGGATCGTCTTACCGTTGATCTTCACCATGAAGTCGAACGAGCCGGCGTACTCGTGCTCATGCGACCAGGCGACGCCCTCCGCGTACAGCAGCTCGGGCTGGTAGCGGTCGAGCCACCCCTCGATGTGCGGGACGTACGGCTTCACATCGTGGTGAAGGTACGGCACCTCTTCACCGCGCAGGCACAGCTCGAAGTAGTCGTGCACCAGCGAGCCGACGTCGGCTCGCAGCTTGGTGTAGCGCTTGGCCGCGAAGCGCAGGAAGTCGACGGCGGCCTGGCGGTCGCGGGCGGCGATGCGCTGGACGACCTCCAGGTCGGTGACGGCGGCGGCCTCGGCGGCCATGCCGGCGGCCCAGGTCTGGAGGAACGGCTTCGCCTCCATGTTGAGGGTGGAGGTGACCGAGGGGGCGAGGTCCCCGGTGCCGAGGTGGACGTAGTAGCGAGAGCCCTGCTGGTGGATCGTGCGGACGCCCTGGGTATACGGGTCCTTCCGTGGAAGAGGAGGGTGGCTATGTGGGTGGGGCCGTTCGGGGGACATCGGGGCGGCGCGCCGTGGTGCTGACCGGCGGGGGCGGGGCGGGTGTGCGAATGTCGTGGCGCGAACGCTCCGCCCTGCGGACGGCTGCGGATCAGGAGCGGGCCCCGACTGGCACAGAGTGGGGTCCGCTCCGCCGCGTCATCCGGACAGGCAAGGCAGGGTGTCGGTGTAGCTGGGGACCTCGCGCTCGATGCGAGCGGTGGCGGCCTGTTCGTCGGCTTCGCGCTCGTCGTCGGTGAGCGGGTGCGGCACGGGGCCTGGTTGAAGGGCAGGGCCATGGCGACGCCGGGGTCGACGGTGCCTCCGCCTTCGACGTCGGTGCGGGTCTGGAGGAAAACGCGTTGCCATTCGCTGGGCTGGCCTCCGCCCATGGGTAGGACCCAATCGAGCCTCACCCAGCCGTTGTTGAGTGCGCCGCCGGTGTATTGCCACTCCGCGGTGACCGCGCGGGCCTTGTCGACGTCGAACACCCGCAGCCAGACGTTCGCGCCCTGCTTGGCGGAGACGCGGCAGCCCAGGCGGATGACGGGGTGGGCCGATGCCGGCGGTGGGGATGGTGGCGGCGGCGCGCCAGGTGGTGGCGACGTCCAGGCCGGGGCGGTAGGGGGTCATGGGCAGGACCGCACCCAGCGCGCTGGCGGTGCGTTCCATCGCGGCCAGGCGGGTGTCGATGCCCTGGAAGGAGTCGGCGAGGTTGGGGCGGCCGTAGGCTGTCACGCGGCTCTACCTCCAGTTCCCCCTTCGCCCAGTCGTCCACGCGCTCGAAGATCGTGACGGGCACGAGGGCGAGGGTGGTCTCCTCGCCGCTGCGGGAGACCTTGGTGTTGATCTCCTGGATGACGTACTCCTCGTCGATGCCGGGCCACTTCGCGGTGCGGGCACGCACGCGGATCTTGTGGCCGACGCGCAGCTCGGCGGCGGAGTAGTCGCCGCCGGGGTGCAGGGTGACCTCGGGGACGACGATCGGGAAAGCGCCGACCGCGATTATGCGTTCGGCCTGCGCGGTCAAGGTCTCGACGCGGACGACCGAGTTGTTCGTGGCGATGGACGCGAGACGGGGGATGCGGCGGCCGCCCTCGGTTTCGAGCTGGCCGTTGTACCACCAGCTCTTGAGCTGGCTCCAGCCTTCGCCCGCGCCGTTGACGCCGGTCTCGGTGCACATCTGGTCGCCGTCGGACGTGACGCTGGTGACGGTGCAGTTGGCCCCGTGCTCCAGGACGATGCCGGTGTCCTGGCCGCCGGCCGGGTAGCGGAAGAGCATCCGGTTACGGATGATCCGGGCGTCGATGTCCCAGTCGTGGTCGATGCGGAAGTCGAACCCCTTGATCACGTTGGCCATCTGCTCGACGGCTTCACCGACCGGCTTCCAGGCGAACCAGTCGTAGGTGCGTTCGCGCTTCATGGTGTCCAGGTCGGGGCCGAAGGTGAGCGCGCCGGGGCAGTTGCTGCCCCAGTAGCCGTACTCGCCGGGGGCGACGGGCGAGGGGTTGTCGGCGAACTGCTGGATCAACTCGCGGGCGATGGTGGTCTGTTCGCGCGGCACCGTGCCGGTGGAGTAGCCGAGGTTGATCGTATTCCTGCGGTAGCACTCCCACAGGCCAACGCAGTCGAGCGTCATCTCCTCGGCGGCCAGGTCCACGTTCCAGGCCATCAGCGGGCCGCCCCACAGGACGCGGCTGCCGCGCTGGACGTGGGCGGTGATCCGCCACGGCGAGATCAGCGACCAGTCGAGTCCGGCGAGGGGTTCGGCGGCCAGCGGCACAGTGAAGCTCGCGGCTCCGCGGGCGTTGAGGATGGAGCGGTAGTTCAGGGCCGAGACGGGCAGCTCGGCGAGCAGAGCGCCGCCCTTGAACTCGGAGAGGATCACGCGGTAGCTGACCTCGAAGGAGACGGTGACCAGGCGCGGGTAGGGCGTCGCGGGGGCCGTGAACTGGTGCCACGCCAGCGTGCCCCACGCCCCGTCCCCGGCCTGATACGAGGCGTCCAGGCGGACGGCACCGGGCAGCACGGGGGCGGTGGTGCCGGGGCCGGTGACCTTGTGCAGCGCGGTGGTGACCGAGTCGTAGACCAGGGAGCCGGCCGGAGCCCCGGCGGCAACCTGGGCGATGCCCTGGGCTCCAGCGGTACGCAGGTGGCGCAGCGGGGTGGTGTCGAGCTGCCCGCCGGTGACGAACCTGATGTCCTCGATGCCGGTGATGCCGGTCTGCGCGATGCTCACCAGCGCGAGGCGGATGCAGTTGGACGGCACCGGCCAGTCGCGTGCGCCGGGGGTGGACTCGGCCAGCACCGCGATGGACCAGCCCTTGGCGCCCTCCTTGGTCACCTGCGCGCCGGAGGTGGCGGTGGCGTAGGGGGTGCCGTCTGCGGCGTAGGAGACGGGCTGCATGTACTGGTCAGCGGTGGTGCGGATATCGGCGAGCTGGGGGCCTGCCGGTGCGTTGTCGGGATCGGCGAACGCCACCACCAGGTCGGTGCGCGCGGCCTCGCCGGGCTTGGGGGTGGAGCACTGGAGCTGCACGGAGGTGTCAAGGTTTGCGAAGTGCACCGCGCCCTTGTGGGAGACGGCCACGTCGTCGGGCAGCCACACCGAGCCGGCCGCCACGCTGACGCGTGGGGTGGGGTTGTCGACCTTCTCGACCAGCAGGGCGGTGGGGCCGGCGACGCCGACGTGGGCGCCCCGGGTCCCGCCGATCATCGTGCGCAGATCGAGCGCGTCGTAGCGGCCCTGCTGGACGAACAGCGGGGCGCGGAGTTCAGCGGCCAAGAGTGAGGGGTCCTTACATCCAGGCGGAGCGCCACTGCACATCCGCCGTGACCCCGTCGGGGCCTTCGAGTACGTCGAGTTGGACGGTGCTCGCCCCGGGCGGGACGGAGAACCAGGTGGAGGTCGGGGCGACCTGCCCGAAGCGCGAAGCGCCGTTGAGGGTGATGCGGCGGCGGCCCATGTCGACCACCAGGGCGTCACCGCGGCCGACCCGAAGCCCTCGCGTCGCGAAGCGGTGGCGTTCGCCGTTGTGGACGAGGGTCAGCGACGGGTCGCGCACCTCCCCGGCGCGCGGGGTCAGCCGGATAACGGGCCAGGTGTCCACCGATCCGGTGTTGGTGATGTCCGGTGCGGCTCGGACGGCGGGGCCTGTGCCCATGTCGAACGGGAACGTCAGCGGGAAGATCGGCCTGCCCTCGCGCGGGGCGGCCACGGCCACGGTCGCACTCGCCTCGTCGGCCGAGTACAACCGGGGGTCGGTGGCGAGGAGTTCGACGGTGACGCGGCGGCGGCCGGCGTGGAATTCGCGGTCGACGGTGACGGCGCGCTTGCGCACCCGGGCCCGGATCATGGCCTTCCCGCCGGCCACCCCGGGGAACGCGAAGGCGAACGGCCGCTCCGGGCCGCCGGGGGCGAACGCGGCCAGCAGGTCCGGGAGCTCGTGGTCGTCCAGGGCGAGCATGGTGAGCGTGACGGTGCGGGCGCCCATGTAGTCGGTGCCCGGGGTGAGGCCGTCGCGCTGGAGCAGTTCGGCGTCCGAGCTGCGGACGTCGGGGGCGTCCAGGAGGCCGCCGACCTCTTCCAGGACGACCGTGGAGTCCTCGCCGAGCAGCAGCCCGCCCCACCGCGCCGTCCACGGCCGGCCGGTGTAGGGGCCCAGGGCGCTGGGCTGCGGGCCGATGTCCGGAAGCGCGGGCGGCGGGAGGTCCGGGAGTGTGCGGAAAACGGCCGGCTCGGACCAGGCGTCCAGGTCGGGGCCGGTGCAGTGGTAGCGGACCCGGTACTCGGTGTCCGGTTCCAGGGGCGGGTCGTCGCCGAGCGGGCCTTCGTCGCCGACGAGGGCTGTGCCCGGCCACTGGGGGTCTTCGGCGTCGTAGTGCGCCTTGCCGGTGGCGGTGTTGGTGGTCTCGACGTCCGTCCACGCGCCCGGCGTCTTCGTGAAGAAGACGCGGGCGGTGTGGGCGGTGACGTCGCCGATGAAGGGTGGGGAGAGATCCCCCAAGCGGTTACCTCCCGGAGGTCTTCAGCTCCCACGCGATGGCCTTGCCGATCTCGTGGGGGTCCGCGTTGGTGCGGGCGTTGACGGTGATCTGTGCGCCGTAGCGCGCCCGGCCCGCGCCCCTGGGCTCGGTGTCGGGGCGGCGCAGGCCGGCGGCGGCGCGCTGGCCGTAGCCGTAGGAGTCGAGCGAGCGAATCCCCGAGGCGACCGGCCGGAGGGCCTGCTCCAGCGGGCTGGCGTACGCGGCGGCCGGCATCGCGGCCAGTGCCATCACGGGCGAGGCCATCAGGGAACGCGGCGCGGCAGCCGGGGCGGCGGGAAGGCTGGCCTTGAACGGGTTGAGCGAGGAGACGATCCCGGAGACGACGCCGCTGATACTGATCGACTTCATGCCGTTGACCAGGCCCTGAATCGCGGACTTGCCCTTGTCGAACAGCAGCGAGCCCAGGTCGCCGATCGCGGAGAGGATCTTGCCCGGCAGGCTGGAGACGTACGAGACGACCGTGCCGATGCCGTTGGACACGCCGCTGGCGATGTTCGACCAGGCGGACGTGACGGCGTTGACGCAGGCGTTCCAGGCGGACGACGTCCACGACTGGACGTTGTTCCAGCCCGACGAGACGGCGCTGCCCACGGCCGAGACCCGCGACAACACGGTGGACGTCACGGACGCCCAGGCGGAGGCCGTCCAGGACGTCACCGAGTTCCAGGCCGACGAGACGGCGGAGCCCACGGCGCTGGCCGCCGACGACACCGTGGACGTCACGGACGCCCAGGCGGAGGCCGTCCACGAGGTCACCGCGGACCAGACCGCGGAGGTAGCGGCCGTCAGCCCGTCCCACGCCGTCTGGACGGCGTGCCAGGCCGCCACGGCAGCGATGGCCAGCGCGTTCCACGCGGTCATCGCGATGTCGAAGCCGACGACCAGGGCGCGCAAGCCCAGGTCGACCAGCCGCATCATCGCGGCCGTGGCCTGGGCGTTGTCCTTGAAGACCTGGAAGAACTGCTGGAGACTGCCCGCGAACCACGAGATCGACGCGGCGATCTCGGGAGAGAACTGGACCGCCAGCGAGGCGATCCCCTGAAGGAAGACGTCGAGCAGCCCGTTCAGCGGCGGCAGCAGCGACTTGAGCCGGTCACCCCCGTTGGCCAGGACGAGGAAAAAGTCCCCGAGGCTGGCCCCGATGCCGACGAGCGCGGCCGGAAGGGCGTCGGTGAACGCCTTCATCCCCGCCGAGTTCATCGCCTCGGTGAGCTTGGGGAAGAGGACGTCGGTGAAGTCCAGGATCGACTTCACCATGGGGCGTACGAACTGCGCCCCCGAGTCGAAAAACGACTTCAGGACCGGCTCGGCCTGCTTGAACCAGCCCGTGATGTCGCGAAGCGCGCCCCCGAACTCGGCGCGCATCAGCGCCGACGCCTTCTGCATCGCCTCCTCGGCGTTGTCGCCGAGGGTCTTCATGTCGCCGGCCGCCGCGATCGCGGCCAAGCCGATCGGCAGGACCGGCAGCGCGGCCAGCGCCAGGACCGCGATCAGCCCGGAGGCGACGACCGTCACCCACGAGGCGATGGCCGTGACCGCCACCAGCAGCGGCAGCGCCGCCGCGAGCGACTGGGCGAAACCCGCCGCCATGCCCAGGGCGCCCTGGGCGGCCGAGCTGATGCCCGACCCGATGCCCTGGAGGGCGGAGACCGTCTGCTCGATGCTGAGCGTGAACAGCCTGCCGAAGTTCCGGGCGACCTCCGCGGCCCCCGAACCGATGTCCCGCAGGCCGGACTTGATCCGGTCGAACCCACCCCTCGCGAGGTGGACGTTAACCCCCAGCCGCCAGCGGCGGCCGGTGAACGCCCGCATCCGGGCCTCGGCCGGCGCGGTGTCCGCGTCGGCCGAGATCCGCGCTCGTCGCTCCCGGGTGAGCGCGGCGATCCGGGCGGCGGCCTCGCCGGTGTCGGCGACGACGTTGACCCGGACCTGGCGGTCATGGGTCAGCTCCCGCAACCGGGCGGACACGCCCCCGGTGTCAAGGTCGAGCTTGACGGAGAGCTTGGTGTACTTCTCCAGCATCTCCAGGTACCGCTTCAAGCGGTCCCGGAAGCCGTCGGTGTCCGGCAGGACGCGCACGTGCACGCGCCCGGCCTCCTTACCGCCGGGACCGGCCACAGGCTCACCTCCTACGTGAGTCGGACCGGCGCGAACCGCGCGGGCGCGGTGGAGCGCGCGAGCACGGCCGCCGGAAGGCGGAACGTTTCTGCAAGGGGGGAAGACGCCTCGGTGACGGCCGGGCCGCCCCCTTCGCCGACCTCGCGGGCGAGGGCCTGGGCGAAGGGGTTGGTGCCAGCCTGGCGGCCGGTGCGCTTGGCGTAGGGACGCGGGTAGGGCTTCGGCCGCTCCACGCTGCGGGGGTTCTTCGAGGCCTTGGCGACCTGGACGTGGGTGAGCGCCTGCACGGCGTCCACCAGGTCCGCCAGCACGTAGGTCCGGGCGTCCCACCCCAGCGCCTCACGGCCACCGCGCAGTGCGGCCACCGTGGCGGAGTCGTCGGGGAGCGTCCCGATCAGGGCGAGGATCAAGCGGGCGGAGTGCCGGCCCCGGACGAAGTCCAGGACATCCGTGCCGCAGAAGCGGCGCAGGTCGGCGGTGATCTCCGCGCCGTGCTCGTCCAGCAGCCTGATCAGGCCGCGGCTTCCCCCGGCGCGGCCTGCTCCATCCACCGCTCAAGGATCTTCATCTGCTCCGGCAGCGGCAGCGCGTCCACCGACTCCCGCATCGCCTTCTTGTCGGAGGCCACCGCGACCAGCAGACCGGACATCGCGTCGATGCGGCGCTCATTGGAGACCTTCTCGGACTGCACGACGTCCAGCAGCGCGAGCGCCGCCTTCAGGTCACCGCCGGGCAGGGCCTCGATCCGGCGCAGGCGGACCTTCTTGCCGCTGGCGGCGATGAACTTCAGGCCCTTGCCCGCGTGCGTGCGATCGGCTTCGGCCTTGAGGTCGGCGAAGTCCAGGGTGGTCAAGAGGGATGCCTCCAGAGGGTTTGACAGAACTGGTAGGAAGTTATGAAACTACGTCTGCGCGGCGGGTGGCTCCCACCACGTAATCGAACCTCAGCTCGTGGACAGGGACGGTCCCTGACACGGAAATCGCTGGTCGAGAGCCGGTGCACTCGGTCAGCGGGCATGAAGAAGCTCGACTCAACCCGCATAACCAGGAAGCAGAGCCCCAAAAGGGGCATCGGATGCTGGAAACAAGCTCCAGCATCCCCCGAGAACCTGCACCGGCAGGTCTCGATTCGTTTACCGCTTGCGGTAAGTCGGGTCGAGCCTGCCCAAGAACAGGTCAGCTCCCGATCTGCCGCCAGAGCAAGGGAGCTATGGTGCCCATTCCTGGGTGGCTGACACCTGTTGTCCTCGGTGTCGCTGGGGTAGTCACTGTCCTTCGTCTGGTGCTCAGGCGCTGGATTCCGTCTCTGAGCGAGGACGCGATCCTCTCGATTCGCGCGATCCGCAAGGTCCAAGCGGAGTTGCGAAGGGAGCGGGTTCCGGCGCGGCTGGCACTACCTGACGAGGAGGATCAGGCCGCTGACTGAAGACCGGCGGCCAGGTCGAACACGGGGGTGACGCTTCCGAGCGGCGGGGTCCATGGTCACCGAGTCCGCGCCGATAATCGACGTCTTCGGGTAGTGCCAGGCGACGCACTTCGCACCGTCCACGGCCGCGATCATCAGCGCACGGTTCTGGGCGGTGGGGCTGATCGGGATCGAGAACAGCCCCCGGCTGTCCAGGCCCTTGTCGGTGCCGTAGTACAGCTTGTACGACTCCGCGGTGAAGTCGGACAGGTTGATCGTCACCGCGTACGTCTTGCCGGGGTCGGTAGTCTTCAGGCTCTTGTTCTGCCAGCTCCCCAGCACCTCCGGCTCGTCACCGTCGACCGACGTCTCGTACGGGGTTGAGAGAGATGGCGCTGTTCCTCGGGAAGACGGGGAGCCGCCCCGGGAATCAGGGCAGCTCGGGCAGGGGCGGGTGGGTCAGGTGCCGTAACGGCGCTGGCGCAGCCTCTCTGCCAGGCCCGTGTACGGGTCGGGCTCGGCGTGGGGGGGTCAGCCCGCCCGCGCCCAGCAGCCGGCGAGGTACAGCGACGGCGGCCAGCTGCTCGGCCTGCTGGCAGACGGCGGCCTCCTCGCCGCCTGGACGAGGGCGGCGAGGACCGGCGGCAGGGCGTACTCGGCGGCGATCCGGTCCCGCACCGCCTGCTCCTGGAGCCGGGCGACCTCCGCGCGCAGTTCGTCCGCCTCGTCCGAACGCTCGCGTGTCGCGTCCAGGTCCGCCCGCACCTTCTCGTACAGTTCCCGGTAGTCCGGGGTGACCTCCTTCACTCCCGGGCTCATCCCGCCGTCCCCGGGAGCCTGCCCGGAATCCCCTGTATTAGCCGGGGCGGACGGCGGGCCATCAGCCTTCGCAGCGGGCTCGGCGTGTGGCACGGTCTCGCCGACGGGAGCCGTCTCGGCCGGGGCGTCGGCGGTGCTGGTAGTTTCGGTCGTGGCTCTTCTCTCCTGAGATCGTCGGTGGGCGGGGATGTGCCACCATGGCCGCGGCAGGGGGCAGAACGGCAGGGGCGGGGCGCGATGGGCTGGGACTACCGGGTGATCGGCGTGGATGACGGTCCGATGTGGCCCTTCGAGCTGCTGCACGTGCTGGATGAGACGCGGGCGCGGGGCTGGGAGCGAGTGCGGACCGGTGTCGACGTCGCGTTGAAGGTCACCACCACCTACACCGACCCCATGCGGCCCAGGTACTCCCTTGTGCTCTACCGCCCCGACGACCGCGAGGCGTAGTAGGTACGCCAGTCCGCCAGCGAGCCGCCGCCGAAGTCGTGCCACATCCGCGCGTACTTCGTGTTCTCGGCGGGGAGCTGGTAGCGGCGGGAGAAAATGGGGACGACCTGGCAGTGGCAGCGGGAGTGGGGGCCGAACGCGGCCGTTCCCCTGGACTTGTAGACCGCGCCCCGACTGGCCATGAGCGCGCAGAAGTAGCAGGGAGAGCTGCCGGTCTTGCGGTAGTAGCCGATCGCCCCGGGGTCGTTATGCAGAGCGGCGTGGACGGTGTTCCGGCCGCCGTCCTGGACGACCATGGCACCGGCCCCGGTACTGCCGGACTTCAGCGCTTCCAGGAACTCCTTCTCCCAAGCGACCAGGGCGGCGGCGTCCAGCCCGCCCGCGCTTTTGCGGCCCTGGTCGCGTTCGCGTCTGGCGAGGCGGTCGGCGACCTCTCGACGGAACACCTCTTCCACCTGTCCGGCCTCCCGCTCCAGCGGGCGGGCGGGGAAGAGGTCATAGGGGTCCACGGGCAGAGGCGTGTATGGTCCGGAGCCGGTCCGCTTGCCCGTGGCCTTGTTGAACCCCTCCCACAGGGAGCCGAGCGAGGCACCCGGCAGGTAGCCGGAGCCTCCGATAACACGGCCGGTCTCCAGCGCGCGCACCAGCCGGTAGAAGGCGATTGACAGTACGCGGGAGACTTCCGCGTACCGGCGCACCACGGCCGTGTACTCGGCTTCCAACAGGGTCAGCGACCCGGTGATTTCCCGGGCTCCTGCCTCGGCCAGGAGGCCGGCCCAGCAGGTGGCGAAGTCAGCGGCCAGGGCCTGCTGCGCGCGCTGGTAGCCGTCCACGGCCCTCACCGTCTCGTCGTTTCTCGGGGTCCACACCATGGTCCCCCGCCTCCTTCCGTTCCAGTGCCGCCGCCTCGCGGGCGGCCTGCTCGGCGGCCTTCACGGCCTCGTCAATATCAGCCTGTGAGAGACCGGGTACCTTCCGCAACGCGACCACGAGCGGGACGCCCTGTTGCATGAGCTTGACCATCGCGTCGGCCACCTGGGGCGAGGGAGCGGGTGGCCTTCTCGGCCCACTCGACCTGGCTGGCGTCCTGGGCGGTCTCGCCCCGGCCGGACACCAGGGCGCACAGCCGGAACACCGACTCCCACGACTCGCCCAACGAGTCCTGGAGCGTGGACAGGAACCGCTTGAACGAGGTCTCCGCCGCGGCCAGGGCGTCCGCGCTCAGGTTCACGAGGTTCGACCCGGCGAGGTAGTGCGGAGGCACGTCCGCGAGCCCCATGATCTCTTCGACGGTCTGGCGGAGGGAGACCGGCAGGTCGCCCGTCGGCATCGCCGGGAGCTGCCCGAACTTCGCGTCGCTGTTGGGTGCCATCAGCAGGGTGGACGGGTCCAGCGAGGGAACGTCGTACACCGGGCACTCCGGTCTCCGGGTCGCGCAGGGGGTCACCCATCTCTGGGTCCAGCCGTTCGGCCGGCGCGAGGCCGGTCGCCCATCTGATCGCGTGGGCGCCCCAGTGCTCGTTGAGCAGCAGCGACAGTGTCTGCTGGTTCAACCTGTCCTGCGAGACGATCAGTGGCTCGACCAGGCCCCTCGTTCGGCCCCCGTGACCACCACCGCCCGACTGCGCGCCCTGCTCACCGCCCACGCCGACTTCGAGACCGAGTGGGACCGCGCGTCCCACACCATCCCCTCCTACAACCCCGACCCGGCCGACGGCACGTTCACCACCAGCGACGACTGCGACCAGTACGACGACCTGTGCGCTGCCCGCGACCAGCTGTTCGCCACCGTCGAAGCCCTCGACGCCCTCCTGCGCGAGCTGGAAGCCGCCACCGCCTGCCGCCCGCCCTCGAAGGAGCACTGCCATGACCCCCACCGCGCAGCTCCAGGTCATCGTTGACCGCATACGGGAGAGCGAAGCCGACTGGGAAGCCACCTGCCGCGAGTGTATGCCGACCTACAACCCCGACCACCCCCTTCAGCCCGCCGCAGACCGGCACATGGGCCGGTACGACGAGATGGACACCGACCGCGCCCACCAGTGCCGGTACCTGCTGCTCGACCTCACCGCCGAACTCGAAGCGCTCATCCGTGGGACGGAGGGCACCCGGTGACCCGGGCCGTCGTCGAACGGACCCCGCCCCCACGCGCCGCCGAAGGAACAACCCCCGATGAACACCCACGACTACGACACCCTCACCGTCCGGCTCGGCGACCACGCCGCCACCAACAGCGCACTCGCCGATGCCACCGAAGCGGACAGCCAGAGCACCAGCCCGGACGTCCTGGCCCAGCGCCTCGCCCGCCACGCCCTCCACCACAGCGCGACCCTCACCCCCGAAGCCGGTGCAGCCCTCGCCGTCGAATGGCCCGCCCCGGCCGCACCATCCGGGTGGTGTGGCGGCCGGTGATACGGGCGGGGTGGGTCGACCTCGCCGAGCAGCTGCCCGAGTGGACCGCCGACAACCGGGCCTACGGCAAGGGCGCCCTGGACGCGAGCAGGACACGCGGCTGGCGGCTCAGCCGCGAAGGGTTCCGCGCCTGGGCCGAAGCCACCAGCGGGACGGGCGACGACGGCGAGTGGTTCGCCTACGAGACCGGCCAGACGGACTGGTGGATCTCCTACGACGGCCGCTGACACCAGGCCCCACACCCGCGGCCGGCCTCGGACCGCCACCGCCGCCGACCGGGCCCGGCCCCCACCCCACACCACCCGCAGGAGACCGCCGTGCCCGCTACGCCGTGTACATCGACAGCACCGCTACCTACCCACTACGAGGTCGAGGCTGACGACCACGAGGCCGCCGAGAACGCCGCCGTCGACCTCTTCGAGAGCGACGCCCGCGAAGACGGCTTCAGCCGCTGCAACGAGATGCAGGTCTACGCCCCAAAGCAGCGGGACGAACACGCACTCGCGGCGGTGACCACCCTCCGCTGACACCAGTGCCCACCCGCCGCCCTCACCACCATGCTCCGCCTGCCCTACCAACACGAGGCCAAGGGAAACCTCACGACGAAGCACCGCAGCTCACCACCCCCGCCGGTCACGGCTCACAGAACAAGCACACCAAGGCCGTGCAGCTCGCCCTGGATATGCCCACCGCCAGCAGCCCCGGCAGCGCGGTGAAGATCGGGCCCGGCCCCCGACCCGCCACAAAGCCCAGCCGGACCCGCAGCAAGGGCGTGGGCTGGCAGCGCTGGACCGAGCCCGACGGCCGCGTCCGGTACGGCGTCGCCAGCGACACCCACCCCAGCGTGCTCGGGCTCGCCTGCCCGCCCGTCGCCAAGCCCCGTGCCCGGTACCGCGTCGTCGTTCCCGCCAACGGCGGCCAACCGTTCGCCATCAGCACCGCCCCGGGCTTCGGCTGGTACCGGGACACCGGCACCGAGATGGCCCCCACGCTCCTCCAGGACGCCCTGCCCGGCCTGGTCGTGGGCGGCACCGAACTCGCGGCCTGACGCGCCCCGGTGCGGCCCGGGCCACCCTTTCCGGACCGCGCCGAGGCTCGGCCAGACCCCACGCCCCCAGCCCCTCTGGGGGCACGGTCCGCAACACCCCTAGCGGACCGTGCCCGAGGCCGGAGGCACCAGGCCCCGCCCCCACTCCACCACCCTAAGGAGGACCCCTCATGCCCAAGTACATCGTCGGAGTGGACGAGATCCGCGTCCACCTCGTCCCCGTCCTCGCCCCCACCCGGGAAGCCGCCCAGACCGCAGCCGAACGCATCATCGAGACCGACCGCACAACCTGGTACGACCACACCGAACCCCCGGTCGTCGGAGACGCCCCCACCGAAGCCGAGTGGGACGCCGAGCAGGAAGCCGAAGCCCGCCGCCGCGCCACATGGCACCAGACCCCTCCCCGGGCCAGCCGGCCACAGCAGGACTGAACCCCACCGACACACCAGACCCAACCCCCCAGGGAGAACCCCGTGCACGTCACCCCCGAACCGCTGCGGGTCATGGACCTGCCCCGTCACCTGACCTTCGGCTACGCCCGCCCCGACACCCCGCCGCACGTCACCGCCGTGACAGGCCCCGAACGCCTGGCACTGTGCGACCCGCCCCTCCCCCTCACCCCGGGCTGGGCCCTCGACACCGACCCGCTCTGCCTCAACTGCGCCGCACTCGCCCAGCCCTGAGGGACTATCACGATCTAGGTGTACGACACCCGGTTGGCCTAGGTGTCCTGCGCCAGAGATCCGTCGTTAGTTGCGTGGAGTTCTTCTTCTAATCTCCCGATGCGTCGTCGTGGTCCCGCGTTGCGGCCGTTACTGCTGTCCGACGAGGAGCGGGCCGCGTTGACGCGGTGGGTCCGCAGAGTCTCGTCCGCCCAGGCGTTGGCTCTGCGGGCCCGGGTCGTGCTGGCCTGTGACGGCTCGAACGTGCCGTCGATTGTCGGCGTGGCAAGGGAGTTGGGTATCACCGCGGACACGGTCCGCAAGTGGCGGCGCCGGTTCCTCGCCGAGGGGCTGGACGGCCTGGTGGACGAACCCCGGCCGGGCCGGCCGCCCACGATCGCGGTCGACGAGATCGAGGCGGTCGTCGTGGCAACGCTGGAGGAGATCCCCAGGAACGCGACACACTGGTCCCGGAGCTCGTGCAGGGCGACGGAGTCGGTGCGGTAGCGGGGCAGTGTCCTGCGGCCGGCGCCGCCGTAGGCTGGCGCCACCGGTTCGGCGTCGTGGGGGGGGGGGGGGGGGGGCCCCCCCCCCCCCCCCCAAGATTTTGAAACCCCCCCGCCCCCGGGCAGGGGGGGTGCGCCCGCGACGGCCGGGGCGGCC
>NZ_JBHVRS010000042.1:22669-63533 GCF_042885595.1 Kitasatospora sp. NPDC058046
GTTTTTGGGGGGGGGGGGGGGGGGGGGGGGGGGGGGGGGGGGGGGGGGGGGGGGGGGGGTTTGGCGTGTCTTGCTTTGTGGTTGGTGGGGGGTTGGTGGGGGGTGTGGGCGGGGGGGGGGGGGGGGTGCCGTACCCCCGCCGCCCGCCACGATGTAGTCGAAGCCCCGCGCGCGCAGGGCATGGCGGAAGGCCGCGGACTGGCCGTAGCCGGCGTCGGCGACCACGACCTGCGGCGCGAGCCTCCAGGAGATCAACTCTTCGAGAGCGTCGATCGCCAGCCGCCACTTCTCCGTATGCCCGACCTCCGGCGGCAGGCCGGTGCGTCGCCGGCACCCTGCACGCCAACAGCCCCCGTTACCTTCTTCGTGGCCCCGCAACGGGGCTCCCGGCCTCCGGCCCGGCATGACTGTTCCCCCCTGTAGTTCGCATGATCCGGGGGGTGGTGTCACCGGGCCGGAGGCATCGGTAGACCGCTGATAGAGGCAGGACCACCAGCATGCTGGGAGGCTCTTCGTAACGTGGATGCCGGCGACTGGTGCCACGCCAACGAGGCCGGGACAGACAACCTCGTGAAGGATCAGCGTGATCAATACCGGCGATGTGGACGTCTTCCTCGGCCTGGACGTCGGCAAGGGCGAGCACCACGGAACCGCGGTGACCCGGGCGGGCAAGCGGGTCTTCGACAAGCGGCTGCCGAACAGCGAGCCCAAGATGCGGGCCGTGCTGGACAAGCTCACCGCCAAGCACGGCACCGTGATGGTCATCGTCGACCAGCCCGCCTCCATCGGCGCCCTGCCCCTGGCAGTCGCCCGGGACGTCGGCTGCCGCGTCGCCTACCTGCCCGGCCTGACGATGCGCCGCATCGCCGACCTCTACCCTGGCGAGGCCAAGACCGACGCCCGCGACGCCTTCGTCATCGCGGATGCCGCCCGCACCATGCCGCACACCCTGCGCGGCATCGAACTCACCGACGAGACCATCGCAGAGTTGGAGATGGTCGTCGGCTTCGACGACGACCTCGCCGGCGAGGCCACCCGCGTCGCCAACCGCCTGCGCGGACTGCTCACGCAGATCCACCCGCACCTGGAACGTGTCCTGGGACCGCGACTGGACCACCCGGCGGTGCTGGCCCTGCTGGAGCGGTTCGGCTCACCGGCCGCCCTGCGCAAGGCCGGACGCCGTCGCCTGCTCGGCATCGCCCGACCCTTGGCCCCGCGCATGTTCGAGCGCCTGGTCGAGGAGATCCTCACCGCGCTCGACGAGCAGACCGTCGTCGTCCCGGGCACCGAGGCGGCCGCGCTGATCGTGCCGAGCCTGGCCGGCTCCCTGCGAGCCGTCCTCGACCAGCGCAAGCTCCTGGAGAAGCGCATCCAGGAGCTGCTGGACGAGCACCCGCTCTCCAAGATCCTCACCTCCATGCCCGGCATCGGCACCAGGACCGGTGCCCGGGTCCTGATCGACGTTGGCGATGCGAGAGCGTTCCCGACCGCCGCCCACCTGGCCTCCTACGCCGGCCTCGCCCCCGCGACCCGCAGCTCCGGCTCCTCCATACGTGGCGAGCAACCCTCCCGCCGCGGCAACAAGCAGCTCAAACGGGCGTTCTTCCTGGCCGCGTTCGCCTCGCTCAGCGACCCGGCCTCCCGCGCCTACTACGACAAGAAGATCGGCCAAGGGAAGCGGCATACCCAGGCACTTCTCTGTCTGGCCAGACGCCGGGTCGACGTCCTGTTCGCGATGCTCCGCAACGGGACCTTCTACGAGTCCCGGCCAGCCGAAGCGGTCAGCTGAGCCGTGGTTCCGCCAGCAGCACCACGCGGTCGGCCTCGACATCGAACCCGAGAACGGGGTGGAGCGGATCGGACTCCGGAGTCAACGTCACCGGCTTGCCGAGTCGGCGCCCGATCGCCCGCATCAGACGGCACAGCAGGTTGACGCCGTCCTGGCCCCGCAGTTCCCGCAGATCAACATCGAAGTCGATAGAGCTGGCCTCATACGCCCGAAAGATCACCAGAAATCCGGCGGCGGGCCAGACCCTCAACACTGCGTCGGCGCCCTCGCTGCGGGCCAGCACGTCCGCAGCTCGCGGCAGCCGAACCGCGACACCGTCCTCGGAGTACTCGCACGACCATCCCTGCGACCGCACCAGATCAAGTACCGCCTGCCAGTCCTCGACCGAGGTATCTGCGACCTGCACGTCCGGCAGCGACCCCATCAGGTCAGGGTCGAAGAACTCCCTGACGTCGTCCCACAGCAGATCCGGCATCCTGCCATGCTGCCTGGCCACCCCACCCGAATGCAGCCCGATTTCCTTGACGAACCCCATAGAGGCACCCCCCCGCCCGCCGAGACCGGCGCCTTCTGCGGGGTGGGCAGCCGGACCGGCGGTGGCCCTGCCGGTGGCCGAGTGACCAGAAGCCACGTCCGGGTCAGACAGTCCACCAGCGGTTCAACACCGGGCTCGATCGTGGCATCCCACTGCGGGTGGGCGGGGTTGAGGTGGTTGGCGGGCTGTCGACGCGCCGTGGAGGAGTCACTGCTACAACACGTTCAACATCACAGAGCCCGTCTGCCCCTGCTGTCCTCGATGTCTCCTTGCTTCAATCGATTCAGGGCCTCATCAACGAGGACAGGCTGTCCCCCCAGATCAGCCGTGACGGATCCGTACCCCTCCGAATCCTCCGGCAAGAGACAGAGGAGGGCTGTAGACATGATCGACGAAGTGGTCGCTGACCTACTAGTCGAGATATTCCAGGTGAACCGACGCAGCCTACACACTATGTCCAGCTTGGAATCCGCAGGACTGGATTCGCTGGCCAGAGCTGAGCTCGGAGCCGAACTGAAGGAACGCTTCAGGTTCCCAATTCCGGAGCATCTCCTCCGGGCAGCAACGACCCTGGGCGAACTGTCGGAATTCCTGCGCGTCGCACGGGAGCGACCGTGACAACGCGGCAGGTGGTCGTCACGGGGCTGGGACTGGTCAGCGCTGCCGGAGTCGGAACCGAGAACAACTGGCGGTACGTGGTTGCGGCACAACCGACTGCCGCAGTCGATCCGGCCCTCACAGGGTGCCCGGTCGACCTGAGTTGCCGGGTACCCGGGTTCGCCCCTGCGACACCGGCGGCACGCCGCCTGGACCGCTTCGCGCAGCTCGCCATGGCCGCGGCCACGGAGGCCTGGACGTCTGCCGGGTTGCACACCACTCCCGTCGACGGCCTGCGCTGCGGCACGGTGCTGGGAACACTGGCGGGTGGTGTCGGGACCTTCGAAGCCGAGCACGCCCGTCTCTTGGAAAGCGGCCCGGACGACGTGGCCACAGGCATGATTCCGATGGCTATGGCCAGTTCCGCCACCGGCGCAGTGTCGATGCGGTTCGGCCTGCGTGGCACCTCTCTCGTCGTCTCCACGGCGTGCGCGTCCGGAACTGTGGCAATCGGCATGGCCTTGGCCATGGTGCGATCCGGCCTGCTGGACATCGTGCTGGCAGGCGGGGCCGAGGCCCCACTGACACCGATGACCGCCGTCGGATACCAACGCTTAGGTGCGCTTTCCCGCCGAGTGACCGACCCTGCGGGTGCCTCACGCCCGTTCTCCGCCAGCCGTGACGGCTTCGTTCTCGGCGAGGGCGCGGGGATACTCGTGCTGGAAGCCGCGGAGCATGCCTCGGCCCGCAGGGCCCGCCAGTTGGCCGTGGTCGCCGGCTATGGGGAAAGCGCGGATGCTTTCCACCCTATCCGGCCTCACCCCCAAGGAGACGGCATCCGACGAGCGATGCTCGCGGCCTTGCGCGACGCACAGATGACGCCCGCCGATGTGGGCCACGTCAATGCGCACGCCACGTCGACCGTACTCGGGGACGCGGCCGAGGGCCGTGCCATCGCCTCGGTATTCGGCACCCGTGTCGCCGTCAGCTCCACCAAGGGTGTCACGGGACACCCGCTCGGCGCCGCAGGGGCGCTGGAAGCTGGCTACACGGTGCTCGCGCTGCGCGACCAGCTGGCGCCGCCAACAGCCAACCTCGATGACCCAGACCCGGCGATCGACCTGGATCTGGTGTCCGGACGACCGCGTCGGCTGCCACTCCACGCGGCCATCAGCAACTCCTCCGGCTTCGGTGGCACCAACGCCTCCCTAGTCCTGACACACGCGTGACGCGTGAACCCCCTCCATTACGACCCCTTTCTCTGGGAGGACCCATGACAACCGATCCCGAAGGCTGTCACGCCCTGGGCCTGTTCTCCTTCCTCCGCGGCCCGCACCTGCTGGAACGCGTCGCAGGCTTCGAGACCTGGCGTCGACCGCTGGCGGTACAGGGCAGGTGGGGCTACCACCACGAACGCTCCACTCACCACCTCGCCTCCGAAACCTCGCTGCACGACGAGTTCGGGCACACCGACACCGGGGTGAATCTCCTGAGCCAGGACTACCTCGCCCTCAGCCGTCACCCGCAGGTCCTCGACGCGGTCGCCGAAGCGTTGGAGCGCTACGGCCCACACGCGGCCGGCTCGGCCGTGGTGGCCGGCGAAACCGTCGTGCACGCCCGATTGCGCGAAGCCCTGGCGCAACTGACAGGCATGGCACACGTTGTCCTGTTCCCGACCGGCTGGGGAGCGAGCCACGGGGCCGTCGAATCCCTGGTCGGCCGTCATGATCACGTGCTGGTCGATGAGTTGGCCCATGCCTCGCTCCAGCAGGGAATCACCTCCTGCAACAGCAGCCACGTGACCCGGGTGCCCCATCTGGACAACGAGGCAGTCCGCGAACAGCTCCGCCGGATCCGGGCCGAGGATTCCCACAACGCGATCCTGATGGTCACCGAGAGCCTCTTCTCGATGAACTCCGACACCCCCGATCTACACGGCTTGCAGCAGGTGTGCCGCGAGTACGGGGCGGTGCTGCTGGTCGACCAAGCCCACGACCTCGGGGTCATGGGCCCGAACGGCCACGGCCTCGCCGCCATCCACAAGGTGCACGGCGAACTCGATCTCGTCGTTGGGTCGTTCAGCAAGGCGTTCGCCACCAACGGCGGATACATCGCCACCCACAGCGAAGCGGTCGCCCAGTACGTGCGCTACTTCGGCAGCACACACATGTTCTCCTCTGCGCTCACCCCGCTCCAGGCCGCCGGTGCACTTGCCGCAGCACAGATCATGTCCTCCCCCGAAGGCCAGCGCCGTCGGAATGCGGTCCTGGACAACAGCATCGCTCTACGGGCCGCTCTGACGGAAGCCCCCGACTGCACGGTGCTCGGCTCGCCCTCACCGATCGTCCCCGTCGACATCCCCGACATCGCGGCGGCCCGCACCGCGCTGCGCCTGGCCCGCGAGCAGGGGGTCCTGCTCCATGTCGTGGAATTCCCCATCGTGCCGCTCGGCCACGCCTACTTCAGGCTCCAACTGAACAGCGACCACCGCCGTGTCGACCTGGTCCAAGCCGCCCGCGTCATCTCTGAATCCATCACCGAAGCCCTCTCTCACCACAAGGAAGGAATCCCGTCATGAGCAGCACCGACCATGAGGTCCGCCTGACCGTCAAGCAACTCGCCGACGGCATGCGGCACGTAGCTACGGCGAACCCGTTCGTCGCCACGGCCGCCCGCGGCGAACTGACCCGCCCCGACATCGAGGCGCTCGTCCGCTTGGAGGCCGCCACCCTGGAAAACGTCACCACCTGCCTCGACCTGGCCGCCGCTCGGTTCCGCAACACCCCCGGTGCCAGTTACCTGCGCGATCTGGCCGGGACGGTCGCCGTCGACCAGGCTGGGATCCGCGCCGGAGCCGCCGCCCTCGGCATCACACCCGAGGAGTACCCAGGTCAGCAACTGCAGTCGATCGGCTACGGCTACGCCTCCTTCATCAACTGGCTGGCTCTGCACGCCACCCCGGCCGCGTTCGCACTGGTCGCCCACACCGACCTCCTGCTGTGGCACGACGCATGTGTGGTGCTCACCCCCGCATTGCGCGCGCACCAAAACCTGCCGATGGAGGTCATCGCCTACTTCGCCTCCTATGAGAAGCCTCCGGAAGACGTGCTGGAACAGTCCGTCCAACTCGTGGTGCACGAGGTCGACACCGGAGCGGACCTTGGTCAGGCCGCGGACACTGCCCGGCTGATGCACGATCACCTCGCCTCGTTCTGGCTCTCACTCGGACGCTGAAGCCCTGCGGAGCGGTGGTGTCCAGCTCCTTGCCGGCACTACTGCTCCGTTCCCAAAAGTCGCGCGCCCGTCCCCAACCACGAGGAGCTCTCACCATGAGAGGCTACCGTTCCGATCGATCCGCACCGTCTTCTGCCACGGCCGGTCAACAGACCCCTTCGGGGCTGGCCATCGTCTGGCAACGGCACCCGCTGCACCGCCTGTTCGAGAGACAGGCACGGTCCACTCCGAACGCACCCTGCCTCCAGGACGCCGCGACCGCCCTCACATACCGGGAGACGGACCGACTCGCCAACAGCCTGGCCGTACATCTGGTCGATAGAGGTATTGAACCCGGCGACCGGGTTGGGGTACTCGCAAGCCGCTCCGCCGACGCGGTCGTCTCCACACTTGCCATCCTTAAAGCCGGAGGGGTCCACGTACCGCTAGACCCTTCCTATCCCAAAGCACGGCTGACGACCATGTGTAAACAGGTCGACCTGCGAGCCGTCGTCGCAGCCCCTGAGGCACCCAACCTGCCCGCGCCACGCATCGCACTGCCCGACCCATCCGTCCCCGGCATCGCCCGACCACCGGATATCCCAGGTACCGGCGCAGACCCCGCCTACGTGGTCTTCACCTCGGGGACGACCGGCCACCCGAAGGCCGTCGTCGTCCCCCACTGTGCACCCGCCCGACTGCTCCTCGGCCCAGGGCCGCGCCTGGTCGACGTCGGCCCCGGAGACACTTGGCTGGCGACCGCAGGCCCGTCGTTCGACGTGTCTTACTTCGAGATCTTCGGGGCCCTCCTCACCGGCTCCCGGCTGGTGCTGTGTGACCAGCCGACCCTGCTAGCTCCCGATGCCCTGGCTAGGCGCCTCCGGAAGGAGCGAGTGACCGTACTCGTCCTGAGTGCCGGGCTTCTCCACGAACTCGCCGCCTGGCGGCCAGCCATGTTCCACCGCCTGCGTTACCTGATCAGCACCGCCGACACGGTCAGTCCACGTACCATCCGAGCCGTCCTGAGCGCCGGTGCGCCCGAGCACCTCCTCAACGCCTACGGTCCGACCGAGAATGGGATCTTCTCCACGGCCTACGAAATCACCGCCTTGCCTGAGGCCGACTCGGCCATCCCTATCGGCCATCCCACCCCGTATTCCACTGGGTACGTGGTGCGGCCCGACGGCACCGAAGCTGCACCCGGGGATGTCGGAGAGTTGTGGGTGGGAGGCGCGGGTCTGGCAGTGGGCTACCACGCCGACCCCATACGCACCGCTGAGCGCTTCCCCAAGAGCCCGGCCCTACCCGGTGGCGAACCCCGGCTCTACCGGACCGGTGACCGAGTCAGCCGCCGCCCCGACGGTACCTTCGAGTTGTTCGGCCGCCTCGACCGCCAGGTCAAGCTCAACGGCCACCGGGTCGAACTCGCCGAGATCGAGCACGCCCTGCGCGCACACGCCGACGTCAGCGACGCGGCGGCCGACCTCCGGACCACCCGTGACGGACACGGCCGACTCATTGCCTGGGTCCTGCCAGGACCGGATCGGCGCCACTGCGCATTGCCCGACCGGGCCGACCTCACCCGCAGCCTGCGTACGTTCCTCGCCGACCGCCTGCCTGCCTTCATGCTCCCGGCCACTGTCCACATCGTCGACGACCTGCCACGCAACGCCAACGGCAAGGTCGACCACGAGCGGCTTCCCGACGCATCGGGATCACCGAGGCAACCGGCCGGCGCCCCACCTCGGACACCGACCGAACGCGCGGTCGCCGAGGTCTGGGGCGACCTGCTCGATCTCCCGGCGCTCGGACGCGACGACGACTTCCTCTCCCTGGGCGGCCAGTCTCTCCAAGCCGTCCATGCCGTGGCCCGCCTCCAGCGTCGCCTCGCACTTCCCCCTGACACCCAACCCCGCCTCATCCGGGCACTGCTCACCCACCCCAAACTGCACCAGTTCGCCCTCGCCATCGACAGCACCAGGACCAGGACCAGGACCAGGACCAGGACCAGGACCAGGACCAACCTCACCATCGCGGTCGCGCCCGGGTCGACACCGCGAACTGTCGAAACGACCGACGATCCTCACAATCCGCGACACACACTACTCACCGGCGCCACCGGATACCTCGGGGCATTCCTCATCGACCGCCTGCTGCGCGACCCCGCGATCACCGTCCACTGCCTCATCCGGGCCGACGACGAAGAGCACGCCCTCCAACGCCTGGCCGCGAACCTGCGCCGACAGGGACTCGCCCTGGACGACGATGCCCTGCACCGTGTCCGCATCGTCCCGGGCGACCTGAGCCGCCCCCTGCTCGGACTGACCTCCAAGACGTTCGAGACGCTCGCCGGATCCGTCGACGCCGTCATCCACAGCGCCGCCCGCGTGAACCTGCTCTACCCGCACAGCGCACTGGAAGCAGTCAACGTTCACGGCACCCAAACCCTTCTCAACCTCGCCAGCAGCAACCGACCGTTGCCCTTCCACCACGTATCCACCGTCGACGCCCTCGCCACCTCCGTCCCGGCAGGCGACGCAACAGCGCATCCCGACAGCGGCTACGCCACTTCCAAACGCGCCGCCGAAGCCCTCGTCGACAACGCCGGCCACACCGGCTTGCCCGTCGCCACGTACCGACTCGCAGAGCTCAGCGGTCCACTCACCACAGCTGGCACCTGGCCCACCGACTCCCTGGTATGCGCAATCGTCCACGCCATTTGGTACACCGCCACGGCCCCCGACCCGCCGCTTCCCCTCGACCTCGTCCCCGTCGACATCGCCGCAGACGCTGTCCATCACCTGTTCGGGCGCACCCCGCTCCGCGGCGAGATCCACCACCTCAGCAACCCTCGCCCAGCTACCACAACGCTGCTCGCCCAACGTATGACAACGCGAGGCCGCCCGATACTGACCGTGCCGTTCCCGGTCTGGATCGCTCAGGCCGAACGGGCGGCCGAGAGCACCCCGGGGCTGCCGTTCGCCACCTTCCTGCCGCTCATCGCGAGCGGTCCACGTCCCGCATCATCCCCTCCGGCCCCGGCACAAAGCGTATTCACTCCGATGGCCCCAGCCACCGACGCCACGTTCGCTCTCTCCTGCCCCCCAGTCGACGCGGCTCTCCTCGACCACTACCTCAACCGGTTCGAGGCTGTCGGGTTCCTCGTCCGCTGATCCGGCCTCTGCGTGGCCTCCCGGCTTCGAAGAAACGCAGGATCACACACGAACCGAGACCCTCCCGCCACCGCCCTACCAGACCATTGATCGACAGAGCCCTGTCACGCCCGATCACCCACGTCCCCGCAGGCTGCCCGCTACGGCCGCGTGCCGGCACCGACAACCATCGTCAATCGACCAGCAAGGCGGGAGGAGTGCCGATGCCAGCCCGCACCCCCAACAAAGACCTACGTTCGCTGCTCCACGAGTCCCGTTGGACCCAGGACGCACTCGCCCGGGCGGTGAACGGCAGGGCATCGCTCCAGGGCGTGAGGTTCGCCTACGACCGCACGTCGGTCTCCCACTGGCTGTCTGGCACAAGACCGCGCGGGAAAGCAATGATCTTCATCTGCGAGGCTCTGAGCCTCAGGCTCGGCCGGATCATCACCCCGAGTGACGCAGGTTTCAACGCTCTCCCTGATTCCACGACGAGGCACCTGGAGATGTCCCCCTCCCCCGCCCGGGCCCTCGCTGCGCTGCTGGGGTCGACTCCCGAAAGGGCTACCTACGAGTTCAGCCCGGTCCCGCTACCCAAGCCGCCGTCCTCACCGGTCGAGCCTGCTCCGAACTCAGAGGCGGAATGCTTCTTCCAGACCCTCCTGAGTACCTGCGGAACCGGCTGCGTCGCGGGCCCGCTGCACGCGTATCTCGCCAGCGTGACCGGTCCTCGACTGTCCGCCCGTCCTTCGCAGGCTGATATCGGGGAAACCGCCCGCTTGGTCCTACTGCTCGGCAGAACGTACGAGGGACAGTTGCATCACGGCAAAGCCCAGCAGGCCTACATCACGGCAATGTCCTACGCCTGGCACGCTCGCGACCTCGACACCTGGGCCATCGCGGTGTGCGCGCTCAGCATCCAGGCTACGGGCCTCCGCCACCACCGCACCGGCCACCGCCTAGCCTGCTCCGCCGTCGACGTCGCCGACAGCTGCCTGCCCGCAACATCCGCACTCCTGTTAGCCCAACTCGGGGTCACCACTGCCTATTTACACTCCGCCATGGAAAGTAGCGCCCACGTCGATCAGGCCCGAGCACTCGCCTCTCAGGTTCCCCGAAACAGCCATCACGCCTGCCCGCTGGGCCCGTGCACCCGTCTCGATGCCACTGTGGAACACCAGGCTGCGATCGCGGCGCTTGCCCTCGGCAACCGGACCCAGGCTATCGGATCCCTCGAACGGGCACTGCTGCTCACCGACCCGGCCGATCGACATGGATCAGTGCTCATTACAGCCTCCATGGCCATACAACTGGCCGAAGCCGGCCACGTCGAGGCCTCCCTGGCCTACTCGGATGAGCTCCTCCTCGCCGCCGCCCAGATCCGCTCCACCTCGGCGGCACAGATGGTCCGTCAATGGAACAGCACCGCAGGACAACTGCGCCGCAGCCAGGTTCAGTTCAGAGCCCCGGATAATTGGCAGGGGACCGGGACTGCTCGGCGCGGCCAGCCATCCACGAGCTGCGGCCGACGGGAAGCCATCGCCGGGACTACCATTCGACTTTAGTGGCCCCGCGACAGTGGTCCGAGGCGTCCGACCACCGGCAGGACATGAGGTGTGGAAGAGACGGTGTCAGCGGACGCTGCAGACTCCCCGGCTCTGTCCCGTAATCGGTGGTAACGAAGCGTGACGGGCGCCGTTGACAGACCATGCGAGATGTCAACGAGCTTGTGGGCACGGTGTTTTCCGGGCTGATGCCGCTGGTGATCGAGGACGTGCTGGACGAGGGCGAGGTGATCCGGGTGGTGGCCCGGACCCAGGACGGTCCGGCGCCCTGCCCGGTCTGCGGGGCACCGACGGACCGGGTGCACGGCTTCCACCACCGGACGGTGGCGGACGTGCCGGCGGATGGTCGGCAGGTGCTCGTGGTGGTACGCGTTCGCCGCCTGGCCTGCCCGGTGCTGGGCTGCAGACGGCAGACGTTCCGCGAGCAGGTACCCAGTCTGCTGGAACGCTACCAACGTCGCACGAACCGCCTCACGAGCCAACTCGGTTCCATGGTCAAAGAGTTAGCGGGCCGGGCCGCGTCGCGGCTCCTGGAGGTGCTCGGCGCACCGGCCTCCCGGTCCACGGCCTTGCGGGTGCTCTTGCGGGTGCCGCTGCCCGCGCGGCGGGTGCCGCGGGTCCTGGGCGTGGACGACTTCGCCCTGCGTCGGCGCTGCCGGTACGCGACCGTGCTGATCGACGCCGAGAGCGGTGAGCGGATCGACGTCCTGCCCGGACGAGGTGCCGAAGCCCTGGAGACGTGGCTGCGCGAGCACCCGGGTGTCGAGGTGGTGTGCCGAGACGGCTCCGGGGCCTATGGCGAGGCCGTCCGCCGCGCTTTGCCGAAGGCGGTGCAGGTCGGCGACCGGTGGCACATCTGGCGCAACCTGTGCGAGGCCGTCCTGAAGGAGGTGCGGGCGCACTCCGCCTGCTGGGCCACCGCGAATCCGCCCCGCCCGGAGGGCGTGCGCGAGGTGACTACCCGCGAGCGATGGCGCCAGGTCCACGACCTGCTCGGCAAGGGCGTGGGCCTGCTGGAATGCGCCCGCCGCCTCGGCCTGGCCCTGAACACCGTCAAGCGCTATGCGCGCGTCCCTGAGCCCGAGGGCCTTCGCCGGGCGCCGCAGTACCGGCCCACGCTCGTCGACCCCTACCGCGGCCACCTCCGCACCCGCCGCGCCGAGGACCCTGCCGTCCCCGTACTTCACCTCTTCCGCGAGATCCAGGAGCTGGGCTACACCGGCAGCCTCAACCTCCTCAACAGGTACATCACCCAGGGTCGCGCCGAAGGCGACCGCCCGGTGACCAGCCCGCGCCGCCTTGCCCGCCTCATGCTCACCCGCCCCGACCGGCTACGGGACAAGGACACCGACCTGCTTCAGGCCCTCACCGCCGCCTGCCCCGAAATGACGGAACTCTCCCGCCTCATCCGCTCCTTCGCCGAGTTGCTTGTCCCCGCCCCCGGCAATGACGCCCATCTCACCGAATGGATCACCGCCGCACGCGCCGCCGGCCTTCCCCACCTGCAATCCTTCATCCGCGGCCTCGAACTCGACCGGGCCGCCGTCGACGCCGGCCTCACCCTGCCCCACCACAACGGCCGCACCGAGGGCGTCAACACCCACACCAAAAGGATCATGCGGCAGATGCACGGCCGGGCCGGATTCGCCCTCCTCCGCCACCGCATCCTCCTCGCCTGAATCACAATCGGTTACCACCGATTACGGGGCAGAGCCGGAATCACACTCCCCTTCCCGGTGGTGGTGGGCGATCGAGGCTCGGATGCTGAACGGAAAATCGAACTTCAGCCGGGCAGGCGGCAGCGTCCGTTGCGCGGAGCGGAACGGACGAACTCGTGATCGGGTTCCGTCAGGCAGTGGGGGCGAGGGTGACCTGGTGGCCGAGGGCTTGGAGCTGGCGGACGAGGTCGCGGGTTCGGCGGGCGCTGTTCAGGTGGCGTTGGTGCCAGTCCGCGCCGAGGTCCTGGTAGCGGGCGTCCGGGTCGTTGATCAGGTGCCAGGCTATGACGAGGATCGAGCGGGCGACGGCGACCAGCGCCTTGGCGTGGCCCCGGCGTTTGACGATCCGGCGGTAGCCCGCGCTGGAGCAGGCTGCGGCGGCCGTAACGGAACGTCAAGCCTTCGATCTGTTCTGCGAAGGTCCTGCGCGGACAGCCGGAGGTCTCGCAGCGGAACCGGCGTACCGACAGGGCGATCGTCACGGCACGACCGCCGACGGCCAGGTCGGCGATCCGCCGCCGGTAGCGGTCGTGCACCCGGGTCGAGCTCGCACCGCACTGTGGGCAACGTGCCTGGTCGCAGGCCGTACGGGCGGTGATCCGCAGCCCGGTCTCCGCGTCGCGGACCTCCTCGACCACCAGGCCGGACAGCTGCGGCAGCAGCACCTTCAACGTCTGATCACATAGCACTACTATTCAAAGATCGACCTGATGATCAGTCACGCTGGGCGATCCCGAAATGTTGATCAGATCCGAGCGTTATGGCCGTTGACATTGGGGTGAACCGGCGGCAGTGCGTAGACACTTCGTTCTCCTCCCTGTCGACTGCGCCAGTGTCGCCGGTCACCCGACCATGGGCCTCCGGGCGGTAGGCGTTCAGGAGTGGTTGTATGTGATTCTATGGGGCCAATTATCTGGGGATAAGAGAACATGAGAATGTCACCCGGCAGTGTGGGCTGATTTTCGGTAAATGGGAGATTTGGTCGTGAATCTTCTTCGCATCGGGCCCTGTCGCCTTTGCGCTATGTTTCTCTTGAAGGAAATCTCCTATTCGAGAGGTTCCCCATGGATGCAATCTATGACTATCTGGTCGTGGGCGCGGGATCGGCCGGCTGTGCGGTCGCGGCTCGCCTCTGCGTCGATCCTCGGGTGCGCGTAGCACTGATCGAAGCGGGAGGACAGGACGATGATCCGGCCATCAAGATCCCGGCGGCGTTCCCGACGCTTTTCGGGGGCGAACACGACTGGGACTTCCGGACCACGCCGCAACGGGGCCTGGCGGGACGGGTCATCCGGTGCCCAAGAGGGCGGGGGCTCGGCGGCAGTTCATCGATCAACGCGAACGTGTGGACGCGTGGTCACCAGGCCGACTTCGACGGCTGGGCGGGCGTCGGCGGCCCCGGATGGTCCTTCGCCGGCGTCGAACCCCTCTTCCGCCGGATCGAGCACCGCGCCGGCGCTCACATCCCTTCCCTCTATGGCGTCGACGGCCCGTTGTACGTGGAGAACGTCCGCGGTGAGTCCGAGGCCACCGCGTCCTTCCTCGCGGCCTGTGCGGAACTCGGTTTGCCCTTCTCCGAGGACGTCAACGCGCCGGACAACACCGGAGCCGGTCGCGTGTCGACTTCCCAGCGACGGGGTGAGCGCTGGAGTTCGGCCGACGGCTATCTGCGCTCCATCAGCCACTCCAACCTGGATGTCCTCACCCACCTGCACGTGCAGCGGATCACCATCAGCGATCGGCGTGCCACGGGCGTCGAGGCTCTCTCCCGGAGCGGCCGGTCGGTGGCACTCGTCGCCAGGCGGGAGGTCATCGTCAGTGCGGGTGCCATCAACTCGCCCCACTTGCTGATGCTTTCCGGCATCGGGCCGGAAGGCCCCCTCGCTAGACACGGAATCGAGTGCGTGAGTCCGTTGCCCGGAGTCGGGACCGGCTTGCAGGACCATCTTTTCGTACCTCTGATTGTCCACTGCCCCCGGCCGGTTACTCTGGCGTCGGCCGGCGGGTCCGACGCGGCGGAGGCCTACAAGCTGCACCGCCGTGGCCCGCTGACCTCCAACATTGCGGAGGCGGCGTGCTTCCTGGCCAGTGGTGCCGAACAGCCCGCCCCCGACTTGGAGATCGCCTTCCTTCCGGTTGCCTTCGTCAATGACGGCCTGGAGTCGCAGTCCGAACACGCACTGACCATCGCCGCCGTGCTGCTCCAGCCAAACAGCACCGGGAGAGTGCGTCTGCGGTCCGCTGCCGCAGCCGATCCGCCGGAGATCGACCCGGGCTACCTGACGGACCCGGGGGGCGACGACATCCGTCGGCTGCGGCATGGCCTGGAAATCGCCCGCAGTCTGTTCGGGACGGCCGCGCTGGCTCCGTACACCGGTGACCAGTGGTTCGAGGACCTCGATCTCGGCGACCCGGACAGTGTCGACCAACACATCCGGCACCACTCCGGCAGTGCCTTCCACCTGGTGGGTACCTGCCGGATGGGCAGCGACTCCGGAGCAGTGGTGGACACGGAACTCCGTGTCCACGGGGTGTCCGGCCTGAGGGTCGCCGATGCTTCCGTCATGCCGCGCATCACCCGAGGGCACACCCACGCTCCCTCTGTCGTCATCGGTGAACGTGCTGCAGACCTCATCCGCGGCACGTGATCCCGGCACTCGGGCGCAGTATGTCGCGGATCGCACAGCACGATCGCTTTAAGAGGACATCTCATTTGGGGATTCTGCGGGTGCAGATGATGGCTGCTGCGATGCTGGCGAAGGCTGCGAAGTGGTCGGCCTTGCGTTCGTAGCGGCGGTGGAGTCGGCGGAAGCCGCCGAGCCAGGCGACGGTGCGTTCGATGACCCAGCGGTGCCGGCCGAGACGGTTGGAGGTCTCGATCCTGCGGCGGGCGATGCGGGCGGGGATCTGCCGTCGTCGCAGGTATTGACCCGAAACGCTAATTTTCCGGCGTATCGGAGATGTAGCGGACGTGCGGGCCCGGGAGATAGCCGCGGACGACGTGCGGCTGTTTCTGGCGGCTGCGGAAGAAGCGTCGGACTTCGTCGGCGAGCTGGGCGGCGTTGCGGGCTCGGGAGGCCGGCAGCAGGGTCCGTTTCAGGTCGGCGTTAACCAGCTCGTCCGGGTTGGTCTCGGGCGCGTATGCAGGTAGCAGGTGCACCGTGATGCGGCCGGGATGGTCGGCGAGCCAGGTTCGAACCTTCTTGCTGCCATGGACGGAGTGCCGGTCGACGACCAGGTGGTCCGGGCGGTCGAACTGCCTGTTCAGGCGGTCGAGGAAGTCGCAGAACACCTCGGCGGTGAACGATCCCCGGTAGACGGTGAACCACATCCGGCCCCGGGGGCTGATCGCCGACATCGCGTTGACCGAGAAGCGGTTGCCCGTGCGCCGCACGGTCGGCGTCTCGCCGCGCGGGGCCCAGGTCCGGCCTGAGACCTGGTCGGAGCGGACGCCGGTCTGGTCGGCGAACAGCACCTCGGCACCCTCCTCCTGGGCCTTCGCCCGGATGGCGGGCCAGGTCTTCCTCGCGCCAGGCGTGGACCGCCTCCACGTCCTGCTCGATCGCGCGCTTGTCGGGGCGCTGGAACGACAGCCCCCATCGCTTGAGGTACTTGCCCACGCCCTGCTCGGTCAGCCGCACACGATAGAGCAGGGCGATCAGGTCGCCGACGATCGCGCGGGTCCACAACTGCCCACCCAGACCGAGGTCTTCGGGCCGGTGGTCGATCAGGGCCTGCCGGACGCACTGCTGCTGGTCCGGGTCGAGCACCTGATTCTCGTCCGTTCGCCGGCCACGGGTCCTGGACACCAGCGCGTCCCGACCGCCGGCCTGCCAGGCGGCCCACCAGTCGGTCACCGACTCCGTGGTGACGCCCAGGAGTTCGGCCACCTCGTTCCGGTCCCGACCCGCGCGAAGTGCCGCAACCGCCCGCATCCGCAGAGCTTCCTGAGCCTTCGGCGACAGGCGCCGTGCGTCCCCCACCAGATCCGTCACGCCCGGATCAACGAGCGCGGGACCTTACCGTTTCGGGTCAATAGGACCCAGAGATGTCTCTCAGGTACGGGCGGAGGTCCGCCGCATTTGGGAGTCGGCATCGTCGATCCGATCTCCCACATACCTTCAGATCAGGTCGTCCTCACTTGAGTCGGGCGGCAATACGCATATAGTTGACACGGTCGCTGAGATAGCCGTCCAGATAGGGCTTCTCGATTCCGGTGGCCAGATGTGAGAGGGAACGCAGCACCCAGTATGGAACGGCGGCTCGCGTGAAGTCGTCCACCTGGTAGGGGATCAGGTTGGCATTGAGAAGTTCTCGTAGATATGTGCTACGGGCGTTCGTATGGCAGTGGTAGTGGGTGTCGATCGCCATAGTCTCTGCCGGGCTCGAACCCATCGCGTCGTTGTTGCACCAGGTCATGAGGACATACCGGCCACCCGGCTTGAGGACTCGCGCGAACTCGGCGAACGTCTCGTGGAGATCGATGTACATGGTCGCCTCATTGGTGACCACGGCGTCGAAGGAGTTGTCCGGGAACCCGGTCACCGCCATGTTCCGGTTGTGGAAATGCACGTGATCGGCACAGCCATGCAGGTACGCTTGCTGACGGGCGAATTCGTTCTGGTAGGCGGAGATGTTGACGCCGTCCACCTGACAGCCGAGGGCTCGGTGGAGGAGCAGCGCGGTTCCGCCGCGTCCCGAACCTCCGTCGAGGATGCGTCCGTCTCCGGGGAGCGCCCTGAGGAGCTCAGTTATGTAGTCGACCTGCCTGGTCTCCATCCGGTGCATCTCGGCGTTGACGGCCCGCTCTCGATCCGCTCCGGCAAGGGAGAGGACGCTGGCATCGAAGGTGCCGACGGCGAAATGGTGGTGGTAATAGCCGTCGAGGTCACCGAGGCCGAGATTGAGTGCATCATCCCGCTTGTTGTCATAATAGTCGAATGCGTCGCGTTCGCGCGGAGTGCGCAACAGGGGCTGCTCAGACATGATCCCGACCAATCTGCGGACGACGGGTCGACGGAGCGATTCTCCGTTATCGCCTCCGAGGTGAGTCTGGTCCCTTGACCTTGTGAGGCGGCACTTCCGAATGGAGAGGGGTTTCGACAGCTATAGGACTGCGAAGGATGACGCCTTCCCGAGCACAGCTTGTTGGTCGATCACCCGTGGATGCTCACTGATCCGGCAAGAGCAACTCTCAAATACCCTGGCATGATGTGCATGTCACCGCAACCGGCCGGCGGCAGTGGCTCTGCTGGTAGGCGCCCGTGTGTGATCCATTGCTCCGTCGCGGTCCCGGGGAACACGTACTCATCGAACACGGGCGGCGAGCGCCGCCGAGGTGTCGGCACCGGACGCACGGCACGACAGAGCTCAGAGCATGATGTCGGACAGGTCGTCACCGAGACCGCGCCGCGCGGCAGGGCTCGGAGCGTTGAGGTCCAGCTTGCCGGTCGGCCACCACAGCGGACAGGAACGCCTTGTCGGTTTGATCGGCGACGAGCCGGTCGCTGTCGGGGCCCTCAGGGCGGATGCGGGTCAGTTCCGTGCCGAGAGTGCCTGGCCTGCGCTCCCAGCAGTGGCCCGAGCTTGCGGACGATCACCCGACTATGCCCCCGTCCCCGGTCGGCACGCCCATGCATTCCTCAGCTTCGCCCAGTGGCGCGAACCGGGAGAGCCCGCGCCCGACCCGGTGCAGGCTCGGGGATGGGCGGCCTTCAACGCGTGGAGGACCGTGCGCACCACGACCCGGCCACGGTCCCGGAGGTACTGCCCGTCGCACGGAGTCCTCACAGGGCTCGGGCCCCGGTTGGTCGCCGAAGCCGTCTCCCTCCACCTTGGTCCCACCACAGCAGGCTGACGGCTTCGCACCCGATATGCTCCGCCGCTGTCGTGCCGCGCACAGTACGACCGCGGTGGCCCCGGGACCGGTCGGTGCCCGGGGCTGCGCCCTCCGGACACCGGCCACAGGAGTGAAGGGAACCGGGCACGCAGTCGGCCTCCCCCTTCGCCGGGTACATATTCAGCTTATCGATCAGTCTTCAGTTCGGTTTGGGCAGGGTGGGAAATGAGCGACAACAGCGCGGGGCTACCCGCCGAGAGCCGTGCCGCCGACGGCGGGGCCCGGGAGTCCAGCCCCTCCCTCGGAGCAGTGGCCATCATCGGCGTCGGGATGCGACTGCCGGGCGGGATCAACGACCTGGACAGTCTGTGGGCCACGCTGGAGGATGGGCGAGACGTGGTCGGCCGGATCCCGGCCGACCGGTTCGACGCCTCGCGGTTCTCCTCCGGGGGTCTGCTGCGGCCAGGCGGGACCTACACTTCTGAGGGTGGGTTCATGGGCGACCTCGCGGGGTTCGACGCGGACTTCTTCGGGATCTCACCGCGCGAGGCTGCTGTGCTCGACCCGCAGCAGCGGCTCGTGCTGGAATGCTCGATCGAGGCCCTGGACGACGCGGGTGTGGACCGGGCGGGGCTGGCAGGTAGTGACACGGCGGTGGTCATGGGGGCGTCCGCCCTCGACTGGGGCCAACTGCAGCAGCTGAGGCCGGCGCGTTTCAACGCTTACACGATGAGCGGGCACCTGGCAAGCGCCATTGCGAACAGGGTCTCCTACGTTCTGGACCTGCGCGGCCCTTCGATGACGCTCGACACCGCATGCTCCTCGGGGCTGACAGCCCTCCACCAGGCCTGCGAAAGCCTGCGCAGCGGACGCAGCGGGCTCGCGCTGGCCGGCGGGGTCAACGTTCTGATCGCTCCCGGGGCGTTCGTCGGGTTCTCGCAGGCCACGATGCTCAGCCCGACCGGCCAGTGCCACCCGTTCTCCGCGAAGGCCGACGGCTACGTCCGCTCCGAAGGCGCCGGGGTCCTGCTGCTCAAGCCGCTGGCTACGGCCCTGGCGGACGGCGACCGCGTCCACGCGGTGATCGCGGCCACCCACGTCAACTCCGACGGCCGCACGGCGGGGCTCTCGCTGCCCGACGCCGACGCCCAGGCCGAACTTTTGGAGCAGGTCTACCGACAGGCCGGAGTCGAGCCCTCGCAAGTGAGCTACGTCGAGGCCCACGGGACCGGCACCCAGGCCGGCGACCCGGTCGAGTGCCGGTCACTGGGCAGGGTACTGGGGGCCCGGCGCCACGGGGTGCCGCTGCCGGTGGGATCGGTCAAGTCCAACCTGGGCCATTTGGAGGCGGCGGCAGGGATGGCTGGCGTCCTCAAGGCGATCCTGGTGCTTCGCGAACGGCGCATCCCGCGGACCCTGCACGGTACGCCGCCCAATCCGGCGATCGACTTCGTCGGCCTCGGCCTGGAGCCCGCCACCTCGGCCCGGTCGCTGCCCGCGCCGCAGACCGGTGGTGACGTGGTGGGCGTCAACTCCTTCGGCTTCGGCGGGGCCAACGCACATGCCGTCCTGCGCACACCGCCCGCCGAGCTCGTCGACCCCTGGCAGAAGCACCTCGAAGCCGCTGCCCTGCTCGTCTCGGCCCGTACCCCGCGGGCACTGGACGAGGCACTCGAACGCTGGGCGGCACGGCTGGACGCACTGCCGGACCAAGACCTCCACGCGGCGGCGTGGACGTCCCGCCGCCGCACCCGCCACCTCCACCGGGCCGCCGTGATCGCCCCAGACACCGCCCGGGCCGCCGCAGCGCTGCGCTCGCTGGCCGAAGGAACCCGGACCGGGGCCTCGGCGCCCGGACCGGCCGCAGTGCGCGCGGCAGCCGTGCCAAAGGGCGGAATCGTCTTCGTGTGCGCGGGAAACGCCTCCCAGTGGGCCGGGATGGGACGGGAACTGCTCGTCACGGCACGGTCGTCCGCCTTCCGTTCGGAGGTCGAGGCAGTATCCGCGCTGATGGCACCGACGCTGGGATGGTCGGTGCGAGATGAGCTCGCGGAGCCGGGGCAGGAGCGGGACTGGGACCGCACCGAGGTCGCCCAGCCCGTACTGTTCGCCCTGCAGGCCGGTCTGATCGCCGAACTGGCCGCCCGCGGGGTGAACCCCTCGGCGGTTGTGGGGTACAGCGTCGGCGAGGTCGCTGCCGCCTACTGCGCTGGCGCCCTGGACCGTGAGGCCGCCTGCCGGCTGATCGTGGCCCGTAGCCAGGCGCAGGCAGCGACTGCGGGACTCGGTCGGATGGCGGCTGTCGGCCTCGGCGAGGCCGACGCCCGCAGGTGGCTTGCCCGGTGCGGGGCTCCGGGCGCGCCGGTGATCGCCGGGATCAACAGCGCACGCGACGTCACCCTCACGGGTCTTGCCCGGTGCGGGGCTCCGGGCGCGCTGGAGATCGCCGGGATCAACAGCGCACGCGACGTCACCCTCACCGGAGAGGCTGCGGCGCTCGCCGAGCTGGGCGGGCGGCTGCGAGCCGAAGGGACGGCCTTCCGCGACTTGGGCCTCGAATACGCTTTCCATAGCGCCGCGATGGAGGCGGCCGAGCCGGAGTTCCACCACGGCCTGGCCGCGCTCGACAGCAGGGCGACCCGGGTCCCCATGATCTCCACCGTCACCGGCGCCGAAGTGGACGGCCGTTCGCTCGACCCGGCGTACTGGTGGCGCAACATCCGCGAGCCTGTCCGGTTCGCCGCCGCCGCAGAGGCGGCGATGGCGACGGAGGAGTGCGGCGTCATGCTCGAGATCGGACCACGCCCCGTGCTAAGGACCTACCTCCACCGGGTCGCCGGCGCCCGGCCGGTGGCCGTCGTACCGACCCTGACCCGCACGGAGCCGGCCCCTGCGGCCCTGGACACGGCCATGGCCCACTTGATGGCATGCGGAGCTCGGTTCGACGAGAAGGCGGCCTTCCCCCGCCGGGGCAGAGTGATCTCCCTCCCGGCCTACCCGTGGCAGCGCGAGCGCCACTGGAACGGTTCGCCGGACTGGTGGACCGAGGGGGGCGACGGGGATGACGAGCCGGGCGAGGCGACGGCCGTCCCGCTGTGCGGACGGCGCTCCCCGGGCCCGGTCCCCGTCTGGCATCGCCGACTGGACCCGGACCGAGTCCCGTGGCTGACCGGCCTGCGGCTGGGGCCGGACACCGTGCTGTCGGCACTGGCCCACATCGACCTCGCCCTGGCCAGCGGACGACAGGTGCACGGTACATCCGTCGCCCTGGAGGCGGTCGTGATCGGAATGCCCCTGGCCCTACCTGCCGGCAAACCACGGGCGTGGCCCTGGCTGGCCGTCACCGTGGAGAGCACCGGCACCTTCAGGGTGGAGAGTCGCACGAGCCAGGACGGCGACTGGACCGAGCGCTCCCACGGACGGATCACGCCGTTGCTGCGCGCGCAGCCGCCGCCCGTCGACCTGGCCGCCCTGCGCGCCCGTCTCCCGGTCACCGTCGACCCGTCGGACCTCTACCGCCGACTGGAACGCTGCGGGCTACACTACGACCGGTCGTTTCGCACGCTCGAGGACATCCGGACTGGCCGGGACGAACTACTGGTCCGATACCATGCCACCACCTCCAGTGAGGACCCCGGCCACGTCGTGCACCCCACGTTCCTTGACGCGGCGCTGCAGGCCGCCGCCCCCGCGCTCCGGGACCGCCCGGCCCCGGACGACGCGCCGTACCTGCCCGTGGCGATGGACCAGGTGCGCTGCTGGAAGGCGCTTCCTGCCGAAGGCCTGGCGCGCCTGCGCCTCGTGGAAAGCACCCCCCGCCGCACGGCATGGGACCTGACAGTCATGGATGCCTCCGGCCAGATCCTCCTGGAAATCACCGGATGCCGGATGCACCGGCAGGAGGAAGCTGCCCCGGTGCCCGTACTCACGGAGGTCCACCAGGCCGCCCCCCTCCGGGGCAAGCGGTCTGAACCGGACCTGCTGCCCCCACCGCCGGTCCCGGCGGCCGCTGCCGGGACCAAACCCGCCGACGCGGAACGGCGCCGATGCCGTGCGCCGGACCAGCGCGCCGCCCGCTCCCGCACCCTCGCCCTGGCCGCCCACCACACCGCTGCGGCGATACGCGAACTCCTCCCCAGTCAAAGCTGGTTCACGATCGACGACCTGCTCGCGGCCGGCGTCGACGCCAAGCACCGCCGCCAGCTCACGCTCCTGCTCGACGAGGCCACCCGTCACGGTCTCCTGGTGTGCCACGACGCCGCCCGCTGGCGGCCGAACGCCGCACCCGACCCGCGCGCCGCCCTGGCCGAGGCCCTGGACACCACCCCGCAGGACGCCACCTGCCTGCTGGTGCACGCCGTCATCGGCCGCCGCGTCGCCGGGCTGCTCACCGGTCGAGCCGACGCGCAGGACCTGCTCTTCGGCGAGGCCGACCAACTGGCCGAGCGCTACTACGACACCCACCTGCCCACCGCGCACCAGCACCGCTACGCCGCCAGCGCCCTGGGCCGCGCGGTCGGAGGCTGGCCCGCCGACCGGCCGCTGAGAGTGCTCGAGGTCGGCGCCGGGACAGGCTGCCTCACGTCTGTGCTGCTCCCTCACCTTCCGCCGGAGCAGACCCACTACACGTACACGGACATCTCACCCGCCTTCTTCCCCACCGCCCGTCGGCGCTTCCGCGACCACGGCTTCATTGAGTACCGCAGACTCGACCTGAACGCCGACCCGGCCGACCAGGGCTTCGCCCCGCATTCCTTCGACCTGATCGCCGCCTCGAACGCACTGCATCCCGCTGCCGACCTGCGCGCCACGCTGCGCCGACTGTCCAGGCTCCTCACCGACGGCGGGCAGCTGCTCGCCGTCGAGCACCACGACCTCGCCCTGATTGCCCCGGTGTTCGGGTTCCTGGACAGCTTCTGGGACGCGACCGACCGGGACCTGCGCCCGGACGGACCGCTCCTGAGCCGCGAACAGTGGCTCAGGCTCCTGCCGGAGTGCGGCTTCGCCGACACTATCCTGCTCGACGACGGGGACGACCACTCGGCGACCACCTCAGCCTTCCTCGCGGTCGCCCGCGCTCCGCACCCTGCCCCACCGGCCTCCAGGGCGCCCCATGCGGAGACCGACGGCCGCCCAGTCGTCCTGGTCGACTTCGGCAGCTCCCTGCTGCCCCTGGCCCGCGCGACGCTCCGCGCCCGCACCGAGCCGGCGAGCGACAGCCCGGCCCACTGGGCCCGGATCATCGCCCAGGCCGCCGAACTCGTCCTGCTCTCCGGGCCGTCCGGCACCAACGACGCCACCGCGACGACCGAGACCGCCGTCTCCCGCCTCACCGCGCTCGGTGCCCTCGCCGCCGCCTGCCGTGCGCTGCCGCGAGGCCGCGCACCGCGCATCCATCTGGCCGCCGTCGAAGAAGCCGCCAGCGGCCTGCCCATCGCCACTGGCGTCGGCGCCGCACTCTGGGGGGCGCTGCGGGTCCTCGCTAACGAGCAGCCCGGCCTCGCCGTGCGCCGGATCGTCCTGACTCCCGACGCCCTCGGTCGCCTGGCCACCGAGATCCATTCGGACAGCGACGAGGACGAGGTCGTGCTCACCGCCCATGGCCGCTTTGTCCCCCGGCTGCGACCCTGGCGGCCACGGCCGCGAACACGTCCTACCAGTGCCTATCGACTGGTACAGGAAGGCACCAGCTACCACTTTGACTGGCGGGCCTGCCCGATCCCCGCACCCGGCTCCAGCGAGGTCCTCGTCGAAGTCGCCGCGGCCGCCCTCAACTACCGCGACGTCATGGCCGCCACGGGCCTGGTGCCGCTCGCCTCCCCTGAGGGTGAGCCCCGGCTCGGCTGCGAGTGCGCGGGCACCGTGACCGCAGTCGGCCGCGACGTCACCACGGTGGCCGTCGGCGCCCGAGTCGCCTGCATGGCGACCGGGTCACTGGCCTCGCATGTCCTCGCATCGGCCGCCGAACTAACCATCCTGCCCGACCGCGTCGATTTCGCCGACGCCGCAACGCTCCCGGTGGTCACCGTCACCGTCGACCACAGCCTCGACCGGGTCGCCCGTCTCCAGAGCGGCGAGACCGTGCTGGTTCACGGCGCCGCCGGCGGAGTCGGCCTGGCCGCAGTGCGCCATGCTCGGCACATCGGCGCCCGGATCATCGCCACCGCCGGCACTCCGGCCAAGCGCGACCTCCTCCACGAACTCGGCCTACCGGACGTCTTCGACTCCCGCAACCCGGACTTCGCCGACCGGGTCCTTGACGCCACCGAGGGAGAGGGCGTCGACGTCGTCCTCAACTCGCTCACCGGGGAGGCGATGCTGCGCGGCCTGGCGCTGCTCAAGCCGCGCGGCCGCTTCGTAGAACTGGGCAGGCGCGACTTCCTCGCCGACCGGGCTCTGCCCTCCGGCGTGTTCGAGCGCAACGCCTCGTTCCACGGCGTCGACATCCTGGACTTCACAGAAGACCTTCGGAGCGGCTACGCCCGCGAACTCGCCAGCCGGCTAAAGCAGGGTGGTCTCACTGCCCTGCCGCACCGCCGCTACGCGGCCACTCGGATCGACGAGGCCTTCGCCGCCCTGCGGCACTCCCGTCACCTCGGAAAGATCGTGATCACCTTCGACGAGGCGCCCCCCGTCGTACCGGAGATCGCGCCGCTGCGCCTCGACCCGACGGCCGAGTACCTCATCACCGGCGGCCATTCTGGCTTCGGAGCCGCCACCGCCCGCCACCTCGCCGTGCACGGCGCCCGTCATCTCATCCTCGTCGGCCGCAGGGGCCGGGCCACCCCCGAGGCCCCCGCCCTGCTCGCAGACCTGCGCCGGCAAGGTGTCCGGGTCACCTCCCACGCCGCCGACGCCGCCGACCCGTCGGCGCTGCGCGAGGTCCTCGCCGACCTCGACGCCCGGGGCCGCAGGCTGGCCGGCGTGGTCCACTCGGCGATGGTCCTCCACAGCGCGCCGACCGAACAGCTCACGGCCCGCCAGACGCACGCCGTCCTCGCACCCAAACTGACGGCTGCCCTCCTCCTCGACGAGTTCACCCGGGAACGGAACCTGGACCTCTTCCTGGTGCACAGCTCCGCCGCGGTCGCCCTGGGCAACCGTACCGAGGCGGCCTACGCCGCGGCCGGAACCGCCGTGGAGGCCCTCGTGGCCGCCCGGCGGAAGGCCGGGCTCCCCGGGCTGGCGATCCAATGGGGGCCGCTCTCCGACGTCGGCTACGTCCACGACCAAGGCCTCGCCGCCGACCTGGAAGCCGTCGGGCTGACCACCATGACGGCCGCCTACGCCCTCGGCGCCCTCGACCGAGTACTGGAGCGCGCCGACCACGAGGACGTCGTCCTGTGCGTCGCCCGGCTGCGCCCCGCGCCGCTGCAGCTCTACCTGCCGACCGTCACCGCACCCCGCACCGCCGAACTCCTCTCCGGGGAGCGGCAGGAGAGCGTCGCCCTACGCGCCCTGTCGTCCGACGACGAGGCGACGGCCGGGGAACGGACGGAGGAGGCTCTGGCTGCGATGGTGGCGGACGTCCTGGAGACGACACCTGACCGTATCGACCGGGGGGCTCCGCTCGTCAGTCTCGGCCTCGACTCCCTGATGGCGACGGAACTCTCGATCGGGATCAGCCAGCGCCTCGGCATCGACCTCTCAGCGGCGATGCTGCTCGCCGCGGCCGATCTGCGGAGCCTGGCCGAACACGCCGGCAACCAACTGGACCCTGAACGGAACGGTGAGTGACCAGTACGTGCCCACTCGCCGTCGCCGGGCGCTGCAGCCGACAGCGTCCGGAAGAACGTCGAACTCCTCGCGGCATGGCACTTCCTGGCTCCCGGTCGGGTTACCCGGCAAGAAGGCCGCCGTCGACGACCAGCGTCTGGCCTGTCATGAAGTCGGAGGCCGCTGAGGCGAGGAACAGGGCGGGGCCCCTGATCTCGCAGGCGCGGGCGATCCGCCGCATGGGGGTGAGCGTCGTCGCCGCCGCCACGAACTCCTCGTCGTCGTAGACGTGGTCGGAGATGCCGGTCGCGTGGAAGCCGGGGCACAGGCAGTTGACCTGGATGCCGTCGCCCGCGTACTCCAGGGCGAGTTCGCGGGTCAGGTTGACCACGGCCCCCTTGGCCGCGGTGTAGGCGGGCATAGGAAGGATTGTCGCGGACCCGGCCAGACCCCACATCGACGCGATGTTGACGATCTTGCCGGATTGTCGTTCCACCATGCCCCTGAGAATCTGCCGAGAGCAGTAGAAGACTCCGTGTAGGTTCACCTCGACGACGTCGTGCCATCGTTCGGTGGCGACCTCGTGCACGCGCGCCGGCGGCACGTCGGCCACCCCGGCGTTGTTCACGAGGATGTCCAGTGGCCCCAGCGCGTCGATCGTCCCGGCGACCGCGTCGGCCACCTGGTTCTCGTCCGAGACGTCGCATCGGACGGCCAGGGCCCTCCGGCCCAGGCTTCGCACCTGCCGGACGGTCATCTCCAGTGCGGTGAGGGTGCGTCCCGCGCAGGCGACGTCGGCACCGGCCTCGGCGAACCCCAGGGCGATCTCACGGCCCAATCCACCGCCTGCCCCGGTGATCAGCGCGGTTCTGCCGTCGAGTCGAAAGAGACCGTTCATAGATGCCTCTACGGGGGAGGAGGAAAGCGTTCGGATCAGGCCGCTGGACGAGTCGCTTCATACTCAGTCCAGCATCGTCCCGGGCCGAGTTCCGGGCAACTGGCCCGGTGTGCGACCCCGCACCAGGTGCCGTGAGGGTGCTCGGGAGGGGGAGAGCCTGAGTGGGAGGCCATTGCACGGATCGGAAACTGTAACGCACCGGCCGGAATCCGGCGGCGACGCCATCGCCGGAGAGGCCCCTCAGGACCTGTGCGAGGGCAGGGTGGACAGTTCCCGTCGAGTCGTTGAGCGGGTGCACGCGGACTTCTCAGGCGACAGGACACCGTTCTGCAGCGCGACAACATGGGGTACCCGTTCGAAATGTCGAGGGTACGAGATTGCGGGGGCAGTTTCGCGGCAGGGAATCCGGCACGGCCACGGTGATGGCGTCCACGGCGAACGGCCGGAAGGGCCAGCAAAGCGGTCAGGTAGTGGTCGGTCTTGCTTGCGGTTCAGTGCCGGGCGGGGCACTGGTAGCCAGGGCTACGGGACGGCACCTGCACCGTGTGTGCGGCCGGGGAGACGGTGTGCCACTCTGGAGGTGGATGCACACCAGGATTCCCACGACACTCCGAGTGTCCTGATTTCACGTTCGGCCCCGAACGCTCCGCGCGAACTGCCTTGCGCGCCGAAGAGTGCACGACACCCGGCGAGCGCCGTGGAGGGGCGCCCTATGGTGCCTTTCTCGCATGATCCAGCTGCTCCCCTCCACCGGGGGATGGCACGTGCAAGCGCAGGTACGAGGACTCGCCTCCCCTTAGACCCACACGCTCTTCGCGTATAAGGTGATGAAAATCTTGCTGCTGCAGCGGATGGTCGGCGCCACGCTAAGGGCCAGAGTTGACCCGGGGCTGGTCTCCTGGGCGTGGGTGGGTCCAGCCGTGCACGCGCTGCTGCCCTGCATGTGCGACGAGTGCCTGGTGCGCCGTTTTCGGCTGCTGACCGGGCCCGGGGGCCGAGGTCTCATGAAACACCGTCGCCCTGTGCGAGCGGGTGGACCCGGTCCACACCGCCGCCGTGGCCGATCCGACGCGGCCCATCGGGATCACGCTGGCTTCTGCCCGGCTGGCGCTGCCGCGCGTCGTCGTACACTCGGTTCTGAGGGCGTGGCTCGTCGGCCAGCACTGGAGTGCGCGCGCGACCCAGGTCTACGTGGTCGAGAGCGTCACCATGCACTTGATGTGCATCCGGGAATCCTTCAGCCCCCTTGTAGGTCTCCCCCGCACTCCTGCCCGCACGTCTCCTGGCCCACGGACCGCAACGGCCCCCGACGAAGGAAGCCGACCGTGTCCCTACATACCGTCGTCAGCACCGTGACGAGCGGGAGCGATCGGACTGCCATGATCGGCGAGCACACGACGGTCACCTACCAATAGCTCGCCCGCTGGGCGCAGCACCTGCGACACGCGCACACATCCCGGAGATGACGAGGAACACAGGCACGGCGCTGCTCCTGCCGAGCGAGGCCGCGTGGTTGCCTTCATGCCTCGCTACGGTCGCGCCCTACTCAGAGGCCGTCCCACTCGACACCTCGTGGAGCGACGGCTAGACCGCCAGGTGCCTGTTGACAAGCCCCAGAATGCTGATGACCACGGCATCGCTCGTGGAACCCATGACGCGGCTGTGCTCCGGGTTGCGGCTGTCCACTCGGGTCGAGGCCGCGGACGCGCAGGGGAGCGCTCCAGCCGGACCTTCGGACAAGTCCGGTGCCCGGTCGATGGCTACCCGGCTGCCGGGCCAGGACACGGGGACGGTCCCTCAGAGCATCGAATCATCCCCAGGCAGCCAGTCAGGCAGGAAGCCCTCCCGCCACGAGGACCAGACCCTGGTTCTACTTGAACGCATCGCGGAGGCGGCCCCGGAGCGGACCGGCGCGGCATCCTCCCTCAGGAGCTCCCCATGGGACACACAACCGATTGGGCCGCGGAACTCGGTCCGGCGGACAGCAGCGCGATCGAAGAGGCCCTCGACTTCGTCCGAAGCACCACCCCCGAAGACCTCCCCGGCAGGATCCTCCGCGGGCTCGACGAGGACCAACTGAGCGCAGTGACAGCCCACTGCAGCCCCGACCACGTGGCGGCAATGGTCTTCCCGCCCTCGCGTGACCGGCTCGTCGCCGCGCTGCGCAACTCAGGGCTGAAGGTGGAGGAGCCCGTTCCCAGCGTGGTGGTGAGAGACCGTCTCGCCCGACGCCACCGGATCCCGCTCGCCGACCTGGACCTGTCCATCCTGCGCATCGCCCTCCCTCAGGAGGCGTGCAGCAGCATGAGCGTCGAGCTCTTTGTACTGCCGGTGCCGACCGGGTCACCGCTGACCGCGATCGCCGTCCGCGAACGCACCGAACGCACCGAACACCACCTGGCATTCAGTGTCCGGGGAGGAGATGAAGCCGTCCTGGACTGGCTCCGCTGCCTATTCGGGGAGCAGGGCACACTGCTCCCCGAGAGCGGTGGCTTCAATCCCGGCGAGGATTCTACCGTCTTCTACTACCGCACCGACAGAGATCCGAACGACCTGGGCTACCACCGACTGGAACTACGGGTCCCGGGCCGCCATCCGCGAGCACTGGCCTCCCACCTGGCCAGTGAGATGAGAGGTGGCACGGCAACGAGCGAGTGCTGCTGGCCATGCTGACGGAAGCCTGGACAACCCAAGCGATCGCAGCGGCCGCCGAGCTGGGCCTGCACAACCACCTCCCCGCCCGCGTGGACGAACGCGCCAGGATCCTTCCTGTCGACCCCGACGCGCTCGCACGGCTGCTGCGCTACCTGGAATCCGCCGGCCTAGTCACCCGACGCGACGACGCGTTCACCCTGACGTTCGTCGGCGACCCCGTGTGCGGCACGGCGGAGGCCTCGCTGCGGCCCGTCGCTCGACTGAACGGCGGCCTGTTCTACTGGTCCTTCGGAGCCCCGGGCCAGGCCATGCGTACCGGGCAGTCCGCCTTCACGGTCCTGCATGGCCGGAGGTTCTTCGGCTACCTCGCCGACCATCCCGGTGACGCCGGGCTGCGCGTCGCCGCGATGGCCGCCAACGCTCTCATGCTCGCGCCCGTGCCCGAGTTGGCTGGCCTCGCCCGCCAGATGTCGCCCGACGCCAGGCTCCTGATCTTCCAATGCCTGATCTCCACGAACGACAGCCCCTCTCGTGCGGTGCTCTGGGACCTGCACATGCTCTGCAACATATGCGGTCACGAACGCATGGTGGACAACTACCGACACACCTGTTGGCCGCGGCCAGACTCGCCCTCCTCCGTGTCGACCGCCTCCTGCTCGACGGCAGCCTCCTGCACGCCGCGCCGCGGCCGACTACCACACCCTTCGAGGCCCGCGGCACGGACGGGACCTGACCGCCGTCCCGCCCGGATAGCCGCCCACACTACTGGAGTCCAACATGCACACGACCATTTCGCGGTTCGGCGAACCGCTGCCCGGCATACCCGACACGACCCTCGACACCATGCTGCTGCGCCCCGGGTCGCAGGTCGCGTCGCGCACCACGCTGATCGACGCAGAGACAGGCGAGCGCTGGACCCACCAGGACCTGTCGGAGCGGGCCCTGGCTGCCGCCGCCGACTTTCGCCGCTCCGGAATCGACCCCGGCGAGCGGGTCGTGCTGAGCGCGCCGAACGGGATCGGCTTCGTCGCCGGCCTGTTCGGCCTGCTTGCCGCGGGAGCCGTGGTGAGTCCGGTCATACACGGCTCGCCCGCGCCCGAACTGGCCCGCCGGGCAGCCTGTATCGGAGCCCGCAGAGTGCTCAGCGGCAGTCGGTCGCGGACGACCCTGTCCAGGATCGCCCCGGGCTCCGGGGCCGATTCCGGCACGGAGGCCGCCGCTCCCACTGGACTCGCGCTGCTGCCCTGGTCGTCGGGAACCACCGGGAGCCCCAAACCCATCGCGGTTACCCACCGCAACCTCATCGCGGGCCAGGTCCAGCTGTCCCTGGCCCGGCACCTGACCCCGGACGATGTCCTGCTCGGGGTGCTTCCGTTCAGCCACCTGTTCGGGATGCAGTACATCCTCAACCAGGCCCTGCTGACCGGCGCGACCATGGTGCTGCTGCCCCGTTGGGACAGCACCGCGGCCCTCGACGCGGTGGACACGTACGGCATAACACTGGTGCACGCCGTCCCGTCAATGGTCCACGACCTGGCGAAACGGGTGACTCAGGGGCGGTGGCGCCTGGGGAGCCTCCAGCAGGTGCTCAGCGGCGGATCCCCGTTGTCCGCCCAGACCGCCAGGTGCTACGAGCAGGCCCTGGGAGTACCGGTAGACGGTGCTTACGGCCTCACCGAGGCCGGCGCGTCCCACTTCGCCCGACGAGGCGCTCCACGCCGCCCCGGCTGCTGCGGACAGCCAGTCCCAGGGATCGACTACCGCGTGGTGCCGGGGCCGCCTGACGTCGGGGTCCGCACCGACGAGTGCATGGGCGGGACGGGCGAGCTGCACCTGCGCGGGCCTCAGATCGCCGACGGCTATCTGAAACCAGACGGAAGCCTGGTCCGGTTCACGGACGCCGAGGGATGGTTCGCCACCGGGGACCTGGTCCGCGTCCACGACGACGGCTGCCTCGAGGTGATCGACCGTCTCAAGGACATCATCAAGTACCGAGGCCACCAGATCTCTCCCAGTGAGGTCGAGGGCGTTCTGCGCGAGCACCCCGCGGTCCAGGACGCCCTGCTGGTCGCCGCGCCGTACCCCCGCGATGGCGAAGTCCCCCTTGCCCGCGTCGTGCTGACACCCGGACACCGGCTCACCGCGGGGCTGGAGGGTGAACTTCAGGAGTTCATCACCCAGCGGCTGGCGGTCCACAACCGGCCCCGCCGGATCACCGCCGTCACCTCGGTGGAACGCACCGCCTCCGGCAAGCCCCTGCGCGGGCTATGTACACCGGAGGCCCCCGACACCCACGGCCCCGCCGCGAACGGGTCTACTCTTACCGCACGAGACGAACCCGACCTCACCGCGCGCACCGTTCTGATCACCGGCGGATCACGCGGCTTCGGTCGGGCCATGGCCAGCGCCTTCCTCCGACACGGCGCCAGGGTGCTGATCACAGGCCGTGACCCGGCAGCGCTGGCCGAGACCCGCAAGGCCCTCGGCCCCCTGGGCGTCCTCGGCACCGCCGCCGTGGACAGCACCGACCTGGCGGCCCTACACGGCTTCTCCTCGTTACTGGACCGGCGCGGCATCATGGTGGACACGCTCATCTGCAACTCCGGCGTCCCCGGCCCGGTCGGCCCTGCATGGGAGAACGACCCCGAGCAGTGGTGGTCCACCCAGGAATCCAACGTTCTCGGCACCTACCTGCCATGCCGCGTCTTCCTGCCGTCCCTGATCGAACGCCATGGCCGGGTCATCATCGTGGCCAGCCGCGCCGGACTTCACCGGTGGCCGCTTCTGTCGGCCTACTCGGTTTCGAAAGCCGCCGTCATCAAACTCGCGGAGAACCTCGCCTCTGAACTCCGCCGCCACGACGTGCCCGTCTTCGCCTACCACCCAGGCCTGCTCACCATCGGCATGGCCGCCGCCCACTTCGACGAGCAGTTCCCCCCCGACAGTTGGAAGGCCCATATCCAGAGCTGGTACCTGAAGGAGCACGCCGAGGGCCGGACCACCGCCACCGACCGAGGCACCCGGGGCGCGCTGCTCCTCGCGGCGGGCGCCGCCGACCGCCTCTCGGGCCACTACCTGACCCCCGACCATCCGGCCCTACTCGGCCCTCTCCCCACCAGGGCCGCACCGGTACCATCCACCGGGCACGGCTGAACCCTGCAGGAGGACCGGTCCGACACACGGGGACCGCGGTGTCCCCTGCGCGGGAGCGACCCGGTCCTGACCCAACCTCGAACAGACTCCGCGATCCGCAACCTCGTCAGCAACTTCACGCGAGAGTGGAACCATCGCCTTGGGCTCTATTCCGAAGACTAACGACCTGGTGCGTGATAGCGGCGGCGATGTGATGGCCTGAGCAGGACCGCTGGTCAGACACTGCGGTGGTGCGGTCGGAGACGAGGCCGGCGACGGCGAGGTAGGTCGCCGGGAGTGTCGCGGCGGTTGGTCCAGCGGGCCAGTCTCTTCCACCGTTTGTGGTCGGCGAGAGCGTGCTCGACGGGAATGCGCTGGGAAAAGAGTGCTCATAGCAAGCCTGTTCTCCAGCCGCATGCACCTCGGGAGCGGCGATCTTGTTCGGCGTCCTGGATGGCGTGAGGACCTTGCCGGGATGGCCCCTTCGGAGGCCAAAGTAGCCTTCGTTGAAAAGTACTTGGACCTTGGGGAACTGACGGAAGAGATCGTCGATGCCTTCACCCCGTATCGCGGTGGCGTCGTGCATGCGTCCTGGGCGGAGGTTACCGGCCCACAGGCTACGGCCCTTTGCGTCGTGTTCTGCTTCTTCTTGCCGGAAACGTAGGCCCGACGCCCACTACGGTACGGGGCAGAGCGGCGGACCTGGACCTCGGTGGCGTCCAATCGCAGCACGTCTCTCTCGGCCTGTGCATAGGCGAAAACGTCTCTGCGAGAGTCCGCAGGCGGATCCCAGGACGATCGGGCATCGCGAAGCCTCGGCCGGCGAGCAGGCCGCGGACCTCGCCAGCAGCCCGGCTGATCGTGGAGCGGTCGACGCCGAACAGCAGGGCCAGGACAGAGCGCGGCAGGTCGCGGCGCAGGTGGATGAGCGTGGCGGCCACCCGGTCGACGAACACGAGCCGGTGCCTGGCACCCGCACCCGCCGCGCGTCGACGCACTCCACCACGGGCGACATGCCGTCGCCCCTCAACTCCGACCTGCCAGGGATGCTGGCGCGAGGCTCCAGTCAGCACCTGATGACCGAGGACGGCACGATTCACCTTGATCGCCACAGCGTCAGATCATGCCGGTCACAACACTGCTGGTCACATCGCCGCCCCTATCACGCACCAGGTCGTTATACGTGAGTTGTGGTTCTGGTCCAACTTCTGAAGTTGGACAGAATCACCTCTCACCTGCGCAGCCGCACACCTCATTTCCCGCGCTTGCTGGGACTGTGCGCCGGGTGATCCGGAACGACGCGACCACGGTGCCGAATCTAACGCGTTCGGACGAGCCGGGACTGCCGCCGGCGACTAAAATAGTGGTGCGGAGCCTGATGGTGGTCGGCCTTGCCCGACGACTCCGAACCGTGTTCTTCCAGCGCCTGGGCGGGTTGCCGCAATGACCCGCGAAGATATGATGGCACGTGTCCGAACGATCCTGAGGAGCGGCCATGGCTCCAGATGACAGCGGCTGCCCAAAGCGGGACATGAATGCGACGAACCCCCATGGACAGAACGCTGAGCTGCGCTCCGCCGGGCCCGCTGTGCTGGTCGAACTCCCGTACGGTGGTGTTGCCCGGACTGTGATCCGCAGTTTGGAGATCCGCGCCTTGGACGGCGACACGCGGATCTCCCGTGGTCCCCCAAGCACTGGCCCGGCCCTGGCCTCGGTATCCGAGGTGTGACCGATGGGACAGACCGTCTCCCGTCGGAACTTCTCCCACCTCCACGGCGACGAACAGCGCACGGCGCGGCGTCGGGTGGCGCCCTCGTTCTCACCCCGTCGGCTGTCCCGCACCGCGGCCCGGGGTCGAAGCGACGGCCACCGAAGCGATGCCACCATGCTGACGGCCTCGGCGTCGGCCGAGCAGACGACGGCCGCGCGGGAGGACGTCAACGGGGGGCCTGACCGACCTGCTGGAGTTCAAACGGCGCGATCCCGGGCGCGAGCTTGTCAGCGACGTGATCAGCGGCGACGACGGGACTGGTCCGACCGAGGAGGAGTCCCACGACCCGCTCTGCTTGGTGCTCGGTGCCGGGTCCGAGCCGGCCGGCAGCATCTAGTCACTCCTCACTCACCCTCGCCACCTGGCCGCCGTCCGTGCGGGCACCATCGAGGAGACCATGCGCCAGGAGAGTCCGACGATGTACAGCCACTGGTCTACCCATTGGAAGACATCGACCTCGGCGAGGGCGTGGTCCTCAGGCAGGGGCAGGCGACCCTGCTCAGGTTCGGCGCGGTAGGACGGGACCCGGAGGCCCACCTGGACCGGCCGGGCAGCTTCGATCCGACGTGTGCCGACAAGGGTGACCTATCCTATGGCCCTGGCCTCGTCCTCTCCAGACCCACCCCGGCCCGGCGGATGGAGTCTGTCGTCGTCAACGGTCCGGCCAAGCTCTGGATCATGCGGCCCCCGTCCTGGCCGCGGCTGGGTGACATCCCGTCATCGTTCCGCTCGGCGAGTCTCGAGTGCCCTTCTTGCCGCAGACGCGTCAGGCGGCTCCGACGCCCGCAGGCCGATGTGCAGCCGCTCCTCCTCGCTGACGTGGCGCGGCGAGACCGGCCTCGCGGAGGCTTCCGACTCTCCTCGAAGGATCGTCATGAATGTTCCCAATGTGCCGCTCCCGCTGCTGGACCTCACCTTCGGCGTGGCGGCCTTCAAGGCATTGGCGGTGGCCACCGAATTGGGGGTGTTCACCGAGTTGTCCGGGACCTCTGCGACCGTGGCAGTCTTCGCCGAACGGCACGGCATCGAGGAGCGGCCGGCTGAACTGCTGCTGACCGCGTGCACCGCGCTCGGTCTCCTGCTACGTGACGACGCGGGCGCCTACCGGAACACGGATCTGTCCGAGGAGTTCCTCGTACGCGGCAGGCCGTACTACTTCGGTGGCTGGGTGACACTGTTCGACCAGCGCGATTACCCTGCCCTCTCCGGACTGGCCGAAGCGTTGCGCGGCAACCGCCCCGTGTCCTGGGACCCGCAGCGCCAGGAGTCGATGTTCGTGCCGGCGGACCCGGTGATGGTGGAGCACTTCTGGGAGGGCATGCACGCGCTGTCCGCATTCACTGCAAGCCGGCTCTCCGAGCGGCTGGACCTCGGCGAGGTCCGGTCGGTCCTAGATGTGGGCGGCGGGGGCGGAGCGTTCGCTGTCGAGTTGTGCCGGTGCCTTCCCGAGCTGCGGGTCACCATCTTCGACCTGCCATTCGTCTGCGAGCTCACCCGTCCGCGCATCACCGCGGCAGGTCTGGCGGACCGTGTCGACCTCGTGGGCGGGGACTTCTTCACCGATCCCCTCCCCGAGGGTCATGACATCGTCCTGCTGTCGAACATCCTCCACGACTGGGGCGAGGCCGATGCCCAGCGGATCCTCACCGGTTGCGCGAAGGCCCTGCCGCGGGGCGGTGCCCTGATCATCTGCGAGTCGTTCGTCGACGACGATAAGCGTGGGCCTCTGTCCGCAGCACTCATAAGCCTGACCATGCTGCTGGATACCTGGGGTCGAAACTACACGGTGCCCGAGTACACCGCCTGGCTCGCGGAGAGGGGGCTGGAGACGGAGCGCGTCGTGTGCCTGGAGGGGGCACCCACCGCCCGCGCGCTCATCGCGCGCAAGACCCGGACCTGACCATCGCCCCGAACGCCGTGCCGATCGGTCGGCGAGGGTGCCCCAACCGTGTCTGTCCGACAGGCAGACGGCTGCGCAGTCCGTGCCGTAGTCTTGCGGCGCCCGTGATGCGCTCCAGCCCGGGCACTCTCGCCGACAGGCACTGGTCAGTGACGACGCCGACGCTCACCAGCACGAAGACGACCGGTGTCCGACCATTCTCGATCGAGGAGTCAGCATCGGCTGGGACCGGGTTCGCCTGGCCGGTCGCCTCCCAGGTCCTCCGGGAGCACCTTTGTGACATTCTCCGACCGCGGTCGTCTGAGCCGTGTGCCCAGCAGTAGTTCGGCGGCAGCGGACAGGCGGCCGTCTGGGGTCAGCTCCGCGAGGCCCTCGGCCATAGTGAGGGGTGGGATGAAACCGAGGTTGGCTCGGGCGGCAGTAAGGTCGAACCAGTGGGGGCGGGTGAGGTCGGGCACCGACAAGCGACTCGGCGTATGAGAGCCGACGGAACGAGCGACCCGGGCGGCCGCCCCCCGGGCCGCTGCCGCGCTGCGGAACAGAGGTCCCGGTAGCGATGCCCAGCGCGCCGAGACTCCGGCACTGTCCAGGAGTAGGAGCGCCAGGGTGCCGACCGGGTACGGCTCGCCCTGGGCGATGAAGTAGGCACGACCACCGACCGTCTGTCGTTCGTGGAGGCGATCCACGGCCAGCAGGTGCGCGTACGCGGCGGTGCGGACGTGCGTGCCGTCGACGAGCGCGGACCCGTCGCCAGGCATGCGGAGCCGGTGGCCCCGGACCGCCCGGAGCAGGCTCGGGAGAAGATGCGGGTCGTCGGGCCCCCAGATTGCGTGGGGGCGCAGGGAGAGTGTGGCCAGCGATGGCGAGTTCGCAGCGAGGACGATCTGCTCGGCCTTGGCCTTCGTCCTCGGGTACACGGCCGGATGGTGCCTCGGGTAGGGAACGGTCTCGTCGGCGTTCTCCAGCCCGCGTGGGCGGGAGACCACACGGGCGGCGGAGGTGTGGACCAGCACCGGGATGCGGTGCAGGCGGCAGGCCGCGACGACGTTGAGCGTGCCCAGGACGTTGGTCCGCCAGTAGGGGCGCGGCGAACCGCTGAAGCCGACGAGAGCCGCACTGTGGATCACCGCGTCGCAGCCCGCCGCGGCGAGGGCCAGGACGGCGAGGTCGGACGTGGCGGCGATGTCTGCCTGGTACTGGCGGACGCCTAGGTCCTCCAGTTCGCGGTTGGGCCGCCGGCTGACCGAATTGGTCAGGGTGCCGCGGTTCGCCAACTGTCGGCAGATCTCCGACCCGAGGAATCCGCTCCCCCCGGTCACCAGGACCTTCCTGAGTTCCGTCGCCACCGATTCCTCCCCTTCAGGTCGATCTCAACTGTCCCGGCATGGCAGGCAATCGCGTCGGTCACCGTAGTACTGCGAACGATCCGCCAGAGGATCGGATTCTCCTATACAGAATCAATCTGTAGTCGAACTGTAAATCCTGCAAATGATAGATTAGCCGCGCTACGGCAGGGGCGTGACGCCCCCGTTCATCGGATTCCACCGATGGAGTAAACGACGTCGACCGCCGCAAGCGGGCGGCGGTCGCCCGCGCATTCGAGCAGTCAGCACCGGTACATTCCCCGTACCTCTCGGCACTGCACGGTCGCCTCCGATGAATGTCACGAGTCCCGGCCGAAGGTGCCGCGGAATGAGTGCACGGTCAGAGACAGCCGGGGTCGGCGGCCTTGGAGGAAGGCGGTCAGTGCCGACGGGACCGCCATCACCCTGGTTCGCCCGACGCCGGGCCGGCCTCTGATCTCCATTGACACCCGACAGGTCGCTCCGTCGGGCAACTGCTGGACCAGATGTGCACGGGCCGGGACGCGGAGCGGCAGGAGAAGTCCGGTGCGATGGACGGCGCGCACGAGTAGGGAGCCTGCGGAGAAGAGTTCGGCGTCCGTACGGCTAGCGTCGGTTTGGAGGATGATGGTGGCCAGCTCTTTGGGTACGCCCCACAGGACCCGTCCGCCGTGAAGGGCGCGCTCGTCGTCGACCCAGGCCGCGACGGCACTGGCAGTGAGTCGTCGCCCGTGCCGAATGACCTGTGCGATAAGGAACTCATGGTACGCGATGACACTTTCGCCGCGATAGTCGACCCAGAACGTGATCAGGGTGCTGCGTCCGCGGGTGATCCAGGGCCGGCAATGCAGAGGCAGAGGCCAGCCCGGCAGCTCGTCGGCTGGAATGCGCCACAGTGAGACGATCATGTCACCGGCGATGTGCCAGGGTGCAGGAGGGAATCGAATTGCGCTCAATTCTACGGCTGACCTCTCGAATGGTTCGGGTCGCCCCGCTGACGACAGCCTTCGGCGAGGCGGCGGATGGTGGCCAGCCCCGGCCGCTCGCGCACCGGCCACGACGGTGATCGGAACAGCAGGGGAAGGGCGGCGGTGTCTGCTCTTCCGGCCGTGCCCGTTTGCCCGGCCGCGGTGAACGTCACCTGGATCCGACCGGGGCCGGGCCGGTGGGGACGCCACTGCGGAGGGCCCGGTGCACGAGGTGGCACCAGGCGAAAGCCGCCAGATCAGCCTGCCCGGACACATCGCGGCCCGACGCAGCTGCGATGTGGTCGAAGAACGCAGCGGCGTCACCCGAACCGCGTCCTGCAACCCGGTTACCGAGAAGGGGTGTCCGATGCCCCCCGTAGCGAAGGCCCACATGGTCAGCTCCCGAGCGTTAGTTTCCCGTCCTCGATTCCTCGCTTTTGGCGATTCATAACGGCTCTCCGCAGTGATTCATTCGAAAGAGTGGAATCGTTTGCCTGCCTCGATCTACTCGGAAATAGCGTTGACCGGGCATGTCCGATCCGGTTTCTGGCGTGACGCGCAGGTTGCTGCTCGATCCGGTGCGGCGGGCACTCGCTCACCAAGGCCCGCATGGCCGCGGTCCGCTGGGCGAGCGGGGCCGACGGGCCTGAGAGACATCTCTGGGTCCTAAGAAGTCAAGCCACAGCCGCCAACGATGACGTGAGAGGGGAGGTGAAGGCACGGTGTTCGTCGAAGAACTGCCGGTTCTGAAGGCAGTGGTGAAGCTGGCCGAGGAAGCGGTTGAGCAGGTTGCGCTGGGCTCCGGCGTGCCAGTCGCCTGCTTCGCGTCGGCGGCGGTAGTGGGCGTCGGCTCCTGGCGAGGCCTTGAGCGAGCTGAACGCCCAGAGGAAGCCGGCGGAGATGAGCCGGTTGTTCTTGACGAACCGGCGTCCCACGAAGCTCTTCTTCCCCGAGGCGCGGGTGATGGGCGCGGAGCCGGCGTAGGCTTTCAGGGCTCTGGCGTCGGCGAACCGGTGGCGGTCGTCGCCGATCTCGGCGAGGAGGCGGGCGGCGAGCTGGACGCCGAGGCCGGGGAAGCTCAGGTATATGTCCGCGTCGGGGTGTTCGCGAAAGCTGGCCTCGACCGCCTTGGCCAGCTCGTCGGCAGCAACGCAGGCCGCGTCCAACTGCTTGATCAATGCGACGAGTTGCTTCCCGAACGCCTCCTCGACGGCCGGGGGCTGGTGGGCAGCCGGGGCGCGGAAGACCTCACGCAGGCGTTCGGCCTCGGCGTCGATGCCGCGCTGTCGGCCCGACCGCTTGAGGGCCGAGCGGAGCTGGGCGAGGGAGAGCCGGGCGGCCTGGCCGGGTGTCGGCGCGGCCGTCAGGATGGTGCGGGCGTCGGGTCGGGCGAGGCCGCTCTGCTTGTGCTGGAAGGCGGCCTGGGCTGCGGGGTAGTACTCGCGCAGCAGCGAGCGGACTTGGTTGACCAGCTGCTGACGGTTCCAGACCGCGTCCTGCTGGGCCCGTGCCAGCACGGTGACGGCTCTGGCGTGCTCGGAGTCGGCGGGCAGCGGGCGGTGCATGGCCATGTCGGTGCGCAGGATGTGCGCCAGGACCAGGGCGTCGCCGGGGTCGGACTTCTTGCGCGAGACGCCGTGGCGATCCCGATAGCGGGCGGCGGCCAGCGGGTTGATCGCGAAGACCTTGCGGGTTCCGCTCCGCAGCGCGGCGACGAGGAGGCCGTGACTGGTCTCGATCGCGACGGGGACCGGTTCCTCGGAGCTGTCGCCGTACTCGGAGAGCAGGTCCAGCAGCAGCCGGTAGCCGGCCGCGTCATCCGTGATCCGGCGCTTGGCCAGCAGTTGTCCGTCCTCGTCGACCAGCGCCACATCGTGGTGCGATTCGGCCCAGTCGATGCCGCAGTACACGCTCAAACCGTTCTCCCAGCGTTGTGCATTTGTGTAGGTCACGAGCTCATGCGGGTCACGCGGCGCGTTAGGCCGTGTCTCGTAATTGATCTTGGCGGGGTCATTGCTCCTCGGCCCGCAGCCACAAGATCAGTGATGCGAGGATGACGCCGGCTCGGTAGCG
>NZ_JBHVRS010000043.1:0-52048 GCF_042885595.1 Kitasatospora sp. NPDC058046
GGTGGGCCCTCTCCCCGGGTGGGCGCGGTCCCCCCCCGGGCCCCCGGCCGGGGGCCCCCGCTACGGCCCCCCCACCCGGCGGGCCCGGCCCGCGCGGCCGCCCTGATGGGGGCGGCCGCTCGGCCGGTCGGACAGCCGTCAGTCGGTCAGACGGTCAGACGGTCAGCGTCTGGCCCGGGAAGATCAGGTCCGGGTCGGCGCCGATGGTGCGCAGGTTCTTCTGGTACAGGCTGTCCGTGTCGGTGCCGAACTTGGCCGCGATGTCGCTCAGGGTGTCACCGCTCCTGACGGTGTAGCCGCCCGCGGCGGTGTTCTTCGGCGCGACCGGCGCGGACTGCGCCGGCTTGGCCGAGGGCTGCCCCTTGGGCGCCTGCTGCGCGGCCGCCAGCTTGGCGGCGGGCTTGGCCGCGGGCTTGGCGGCCTTCGTGGCCGGCTTGGCGGCGGGCTTGGCCGCCTTGGCCGCCGTGCCGCCCGAGGTGTCGGCGACGGCCGGGGCGCCGCCCTTGCCCAGGCCCGCCCTCTGCGAGCAGACGGGCCAGGCGCCCGCACCCTGCGAGGCGAGGACCTTCTCCGCGACGGCGATCTGCTGCGCCTTGGTCGCCTTGTTGGCCTGGGAGGCGTACGCGGTCCCGCCGTACGCGGCCCAGGTGGACGGGCTGAACTGCAGTCCTCCGTGGAAGCCGTTGCCGGTGCTGGTGCTCCAGTTCCCGCCGCTCTCGCACTGGGCGACGGCGTCCCAGGTCGAGGAGGTAGCGGCGGAGGCCGAGGTGGCCGTGACGAGGCCGGCCACCGGCAGGGCCGCGACGGCGGCGCCCGCGAGGACCGCCATCCGCACGCGGTGGCGCTTGGTGGTGGCGGTGGTGTCGGTGGCAGCGGCGGTCTCGTGACGGGGATTCATACAGTTCCTCTCGACAAGTCCCGGGTGGGCATGCGGAACCAGGCCCGGGACATGGGCCGGCAGTCTTTCGCTCACCTCACTCGACGGGCGGCCGGACACGTGTCGGACGTGTCGTGCCGCCCCGGTCACCTCCGCACGCCGACGGCCTGTTCGAGCCGGTCTCGTCGGCGGGCACCGCCCTCACGCCGCGGGTCAGTCGGCGGGCAGTGCGTCGGGGTGAACCCGGGTGGCGCTCGTTGCGCCGCCAATGAAGCTAGGGGGCATCACCCGGACGCAGCAAGCAATTCTTCGACGTCGCAGGTCAGTTGACTGTTACCGGCGGTACGGGTCAAAAAATCATGCCCGATTTGACCATTTTTGACCAGATTTCCAAGATCAAACGGTCAAATTCCGTGCCCTCACTCACACCTGTCCGCCCGAGAAAGCCGTCACACCATCCACGCGGAGGAACCGTCAGCTGACGCACCGTCACCACCGCACCCGGAGTTCCCGGTTCCGCGCCGCCATCGAGTGGCATCCGTCACGTCCGACACGTACGGCGACCACGCGAACACCCTCAGCGACGGCCGTCGAGCTCCGCGTCCCGCGCCAACAGGGCCGCCTGGACCCGGTTGTCGCAGCCCAGCTTGGCCAGGATCCGGCTGACGTAGGTCTTCACCGTCGCCTCGCTCATGTGGATCCGCGCCCCCGCGTCGGCGTTGGACAGACCCTCTCCGAGCAGGGCCAACACCTCCAGCTCGCGCGGGGTGAGCACCTCCAGCCGACGCCGCGCCGCGACGGCGCGGGCGGCCAGCGAGGCGCTGCGCCCGGAGGCCAGCGAGTCGACGATGTGCCGGGTCGCGGCCGGCGAGAGGAAGGCGTTCCCGCCCGCCGCCGCCCGGACGGCCTGGATCAGCTCGTGCGGTGCGGTGTCCTTGAGCAGGAAGCCGGCACCGCCCTCGGTCACGGCGCGCAGGACGTTCTCGCGCTCCCCGAAGGTGGTGAGGATCAGCGCCCGCGCGCCGGGGGCGACCTTCGCCAGTTCCCCGAGCGCCGTCAGCCCGTCCATCACCGGCATCTGGATGTCCAGCAGCACCACGTCCACCCGGTGCGCCCGCGCGAGCTCCAGCGCCTCCCGCCCGTCGGCGGCCTCCGCGACCACCTCGATGTCCTCGGCGGAACCGAGGATCATCCTGATTCCGGCCCGGATCAGCGGCTCGTCGTCGGCGACGAGGACTCGGATCACGCTGGTCATTCCCCTCGAACGGTGCTGTGGGCTGCGGCACCCATCCTCACATCCCGGCAGGACCGTTCCGAACCACCCCGATCCGGACCAGCGTGATCCGAAACCGGCCCGGCCCGCCCGGCCGGGGCACCCGCCCGCGCACGGGGTCACTCAGCCCTTGGCCACGTACTCCTGTTTCTCCACCAGTGCCCCGTCCCGGAAGCAGAATCGCGCCACGTGCTCCTCGTTCCAGCCGGCGCCGGGCGCACCGTTCAGGACGAACCAGCGGCAGCGCGCGCCCTCCGGGATCTCCGGCCCTGTCCCCTTATACGTGTCGGTGATGAAGTCGTTGCCGCGCGGCAGCGTCTGCAGCACCTCGGACTCGGCGGTGCCCACCCTGATCTGGTCGTACATCGGCTGCTGCACGGTCGCGTCGTTGGTGCCCTTGACGAAGGCGACCACGCCCCAGACCGCCAGGCCGAGCACGGTCACCGCGATCGCGACCACCCCGAGGGCGCAGCCCATCGCCGGACTGCGCCGCTTGCGCTCCGGCTCCTCGACGGGCGGCAGGCCGTCCAGCATCCAGTCCTCAGCCCCGTCCGCCGTCGCGGCCTGCTCCTCCCCTTCATAGGGGAGCACCGCCGCCAGCCGGAAGCCCTGCTCCGGCGTGGGCCCGGCGTGCACCATGCCGCCGACCAACCGGGCGCGCTCCCGCAGGCCGGTCAGCCCCTGACCGCCGCTGACGGCCGCGCCCACCCCGACGCGTGCCCCCACGAGCTCCGGCGCGCGGGCGTTGGTGACCTCCACCACCAGCGCGTCCGGCTCGTACCGCAGCGCGACGCCGATCGGCGCGCCGGGGGCGTGCTTGTGCGCGTTGGTGAGCGCCTCCTGCACGATCCGGTACGCCGCGTGGTCGACGGCGGCCGCCAGCGGACGCCGCTCCCCCTCCACGGTGAGGTCGATCCCGGCCCCGGCCGCCCGGGAGGACTCCACCAATCCCTCGATCCCGTCCACCCCGCCCCGGGCCGGCGCCCCGGCACCCGCCCCGGTGGCCGCCGACCCGGCGGTGGGCACCCCGCCGGGCGCCGGGGCGGCGGCCGGCACCGCCGTCGACTCGTCGTGCAGCACCCCGACCACCTCGCGCAGCTCGCGCATCGCCGCGACCGCCGCCTGCCGCAGCACCCCGACCGCCTCGCGCTGCCGGTCGGTGAGCGTCCGGTCCACCTCCAGCGCGCCCGAGTGCACCGAGATCAGCGCCAGCTGGTGGCCCAGGCTGTCGTGCATGTCCTGGGCGATCCGGTGCCGCTCGCGCAGCCGCGCCTGGTGCACCACCATGACCCGCTCGCGCAGCAGCTGCTCGTTGCGCTCGCGCAGCGCGTCCAGCAGGGCGCGGCGCTGCGCCCGGTAGCGGCCGTAGAGCGCGGGCAGCACGGCCACCACCAGGAAGGCCCCGAAGGACAGCGGCAGCACCAGCTTCGGCGAGAGCGAGGCGCCCTCCTTCAGAACCCCCGTCATGGTGAACAGCGCCCAGCCCACCACGAAGGTGCCGACCAGCGACCAGACCCGGCGGATCCGCGCCCCGGCCGTCCAGCCCGCGCAGACCAGCATCGGGATCGGGCCGACCGCCCAGCCGGCGGCGGCCGCGACGACGACCAGCACGGTGGCCGGCAGTCCCTTGCGCAGCACCCACGCCACCGCGACCCCGACGCCGACGAGCACCGCCTGGCCGGTGTTGGAGAGCAGCTCCATCAGCGCGGCGAAGCCGCCCATCAACAGGGCGAGCAGCGCCTCGCCCACGACCCGCCGGGGCCGCCAGGGCCCCGGCAGCGCCGTCCGTACCGCCGTGTTCCAGGCCCGCGCGATCGCTTCCACCCGTCGAGGCTATCGGTCCGGCCGGGTCGTCCGCCGTCCTCCTTCGTCGCCGCCCCCGCCGACGAAAGTCGCCTGGTCGGCCCCGTCCCGGTGGCCTGCCCGCCCGGTCCGCACGACGCGGCCGCCGGGTCCGAACGGCGCGGCCGCTCAGCCGAAGGCCGTGAGCAGCAGCGCCACGTCGTCCACCCGGCGGGCGGAGCCGACCTCGCGCAGCAGCCGCTCGGCCGCCTGCTCCAGTCCCTCCCCCGTCACCGCCCGGGCCAGCGCGGCCCGCAGCCGGTCCACGCCCTGGTCGATCGCCACCGCCGGGTCCTCCACCAGCCCGTCGGTGTAGAGGGCGAGCACCGCCCCGCTGCCCAGCCGCAGGTCGCTGACCGGGTAGTCGGCCCGCTCGTCCACCCCGAGCAGCGGCCCGCCCGGGACGTACAGCGCCTCGGCCCGCCCACCGGGGTGGCGCAGCACCGGCGGGAGGTGCCCGGCCCGGGCGATCCGGCCGAGCCCGACGGCCGGGGTGAGCCGGACCAGGCAGCAGCTGGCGAGCAGCCCGGGGTCGAGGTCGAGCAGCAGCCGGTTGGTGCGGGCGAGCACCTCGTCGGGCGGGTCGCCGCCGGTGGCGAAGGCGCGCACGGCGCTGCGCAGCTGTCCCATCGTGGCGGCCGCGCCGACGCTGTGGCCCTCGACGTCGCCGATCACCAGGGTGACGTCCTCGCCCGTGACGATCGCGTCGTACCAGTCGCCGCCGATCTCCATGCCCTGGGTGCCGGGCAGGTAGCGGGCGGTGATCCGGATGCCGGGCACCTCGGGCAGCCGGTGCGGCAGCAGCGCCTGCTGCAGGCCGCGGGCCAGGGCGAACTCGGCGTCGTACAGCCGGGCGCGCTCCAGGGCCTGGGCGATGAAGCCGCCGAGCGCGGTGAACAGGCCGCGCTCCTCCACGGTGAACGGGCGCGGCAGGTCGAAGCCGACGATGCAGGTGCCGACCGGACGGCCGGAGGCGATCAGCGGCAGGAAGGCCCAGGCGCCCATCTCGTCCAGGGCCAGGCCGGGGTAGGTGGCGGCGAGTTCGCGCACCGACTCGAAGAAGACCGGGGTGCCGGTGCGGAGCGTCTCCGCGCCGGGCACCCGGGTGTCCATCGGGATGCCCTCGAAGGCGTCCAGGAAGCCGTCCGGGTAGCCGGTCTGCGAGAGCAGGTGCAGCCGCTGCTCGCGCACCGCGTAGATGGCGAGCTCCTGGCCGCCGAAGGCCGGCAGGAGTTCCTCGGCCACCGCCCGGCAGACGTCCCGGACGGTGACCGCCTCGGTGAGCGCGCTGGCCAGTTGGAGCAGGTGGTGGGTGCCGCCCATCCCCGTGCGGGCGGCGGGCGGCGGCGGGACGGCGGCCGGTTCGGCGGCGCCGGGCGGGGCCTCGGCCGTGACCACCCGGGCGGTGACGCCGTGCGGGTCCGGGTAGAGCGAGAAGGCGAGCCAGCCGTCCGGCGGTCGGGCGGCCAGGAAGGCGGTGGGCCGCTGGGAGAGCTGGGCGGCGCGGTAGCGGTTCTCGTAGAAGGGGTCGGCGAGCCAGGGCAGCGCCTCCCACGGGGGGCGGTGGACCAGGTCCTCGCGGCGGGCCCGGAGCAGCGGCTCGACGGCGCGGTTGGCGTAGCCGATCCGGCCGTCCTGGTCGAGCGCGAACACGCCCTCGGGCAGCCGGTCGACGGCGGCCGCGGCGGCGGTCAGGCTCCGGAGGTCCAGCACCGCGCCGACCAGGTGGGTCCGGCCGTCGGAGATCGCCCGGGGCACCCGGGCCCACAGCTCCACCGGGTACGGCAGGCCGTCCGGGCCGAGCACCCGGACCCGGGCGGCCAGCACCTCGCCGCGCTCCAGCGCGATCCGGGCGGCGGCCCGGAACCCGGGCAGGTCTCCGGGGGCGACGCGACGGCCCAGGGCGGCCACCGTGCCGTCGAACTCCCCGGGTCCGAAGCCGAAGATCTCCAGGAACTGGGTGTCGGCGGCGAGCGACCCGGTGGCCACGTCCCAGTCGAACATCCCGACCCGGGTGGTCGGCACCGACGGCGGCGGCAGCTCCACCACGGCCGCCTCGCAGCCCGGCTCCACCGACTGCCCGGACTCCGCCAACCCGGCCAGGCCGTCGGCCAGTTGGGCGGCCGCCTCGGCCAGCCGCCGGGCCGCCGGCGCCGCCACCCCGTCGTCCGAGGCCGGCCACAGCGCGGTCAGCACCCCGAACCGCTCCCCGCCGCGCCCCACCGGCTCGCAGGCGGAGACGAAGTCGTACGGCAGGCCGACCGCGAGCTGCGGGAAGCGCCGCATGGTGTCCTCGGCGTCGGTGAGGACGACGGCTCGCCCGGTCCGGAAGGCGACCGCGACCGGCAGCGGCCCCGCGGCGGCCACCCGCCGGAACGGGCCCATCACCGACAGCGGCACGCCCGCGATGGTGCGCAGCACCAGCGAGCGGCGGTCCCGCGAGCGCAGGTACACCAGCGAGCCGTACGCCCCGGTCGACTCCAGCACCCGGCGCGCGGCCAGGGCGAGCAGCTCGTCGCGCCGGTGGTCCGCCCGCCGGGCCGTCTCCCGGACGGACGGCGGGGCCGCCCGGCCGGTCTCCGCGCCGGCCCCGGGCTCCGGCGGCCGGTCCGGGCCCGGCCGCGCCCCAGGGGCCCCGCCGGTCGCGTGCGGATGGCGCATGCTCTTTTGCTACGCCCGGCCCGCACCGGTGTCAAGGCGAGCCCGCACCGGCCCCGGGCTGCCCCGGGGCCCGCCGTGCGCCAGCATGGACGGCATGCCGAGCGAACCCCGCCGCACCACCGTGGTCAACCTCAAGGGCCACCGCGACGACCCCGGGTACCGCGACGTCGTCTACGTCGGCCGCGCCATGCACCGCGGCGGCTGGCACCTCGCCGAGTCCCCGCTGCACTGCCCGTACCGCCCCGGCCCGGACCTCACCCGCGAGGAGATGGTCGCCAGGTACCGCGCCCACCTGCTCGCCCACCCCGACCTGCTCGCCCTCGTCCCACCCCTGCGCGGCCACCGCCTCGGCTGCTGGTGCGCCCCGCTCCCCTGCCACGCCGACGTCCTCGCCGACCTCGCCGACCACCCGCCTGCGTGATCCGCTTTCCCCACCTCTTCCACCATTTCGTATGCATAGCGGACTGTTCGATATTCTCCGGGCGGGTGGCGGCGTGGGGCCGCCGGTGGGGAAGCGAGAGCCGTATGCAGTCGTCGTCCGGGGGTCCCGCGAGCGGGACGGCGTGGCAGTGGGACGAGGAGACGGACGGCGGCGGGGCCCCCGAGGACGTGATCGCGGGCGGCGGGGAGCGCGCGCGGCCGAGCCGGCGCCGGCTGCTGCTCGGGGCCGGGGTGCTCGCGGCGGGCGGGGCCGCCTGGGCGTTCGGCCGTTCGGGTGTCGGCGGGGCCTTCCCCTCGCCCGGGCCGACCGGGCCGGTCCCGACCGCGCTGTCCGGGCCGACGCCGCTCTGGACGTACCGCGGCCCGGAGGCGATGACCCCGGAGCGCCTCACCGACCCGCCGAGCCACCCGGTCTACCTCTCCAGGAACGGCCTGCAGGTCCTCGACCACGAGAAGGGCACCGCCGCCCGGCTGCTGGTCTTCGACCCGCCGGCCGCCCGCAGCTGGCCCATCGACGGCGACGTGCTCGGCAAGGTGGTGGTCGGGCCCGACCACCTCTTCACGATCTACGAGGGCCACCTCGACGCCCGGCACTTCACCGACCCGGCCGGCGACTGGAGCCTGCCGCTGCCCGACGAGCTCCAGGGGCAGGTCCGCCTCGCCGGCTACGACCGCCAGGCCCCCGGCATCCTCTACGGCTACGCCTGGGGCCGCCCGCGGTCCGACGGCACCCGGACGGAGAACCGCCTCTTCGCGCTGCGGGTCACCGACCGCTCCCTGCTCTGGTCCGTCCGCACCGAGCAGACGGAGCAGCCGGTCACGCCCGCCACCCACATCGGAGGCGGCCTCCTCGCCTGCCTCCGCTTCCTCGGCGGCCGCGCCGAGGTGGTGGCCCGGGACGCCGCCACCGGCCGCGAGCTGTGGACCGCCCCCGGTGAGGAGGACCTGCGCTGGTGCGTCGCCGGCTCGGGGGGCTTCTTCGTCCCGGACGGCAACGGCGGCGTGCGCAGGCTGCTTCCCGCCGGCGAGCCGGGCTGGACCTACGCGCCCCACCGGGGCGAGTCCTGGCGGGCGCTGCCGCCCCTCGAACACGGCGGCCGGGTGTACGTCCCGTGGGACCAGGGTGTCGTCAGCTGCCTCGACCTGTCCTCCGGCGCGGAGCTCTGGTCCTGCCGGCTGCCGTTCCCGCTGGACCGCCGCAGCCGTCCGCTGGTCGCCAGGGACACGCTGTTCGTCCCGGGTACGGCGGCCGGCGGGGTCAGCGCGATCCACCCCGCGACCGGCGAGCTGGGGTGGACCTTCCACGACTCCGGTCCGGGGAAGGACGTCTGGACCCTCGCCACCGACGCGGCCCACCAGTTCGACGGCACCCGCCTCTACGCGGGCCACGACGACGTCCTGCACGCCCTCCCCCTGAACTGAGCGCCCCCTACGACACGGCAGGACGGCCCGATGCAGGTACGCCCGATCTCCCCCGACAACCTGGCCGAGCTGCTCGCCGACCGCATCGCCGCCCTGCCCGACGCCCGCGGCCGGCGCCTGCGGGTGGCCGTGGACGGCGCGCCGGCCGCCCGCCCCGGGGCGCTCGCCGACGCGCTGGTGAAGCCGCTGCGGCTGCGCGGCCACCCGACGCTGCGGGTCTCGGCCGACGGCTTCCTGCGCCCGGCCTCGATCCGGCTGGAGTACGGCCACCAGGACGCGGACGCCTTCCACGACCTCTGGCTGGACGACGGCGCCCTGGCCCGCGAGGTGCTCGACCCGCTGGAGCCGGGCGGCAGCGGCCGCGTCCTGCCCTCCCTGCGCGACCCGGCCACCGACCGGTCGACCCGCGCCCCGTACACCGAACTCCCGCCCGGCGGCGTGCTGTTGCTGGACGGCGCGCTGCTGCTCGGCCGCTGGCTGCCGCTGGAGCTGACCGTCCACCTGGCGCTCGGCCCGGCCGCGCTGGCCCGCCGCACCCCGGCCGACCAGCAGTGGACGCTGCCCGCCTTCGCCCGCTACGAGGCGGAGACCGGGCCCGCCGCGACGGCCGACGTCACCGTCCGGGTGGACGACCCGCGCCACCCCGCGCTGGTCGAGCGGCCGTGACCTCCGGGGCCGGGCCGCGCTGGCAGTACGGGCACCAGAACACCGTCCGGTCGCGCGGCGGCGAGCCCTGGCGCCCGGTGACGACGGGGGTGACGCAGCGCGGGCAGGGCCGTCCGGCCCGGCCGTAGACCCAGTGCTGGTAGCCGGGCCGGGTGTCGCCGGTGGTGATGTGGCCGGGGCGCAGCTTGTTGGCCTCCAGCATCTGCCGGGCGCGCTCCACCAGCCGGTCGGGGTGCGGGAGTTCGCCGACCTCGGTCCACGGCGTCACGCCCGCGACGAAGCACAGCTCGTTCGCGTAGACGTTGCCGATCCCGGCGAGGTTGCGCTGGTCGAGCAGGGCCTCGACGACCGGGCGCCCCGGGCGGGCGAGGAGCCGGCGGACCGCCTCGACCGGGTCCCAGTCGGAGCCGAGCAGGTCGGGGCCGAGATGGCCGACGATCCGCCGTTCGTCGGCGGTGCGCAGCAGTTCCACGACGGGCAGCCGGTAGCCGACGGCGGTGCCCCGGTCGGTGCCGAGGACGGCGCGGATCTGCCACTCCGGGCCGCCGGTCCACCGCTCGCCGGGCCGGTAGACCACCCAACGGCCGTCCATCCTCAAGTGGGTGTGCAGGGTGAGGCCGCCTTCGAAGCGGGCGAGCAGGTGCTTGCCGCGCGGGGCGACCTCCAGCACCCGGCGGCCGGTGAGGTCGGCGGTGGCGTGCGCGGGCACCCGCAGGTCGGCGCTGGTCAGCGGCTGTCCGGCGAGGGCCTCGTGCAAGTGGGCCGCCACGCGGTAGACGGAGTCACCTTCTGGCATGCCTCCATTCTGGTCCGCGCGGCGGCCCGCCGGGGCACCGCCCCCGGGTGCGCTACTCCGACTGCTCGGCGGCGCCGTGGGCCTCGCGCACCACGACCACCGGGCAGGGCGCGTGCTCGGTGAGGTGGCGGCTGACCGAACCGAGCAGCACGCCGGAGAAGCCGCCCAGGCCGCGGCTGCCGACGACGAGCAGCGCGGCGCCCTTGGCGGCCTCCAGCAGCGCCTGGGCGGCGTTGCCGGGCATCACGCTCTCGGTGATCCGCACGCCGGCGTCGTCGCCGGCCACCTTGGCGACGGTCTCGCTGAGGGTCTTCCCGGCGAGCTCCTCGGGGTTGAAGGCCTCGACGGTCGGCACGCCCGCGCCGGCCCAGCCGTAGAAGGCCGGGTACTCCCAGGCGGCGATCGCGTGGACCGTCCCGCCGACGGCCCGCGCGTAGTCGATCGCCCAGCGCAGCGCCTGCTCCGAGGCGGGCGAGCCGTCCACGCCGACGACGATCCGGGGATTGGCACTCATGCCCTTGCTCCTTCGGTTGCTCCTGATCGGTCCCGACCCTCCGAACATAGATCAAATCGGACAAACGGTCGGTATCTGCCACGCCGGAAGCGGCCCGCCGCATTCAATTCCAGTGCGCGCGGCCCGCGACGCCTGCGAGGATCCCCGGATGCCGCACAAGCCCCGCCGCCGCGCCGGCGGCTTCGCCGAAGTCCTGGCCGCCCTGCCGCCGAAGGAGGAGCACGAGTACTGGAACCTCGACGACCCGCTCGCGTCGGGCGGCTTCGTGGACGCCGGGGGGCGCTACTGGCGGCTGGCCCGCGGCCCGGTGGACCGGCGGCTGGCGAAGCGGCTGGCGGTCGACGCGGACGAGATGACGCTGGGCCTGTGGGGCCGGCTGCACGAGGCCTCCCCGGGCGTCTTCGTGCCCGCCCTGCTCACCCCCGAGGAGCGGCCGGCCGCCTGGCTGGACGCCTCCGCCCTGGAGTACCTGGCGTACGAGTTCCGGGCCTCCGGCGACCGGACGCTGCTCTACCTCGTGGTGCGCTGCTGATCCGCTGTCACCGTCAACTCCGGTAGGCTGCCCAGATGTTGGCCATCCGCTGGACCTGTCCCGGGGTGAACCCGGTCATGCAGGAGTCGTAGCTGTAGTCCATGAAGTTGTGGATCGGGTCGAGCCCCGGGCCGGGGCAGGTGTCCCGGCCCTCGGGGCAGCCGGAGGCGGCGGTGCGTTCGGCCGGAGTGTCCTCCACGTAGTCGCCCGGGGCCCGGCAGCCGTTCTGGAAGGTGTGGAAGAGGCCGAGCCAGTGGCCGATCTCGTGGGTCGCGGTGTCGCCCTCGTCGTAGTGGACGGCGGAGCCGCCCGGCAGGGAGGCGTCGAGCACCACCACGCCGTCGTCGGTCGGGTGCGTCCGGTAGGCGTTCGGGAAGGTCGACCAGCCGAGCAGGGAGTCGCCGAGCCGGGCGGTGTAGAGGTTGAGGGTGCCCTGGTCGCCCTTGCGCAGGGCGGTCTTCATCGCCTGCTCGGCCGAGGAGCCCGGGGTCATGCCGGTGTACCAGGAGGCGTTGTCGCTCCAGTCGGTGCCGACCAGTTCGAAGTGGAACGGGCTCGGGACGTTGCCCTCGCCCTGGCCGCCGTAGCTCTCGTTGAGGTGGTCGATCTGGCCCGCGACGGCGGCCGCGTCCAGCCGCCCCTCGTCGCCGTCGTGGATCACGTGGAAGTAGACCGGGATCGTGGTCGGGGCGGCGGACCGGACCCGGCCGACGCCCAGTTCGGCGAGCCGCTGGGCGAGGTCCGCCTGCATCGCCCGGGCCTGCCGGGGGCTGACCGCGTTCGGGTCCCGGTCCGGCCGGCTGCCGGCCGGCAGCCGCGCCGCGACACCGCCCGCACCGACGACGTCGTCCGGACCGACGCCGTCGTCCGCGCACCGCTCCACCGCCGGAGCGACGGCGGCGCGCTGCGCGGCCGGTGCGGCGAACTGGCTCAGACCGGCCGCGGCGACCAGCGCGGCGGCGCAGGGGAACAGGCGTGGGGCACGCGAGCGCACCCGGGCAGTACGGCGCATCAGCGCTCCTGACAGGGGAGTTGACGGGGTGTCGGCCGCGCCCGTGGCCTGCTCCGGCCGGACCCGCCGGCGCCCGGCGCGGACCCGCCGAGACTACGACGCCGTGAAGTCGATCCCCCGCAGGGCGCGCGCGGCGGCCCGGTCGAGTACCACGGCCGACGCACAGCCGGCGGGCAGCCGTCCGGCCTCCAGGATCCGGCGGCGCAGCCGGGCGACGGCGGCCTGGTGCCGGGCGAAGGCGTAGCGCGAGACGCCGCGCCGGCGCCGCCGCTGCCCGTCCAGCGCCTCGGCCGGGTCGGCGTCGAGCAGCAGCAGGTGCACCCGGCGGCCCTGCCGGGCGGCGGCCCGCACCAGCCAGGCCCGCACCCAGGGCTGGGTGCCGCAGTCGTGCACCGCGAGCGGCCCGCCGTCCAGCACGGCCCGGCGTAACCGCAGGTAGTGGGCGAGCCGGGCCAGCGGGCGGTAGAGCGCGTACGGCAGGCGGCCGGGCAGCCGGGCCGCGTACTCCTCGCGGACGAGCTGGGAGTCGATCAGCGGGGCGCGGACGCAGCGGCGCATCAGGGTGCTCTTGCCGCTGCCGGGCAGGCCGGTGACGACCAGCAGGTCCCCGGCCGGGTAGCGCAGGACCGCCGGCCCGGGCCCGCGCAGCTCGTGCCGGGCGCTCGGGTCGTGCGGCGCGGACGGGTCGGACGGCTCGTAGGAGGCGGGCAGGACGACCCGTTCCCCTGCGGTGCGCGGCGGCGGCACCCTCGGCGCCGCCGCCGTCCGCACCGTTCGCGTCCCACTCACCCGGTCTCCCCCCGCCGTTCCCCTTCGAGGAGCATCGCTCATTCCCAAGAACGAGTAAAGGGCGGAGGTCGGAGCGGGTACGGACGACCGCGGCCGGGCCCGGAGCGTGGCGGCGTCGAGGCCCGGCGGCGGGTGTCAGCCCAGCTGCGGGGCGATCCGGGAGGCGATCAGCTCCAGGTGGTCGAGGTCGTCCAGGTCGAGGATCTGGAGGTAGAACCGCTCGCTGCCGACCGCCGCGTACCGGCCGATCTTCTCGACCACCTCGTCCGGGGTGCCGGCCAGGCCGTTCTCCTTCAGCTCGTCGACCTCGCGGCCGATCGCGGCGGCCCGGCGGGCGACCTCGGCGTCGTCGCGGCCGACGCAGGCCACCATGGCGTTGGAGTAGACCAGGTCGTCGGCGGAGCGCCCGGCCGCCTCGACGGCGGCGCGGACCCGGCCGAACTGGGCCGCGGTGTCGTCCACCGAGGCGAACGGCAGGTTGAACTCGTCGGCGAAGCGGGCGGCCAGGGCCGGGGTGCGCTTGGGGCCGAGGCCGCCGACCAGCACCGGGACGTGCTCCTGGGCGGGCTTGGGCAGGGCCGGCGAGTCGGTCAGCGTGTAGTACTCGCCGGCGAAGTCGAAGGTGTCGCCGAGCTTGGTGTTCCACAGCCCGGTGATGATCGCCAGCTGCTCCTCCAGCCGCCCGAACTTCTCCTTCGGGAAGGGGATGCCGTACGCGGTGTGCTCGGCCTCGTACCAGCCGGCGCCGAGGCCGAACTCGACCCGGCCACCGCTCATCGCGTCCACCTGGGCGACCTGGATCGCGGTGACGCCCGGCAGCCGGAAGGTGGCGGCGGTCATCAGGGTGCCCAGGCGGATGGTGCTGGTGTCGCGGGCGAGGCCGGCCAGGGTGATCCAGGCGTCGGTGGGCCCGGGCAGGCCGTCGACGTCGCCCATCTTCAGGTAGTGGTCGGAGCGGAAGAAGGCGCTGAAGGCCCCGAGCTCCTCGGCGGTGCGGGCGACCTTGAGGAGGGTGTCGTAACTCGCACCCTGCTGGGGTTCGGTGAAGACGCGGAGATCCATGCCGGCCATTCTGGTACGGACCGACCGGTGATCGGCACAGCGCGTCCGCCGCGCCACGGACCGTTTCCGATCCGGCCGGGTGGGGCGGCAGGGGTGGCCAAGGTCTCAGTACGGAACCGTCACGGGCGCCCGTTCCCGCTCGGAGGGTCGCCTACCGTGGACGGATGTTCGCGACCCCCGACGAGTCCTTCCGGCGCTCCCCCGACGAGCCGGCCGGCTGTCCGCTGCCCGGCATCGTGACGGCCTTCACGCCCCGGCTGGCCGAGTTCGCCTTCGAGCCCGGTTTCGTCGCGGCGGTCGACCAGCACGCGGCGATGCTGCGGGAGCTGCTGTACGCGCAGGGGCCGGAGCTCGCGCCCCGGCCCCTGGACCGTGAGGAGTTGTCGGACTACGCGCTGGGTTTCCTGGACGCGCTCGCCGAGATCGGCTGGCGGGAGCCGGTCGGCCACGACTACGCCGTGATCCGGCTCACCGCGATCTGCTGGCTGGTCCGCGAGCAGGGCCTGCTGGGGGTCTGAGCCCCGGCAGGCCCTCCCGGACCGCCCGGTGCGGCGGGCTACCGGTTCTGGTCGCCCTCGATGCCCGGCGCGGGCGGGGTGCCCGGACCGGTCTGGGTGGTCGGCCGGACCGGCTGGTTGGACAGCGCGTCGGAGCGGCCGGCCTGGTAGGCGGTGCCGCGCAGCCGGGCGGTCTCCCGCTCGGCGCCGTCCAGCCACCGCTCCCAGCGCTGGCGCATCGGGATGATCAGGCCGCCGCCGACACCGACCACCAGCACACCGGCGATGGTGGCGAGCGCGGCGATCAGGACCGGCCCGGTGATCGAGGTGGCGATCCCGGCCTGGCCCAGCGCGGCGATCACGCCGAGGCCGACGATGAACGCCCAGACCAGGGTGGAGACCGTCCGGCCGTACGAGGCGCCGGAGAGCGTGCTGCCCACGATGTCGCGCACCGCGTTGGCGATGGCCATCGCGACCACCACGATCACCACGGCGACGATGCCGCGCGGCAGCCAGGCGACGATGCTGTGGATCATCGTGCTGATCGGGTTCGAGCCGAAGACGCCGAACGCCAGCTGCAGGGCCATCAGCAGGACGATGTAGTACACGACCTTGCAGATGATGCCGGTCATGTCGTACTTGGAACCCTGCAGGTGGGCGGCCACTCCGGACCGCTCCGCGACCCGTTCCGAGCCGACCCTGCGCAGCACCCGGTCGAGGATCTTGGCGATCGCCTTGGCCACGAACCAGCCGACGACCAGGATCGCCAGGAAGGCGATGAACTGCGGAATGACCTTGGCGATCTTCGACCAGGCCTCGGTGAAGCCCGACCCGAAATCGACGGACAGTGCGAGCTGCTGAGCCACGGAGTCCTCCACTCGGTGACACGGCGCCACGAGCGGGCGCTTCGGCCCCCCACCCTTCGTGGATAGCAGGCGCCCGCCCCGGCCGCGCGCGCCCGGTGTCCGGGATGGTCCCCTCGGGTGAATGCTCCGGCCGTCCGCACGCGTACAGTGGCGGTTCGGGGGGACGGGCCACGGGGCGGGACGGACGGGACGGTGCGGCAAGTGGGCGGTACGGCGGCGGAGCACGCGGTGGACCACCGGGCGCTGCACTGGCGGGTCCGACCGGAAGCGGCCCGGGCCGCCGTCCTGGTCCTGCACGGCGGCGAGGAGCACAACGTCGCCCGGCCCGGGCGCCTCAACCTCCCGCTGCTGCGGATGCACGGCTTCCTGCGCGCGCTCACCAGGGCGACCGCGCGGGACGGGGTCGCCATCGGCACCGTCCGCTACCGCCACCGCGGCTGGAACGGCGAACGGGCCGACGCCGCACGGGACGCGACCGCCGCGCTCGACGAACTCACCGCGCTGCTCGGGCCGGTGCCGACCGTCCTGGTCGGCCACTCGATGGGCGGGCGCGCCGCCCTCCAGGCCGGCGGACACCCCTCCGTCACCGGCCTGGTCGCCCTCGCACCGTGGTGCCCGCCCGAGGACCCGTGCGACCAACTCGCCGGGCGGGACGTCCTCCTGCTGCACGGCGACCGCGACACCGTCACCCCGCCCGCCGAAACCCGCGCCTTCGCCGCCCGCAGCCGCGCCGCGGGCGCCCGGGTCTGCGGCTACACCGTCACCGGCAGCGGCCACGCCATGCTCCAGCGCCTCCCCGACTGGCACCGCGCCACCACCCGCCTCACCACCGCCCTCCTCGGCCTCCACCCCTTCCCCGCCGAAACCGCCTCCGCCCTCGCCCTCCCACCCGCCTCCCGCGAAGCCCTCACCCTCCCCCTCCCACCCCAGCCCCGCCGCGCCCCGGCCCTCCCGGCCAACCCCTGAGGCGCCGGGGCCCCGCGGGGCCGGTTCCTCAGGCCCGGCGCAGCACCCGCCAGGTCACCAGGCCGGCGGTCGTGCCCGACAGCAGCAGGCAGGCGAGGACCACGGAGGCCAGCGCCGCCGGGTCCAGGTGGAGCGTGACCGGGGCTCCGGTGCTCTGGGCGAGGCCGGAGGCGAGACCGGCCAGCGGCGGGAGGGTGGCCAGCAGTCCCAGCAGGGTGCCGATCGCGGTCACCACGGCCGCCTCGCTCGCGGCCAGCAGGACCAGTTGGCGGACGGTGCCGCCGGTCGAGCGCAGCACGGCGAGGTCGCGGCGCCGGCCGTGGGCGGACAGGGCGGTGCTGTTCGCGGTGGCGATCGCGCTGTAGCCGACGGCCACGGCGATCAGCATGGCGGCCAGGCTGTCGGTCAGCCGGGCGTCGGTGTCGTAGTCGTCCAGGGCGTAGCGGACGGCGTCGTGGACGGCCGTGCCCGGGACGACCGCCACCGGGTCCGCCTCCGACGGGACGAACAGGTCGTCGCCCAGCGCGGCCGGGTCGTGGCCGCGGACCAGGCTCCGGGCGAGGACGAAGTCGCCGCGGGCCGGGTCGTCCGGCAGGATCCCGGCGATGAGCAGCGGGACGGTCGCCCCGTCGGCGAAGCGGACCGGATACTGCTGCCCGGCCGTCACGCCCAGCCAACGCGCCATGGACGTTCCCAGCACCGCCTCGCCGGGCCGGCTCCAGGCCGGGTCGCGGGAGCCGAGGGCGTCGATCACGACGGTCGTCCCGTCGGCGCGGTGGACGAAGGCCCGGGTCGGCAGGGCGGCCTTGCCGACCGGGTGGGCGTCGACCGCCTCGTCGGTGAGGCCCGGGGTGCCGTCGTTGGTGACGATCGCCTGGCCGGAGAGCCGCAGCGCCTGGCCGGCCGGGTAGGCCGCCCGCATCGTCTCCACCGCGCCGCTGAGCAGCACGGCGAAGCCGACCGCCGCGATCACCGGTGCCGCCGCCGCGGCGGCGCGGGACACGCCCGCCGTCAGCCCGGCCCGCAGCAGCAGCGGGCCGGCCGTACCGAGCCGTCGCAGTGGTGCGGTCACTACCCGGCCCACCGGGCCGACCAGGACCGGGGCGAGCAGGGCGGCCGCCGCGATCAGCAGCATGGTGGCGGTGATCGCCAGGCTGATCCGGCGGTCCGCGGCGGCGGTCGCGGTGAGCACCGCGCAACCGGTGCCGAGGCCGAGCACCGCCAGTCCGCCGATCAGCCGGGTGCGGCCCAACTGCCCTTCCCCCTTGCGGCTTTCGCGCAGCGCCTGCAGTGGCGCCACCCGGGCGGCGGGGCGGCTCGCCGCCCAGGCGCCGAGCACGCTGACGCCGACGCCGGTCGCGGCGGCGGTGAGCAGCGGCCAGGCCGTCACCCGCACGGTGAGCCCCGGCGGGGCGACGTCCAGGCGCAGCAGGGCGTCCCGCAGCAGCGGGGCGGCCGCGAGCCCGGCGAGGCAGCCCGCCGCCGAGCCGAGCAGGCCGACCAGCGCGGCCTCGCCGAGCACCATCCGGCGCAGTTGGCCCGGGGTGGCGCCGAGGACGCGCAGCAGGCCGAGTTCGCGCCGCCGCAGGCCGGTGGCGAGGACGAGCATCGAGGCGACCACGAAGCCGGTGGTGAACAGGCCGAGGGTGGCCAGCGCGGCGATCACCTGGGTGCCGAGGAAGCGCCGGTGCTCGACGTGGCGGGGCTGGAGCGCGGCGCGGCCGTCGCCGGTGACCACGGCCGCCCGGTCGCCGACGGCCGTACGGGCGGCCGCGGCCAGGCGGGCGGGGTGTCGGGGGCGGGGAGCAGGGCGATCGTCCGGACGCCCGGGTCGCGCTGCGCGGCGGCGGCGTCGCTGAGGTAGTACCCGGGGCCGTCCACCGTGCCGACGACGGTGAACTCGGTACGCCCGGCGGTGAGGTTGACGGTCAGCCGGGCGCCGGCCGGGACGCCGAGGGACCGGTCGACCACCACCTCGTCAGCGGCCTCCGGCCCGCGGCCGGTGAGCAGCCGGTAGGGGGCCAGCCGCGCCGAGGACCAGCCGTGGCCCGCCTCGGCCGCGCCCTCGTCGGGGACCGGCCTGCCGTCCCGGACGGCCTGAGCGTAGAAGGCGCGGTCCACCACGACGGCCGCCACGCCGGGCGCCGCGCGCAGCCGGTCGGTCAGGGCCCCCGCCTCGGCGGCGTTCCACGGGACGCGGTCCTCAGCACTGCCGCCGCGGCCGGTGGCCTGCGGCGGGAGCACCAGGGCGGTGGCGGCGGAGAGGCGGGGCTGGACGGCGGGCCGGGCGGACTCGTGGACGGTCAGCGTGGCGGTGATCAGCCCGACGCCGACCAGCACGGCGAGCCAGCACGCGAGGTGGCTCGACCAGCGCTCACGGACGTTGGCGACGATCAGCATCACGCCTCCAGCCGGGCCATGCGGGCCGCGACGGCGGCGGCGGCGGCGGCGCGGGCGTGGTCGCCGTCGAGGTCCAGCCGGTCGGCGATCCGGCCGTCCTGGAGGAAGACCACGGTGTCGGCGACGGCGGCGGCTGCCGGGTCGTGGGTGACCATGACCGTGGTCTGCGCCTGCTCGTCCACCAACCGCCGCAGCAGGCGCAGGACTTCGCCGGAGGTCCGGGTGTCCAGGGCGCCGGTGGGCTCGTCGGCGAAGAGCACGTCGGGGCGGGTGACCAGGGCGCGGGCCAGGGCGACGCGCTGCTGCTGGCCTCCGGAGAGCCGGCTCGGCCGGTGCCCGGCGCGCTCGGCCAGCCCGACGGCGCGCAGCGCGGCGGCCACCTCCTCGCGGCCGACGGTCCCGCCCTTCCGGCGGCCCGCGAAGCGCGCGGGCAGTTCGACGTTCTGGGCGGCGGTCAGCGACTCGACCAGGTTGTACGCCTGGAACACGAAGCCGATCCGCCCGCGCCGCAGTTCGGTGCGGCGGCGCTCGCTCTGGGCGCCGAGGTCGAGGCCGGCCAGCAGCACCCGGCCGCCGGTGGGCCGGTCCAGTCCGGCGGCGCACTGGAGCAGCGTGGACTTCCCGGAGCCGGAGGGCCCCATGATCGCGGTCAGGGTGCCGCGCGGAAAGCCGAGCGTGACCCGGTCGAGCGCGGTCACCGCCCCTTCGCCGCTGCCGTGCACCTTGCGGACGTCGTGCAGCTCCACCACGCCGTGCGGTTCGGCGGCGCCCCGCTCCACCCTGGGTTCCCGATGGTTCGTCATGCCGAGGATTCCAGCGGACCCGCGGACCGGGGGCACTGATCCGGGCACCACCGGGAAGGTAGTGCCTGCACTACCCCGCCCGACGGACCACCCCACTATCGTTCTTCGCATGCGTCCGAGAACGGCATGGCAGGCGATGGCCCAACGGCCGTTGAGCTTCCTCGGCTCCGCGTGGCCGTGGCGTTCGCTGGCGTACCTGGCCAGCGGGGTGGTGGTGGGGGCCGCGGCGCTGGTGGTGCTGGCCGCCGGCCTGGTGGCGGGGGCGGTGCTGCTGGTGGTGCTGGTCGGGGTGGCGCCGCTGGTCGGGGTGGTGCTGTCGGCGGTGGCGGTCGCGGCCGTCGAGCGGTGGCGGCTGCGGCTGGTGGACCTGGACCCGGCCGAGGACCCGCACCGGGCGCCGGACGCCCCGGGGCCGCGCGCCTGGGCGGCCACCCGGCTGACCGAACCGGTGACCTGGCGCGAACTGGGCTTCACCCTGCTCTCGGCCGCCGCGCTGTGGTGGCTGGACCTGCTGGTGCTGCTCTTCTCCTTCGGGGTGCCGGCGCTCTGCTTCTCGTCGCTCGACGGCGCCACCTGGCCGTGGTCGGTCTTCGGGGCCCTCGTGCTGCTCGCCTCGCCGTACACGGTGACCTCCTGGGCGGGCGCCCGCGCGGCCCTCGCCCGCACCCTGCTCGCCCCGCGCGACGCGGAGTTGGGCGCGCGGCTGCGGGAGGTGAAGGCCTCCCGGGCGCGGCTGGTGGACGCCTTCGACGCCGAGCGGCAGCGGATCGAGCGGGACCTGCACGACGGCGCGCAGCAGCAGCTGGTCTCGCTGGGGATGACCCTCGGGCTGATGCACCTGGACGTCCCGCCGGGCTCGCCGCTCGGCCCGCAGCTGGCCCGGGCGCAGGAGCAACTCGGCACCGCGCACGAGGAGTTGCGCCGGATCGTACGCGGCCTCAACCCTCCGGTGCTGGCCGACCACGGGCTGGCCGCCGCCGTCCGGGAGCAGGCCGGACGGTTCCCGATCCCGGTCACCGTCGACCTGGACCTGCCCGTCCGGCTGCCCCGGCAGCTGGAGACCGGCGTCTACTACCTGATCAGCGAGGCGATGACCAACATCGCCCGCCACAGCGGCGCCGGCCGCGCCCGGGTCTCCGGCCGCTACCACGCGGACCTGCTCGTCCTGGAGATCGCCGACGACGGCCGCGGCGGCGCGGACCCGGCGCTCGGCAGCGGGCTGACCGGGCTCGCCGACCGCCTCACCGCCGTCGACGGCCGGATGCGGGTGTCCAGCCCGGACGGCGGCCCGACCCTGCTCCACGTGGAGATACCGTGCCGCTTCGGGTGATCGTCGCCGAGGACGCCGTCCTGCTCCGCGAGGGACTGGTCGGCCTGCTGCACCGCTTCGGGCACCACGTCCTCGCCGCCGTCGGCGACGCGGACGCCCTGGCCGCCGCCGTGCGCACGCAGCGGCCCGACCTCGTGGTCACGGACGTCCGGATGCCCCCGGACCACCGCGACGACGGCCTGCGCGCCGCCGTCCGGCTGCGCCGGGAGTACCCCGGGCTGCCGGTGGTGGTGCTCAGCCAGTACGTCGAACAGTCCTACGCGACACGGCTGTTGGACTCGGACGGCGGACGGGCCGTCGGCTACCTCCTGAAGGAGCGGGTGGGCGCGGTCGCCGACTTCATGGCCGGCCTGGAGCGGGTGGCCGGCGGCGGGACGGTGGTGGACCGGGAGGTGGTCCAGCAGCTGGTCCGGCTGCGGCACGACCCGCTGGAGCGCCTCAGCGCCCGCGAGCGCGAGGTGCTGGCGCTGATGGCCCAGGGCCGCTCCAACGCCACGCTCGCGGCGGAACTCTTCATCAGCGACGCGGCGGTGAACAAGCACATCGGCAACATCTTCGCCAAGCTGGACCTGCCGGTGGACGTGGACGGCCACCGGCGGGTCCTGGCGGTGCTGCGCTACCTGGGGGCGTGAGGGCCGCAGAAGCGGGTCGGTTCCTAGACCGTGTGCCAGAGGGCGGCCGCGAAGACCGCCGTCACCCAGGTCCACAGGACGGAGAGGCCGAGGTGCGCGACCGTGCGCAGGCGGTCGCCGCGCCACAGGCGGGGCGAGAAGTAGGCGAACTCGAAGAGCCAGCGCAGGCCCCAGAAGAGGGTCTGGCCGGCCAGCAGGGCGGTGCCGAGCCGGCCGCCGGCGAGCAGGTCGGGGGCCAGGCAGAGCGGGAGCAGGCCGAGCAGGGCGCAGGCGAGGCCGATGAAGAAGAGGTGGGCGTAGGAGACCTGGCGGGTCAGCAGGGTGGTGCCGGCGAGGTCGGCGGGCCAGCCGATGGCGCGGGGCAGGACGGCGTGGACCAGGCCGGCGGTCACGAGGGCGGCGCCGACCAGGCGCAACTGGGCTTCGAGGGTGAGGAGTCCGGGCGTACCGGTCAGTTCGGCCAGTACGGTCAGTCCGGTCGGCCCGGTCGGCCCGGTCACGAGGCGGGCTTCCGGAGGGCGAAGGCGGTGACCAGCCCGGCGATCCGGCGTTCGGCGGCCGGGTGCAGGCCCGCCTCGGCGGCGTGCCGGAGCCAGGTGGCCCGGGGCAGGAAGTGCCAGGCGCCGGGGCCGTAGACGGCGGTGTTGGCGGCGTCCCGCAGGTGCTCGACCAGCAGCAGGGTGCCGCCGGGGCGCAGGGTGCGGGCGGCTTCGGCGAACAGGGCGGTGCGGTCGGCGGGCCGGCGCAGTTCGTGGGCGGCGAAGACGGCGAACACGGTGTCCAGGGTGCCCGTCGCGGCGGGCAGGGCGTCCGGCCGGGCCGGGATGCCGCCGGGGACGGGCGGGGCGTGGCGGCGGGCGCGGCGGATCGAGCCGCTGGAGGTCAGCGCCGGGTCGTACAGGTCGGCGAGCCGTCCGCGGGCCCCGGGGTGGCGGGCGGCGAGCGGGCGGCCGGCCTCGTCCAGGCCGGTGCTGATCACCAGGTGGTCGCCGGGGCCGTCGGGCAGCAGGGCGGGCAGCCAGTCGTAGCTGTGGAGCCCGGAGCGGTCGTAGACGCACCAGGTGGCGAGGGTGCCGAGGGCGAGGTACCCGGCGGCGGTGGCGGCGGCCGCCCGGGCGAGCGCGGCGGCGGGGCCCGGCAGCCGGCGGGCCAGCACCCCGCCGGCGACGACGGTGAACGCGCCGGCGGCGTACATCGGCCAGTTGTAGCGGACGACCTCGCGCACACCCGACGGGCGGGGGCCGTCCGGGACGGGACCGGGGACGGGAGCGGCGACGGGGGCGGCGGGGGCTGCGGGTGCGGTCATCGGGCGGCTCCGGTGAGGGTGCGGCGCTCCCCGGCGTGCCAGCCGTAGTCGAGGCCGGCGACGTGGAAGGCGTTGGCGAGCACCGGCCGGCTGCCGGCCAGCGGGCCGTGGTCGAAGAAGGTGAGCCGGGGCACCTCGACGGCCACCGGGGCGGGTTCCCAGTGGGCGCGGGTGGCCTTGACCACGATCATCGACCGGGTCTGCGGCTCGTACTCGAAGGTGTAGGGCAGCGGGCCGGCGAAGCGGCGCGCGGCGCGGGCGTCCGCGAACGGGCTGCCCGGCGGGAGGGCGGCGGGGGCGCTGCCGAGGTCGGCGCGCACGTGCAGGTCGGCGCGGCCGTCGCCGCTGACCACCTTGAACTCCAGGGTCCCGTCGACCACCCGGGTGCCGATCCGGGCGTGCCGGTAGTGGTAGCGGGAGAAGGCGTTGCCGCCGAGCGCCATCATCCGGCTGTCGGTGTCGGAGCGCAGGATGCGCAGGCCGCGCATGGTGCGGCCGCCGGGGGTCGGGAAGCGGGTGAAGACCCGGTAGCCGGTCAGGATGAAGTCCCGGCCGAGGCGGGCGGGCAGGGCGGCCGGGCGCAGTGCCCGGGCGTCCACGACGGCGGCGGCGACGAAGCCGTGCTCGGTGCCGTCGGGGTCGGTGTAGGTGTCGAGGGCGAGGCCGGGCGGCACCAGCGGGGCGAGCAGGCGGGGCGGCAGGGCGTAGGTGAGGACGAGCGAGTGCGCGAAGCGGGTGCGCATCGCGAAGGGGTGGCGTTGCAGCAGGTGTCGCACGGTCGACTCCGTGGTCGGGTAGGGGGGTTCGGAGCGTGACGGGGCAGCGCGGGACCGCCCTTCGCCGCGGGCCGCGGCGGGGTGTTCTCGCGCTTCCTCATCATGGCGCACGACTTTGAACGTGTTCAACTCGGGGGTTGGAGGGATGGGCGGGGTACGCGAACGCCCGGGGCCCGCGCTGCGCGAGCGCGGGCCCCGGGCGTGGCGGAGGCGGGGTCAGGGTGTGGCGGGGAAGGGCCCCGGCCGTGGCGGAGACGGGGTCAGGCCGGGTCGTCCTCGGGGTCCGGGGCCGGGACGCGGCCGGCCAGCAGGGCGTGGCCGAGCGCGGTGGGGCGGTGGGTGACGGAGCGACCGGTGCGGTCCTTGGTGGTCAGCCCGGAGTCGGCCAGGACGGTGGCGTGCTCGCTCGCGGAGGCGGTGGAGATGTCGAGATGACCCGCCAGGTCCTTGGTGGAGCAGGGCCCGTGGGCCGCGATGGCCTCCAGGGCGGCGGCCCTGGTCTGCCCGAGCAGCGCGGTCAGGGTGCGACTGGGGGTCGGCTCGGGCTCGGCGCGCAAGGGACCACCGATCCGGGCGGGGTACAGGAGCACCGGCTGCTGGGCCGGGTCCTCAAAACGGGCGATGACGGGCCGGCGGGGGCCGAACACGCACGGCTGGAGCAGCAGCCCCCGGCCGTCCAGGCGCACGTCGTGCCGGCATCCGCCGGCCAGCGGGAAGCTCAGCACCGGGCGGCGCCAGGACACCGTCGGGTGCAGCGAGCCGAGCACCCGGTCCGGCTCGGCGATCCGGCGCCGGCGCCCGTGCTCGGTGGTGACGATGGTCTCGATCTGCCGCCGGTACGGGTCGATCGCCCGGGTCTGGTAGTCGGCGGTGACGTTGCCCAGCAGCCTGCGGGCCCGGCGGTCGCCGGCCGCGACGCCCCGGGCGAAGGCGCTCAACTGCCGCTCCCCGCCGACCGAGCGCAGGTGGTCGCGCAGCGGCGCCTCGGGCGCCTGGGCGGTGGCGCTCTCGGTGGCGCCCGGGTCGCGCCGCACCGCGAGGAACTCCGGGATCGCCGTGGGGGTGTAGAGGTCGAAGAGCAGCGCGGTGCGCGGGTTCCAGGAGGCCCGCAGCTGCTCGCGCCAGGCCTGGAAGCGCGGGTCGCGCACCCCGCTGACCAGGGCGTGCACGCTCAGGGAGAGCTCCATCGACATGTCGGGGCGCTCCGCCACCCGGAGCCGCTCCAGGTCGTCCGTACCGAAGATGATTCGCAGCACGGTCGCGATCGTCGCCCGGATGCGGAACCGCCGCAAGACCGTTCGGCGAGAACCGAATCCATTGCCGGGCGGGCGGCCCGAGAGCCGGACCGGACACCCGGCGGGCACCCGGCGGGCGGCCGTCCCGGGGGGCTTCCGCGCCCGGACGAACCACCCCGGCCCGCGCCCCGCTCCCCCCGCACGAGTGGTTTCGTCCCCCGCCTCGGCCCCGGAGACGGTCGGTGGACGGATGATCGCTTCCGGGGCCGTACCGGGCGGCCAGGGAAGGACGGTTCGGGACGATGGGCACGACGCGGCGTTCGCTGCTGGGCGCGGCGCTGGGCGCCCCGCTACTGGGGTGGCTCACCGGGACGGCGGCCGGTGCCGTTGACGGCGGCACCGACCGCACCGGGAGTCTGGGCACGCTCTCCGACGGCTGGGTGGAGGTGCGCTGGACCCCGGAGGCACAGGCCCAGCTGGACCGCTTCCACGCGATGGTGGACGTCGTCGCCCCGGCGCGCATGGTGCTGGACCAACGGGGCCCGGCGGTCCACCTGCCGATCCGCTCCGCCGTGGGCGACCCGTCCCTCGCCAACCCGCCGAAGGCGCACGGCGACGGGGCCCTGGACGGCGGGGTCTCCGTCCGCACCTCCAAGGGCGACTACCGGGTGGTCAACCTGTCCGGCGCGATCAAGGACGGCCTGGGCTCGGGCCGGTGCGAGGTGAGCGGGGCGGAGATGGGGCACCGCTCGGCCTTCCGCTGCGGCCTCACCGAGGGCAAGCTGACGGCCGATCCGGTGCCGGCCGGGAAGCCGATGAAGGTCCGGCTCAGCGGGGTGCCGCTGCGCCCCACCCAGGAGGCGGTGGACGCGTACACCGCCAACTTCGGCGCGCACCCGGTCACCGTGGACACGGTGCTCGCCTACGTCACGGCCCAGGGGACGTACACCCCTCCTCCGGCCGCCCAGGAGCAGAAGGCGTAGCGGGCCGGTCGTTGCGGGGTGTCCGGGACTGGGCGGGCACGCCGCCGCCGAAGCGCCGCTCGCGCACCGCGTACGCCCGGACCGCCCCGCGCAGCCGGGCCAGGTCGTAGTCCGGCCACGGCGTGGGGTCGAACAGCAGCTCGGCGTAGGCGAGCTGCCAGGGCAGGAAGTTGCTGATCCGCTGCTCCCCGGAGGTGCGGATCAGCAGGTCCACGTCCGGGAGGTCCGGGGCGTACAGGTACCGGGCGAGGTCGGCCGGGCCGATCGCCTCCGGGCTGATCCGGCCCGCCACCGCCTCGGCGGCCAGGCTCCGTGCCGCGGCGGCCAGTTCCTCCCGTCCGCCGTAGTCCACGCAGACCGTCAGGGTCAGCGTGCCGTTGTTCGACGTCAGGCTCTCCACCAGCGCGATGGAGGAGGCGAGCGACTCGTCCACCCGGTCCCGCCGGCCGCACCAGCGGATCCGTACGCCGAGCGCATGCAGGCCCTCCGCGCTGCGGGTGAGGCCGTCGGCCAGCGAGTCGAACAGCGCGGTCAGTTCCTCGGGCGGGCGGTCCCAGTTCTCGGTGGAGAACGCGTACAGGCTCAGGTGGCGGATACCCAGCCGCAGCGCCGCGTTGACCAGGCGCAGCGCGGCCCGCTGCCCGGCCCGGTGGCCGTACTGGGCGGGCAGCCGACGGGCCTCGGCCCAGCGGCGGTTACCGTCCATGATCACGGCGACGTGGGCGGGCGCGCCCTCGGGAGGCGCGGGCCGGGCGCGACGGTGGGGCGTGGTGCCGTCGGAGCTCAGCGGGGTGAGGCCCTCGGTCAGGACGCGTGAGCGCAGCAGGGTCACTTCGTCGTACTGGAGCTGGGCGCCGAGCAGCAGGGTGTGCAGGAACGGGCGGCAGCCGGGGGCGGCGAGCCAGGTGGCGGGCAGGGCCTGCTCCAGCAGGCGGTGCAGGTGCCTCTGCTGGCTCTCGACCAGCTCGTCCAGGGCGGCGCGGCGGTCGGGTCGGCGGTCGTCCTGACTCTTGTCCCGGCCGAAGTCGGCGACGGTCAGGCCGAGTCGGCGCAGGTCGTCCCGCGGCAGGTAGCAGCGGCCGGCCGCGAGGTCGAGCGGGAGGTCCTCCAGGATGTCCGCCAGCTGGCAGGCTTCCCCCAGCGCGGACAGCGCGCCCGCCGCCCGCGGGCCCCGCGCGCCCAGCAGCGGGGCCCACAGCTCGGTGACCGTCCCCGCGACGCCCCGCAGGTGGCGGCGCTGGTCCGCGTGGGTCTCGAAGGCGGGCGGGCGGGCGCCGTCGGCCCCGGTGGCGTCCAGGAACTCCTCGACCAGCGCCCGGTCCAGCTCCCAGCACCGCACGGTGTCGACGAAGGCCCGGCGCAGCGGGTGGTCGCTGCGGCCGGCCGCGAGGTCGGCCAGGGTGTCGGCCCGCCAGCGGGCGAACCGGCGCTCGCGCTCGGCGGGGTCGGCGGCGCCCTGGGTGTCCTCGTCACCGTAGGAGTCGGAGTCGGAGTCGGCAGCGGCGTCGTCGGCGATCCGGTCGGACCGGGAGGCGAAGCCGTTGACGGCGTGGAAGTACGGCCGCACCTCGGGCGGCAGCGTGTCGCTGATCGCCCGCAGCGGGGCCTGGTGGGCGGCCATCTCCCGCTCGCAGAGCCGGTACGACTCCGCCAGCTCCGGCGGACCGCCCACCGCTGCCGCCCCGTTCGCCGCCATGCCCGTTCCCCGCCCCTCTCCGCCACCGCGCACCGTGCACCGCTGTTCGCCGTGCGCCGCTGTTCGCCGTGCACCGTCTGGTCAACGAGGCGGCGGCGGATCGGTGGCGATCCGGGCGGACCCACGACCCACGGCCCTCGGCCCTCGGCCTCGGCTCCGCGCACGGTCCAGCCCGGTCGGGCCTCAGCCGAGGTCGGCCGGGGACTCCACCACCACGCCGTACAGGTCGCCGATCGTCGCCAGCGCCGCGCGGTGGACCTGGGCGGCCGTCAGCCCGGTGCCCGCCGACTCCAGCGGGCGGGTGGCGCAGGCGGCGGCCACGACGGTCGGGCGGTTGCCGCGCAGGAAGGCGCCGGCCGTCGTGAAGGCCACGCACATGTGGGTCATGAACCCGGCGACGACGACGTCCCGGCGGCCGGCGGCGTCGAGCAGTTCGCCCAGCTCGGTGCCGACGAAGGCGTCCGGGGCCTGCTTGACCACCACCCGCTCGCCCTCGGCCGGGGCCACGCTCGGGTGGATCCGCCCGATCTCGGCCCGGATGTCGTACGGGGTGCCCTCGCCGCCGTCGTTGATCACGTGGATCACGGGGGCGCCGGCGTCCCGGGCCCGGGCGAGCAGGTCGGCACCGGCGTCGAGCGCCTCCTGCCAGCCCTCCAGTTCCATCACGCCGCGCACGTAGGTGTTCTGGTAGTCGATCATGATCAGGGTCGAGTCGCCGAGCGCGGCGGGCTGCTCGTCGAGGCCGTTGAGGGTGCGCAGGGTCGTCGTGGGCATGGGGTGCCGCCTTCACGGTCGGGAGTCGGGGATCTCGCAGGTCACACCTGGTGCGGCCGGCTTCGAGAACGCTACGGGCGGCGCTCGCGTGTCGGCAATGTCGCCTAACATGCAGATTCCGACATCGACGGGGAAGAGCGCCCCGGGGAACGAGGGGGCAGGCAGTGGCCGCACCGGTTGCGCAACGGCTGATCGTCATCGTGCTGTTCGAGGGCGTCGACCTGCTCGACGTGACCGGCCCGCCCGAGGTGTTCTCCCTGGTCCGCCGGGAGACCGACGACGCGACCGGCTACCGGGTCGTCCTCGCCGCCGAGACGGCGGCGCCGGTCACCACCTCGGCGGGCGTGCGCATCCTGCCCGACCTCACCTTCGACGAGGCCGCCCGGAGCCGGATCGACACCCTGCTGGTGCCCGGCTCGGTCGAGGTGGACGAGCGCCGCCGGGTCCGCGCGCTCACCGACCCGGCGGTGGTCGACCGGGTCCGCACCCTGGCCACCCGCTCGCGCCGGGTGGCGAGCGTCTGCGTCGGCGCGCACCTGCTCGCCGCCGCCGGGCTGCTGGACGGGCGGCGCGCCACCACCCACTGGTCCACGGCCGGCCAACTCGCCGAGGAGCACCCGGAGATCGAGGTCGACCCGGACCCGATCTTCATCCGCGAGGGCGAGGTCTGGACGGGCGCGGGCATCAGCGCCTGCCTGGACCTTTCGCTCGCCCTGGTCGCCGAGGACTTCGGTGAGGAGCTGGCCCTGCGGGTCGCCCGCCAGCTCGTCATGTACCTCAAACGCCCCAGCGGCCAGAGCCAGTTCAGCGTCCCACTGGAGCCCGTGTCGACCACCCGGCGGATCGAGGAGCTGCGCCACCACATCCTGCGCAACCTCTCCGGACGGCTCACCGTCCCGGACCTCGCGGCCCACGCCCACGTCAGCGAACGGCAGTTGACCCGGATCTTCAAGACGGAGCTGGGCACCACCCCGAGCGCCTACGTCGAGTCGGCCCGGGTCGAACTGGCCCGCCACCGGCTGGAGTCCACCGACGCGATGCTCGAACGCATCGCCACCGCCTGCGGGTTCGGCACCGTCGACACCCTGGTGCGCGCCTTCCGCCGCCGCCTCGGGACGACGCCGACCGACTACCGGCAGCGCTTCCGGACGGCTGCCGCACCCACCGCGATCCCCACCGCTGCCAGGGCGACCGTCACGGCAGCCGGACGGTGAACTCCGTACGGCCGGGCCGGCTCGCCACCGTCACCGTGCCGCCGTGCGCCCCGACCACGGCCCGGACGATCGCCAGGCCGAGCCCGGTCGAGCCGGTGGCACGGGAGCGGGCCCGGTCGCCCCGGACGAAGCGCTCGAAGACCCGGTCGGCCAGCTCCGGCGCGATCCCCGGGCCGTCGTCCGTGACGCTCAACTCGACCTGGCTGTCCGCCCGTTCGAGCCGCAGCTCGACCTCGGTGCCGGGCGGGGTGTGGCTCCGGGCGTTGGCCAGCAGGTTGGCCACCACCTGGCTCAGCCGGTGCCCGTCCCCGCGCACCAGCACCGGCTCCTCGGGCAGGACGAGCCGCCAGCGGTGCTCCGGTCCGGCGGCACGGGCGTCGGCCGCCGCGTCGAGGGCGGTCCGGGTCAGGTCCACCTCCTCCTCGGCCAGCGGGCGGCCGGCGTCCAGCCGGGCGAGCAGCAGCAGGTCCTCGACGATCGCCCCCATCCGCAGCGCCTCGGCGTCGATCCGCTCCAGCGAGTGCCGCACCTCGGGCGGCACCGGCCCGGGGTGGCGCAGCGCCAGCTCGGCGTGGCCGCGGACCGCCGCGACCGGGGTGCGCAGCTCGTGGCTGGCGTCGGCGGCGAAGCCGCGCAGCCGCTCCTCCACCGCGTGGCGGCGGGCGAGTGCGCCGCCGACGTGCCCAAGCATCCGGTTGAGCGCGGCGCCGACCCGGCCGACCTCGGTGCGCGGGTCGTCGTCGGGCACGCGCTCGGCGAGCATCACCTCGCCGCTGGCGAGCGGCAGCGCGCTGACCCGCTCGGCCATGCCCACCACCCGCCGCAGCGGGCGCAGCGAGACGCCGACCCAGGCGGCCCCGGCGGCACCGGCCGCGGCGACGGAGATCGCGAAGACGGTGAGCTCCAGGGTCGCCAGCCGCTCGACGGTGTCCTCGGCCGGGCGCAGCGGCAGGCCGCTGACCAGCACGTCGCCGTCCCGCCCGGTGACCGCGCGGACCCGGTAGCGGCCCAGGGCCCGGCCGAGGTCGAGGGTGCGGGCCGGGCCGTCGACGGGCAGGGCGGCCAGCGCGTGCTGCTGGTCGGGGGTGAAGGCGACCCGGTCGTCCTCGTCGCCGGGGCTGTCCACGTCGTCGGCGTCCCCGTCGACCACGCCCGCGGCGGTGACCCGGCCGCCGAGCAGCCGTACGCCGAGGGTGCCGGGGGTCTGGGCCCGGGTGTCGGGGCCGGCGCCCTGGGCGGTGTGCTCCAGGCTCGCGGCGTAGCGTCCGCCGGACTCGGTGAGCTGCTGGTCCAGCCGGTCGACCAGGAAGTGGCGCAGCGCGGCGGTGGTGGCGAGGCCGACGGCGGCGCAGGTGACGACGAGCAGCACCAGCAGTCCGGCGATCAGCCGGGCCCGCAGGGTGCGGGGCACCAGCCGGGCGACGCGGGACCCCAGGCGCTTCGAGGCGCGGGCCTGCGCGCCGCTCACGTCGCGGCCTTGATCAGGTAGCCCGCGCCACGCACCGTGTGGATCATCGGACTGCGCCCGGCGTCCACCTTCTTGCGCAGGTAGCTGATGTACAGCTCCACGATGTGCGCCTGCCCGCCGAAGTCGTACGACCAGACGGCGTCCAGGATCTGCGCCTTGCTGAGCACCTGCCGGGGGTGGCGCATCAGGTGGGCGAGCAGCGCGTACTCGGTGGGGCTGAGCTCGACCGCCTCCCCGCCCCGGGTGACCTCGCGGGCCCGGTCGTCCAGCACCAGGTCGCCGAGCACCAGGGCGTGCGGGGGCGGCTGCCCGGGCGCGGCGGGCGGGGCGGCCCGGCGCAGCAGGCCCCGCAGTCGGACCACCACCTCGGCCAGACTGAACGGCTTGGTCACGTAGTCGTCGCCGCCGGCCGCGATGCCGGCGATCCGCTCCTCGACGGCGTCCCGGGCGGTGAGGAAGAGCACCCGCGCCTCGGGCTGCCCGGCGTGGATGCGGCGCAGCACCTCCAGGCCGTCGAGGTCGGGCAGCATCACGTCCAGCACCACGGCGTGCGGCCGCCAGGCCGCGGCGGCCTCGACGGCGGCCAGGCCGGTGGTCGCGCCGCGCGCCTGCCAGCCCTCGTAGCGGACGGCCCCGCACACCACCTCGACCAGGTCCGGTTCGTCGTCGACGACCAGGACCCGCCAGTCCGGGCGGTCGGCGGTCTCGTCCATGGGGGCTCCCTCGGGCTCGTGCTGCGCGGTGCTCATCCTGGCCCGCCCCGATGAGAAAGCGCTGAGACCCCGGAAAGTGGTTCGTAGACCATCACACTGCCATTGACCTGCATGAACGCCTTCACAGCGGGTCCCGCCGGCCGGCCGGCTCAGAGCCGGCTCAGAGCTTGCGCTGCGATCGTGGGCGGCCCGGCGGCCCTCGCCGCCGGGCGCTGAGGAGGTTCCCGATGAGCACTGCCGCCGCACCGACGTCGCGGCCCGGGCCCCGGCCGGCACCCGACCGCCCGAGGCACCGGGCGGCGCCGCGACCGCCGTTCGCCCTCGACCCGCGCGCGGCGCTCGGCCTGGTCGCCGTGGGCGCGCTCGGCGTGCTCGCGCTGTGGTGGACGGGCACCCCGGCGGTGGTCGGCGCGGCCGGCTGGCTGACCGGCGCCGGCCGGATCACCGGGCTGCTGGCCGGCTACGCCGCGCCGGTGCTGCTCCTGCTGATGGCGCGGCTGCCGCCGGTGGAGCGCGGGGTCGGGGCGGACCGGCTGGCGCGCTGGCACGCCTTCGGCGGGCGGTGGATGGTGGCCCTGGTCTCGGTGCACGTGCTGACGGTCGTCTGGGGCTACGCGCTGACCGACGGGCGCGGGGTGGTCGGCGAGGGCGTGGAGATCGTCTTCCACTACCCCGAGATGGTCAAGGCCGCCCTGGGCACCCTGCTGCTGCTCGGCACCGGCGCCGTCTCCGCCCGGATCGCGCGACGCCGCCTCCCGTACGAGACCTGGTACTACCTGCACCTGGCGACCTACCTCGCGGTGGCGCTGGCCTTCTCCCACCAGCTCGCCACCGGCGCCGACCTGGGCGGCGGCCCCGGCCGGGCCGCCTGGTACGCGCTCTACTTCGGGACGGCGGCGCTGCTCGGCTGGTTCCGGCTGCTGCGGCCGTGGCTGCTCGACCGGCGGCACGGCCTGACCGTCGCCGAGGTACGGCCGGAGGGCCCCGGCGTGGTGTCGCTCTTCCTGACCGGGCGGCGGCTGGACGGACTCCGCGCCGAGCCGGGCCAGTTCTTCCGGCTCCAGTTCCAGGCCCCCGGGCTGCGCTGGGCCGCCAACCCGTACTCGCTGTCCGCGCCGCCCCACCCGAGCTTCCTGCGCTTCACGGTCAAGGACCTCGGCGGGCACAGCGCCGCCGTGGCCGCCCTGCGCCCGGGGACCAGGGTGCGCGCCGAGGGCCCGTACGGGGCGTTCACCGGGCGGCGGCTGCGGCAGCGCCGGGTGCTGCTGCTCGGCGCCGGGGTGGGGATCACCCCGCTGCGCGCCCTGTTCGAGACGCTGCCGGGCGAGCTGACCCTGGTCCAACGGGCCCGGCGGCCGCAGGACGTGCTGTTCCGGGCGGAACTGGCCGATGTCGCCCGGCGGCGCGGTGCGGCGGTGCACGAGCTGCTCGGCTCGCGCGAGCAGGTCGGCGACCTCGGGGCCGCACTGGCCCGGCTGGTCCCGGACCTCGCCGAGCACGAGGTCTACCTGTGCGGCCCGGAGGCGATGGCCGAGGAGGCCGTGCGCGCGCTGCGGGCCGCGGGGGTACCGCGGGGGCACATCCACCACGAGAGCTTTTCATTCTGAGCCCGTCCGCCCGCTGAGCCCGTTCGTTCGCCGAGTCCTTCCGCCCGCTGAGCCCGTTCGGCTCGCCAAGCACCTGAGGAGCGTTGATTTCCATGCGCCGAGCCGTCGTCACCAGCGCCGCCACCGCGGCCGGGGTGGTGCTGCTGCTGTCCCTCAAGCCGCACGAGGCGGCCGGGCCCGCCCCGGTGATCGGCTCGGGGGCGGGTACCGGTTCCGGTTCCGATGTCTCGCAGCCGTCGGAGGCCCCAGCACCCTCCTCTTCCGCCTCCGCCGCGGGCACGGGCGCCACCCGGAAGGTCAGCGGCGACACCGTCAACACCCGGTACGGGCCGGTCCAGGTGCAGGTCACCCTGGCCGGCAGCCGGATCACCGCCGTCGACGTGGTCAAGTACCCGAACTCCGAGCGCCGCGACCGCGAGATCAACAGCTCCGCGCTGCCCGTGCTCAACCAGGAGGCGATATCCGCGCAGAGCGCCGCCATCGACGTGGTCAGCGGCGCGACGTACACCAGCGACGGCTACGTCCGCTCCCTGCAGAGCGCCCTCGACCGGGCCAAGGGCTGAGGCGCCCCGTGCTGCGCCACGCCGAGCCCGTGATGGGCACCGTCTTCTCGATCGCCGTCCGCGACCCCGGCCCCGGCACCGCCGCCGCGCTGGAGCGGATCGCCGAACGGCTGCACCGGATCGACGCGGTGTTCTCCACCTACCGGCCGGACAGCGACATCAGCCGCCTCGACCGGGGCGAACTCGCCCTGGACGACTGCGATCCGGAGGTCCGCGCCGTGCTGGCGGCCTGCCGCGACGTGGCCGCCGAGACCGACGGCCACTTCAGCGAGCGGCCAGGCGGGCGGCTGGACCCGAGCGGCTGGGTCAAGGGGTGGGCGGTCGAGCAGGCGGCCGGCCTGCTGCGCTCCTCCGGCGCCCGGCAGTACTGCGTCAGCGGCGGCGGGGACGTGCAGACCGCCGGCGGCCCGTGGCGGATCGGCATCGCCGACCCCCGGCAGCCGGGGCTGCTGGCCGCCGTCCTCGCCGGTCACGACCTCGCCGTGGCCACCTCCGGCACCGCCGAGCGCGGCGCGCACATCCTCGACCCGCACACCGGCCGCCCGGCCCGCGGCCTGGCCTCGCTCACCCTGGTCGGCGCCCCGGGCACCGGCATCGCCCGCACCGACGCCTGGGCCACCGCCGCGTTCGCCATGGGCCCGGACCGCGCCCTCGCCTGGGCCGCCCGCCGACCCGGCATCGAGGCCCTGGCCGTCCTGCCGGACGGCTCGAAGCGCTGGACGCCGGGCCTGCCCGGGCACCTCCCGGCGAGCGGTCCGGCGGACTGGCGAGCCGCCGTCGGCTGACCGCGGCCGCCCCGAGAACGCTCGTTCCGTATGCGGAACGGTCGTTCCTGGGAATGCCCGTTCCCGGGAACGACCGCTCCGGCCTACGCCCGCTCCTGCCGCGCCGCCCGCCAGGCCTCCCAGGCGACCAGCGGCGCGAGGTACGACCAGCGCTGCGAGCCGTCCGGGCAGGTGCCGCCCTCGACCAGCTCGGAGACCGTACGGCGGGTGAAGGGCACCCAGACGGCCATGTCGTGCTCGAAGGTGCTGTGGCAGGCCTCGCGGCGGCGGTCGATCCCGGCCGCGTCGAGCCGGGACCGGACGGTGGCCACCAGCGTGTAGCAGGAGGCCGGCTCGCTCCAGCCCAGCCAGGTGATCACGGTCGGCCCGACGTCGTCCGGCAGCAGCCCCAGTTCCTCCTCCAGCGCCCGCCGGACCAGCCCGTAGAAGTCCTCGGCGGCGCCGGGCTCGTCGCGGTACTTCATCGTCTCGTTGATCCCGACCGTCCACTGCGCCGGGAAGGTGTTGACCGCCAGCGAGCGGCGGAGCAGCAGCAGCCGGCCCAGCCGGTCCCGCACCGCGACGCAGGCGCTGACCATCGTGGGCGGGGCGACGGCCACGAAGCTCGTCAGTCCCTCGTCCAGGGCCGCGCGCAGCAGCCGGGCCGCCGCCGGGTCCTCCCGGCCCAGCCGGGTCGTGGCCATGCACTCCGCGTAGTCGCTCTCGGCGATGTCCACCTCGCAGACCCGCGCGCCGCCGTGCTCGCCGTGATCGACCGTCAGCCGCGAGATGTACGCCGTCCGGCCCGCCGCACCGGCCGCCCGCTGGCGCGCCACCTCCTCGGCCCACCCGGCCGCGTCCAGCGCGTGCGGGCGCTCCACCCGCCCGCGGTGCGCCGTCACCAGCGTGCCCGGCACCAGCGGCCGGGCCGCGGACCAGGTGATCAGCGGCGCCAGCCCGTCCGCCCGCACGTCGTGCGCCCGGGCCGCCGCTGTCAGGCTCGCCCGCCGGACCCGCGGCACCGGCACCCGGGAGCCGAGCCGGGACCCGCCGAACTTGGCGAAGTCGTACACCAGATTGGTCACCACGCCGAGCAGCAGGGCTCCACCGATCCCCAGCAGCCACTCCATCCCGGTCCCCCACTTCCGCGATCGATCCGCCCATTGTGGAGGCGCCCCGCGTGGCGGCGGAAGGGCCTTCACCCTCGGGGCGGCCTGCGGAGCGATTCCAGGGCGGTCCCGGGGCCGGTGCTAGGGTGATCGAAAAGTCGGCTCGGGGCTCGGAGGCACTGAACAGTCGTGCGGACGCCCAGGATTGACGGGTCCACGGCCCGGCCGACCGTCCGCCCGGGCCGCCCGGGCCCACGCGCCTTCGCCCGGTCCGCGGCACGCCGCTTCCCCGCCGCCGCCCGCTACCTCCTGCTCTGCCTCGGCACCGGTCTGGCCGCGCTGGTCGGGCTCTGCCTGCTGCTCGTCGTCCTCGCCCTCTGCCTGGTCGGCGTGGGCCTGCCGCTCCTCCCGCCGGCCCTGCGCCTGCTGCGCCGCTCCACCGACTTCCACCGACGCCGGGTCGGCGCCCGGCTCGGCGGCGAGCGGCTGCGCGCGCCGTACGGCGACCGGCTGTCCCTACGCGACCCGGCCGTCGGCAAGGACCTGCTCTGGCTGCTCGCCCACGGCACGGCCGGGACGGCCCTGTGCGCCGGCGCCCTCACCCTGTGCAGCCACGCCTTCAACTGGCTGACGGCACCGGTGTGGTGGCAACTGCTACCCGACGAGCGCGGGAAGATCATCCTGCTGACCGTCGACTCCTGGCCGATGGCCGCCGCTGCCGCGTTGGGCGGTGTCGGCTACGCCGCCGTCGCCCTGGTCGCACTGCCGCCGCTCGCCGACCTGCACGCCCGGGCCTCCGGCCGGCTGCTGGTCGCCCGGCCCCGCGTCTCGCTCGCCCACCGCGTCCGGGAGCTGACCACCAGCCGGTCCGAGGCACTGGACGCCCACGCCGCCGAACTGCGCCGGATCGAACGGGACTTGCACGACGGCGCCCAGGCCAACCTGGTGGCCGTCTCGCTCCGGCTCGGCATGATCCGCCGCGCGCTCGACCAACGCCCCGAGCAGGCCGCCGCGTTGGTCGACTCCACCCAACTCGTCGCCGAACAGGCCCTGGAGTCGCTGCGCACCCTGGTGCGCGGCATCCACCCGCCGCTGCTCGCCGACCGCGGCCTGGCCGAGGCCGTACGGTCGCTCGCCGCCCGCTGCGCCGTACCGACCCGGGTCGAGCTGCACAACTCCGAGGCATCCGCAGGCCGTTCCGCCGATCAGTCCGCCGACCCGCCGCCGCGCGCACCGGCCGCCGCCGAGGCCGCCGCCTACTTCGTGGTCTCCGAGGCGCTCGCCAACGTCGCCCGGCACAGCGGCGCCCGCGGCGCCCTGGTCCGGCTGCGGATCACCACCGCCGCCATCGCCGTCCGGGTCGAGGACGACGGCCGGGGCGGCGCCGTCGAGGGCGCCGGAAGCGGGCTGCCCGGCCTGCGCCGCCGGGCCGCCGCGTTCGACGGCACCACCCGCCTGTCCAGCCCGCCCGGGGGCCCGACCATCCTGGAAGTGGAGATCCCGTGCGGATCCTGATCGCCGAGGACAACGCCCTGCTCCGCGAGGGCCTGGTCCTGCTGCTGCACAGCGAGGGACACGAGGTGTGCGCGACCGTCGAGCACGGCGACGACCTGCTGCCCGCCCTGCTCGACCACCGCCCCGACGTCGCCGTGGTCGACGTCCGGCTGCCCCCGGACTTCCGCGACGAGGGCCTGCGCGCCGCCGTCGAGGCCCGCCGCCGACTGCCCGCGCTGCCCGTCCTGATCCTCTCCCAGTACGTCGAACGCGCCTACGCCGCCGAGCTGCTCGCCGACAGCGCCACCGGCGTCGGCTACCTCCTCAAGGACCGGGTCGGCCGCGCCGAGGAGTTCCTCCAAGCCCTGCGGCGGGTCGCCGAGGGCGGCACCGCGATGGACCCGGAGGTCATCTCCCAGCTGATGGCCCACCGCACCGGCCCCGACCCGCTGGCCGCCCTCACCCCGCGCGAGCGCGAGGTGCTCGCCCTGATGGCCGAGGGCCACAACAACCCGACCATCGCCCGGCTCCTCTTCCTCGCCGAGAGCTCGGTGAACAAGCACATCGGCAGCATCTTCGGCAAGCTCGGCATGCCCACCCCCGACACCGGCCACCGCCGGGTCCGTGCCGTCCTCACCTACCTGCGCACGCTCGCCGATTGACGCGTTCAGCCCTCGGCGGCCGCCAGCCGCAGCTGCTCCTCCTCGACGATCAGCGCCGCCAGCGACTGCTCCGACACGTCCACCGCCTCCGGCGTCGACTCCGCCACCTCGCTGCGCCGCGCGTACTCGTCGAACAGCCGGCCCTTCGCCCGCAGCAGGTCCAGCACCCGCTGGTCGACGCTGTCCGCGGCGAGCAGCCGGTGCACCCGCACCCGGCGGACCTGCCCCATCCGGCGCGAGCGGGCCACCGCCTGTTCCTCCAGGGTCGGTTTGACCTGCGGCTCGCACAGGATCACCACCGAGGCCGCCTGGATGTTCAGGCCCACGCCCCCGGCCTGGATCTGGCAGAGCAGCACCGCGTGCCCGGGCGCGGCGCTGAAGCCGTCCACCACGTCCTGCCGCCGCGCCGACTCCAGCGAGCCGTCGATCGGCCCGAACGCCCGCTGCTCCAGGGCCGTTTGGACGGCCGCCAGGACGTCCCGGAAGAACGAGAAGACCACCACCTTCAGCCCGCCGTCCGCCGCCTCCCGGACGATCTCCAGCAGCCGCCTCAGCTTGGCCGACTCCACCGGGTCCGCGTAACCGGCCCGGCGCATCGCCGGGAAGTTGCCCGCCGCGACGGCCGACCGGTAGGCGGCGAGGTCGGCGGGCGAGAACTCCTCCCACTCGTCCACGTGCACCACCTCGGGCAGCTCGGTGAGCACGTCCCGCTGGTTGCGGCGCAGGTAGGCCGGGGCGACGGCCTTGCGGAAGGCCGCCGGCCCGGCGGCCGCCGAACCCTGCCGGACCAGCGGCACCAGCGCGGGCTGGAGGTACTCCACCAGGGTGCGGAACTCCTCCACCCGGTTCTCCATCGGCGTCCCGGTGAGGAACAGCACCCGCTCCACCCGCTCCGCCCAGGCCGCCACCGCCCGGGAGCGCTGCGCGGCACGGTTCTTGACGAAGTGCGCCTCGTCCACCACGACCATCCCGACCGCGGCCGACTCCGCCACCTCCGACGCCTCCAGGCGGCGCAGCCCGTCGAAGGTCACCACCGCGACCCCGCCGTCCCGGAGCCACTCGGCGAGCGCCGCCTCCCGCTCCGGTCCGTGCACCCGGAACGCCCGCAGGGTGCTGCGCGACTCGACCTCCCGGATCCAGTTGATCAGGACGCTGGCCGGGCAGACCACCAGGAAGTGGGTGCTCCCCCGGGCCCGCAGGTGCGCCAGCACGGCGATCGCCTGCACCGTCTTGCCGAGGCCCATCTCGTCCCCGATGATCACCCGCCGCTGGGCGAGCGCGAACCGCGCCCCGAACGCCTGGTAGCCGCGCAGCGAGACCCGGCAGTGGGCGTCGTCCAGCGGCTCGGCCCGCACCCGGTCCGACAGGTCCTCCGGCAGGAACCCCTCGGCCGCGGCGAGTTCGACCCCGGCCTCCTCGACGATGCCGCCGAGCACGCCGTAGTAGTCGGCCGAGCGGAGCTCGAAGTCCGTCCACGCCTCGACCGGGTCGAGCGGCGGACGCAGCAGGTCGACCGAGGCCTGGGCGAACAGCACCGGGACCTCCCGCGCCCCGAACCCGACCAGCGCCTCCGCCAGGGACTCGACCGCCGCCTGCGCCTGCGCCCGCCGCTCCCGCCCGGCGAACAGCCCGCGCAGCACCCCCCGGGCCGGCCCCGCGGCCGCCACCAGCGGCTCGACCTCGGCCAGGACCCGCTCCGCGGTCTCCCGGGCCCGCCGCGCCTCCGGCCCCGCGGCCACCAGCCGCTGGAGCGCCACGACCAGCGCGGAGCTCATCGCGTCCTGCCGCTCGACGTCCAGCCGCACCGCCACCGTCTGCTCGACCGCCCGGGCGATCTGCCCGGCCGCGGCCAGCGCCTGCGCCGCCGTCTGCGCCCCGACCCCCGGGATCAGCCGCAGCGTGTAGCCGGAGGCCTCCACCACCTGCCGCACCGTCCCCAGCCCGGCCGCCTCCAGCGCCCCGACCCGCAGCCGCCCCTCCGTCACGTCCCGGAGCCGCGCCACCGGGATGGCCCCCAACTCCTCCCGCACCAGCCGGTCCCGCACCCCGACGTACGCCACCCGCACCTGCTCCACGGCCCCCCGGTGGTCCGCCACCACCGCCCCGGCCGCCGCCCGCAACCCCTCCGCCTCGGCCAGGACCACCCCGACCCGCCGCCGCTCCCCCACCACCCGACCCCCGCCTCACTCCGCACACCCAGGACGGCACCATGATCCCACCCACCACTCCCCGCCGTCCTGGCCCACGACCGACCGGCGGCCCCGGTGGACACCAACCCCCTCCACCGAAGCCGCCGGCCCCCGCACCTACGGCTCGGGCGTCACCGCGGAACCCGAATCGCCGCGACCGCCCCGTCCTGCTTCAGCGAGACCGGCCGCCGCCGCTTCCTGAAGTCCCACGACTCCTCGGACCACTCCGACCGCGACGCGTGTGCCCTGCGCCGGCACTGCTACCGGGCACGGCCGGGGTGCGTGTCGGCGAGGTCGTTCAGGGCCGCGTTGACCACCTGCCAGCAGATGGCCAGGGTGTCGCGGTCCGGCCGGTGGCTCTCGCGAGCCTCGGCCTTGGGGTGGACGAAGTTCCGGTACTCGCGCAGCTCGTGGCTGAACTTCTCGATGTCCGCGCCGATCCACCCGACCCCGTGACACGCCACGATCAGATCGTGGAGGTTGATGCGGTCCTCCGACTTGCGGCCCAGAAGGGAGGGGTCCCGTTCCACGACGGTCTGGACCAGCACACCCTCCATCAACGAGCCGAGCATGATGATCGCCGCGACGTGGGCGCCGTTGGCGTAGCAGGTGCGTGCCTCGTCCAGGCGCCACTGGAGCAGTTCCGCCATGGCCTCGTCGGCGATGAGGTCCGCCATGACGACCTTCAGCTCGGCGGAGCCGTAGTGCGTCGGGTGCGCCAGCGCCGGGTCGCACGACACCAGCCGGGGGCTGCCGCCGGGGTTCTCCAGCCGGTACCCCTCGTGGATGAGGAAGGTGTTGACCGCCGTCACGACCTCGGTGAGCAGGCCGGGCTCCTCGAGGTACTCACGCGGATCGGCCAGCCTGAGCAGCACCTTCTCGATCTCCCCGGGCTGGTCGCGCCGGGCCATCAGCAGTTCGGCGGCCCACTCCCTGCGGTACTGGCCGTCGTACTCGGGCACCTCCTGCCAGCCGGCCCGCTTGAGGAAGGCCGCGATCTCGAAGCCTCGGCGGTAGAGGAGGTCGTCGTCACCCGCGACGACGCGGGCGAGTTCCTCCAGGGTGTTCTCGTCCAGCGTGCGGTCGTCCTGCCGGCTGTGCGTCTGGGTCATGCCGTTCCTCCGGTCGAATCGGTGTCAGGGGCGGGGGCGGATTCGGCACCGTCCCCGTCGTCGGGGCCCTGTTGCCCCGGCGGCTCGTGGTTCTCCGCGCCTTCGTCGGGCAGTTCGTCGCCCTCCGGCAGTTCCAGTGGCGTCCACGGCCGCGTGTCTTTCGGCGGCGGGGAGGGCCGGGAGTAGTTCGCCGGGCGGATGCCCTGCCGGTCGAGTTCCTCCCACAGGCCCGCCAGGGCCTCGTCCGGGTCGAACCTGAACTCGCTCTCCCGGATGCGCCAGAACCGCCAGCCGACCCGCTGGAGTTCACGGTCGCGCTGCTGGTCGTGCCGGATCTGGTCGAGGGTCGAGTGGTAGTAGTCGCCGTCGCACTCCACGCCCAGGCGGCCGCGCGCGCCGATCACCACCAGGTCGATGCGCTTGCTGCCCGCCGGGTACTGGGGCACCACGTGGTAGCCGCGCTCCTTGAGCCGCAGGTAGACCTGCTGCTCGAAGAGGGAGTCGAAGGGCGGGCGCCGGACGTCGGGCAGCACGGCGCCGAGGTCGGCCGCCTCCGCCAGTGCGGCCGGCGGATTCTGCATGTAGCCCAGGAGGTTGAGCCGCAGGTCCCCGGGTTTGAGCTGGTCCGGCGGCACCGAGTAGAAGAGCCGCATCTGGTCCTGGGCGCGGCTGGCCGCCACGTTGTAGGCCTGCTGCTCGCTGCGCATGCCGCCGGCGATCTTCCGTACCCGGTCGACCACCATCGACAGCAGGATGACGTGCCGCTCGTCGCCCTGGAACTGGGCCGGGGTTCCCACCCGGATGCGGTGGCGCTCCCGGACCGGGGCCGGCAGGCGCTGTTCGATCAGCTGCTCCAGCAGTTTGACCTGGCCGAAGCCCTGGAGCACGATCACGCCCATGGTCTTGTGCTCGTACGCCGGGTCCGCGGCCAGCTCGGCGAGGCAGTCCACGATCGCCTCCGCTTCCTTCGGGTTGCGGATCCGTCCGTCGCGTCCCTCGGTGACCCCGCCCTCGACGTAGTGCGTCAGCAGCGGGTCGAGCCGTTCACCGCCGTACTGCCGCAGCGGGATGAGGCCCGGCGGGGTGTAGAAGGTCTCCGAGGACCAGCCGATGATCTCGGGCATGCAGCGGAAGTGCTCCTGCAGGCGGATGGTGGACGGGAAGAACGTCGACAGCAGCTGGTACAGGTTGGAGTGCGGCATGTACAACTGGCGCAGGTGGGCGGGGACTTCCGGCAGGTGCGCGGACAGCCGGTCCTGGATCTGCTGGGTGCGGCCCAGCCCGGTGACCGGTGGCGTGCACTGCTTGTCGTCGCCGACCACGATGATCCTCGGCGCGAGCCAGAGCAGGAACAGCGCGTCCATGCCGGCCTGACTGGCCTCGTCGACGATCACCACGTCGAAGGCGTCCTGCCTGGGCTTGATCATCTCCGCCACCCGCGCGATGGGCATCACCCAGGCCGGCACCGCTCCCTGGGCGACCTGCATCGCGCTGTGGGCGGCCGCCTTGAAGTGGGAGGCGCTCTTGCCCTTGCCCTTGCCGTACGACGCCATGTGCGTGCGGTAGGCCTGGAGTGCCGAGCGCTGCTCCTGGGTCATCCGCACCAGGCAGTGCAGCCGGCCGTGTGCGGCGGCCAGGTCTCCCGTGAGCTCCTCCAACTTCGCCTCGTGCTCGGTGAGTTCACCGTCGAGGCACTGTTCCCGGCCGGGCGCGCGTTCGTCGTCGATGAACTCGGACGCCTTCGCCCAGGCCCAGGCGTCCCGGAGCCGGGCGAGCCGCTCGTCCCAGGCCGGGTCCTCGGCCTCCGCTTCGAGCCGGCCGGCGAGCGCAGGCGACGCGCTGCGCAGGCCGTCGAGCAACTCCACGCAGCGGCGCCGCCGTTGGTCCCGTTGCTGCGCTGCCGCGAGCGCTTCGAGCTCCTTGGTGTACCGGTCGACATCGCGGTCGCGCAGGGCCTGCGCCATGGCGAGCGCCTCGACCGGCGCGGCCACGCCGTCCTCCCCGCCGCGCAGGAGCCGGTCCCATCGGCCGAGCCGCTCCGAGGCCTCCTCCGCGCGCTGCCGGCCGGCCAGGGCCGCGACGGCCTCGGCGAAGTCCTGCCACGCCTGCGGCCGGGTGAGGTCGAGGTAGACCCCGTGGTGGACCAGGAGTTCGTCGACCTGCTCACGGATCCGGCCGAATTCATCGACCTCCGCGAGGTGTCGGTAGCGCTCGGACAGCGAGGCCAGTCGCACCTCCAGCGGCGCTTCCGGCACTGCCGCACCCACCTGCTCCCAGCGGGCCGCCACGGCGGCGAGGGCCGCGTGCGCGTGCAGATGGGCCAGCACGGCGCCGAGATCGTCGGCGGAGGCCGGCACCTTGCCGTCCACCGTGCAACTGCCGAGGAGCTCCTCGGCCTCCCGCTGCGCCCTGAACGCGAACCGGGTCCGCAGCCTGCGGCCCGCCGACAGCTGCTCCATCAGGGCCGGGATCGTGGCCGCCATCCGGCGGGCGCGCTCGGGGACCAGGAGGTCCGGGAGGACCACCGTGCGCAGACCGACCCGGTCGAGGCCCTCGGCCACCTCGGGGAGCACGCGCGCGACGTCGGCGACACGCTGCCAGAGATCGGGGTGGCGCCGGGCCAGCCGGTCCGTCAGCGCGCGCTCCACCCAGCCCTCGTCGCCCCAGCGCGCGGCCTCCCGGTGAACACCCAGACGGTGCAGTCGGTTTCGGCCGGAGCCCAGCAGCTCGGTCAGCCGGTCCGTGGTGGAGGTCTCCAGGGCGGCCAGGACGTTGCGCACCTCGATCGCCGCCGGTGAGAGACCGTTGACGCTCAACTGGCTCACCGCGAGGGCCGCCGCGACCTGGCCGGACGTCGGTAGCGTCTCCGCCGCCGGGAACACCCCGGACTCCGTCCACTGCCCGGCGCCGTCCCGCAGCAGCGCGAGCAGTTCCTCCGCCTGGACGGGCGAGAGCGGCGGTGCCTCCGGCGCCCGGTTCGGCAGCCTGCCGATCCAGCCCAGCCGCACCGCCTCGTCCTGCACCTTCCGCACGATCGCGGCGAGCGTCCCCGAGTAGCCCGGTGCGACCTCCGGGTGCTGGTAGACCTCCGCTTCCCGCAGCGAGACCACCTGCTCGGTCAGCAGCTTGATCCGGCTGCGCACCTCGTACCGGCGCTGGGTCAGCCGCTGGATCTCGTCCCGCAGCTGGTCGGTGTCGCCCGCCGCCACCCGATCGCTCAGCGCGTTGATGGTGCGTTCCAGTTCGCTGGCACCGTCCTGGCTGGTGGTACTGAGCAGCAACACGCACAAGTCCCTGACAGCCGGCGGGAGTTTGTCCCGGAGCACGGTCAGCGGCTGGTCCTTGGCGCTGGTCACGAGCACCCGCTGGCCCTGGGCCAGGAGCGCGGACACCAGGTTGGCGATGGTGTGCGTCTTTCCGGTGCCGGGCGGGCCCTGCACCACCACGCCGGTGTCCCGCTGCAACCGCTGGAGTACGGAGCGCTGCTGGGCGTTGGTCTTGCCGGGGAACAGCGGCTCGTCGCCGAAGAGCGCCGGCGCCTGCCGCCCGCCCCAGTTCTGCCGGTCCTCGGGGTTCAGCGACATCACCAACTGCGCCAGCCCGAGCGGGGCCCGGCGTTCGGACACCACGCTCTCCGCGATGCGGTCGTAGAACCTCAACACCTCATTGCGGTCCCTGGGCCGCTTCAGCAGGGCGGGCGCGAAGGTCAGCCTGGCGCCCTCATCCGGTCCCGCCGGCGGACGCCAGTTGGTGCTGAACGCCACCGGCCTGGGCAGGACCAGGTCCAGCCACTGCGAGAGGCACTCCAGCGCCTCCTCGCTCAACAGGTGGAAGGGCAGCGCGGAGAGCTCCTCGTTGAACGCCGCCGCACGCTCCGGCACCCAGCCGTCGTCCGCGTCCAGGAAGTCCCGGTCCTCCAGCCGGACCGCTCCGCTCTCCGTGAGGCGTACGGTGATCTGCGCGGTCCGCCGATCGACGTGGGTCTCCACCCGCCGCGAGAGCACGTGCCGGTGGATCACCCCGCCGTTCGGTTCCCGCCAGCTCAACAGGCCTGCGGCGAGCACGAGTTCCTGCTGGTCGTCCTGCCGCGCCAACTGCTGGTGCCAGTGGTAGACCTTCTCGTAGAGCTGACGCCGCGACCGCTCGGACCGCTCCCGCTCGGCCCAGATCCGCCAGCGCGCGAGCCACGGCCCGTACGCCCGCAGGACCTCCGCGGCCTCCTTCCGCGCGACGACCGCCTCGTCGCCCTGCCACCCGCCGGCTCCGCCCGCCGCCGGCTCCCCGGTCCGGTACGGACCCTCCTCCGCGAGCGGCGGGTCCTCGGCATCGGCGTCCTGGCACAGCCGCTCGTCGACCCACCCCTCCAGCACCGGCGGCAGTTCCGGCGCAGCGGCCTGCGGAACGTGGTCCAGGATCAACAACGGACGGTCGTCGTCCCCGGACGGCCGGGGCACCTTCGCCGGCAGGTCGGCCAGCCAGAGCGGCCCCCAGGAACGCGTGTCCCGGAGCCGCTGATGGCTGCTCTGCACGACCTCGCGCAGGAATCCGACCAGCGCGGCGGTCTGACCGATGACATCGGGGTCACCCGCATGTCGTCGTGGAACGCTCACCATTCTCCCTTCAGTCGGTGACGAACGTTCCAGCATGGGGGCGGCCTCGGGGACCGGAAGCCGGTCGGGCCAGAGTGGCCGAATTCCCGCCGACCGATGGCCGACTTTCACTCGGCGGAAATTCGGATGGCCATTTCAACGGCACAGGAAAGCGAACGTATTTCCTGCCATCGAACACCTGAAGAGCCGCCCGACCAGGCGGTTTCGGGCATGGAAAATCCCCCGGCGGTGCCGGGGGATTGACGAGGAATAGGAACTGTCGGCGACGGTTTTCGACGCCGCGGACAACCGTCGCGTCAGGCGCGGATGCGGCGGAAGACGGCGATCAGGAGGGCCGCGGCAAGGGCCAGGAGGATGCCGGCTTCGACGAGTTGGATGGGGGTGAGGTGGGCGGCCGGGTGGAAGCGGAGCCAGGAGGCGCTGGCCGTGTTGCAGGTGGTGTTGAGGGCGCAGGAGTCGGTGGTGACGCGGGTGCCGTCGGGGAAGACGACGCCCTGGTCGATGAGCCAGGCGTTGGTGGGCTGGGCGGTGCCCACGGGGGCCACCTGTTCCACGACCGGGTAGAAGAGCGGGCGGGCCCAGACGACCAGGCCGTGGGCGGTGGCGACGAGGGCGCCGGTGGCGAACATCGCGGGGAGGGTGCGGCGGACGAGTTGGCCGACCAGGACACCGAGGGCCAGCGCGAACAGGGACCAGGCGACCGGGGCGAGGCCGATGGCCGGGTAGGTGAAGAACTGGAACGGCGGGTCGAAGGCGTCCGGACCGTGTGCGATGTCCGTCCACCACACCCAGGTCATCAGGACGGCGATCACACCGCTGACGGCCAGGACGGCGAGGCCGGGGACGGCGAGGCGGACGGCCAGCCAGCGGGCCGGGCTGACGGACTGGGCGCGGATCAGCCGGATGGTGCCGCGTTCGTACTCCTGGGCCAGCAGCGGGGCGCCGATGAACACGCCGATCAGCAGCGGGAGGACGGTGACGGCGGGCTGGAGGACCTCCAGGTACCAGAAGTTGGGGCGGTTGATCGGTGCGAGGAGGGCCCAGCACTCGGATTCGGACCAGGAGTCGGGGTAGTAGCAGCCGGTCCGCCGCAGGACGCCGATGATGTGGCGGAGGGCGACGTGGATCCAGACGAGGTCCGCCACCGCGAGGACGAGCAGCACGCCCAGGGCCCAGAGCAGGAAGCGGTTCTGACGGAGCGTCAGCCAGATGAGCCCGCGCAGGGCGGGGGTGGCGGGCCGCCGGTCGGCGGGTGCGGAGGTGGGGGCCCGGTCGGGCAGGAGGTCGGTGCTCATGCGGCCACCCCGTTCGGGTCGGGCTTCACGCGGTTCGGGTTGTCGGCAGAGGTGTCGGCGGAGGCCCGGAGGTAGCCGAGCAGCAGGTCCTCCAGGCTCGGGCGTTCACTCTCCCAGTCGCCGTCCACCGGCTCGTCGGTGCGGACCAGGGCGACGGCCCGGCGGCCGCTGACGCGCTGCTCGACCACCGTCTCGGCGGCCAGGGAGGAACCCTGGGCGGCCGGCCCGGTGAGCAGTCGGTGCCCGTCGAGGATCTCCTCCAGGTCACCGGCCAGCCGGACGCGTCCGCGCTGGACGAGGAGCAGGTGGTCGATGACGCCGTCCAGCTCGGGGAGGATGTGCGAGGACAGTACGATCCCGGCGCCGCGCTCGGCGGCGACCGACATCAGGGTGCCCATCAGCTGGTGCCGGGCGAGCGGGTCGAGGTCGGCCATCGGTTCGTCGAGCAGCAGCAGGTCGGGGAGCTTGCCGAGGGCGAGGGCGAGGCAGACCCGGGTGCGCTGGCCGCCGGAGAGCGAGCCGATCCGCGCCTTGGGGTTCAACTCGCCCTGCTCTGCGATCTGTTGGGCCACAGCCTCGTCCCACACCGGGTTGAGCTCGCGGCCCATCCGCAGCGTCTCGGCGACGGTGAGGCCCGGGTAGAGCGGCTTGTCCTGCGGCACGTAGGCGACCCGGGCGCGCAGCTCGGGCGCACCGGCGGTGGCGCCGAGCACCCGCACCCTGCCCTCGGTGGGCGCGAGTTGGCCGGCGGCGAGGGAGAGCAGGGTGCTCTTGCCCGCGCCGTTGGGGCCCACCACGCCGCAGATCCGCCCGGCCGGGACGGTGACATCGCAGCCGCGCAGCGCCCAGCCGCCGCGGTACCTCCTGCCGAGGCCTTCGGCCTCCAGGGCCGGCGCCGTCACGGGCGCCGTGGTCGTCGGGTCGTCCACCCGGTCCCCCCACTGTTCTCGGTTCGGTGTTGCCGGGGCGCCGCAGGCCCCGGCGTCGGGGTTTCGGGCCCCCCGATGTCGGAGCCCCGGTTTCGGCCCCCGGTGTCGGAGCCTCAGACCCCGTCGTCGGAGTCGGAGGCCCCAGAAGCAGAGACCCCGGTGTCGAAACGCTGCTCCAGGACGGAGGCCATCAGCGCGGTGATGTCCTCGCGCTCCAGTCCGACCTCCCGGGCCTGGTCCACCCACCCGACCAGGCCCGCCCGCAGCGGCCCGTCCGCCGCCGCCTCCGGCCGGGCGAGCGAGCGCCGGACGAAGGTGCCGAGCCCCGGGCGGGGTTCGACCAGGCCTTCGCGTTCGAGCTCGCGATAGGCCTTCAGCACGGTGTTGGGGTTGATCGCGGTCAGTTCGACCACCTCTCGGGCGGTCGGCAGCTTGTCTCCGGGCTGGAGCAGTCCGAGCCGCAGGGCCTGCTTGGTCTGCTGCACGATCTGCTGGTAGGTGGAGACGCCGCTGCGCCGCTCGATGCGGTACTCGATCACCGGCGATTCAGCCTTTCACTAGTTCAATAGTGGAATGGTGGCGCACGGCGCCGCGCGGGTCAAGCCGGACCCGGGGGGTGTCCGACCTGGGGCCGTCCGCTGCTCGGGGGTTGTCCGGCCCGGGAGGCGGCTCAGGGGCGTTGCAGCAGGAGCAGGCCGTCCTGCTCGACCAGCGGCCGGTAGCCGCGCTCCCGGTAGACGGCCAGCATCCGGGCGGTGTCGGCGGTGGCGCACGGGGCCTGCACGCTCGGGTCGCGCAGGTCGACGGCCACCCACTGCGGGCCAGGGCCCTCCGGCGTCCGGCACACCAGGGTGACCTCCGTCCGGCGGGTGAGCTGGGCCGCCAGCCGGTTGGAGGCGGCCACGGTGGCGTCGTCGGGTATCCGGTGGAGCAGCGCCCGGATCTCGGTGAGCCGGGGCGAGGTGCGCCAGGCCTCGGGCATCACCACCTCGTGCAGCGGGTAGAGCGGCAGCGTCACGGCGGCCACCAGGGCGCTGACGGCGAGTCCGCGCCTGGCCCGGCGCACCTCGACGCGGCGGCGCGCGTCAACCCGGCGCAGGACGTCCACCAGGGCCGCGAACGCGATCGGCATCAGCACCGCGCTGTAGTGGTAACTGACGCCCCAGTAGTGCGAGTTGGAAGAGAACAGCCGCCAGGCGAGGGTGGGCACGCAGAGCAGCAGGAGCGGTGAGCGCAGGCCGATGAAGCCGGCGGTGGCGGCGAGCAGGAACAGCAGCAGCCACTTGACCGGCGGCCAGCCGAGCCGCAGTGGCAGTTCCCAGAGCGAGGCCTGCCCGCCCTGCCCGCCGCCGTCCAGCTGCTGCCAGTAGTCGAAGCTCCCGCTCGGGTTGAACGCCGGGAGCACGACGAGCACGGTGAGCGCGGTCGCGGCGAGCCCGACGGCGGCGAGGGCGAGTCCGGGCAGTGGGCTGCTGTGCCGCTCCCGCCGGGCCTGCCAGGCGATCAGGACCCCGACGGCGGCCACCGTCAGCCCGAGGTCCTCCTTGACCAGCAGCAGCGGCAGCGACCAGAGCGCGGCGGCGAGCGGCCGGCGCCGGCCGAGTGCGGTGGCGGCGAAGGCGAGCAGCGGGACGGCGAAGGCGATCTCGTGGAAGTCGTCGGCCGCCGCCCGGACGATCCCCCAGGAGGCCCCGGTGGCGCAGCCGACGAGCAGCGCCACCCGCGGCCCGGCCACCTCGTGGGCCCAGCGGGTCAGCGGGACGACGGCCAGCGCCATCAGCAGCGCCTGGGCGACGACGAGGGTGAGCGGGCTCGGGAAGGCCCGGTAGGCGGGGGCGAGGACCGCGATCAGCGGATGGAAGTGGTCCCCGAGCAGGTGGTAGCCGGGGCCCTTGAGCGGCACGATCGGCGCCTGCCCGTGGGCGTACGCCCGGACGGCCTGCTCGAAGATGCCCAGGTCGTAGGCCTTGGTGAGGCCGCGCCGGTGCCGGTTGACGGCGACGCAGGCGTACAGCACGGCGAACCCGGCCGCCAGGCCCCACGCTAGCGGGGCGGGGCGGCGGGCGCGGGGCGGTACGGACGGAAGAGCGGCCGTACTCGGAACGGCCCGGGACACGGAGGAGGGAGCGGGCATCGGCAAAGTACCCTTTCACTATTCGATTAGTGGAAGGGTGGTGGAACCCCGAGCCCCCGTCAAACCCGGCCGAGCGACGCCGACCGGGCCCCCGGGCTGCCCTCAGAAGCCCGCGTCCAACGCCCCCGACCAGCGCCAGCGTCCAACGCCCACGGCCGGCGCCCCCGACCAGAACCCCTCCGCCGAAAGCCCCCGCCCCGGCTCACTCCCCCCACGCGGAGCCCTTGATCACCTCCACGAAGTCGCCGCGCTCGAAGCCGGGCACGAAGTGGGCGAGCACGTCCGCCTTGACGTTGCCGAAGGTCGTGTCCGGGCGGCCCTTGATGCCGTCGGTGAACGCGGCCAGGATGCGGTTCTTGAAGTCGGGCCGCGGATGGGCCGCGACCACGGCGGCCCGCTGCTCCGCGGAGATCGCGTGGTAGCCGATCCCCAGCACGTCCAGTTCCACGCCGCGGGTGACCAGGGCGATCTCCGGCGCCATGTGCAACGGGATCTCCGGGGTGGTGTGCAGGGCGATGGCGGTCCAGACCCGCTGCGCCGGCTCGCCGGTGATGCCGTGGGCCGCCAGGAAGCGGCGGGCCTCGTCGGCACCGTCGATCTCGAACCGCTGGTCGGTCCGGGCGAAGCGGCCGGTGAGGCCGAGGTCGTGGAACATCGCGCCCACGTACAGCAGCTCCGGGTCGAACTCCAGCCCCTGTTCGGCGCCGCGCAGCGCCCCGAACAGGAACACCCGGCGCGAGTGGTCGAACAGCAGGGGCGAGGCCGCCTCCCGCACCAGTTCGGTCGCCTCCCGGGCCAGGGCGCTGTCCGGGACGCGCACGCCCGCGATCGTCTCGTTCGTCATGGTTCCTCCGCGTTCATTCGTTTCGGGGGCTGTTCGGTCGACTCCTCCACCCTCGCCCGGTGGCGTACGCTGCCGCCATGTCGGTACGGACAGCCGGACCTCGGATTCGGACATGACGCGCCTGGTCGCCTTCCTCGTGTTCGACGGGGTGACGCTGCTCGACGTCAGCGGTCCGCTGGAGGTGTTCCACCAGGCCGGCCGGCTCGGCCACCCGTACCGGACCGTCCTGGTCTCCCCGGGCGGCGGCACCGTCACCGCCTCCAACGGCGTGGCCCTGGCGGACACCGCCGCACCGGAGGACGTCCAGGGAGCACTCGGCCCCCGGGAACCCCTCGACACCCTGGTCGTCGCCGGCGCCGACCACCTGGCCGCCCGGGGCCCGGACGCACCCCTGCTCGCCGCCGCGGAGGGCCTCGCCAGGCGGGCCCGGCGGGTCGCCTCGGTGTGCAGCGGCGCCTTCGTGCTCGCCGCGCTGGGGCTGCTCGACGGCCGCCGGGCCACCACCCACTGGCGCCACGCCACCGCCCTCGCGCTCCGCCACCCCGGGGTGCGGGTCGAACCCGACGCCCTGCACGTCCGGGACGGCCGCTACCACACCAGCGCCGGCATCAGCGCGGGCATCGACCTCGCCCTCGCCCTGGTCGAGCACGACCACGGCGCCGAGGCCGCCCGCGCCATCGCCCGCGAGCTGGTCGTCTTCGTGCAGCGCCCGGGCGGCCAGTCGCAGTTCTCCACCGCCCTGGCCACCCCGCCGGCCCGCAGCGGCCTGCTGCGCACGCTCACCGACGCCGTCCTCGCCGACCCGGGCGCCGACCACAGCCTGCCCGCGATGGCCGCCGCGGCCGCCGTCAGCACCCGCCACCTGACCCGGCTCTTCCAGGCCGAGCTGAACACCACCCCGGCCCGCTGGGTCGAGCGCGTCCGCCTCGACCGCGCCCAACAGCTGCTCCTCGACGGCCACGGCATCACCGCCGCCGCCCGGCTCAGCGGCCTGGGCAGCGACGAGACCCTGCGCCGCGCCTTCGCCCGCCGGCTGGGCACCACGCCCACCGAGTTCCGCAACCGCTTCACCACCACGGCCGCCCCGAACGGCCCCCGCCGCCCCCCGACCCGGCGCCCCGCCCGCCCCCGCCCCGCCCGCGCCCGCCCCCCGCCCCGGCCCACCGGGGCGCGCCGCGCCCGCCGGCCCG
>NZ_JBHVRS010000043.1:52058-58173 GCF_042885595.1 Kitasatospora sp. NPDC058046
GCCCCGCGCCTCCCCCCGCCGCCTGGCCACCACGCCCACGTAGTACCCCAACCGCGTCACCACCCCGCCCGCCCCCCCCCCCCCCCCCCCCCGCCCCCCCCCCCCCCCCCCGCACCGGCGGCCCGGCCCCTCCCGGGGAAGTCCCGCGACCGGACGCCGGACCACGCCGGGCCACGCCGGGCCACGCCGAACCGCAGGGCGACGCCGGACCGCCGGCCCCGCGCGGAAGCGTTGACGTCGGATTCACGCCAGCCCAACCCCCGGTCGGATTGGTGGACTTCGGGTGACACACCCACCACCCACCGACGGGACCTCCGGCATGCCGACCGGCACCACCCTCAGCTCGACCCAGCCCACCCCGAAGCCGCCCACCCCGAAGTCCCGCCCCCGCAACGGCGGCGGCACCCTCGCCGTCCTCGCCGTGACGACCGGCGTCTTCTCCATCGTCACCACCGAGATCCTCCCGATCGGCCTGCTGACCCCGATCGGCGCCACCTTCCGGATCTCCGACGGCACGGCCGGGCTGATGATGACCCTGCCGGGCCTCGTCGCCGCGGTGGCCGCCCCCGTGGTGACCGTCGCGACCAGGCGTGCGGACCGGCGGACGATGCTCTGCGCGCTGCTGCTGGTCCTGACCCTGGCGGACCTGCTCAGCGCCCTGGCCCCCGCCTACTGGGCGGTGCTGGCCGCCCGGGTCGCCCTCGGTCTGGTCATCGGGGCGTTCTGGTCGATCGGTTCCGGGCTCGCCCCTCGCCTCGTCCCGGAGCACCGGCAGGCCCGGGCCAACACGCTGATCTTCTCGGCCGTCCCGCTCGGCTCGGTGCTCGGCGTGCCGGCGGGGGTGTTCCTCGGCTCCGTGGCCGGCTGGCGGGCGGCCTTCCTGGCGATGGCGGCGCTGACCGTGCTCGCGCTGGCCGCCCTCCTGCGGTCGCTGCCGCCGCTGCCCCCGCTGACCGCCACCGGGCTGGGCGTGCTGCGCGGACTGCTGGCCGGCCGGGGCACCCGGACCGGGATCGCGGTGACCTTCCTGATCGTGCCGGCCCACTTCGGCAGCTACACCTACGTCACCCCGTTCCTCACCGGCACCACCCACGCCGGCCCCGGCCTGGTCACCGCCCTGCTGCTGGGCTACGGCGCCGCCGGACTGCTCGGCAACGTCCTGGCCGGCGGCCGGGCGGCCGGGGCACTGCGTCCGGTGTTCGGCACGGCGGCCGTCCTGCTCGCCGCCGCGGCCCTGCTGCTGCCGCTGCTGGGCACCGGCGGTCCGGGCGCCGCCGTCCTGCTGGCCCTCTGGGGCCTGGCGTACGGCGCCGTCCCGGTCTGTTCGCTCAGCTGGTTCCTCGCCGCGGCCCCGCACGCCCCGGAGGGTGCCGGGGTGGTCTTCACCTCGGCGTTCCAGGCCGGCTTCTCGATCGGCGCGCTGACCGGCGGGCTGGTGGTGGACCACTCCTCCCCCGCCACGGTCATGCTGCTCGGCGGGGCGGTCGCCCTGCTCGCCGCGGCCACCGTGTGGCGGTACGGCCACCGGGTGCGTCCCGAGCCGACACCCTGAACACCCGCGCCCCGACCCTGGCCGTCGGCACGGTTCGTGGCGAGAATGCCGGGGTGCCGTCGACCCGCCCGCCCGTCCTGTGGGGTGGGCGGGCGGCGCCGGCCGGGACGGTCCCGGGCGGGTGCGGACGGAAGGACGGCCGGCGGATGGTCGACCAGCAGAGTGACCCGGCGTTCCAGGGGCGGTTCGGCGACTACCAGACCGAGATCTACCTGCGCGGGCTCGGCGGCGTCCTGCCGACGATGCCGATGGCCTTCGCCGAGCTGGAGGCGCGGGCGGGCGCGGCGCTGCCGCCGTCGGTGCTCTCCTATGTCGCGGGCGGCGCGGGCGACGAGTCCACCCAGCGCGCGAACGTGGCCGCCTTCGGGCGGTGGGGCCTGGTGCCGCGGATGATGGTCGGCGCGAGCACGCGGGACCTGTCGGTGGAGCTGTTCGGCCTGCGGCTGCCGACCCCGCTGTTCATGGCGCCGATCGGGGTGATCGGCCTGTGCGCGCAGGACGGGCACGGGGACCTGGCCACCGCCCGGGCCGCCGCCCGGACCGGCGTCCCGATGGTCGCCTCCACCCTGACGGTCGATCCGCTGGAGCAGGTGGCCGCCGAGTTCGGCGACACCCCCGGCTTCTTCCAGCTCTACACCCCCACCGACCGGGCACTGGCGGAGAGCCTGGTCCACCGGGCGGAGGCCGCGGGCTACCGGGGCATCGTCGTCACCCTGGACACCTGGGTCACCGGCTGGCGCCCGCGCGACCTGGCCACCGCCAACTTCCCGCAGCTGCGCGGCCACTGCCTGGCCAACTACACCTCCGACCCGGTGTTCCGCGCCCGCCTCGCCAAGACGCCGGAGGAGGACCTGCGGGCGGCCGTCCTGGAGTGGGCCGGCGTCTTCGGCAACCCGCTGACCTGGGACGACCTGCCCTGGCTGCGCTCGCTCACCGACCTGCCGATCCTCCTCAAGGGCATCTGCCACCCCGAGGACGTCCGCCGCGCCAGGGACGGCGGCGTCGACGGCGTCTACTGCTCCAACCACGGCGGCCGCCAGGCCAACGGCGGCCTGGCCGCCCTCGACGTGCTCCCCGACGTGGTCGCGGCCGCCGACGGACTGCCCGTCCTCTTCGACTCGGGTGTCCGCTCGGGCACCGACGTCGTCAAGGCGCTCGCCCTCGGCGCCACCGCCGTCGGCGTGGGCCGCCCGTACGCCTACGGCCTGGCGCTGGAGGGCACCGACGGCATCGTCCACGTGCTGCGCTCGCTGCTCGCCGAGGCCGACCTCCTGATGGCCGTCGACGGCTACCCCACCCTCGACTCGCTCCGTGCGGACGGCGCGCTGCACCGGACCTGACGCCGGGTGAAGTCCCGGTGTCCAACGGTGCCCGACCCCGACCTGCGGGGCTTGCCGGGACATTCGGGACGGCCCTACGCTCGAAGGCACAAATCGGTTCCGTACGTTCCCGTACGCTGGGAGGTCCGCCATCATCCGCGTCCTGCTGACCGCCTTCGAACCGTTCGGCCGCGATCCCCTGAGTTCGTCCCTGGAGGCGGGCCGGCTGGTCGCCGCCGGTCCGCCGGCCGGAGTGGCCCTGGAGTTCGCCGGGCTGCCCTGGGTGTACGGCGACTCGATCGCCGAACTGCGCCGGGCGGTGGCCCGGTTCGAGCCGGACCTGGTCATCGCCACCGGCCAGGGCGGCAACCGCCCGGACCTCACGGTCGAGCGGGTGGCGGTCAACCTCGACGACGCCGTCCGCGCTCCCGACCGGAAGGGCAACCAGCCGGTCGACCAGCCGGTCGTGCCGGAGGGCCCGGCCGCCTACTTCTCCTCGCTGCCGGTCAAGGCCTGCGTGGCGGCGGTCCAGCTGGCCGGGATCCCGGCCACCGTCTCGCACACCGCCGGCACCCACCTCTGCAACCACGTCTTCTACGGGCTGGCGCACCTGATCGCCACCGAACGCCCGGAGCTGCGCGGAGGGTTCGCGCGTCTGCCGTACCTGCCGAGCCAGGTGTCCGGCCGGGACACGAGCGCGTCGATGTCGGCGGAGACGGCGGCCGAGGGGGTGCGCATCCTGATCCGCAGCGCCGTGGCCGCCCTCCACTCGCCGCCCGTCGGCACGGTGGCCAGCCCGCGCCGACGGACCTGGCTGCCCCGCCGGGGCGGCTGACCGCCCGGGCCCTCGTCGACCGGAGCGGTCGACGAGGGCCCGTCAGCGCGGGCCGGTTCCGTCCACGGAGGCCCGTCCGGTCAGCGCGGGCCGGGGTCGCTGGTGCCGGGGCGGCCGTTCTCCAGGTGTCCGGCCCAGCGGCGGCGGAAGGCCGGACCGTCCGCGGCCGTGACCGTGACGTCGTACCAGCGGGGGTCGGCGGGCAGGTCGAAGGTGAACCGGGCCGAGGCGCCGGGGCGGAGGGAGCGGCTCTGCTTCGAGCCCTTCGCGTAGGCGTTCTCGGCGGTGACCGTCCGGGCCACCGGCCCGTGGTTGGCGACCGTGACGCGCACCTGGTTCTTCGACGGGTCGAAGCGCGCCACCAGCCCGGCCCGGGCCGTGCCCTCGAACTCCTGCACCGAGCCGTTCGGGCCGTGGGCGGCCAGGTGGTAGTCGCCGGCTCCGGTCAGCGGCCAGAAGTCCGCGAAGGTGTCGCCGGCCGAGACGGTGTAGCGGCGCGGGGCGGCCGTCGGCGCCGTCCGGTCGTAGACGTAGAGCCACGCGCCGACCGAGCCCCGGTTCTCCAGTTCGAGCCGGAACTGCCCGGCGGTGTCCGTCTCCTCCTCGTTGACCCGCAGGTCGTACGGGAGGGCGCGGGCGGGCCGGGTGCCCGGTTCCTGGGTGGGCATCCGCTGCGGCAGCGGCACCTGGTAGGGCTTGCCCTGCGAGGCGATCGGCGCGGGCACCGGGATCCGGACGCGCCGCGCGTCGGTGCCCCGGAAGTCGAGCGCCGAGGTGAGGTCGCCGCAGACCGACCGGCGCCAGGCGCTGATGTTGGGCTCCTCGATGCCGAACCGGGCCTCCAGGAACCGCAGCACCGAGGTGTGGTCGAAGGTCTCCGAGCAGACCCAACCACCGCGCGACCACGGGGAGATGACCATCAGCGGCACCCGCGGCCCGAGGCCGATCGGCTGGAGTCCGCCCGGGTCGGCGCCGGGGACCAGCGGGCTCATCTCGCCCGGGTACTTCGAGAGGTCCAGCAGCTCGTCGCCGAGGCTCGCCTCCAGGTCGGCGGAGACCATGCCCGGGCCGCCCGGACGGCTGGCGACCGGCGGCATCGGCGGGACGACGTGGTCGAACAGGCCGTCGTTCTCGTCGTAGTTGATGAGGAAGACGGTCCGCCCCCAGACCTCGGGGTTCGCGGTGAGCGCGTCCAGCACGAGGTTGATGTAGTACGCGCCGTCGGTGGGCGTCGCGGAGGGGTGCTCGCTGTACTTGTACGGCGGGACGATCCAGGAGACCTGCGGCAGCCGGCCCTGCTCGACGTCGGCCCGGAACTCCTTGAGCGTGTGGTCGGTGGCACCCTTCTCCACCAGCGGGCCCGACGCGCCCTCGGCCACCTGGTACCGCTCGAAGAACATCAGCGAGTTGTCGGTGTAGTTGTCCGTCGGCGTGCCCGGCTCGCCCGAACCGCCCTGGTAGAGCTTCCAGCTGACCCCGGCCGACTCCAGGCGCTCGGGGTACGTCGTCCAGGTGTAGCCGTTGGTGTCGTTGCGCTCCCACAGGCCGGGCCCGTTGGGCCGGCGGCCGTACGCGTTGCGCGGGTCGCTGGTGCCGGTCCAGAGGTAGATCCGGTTGGGGGCGGTGTCGGCGTGGACGGAGCAGAAGTACGCGTCGCAGACGGTGAAGGCCTCGGCCAGCGCGAAGTGGTACGGCAGGTCCTGGCGCTTGAGGTGGCCCATCGTCATGACGTCCTGCTTCTGGTTCACCCACTGGTCGTGGCGCCCCTCGTTCCAGGCGAGGTGGCCGCTGCTCCAGCCGTGGTCGGTACCGGCCTGGTACTCGGTGGTGTTCCGGGGGTCGATGTACCAGGGCAGCACCTCCTGCTCGGAGGCCGGCAGGCCGCGGTCGTGGTAGCGGCCGGTCTTCACGGCGGCGGCGGGCTGGTGCCAGTTCGGCCGGCCGTTCGGCAGCAGCGTGGGCCGGGGGTCGTCGAACCCGCGGACGCCGCGCAGGGTGCCGAAGTAGTGGTCGAAGGAACGGTTCTCCTGCATCAGGATGACGACGTGCTCGACGTCCTCGATCGAACGGGTCCTGCCGATCGCGGGCAGCGCCATGGCCTTGGCAACCGCGGGCGGAAAGGCGGCGAGGCCGGCGGCGGCCGCGGAGGCGCCGCCCAGTTGGAGGAAACGGCGCCGGTCGATGGAGGCCACGTGGTGTCCTTCGCGTCGTGAGTGCATGGTCGGACGAGAAGGCTCGACCATAGGGGCCCACGAACCGTCATGTACACGGTCCTCCAGCGAACGCCGCATGATCATTCGACCAACACCCCGACAACGCGAAGAACCCCCATCCGGGACCCGGATGGGGGTTCTTCTGAAGAATTGTTCGGCGGCGTCCTACTCTCCCACAGGGTCCCCCCTGCAGTAC
>NZ_JBHVRS010000044.1:0-42424 GCF_042885595.1 Kitasatospora sp. NPDC058046
CACGCTGTTGAGTTCTCAAGGAACGGACGCTTCCTTCGGACCGCCTTCCAGCGGACCCTCCGGGCTTCGTTCTTTCGTGTTTCCAGCTTACCAGACGTTTTCCGCTCCGTTTACCGGCGCTTCATTCATCCGATTCCCACTGGGGGGATTTCCTGCGAACTTCGTTCCGAAGTCTATCAAGGCTTTCGGAGTGATCCGTCCGTGGGATTTCGCTTCGTCAGAGGACGCGTATTCCGTGGAACACGCTCGCCTCGATTCGGCGGTGTCGTAGACACTAACGCCCGGGACCGACCGTTGTCCAGTCAGTCCCAACCGTTCAAACCTACTAGCCCACCCTCACCACGTCAATGGTTTTGGCCGGACGAGTAGAAGACTAGCAGGTCAGAGACCTGTCGATCACATCGGCTCAGGCCGCGACGGGCTGGAGGTCCGCCCGGTCGGCCGCGTCCAGATCGCCGAACTCCCCGTCCCCGGCGGCCCGCCGGCCCAGCACCAGGGCATAGAGGAGGAAGGCCGCCTCGGCCAGCACACCGATGGAGATGCGGGCCCAGGTCGGCAGGCCGGACGGGGTCACGAAGGCTTCGAGGACGCCGGAGACCGCCAGGACCGTCGCCAGGCCGATCGACATGCCGATGATCGCGCGGCCCTGTTCCGCCAGGGCCACCGAGCGGGTGCGCGGGCCGGGGTCGATGACGGTCCAGCCGAGGCGCAGCCCGAGGCCGCCGGCCACGAAGACCGCGGTCAGCTCCAGCAGGCCGTGCGGGATGAGCAGGCCGAGGAAGACGTCGAGGCGACCGGCGGAGGCCATCAGCCCGACGCCGATGCCGAGGTTGAGCACGTTGGTCCACATCACATAGAGCACCGGAATGCCCAACGCGATCCCGAACAGCAGGCACTGCACGGCGATCCAGGCGTTGTTCGTCCAGACCTGTGCCGCGAAGGAGCTGGCCGGCCGGTCCGAGTAGTACGTCTCGTACTGGCCGCCGGGGCGGGTCAGCTCCTGGAGGTGTTCGGGCGCGACCAGGCTGTTGCGGACCTCGGGGTGGGTGGCCATCCACCAGGCGAGCAGTGCGGTGGCGACCATCGAGACCACCGCCACCGGCACCCACCAGCGGCGCGAGCGGTAGAGCGCGGCCGGGAAGCTCACCGTGTAGTAGCGGGCGACGTCCTGCCAGCCGTTGGTCCGGGCGCCGGTCACCGCGCTGCGGGCGCGGGAGACCAGGCCGGTCAGCCGGCTCACCAGGGCCGGGTCCGGCGCGGCGGCCTGGACCTTGGCGAGGTGTCCGGTGGCGCGCTGGTAGAGCGTGACCAGCTCGTCGGCCTCCTCCCCGCCGAGCCGGCGCCGGCGGGCGAGGGCGTCCAGTCGGGCCCACTCCCCCTGGTGGGTGGCGACGAAGACGTCCAGGTCCATTTCGGCGGCTCCATAGATCGGCGGCGGGCGCGGACGTGCGTGCGCGGGCGGGTCCGCGGGCGGGCGGGTCCGGGCTGGCGGGTCCGGGCGGACACGCGCGGCCCAGCATGCCAGCAGCGGCCGCCGCCCCGGCCGTCGGGATCTCACTTCCCGTGCGCCCACCGGGCCCCGTATGTTTGCGGCTGCGGATCAGACTGCGGAGAGCGCGTCACGGGGAGCCGGTCCGGGGTGGTTCCCTCCCCCGGCACCGCCGCCCTCCCAGGCGCCGGATCCCCATGGGCGAGCCGTACCGGCTCCAAGAACGTGAACGGACAGGTGTCTTGAGCGACCTGGTGACGGGTGAGGCGGTCGTCCTCGGCCTGCAGACGGCGAAGCTTCCGAGCAGGGCCCTGGCGATCGTGATCGACCTGCTGGTGGAGTTCGCCGCCCTGCTGGTGTTCACGCTGCTGCTGAGCCTCGCGCTGATCGGGCTCGACGGCGCGGCCCTGGCCGCCACGATGATCGGCCTGATGGTGTTCTTCCTGGTCGCCGTGCCCGTGATGGTCGAGACCCTCACCCGCGGCCGCTCGCTCGGCAAGGCCGCGCTCGGCCTGCGGGTGGTGCGCACCGACGGCGGGCCGGTGCGCTTCCGGCACTCGCTGGTGCGCGGGCTGGTCGGCTTCTTCGAGATGATCGTGCTGACCGGCGCCCCGGCCGTGATCACCTCGGCGGTGCACTCGGACGGCAAGCGGCTCGGCGACATCTTCGCCGGGACGGTGGTCGTCCGCGAGCGCACCCCGGGTGCGGGCGGCTCCGCCACCCCGCTGCCGCCGGTGCACCCGCACCTGCTCCAGTCGATGGGCCACGAGCTGGTCGCGATGGACCTGTCCGCGGTACCTGAGCCGCTCTGGCTGGCCGTCCGCCAACTGCTCGGCCGGACGAGCCAGTTGGACCCGGCGGTGATGCACCGGATGTCCACCCGGCTGGCCGAGGACCTGTCCGCCCTGATCGGCCACCCGATCGCGCCGGGGCTGCACCCGGCGGCGTACCTGGGCGCGGTGCTCACCGAGCGCCAGCGGCGGGAGTGGACCCGGGCCCAGCAGCAGCTGTGGGCGGCCGGGCCGATACCCGGCCGACCGATACCCGCCCAGGCGCCCGCCCAGGTACCCGCTCCCCGCCCGGCCTCCGGTCCGCTCCCCGCGCCGGCTCCGACCGGCCCGGCCGACGGACGGCCCGTCCGGGTCCTCGGCCTGCCGACCCAGCAGCCCGCGCCCACGGCTCCCCCGGCCCCCGCCGCAGCCCCGGCAGCCGCACCGACCGCCCCGACGGCCCCGTCCTTCGACAAGCCCGCCGCCGGCAGCGGCTTCGCCCCGCCCGCCTGAGGCGAACCGCCCCGGCCGCAGCAGCCCTGCCGCACGGGCCCCGGCCGCGAAGGCCCGCTACTCCTCCTCCGCCCCCACCCGCCAGGCGTTCGGCGGCGACTCCAGCTCCTCCAGCTCGATCCCCTCCGCCGCCAGCACCACGTCGCCCGCCAGGTGCACGACCTGCTGCTCACCCGTCTCCAGGTCCGCCACCTGGTACCGCTCGACCAGCAGCGGCCCCGAATCCGTCTCGTGGGTGTCGACGCCCTCCAGCAACCACCCCTGGTCGAGGGTGCGCGGCGCCAGCACCGGCTCGGTGAAGGCCACCAGCCGCACCCGCGCGCTCGCCCCCTCCCGCAGCCGCAGCAGCCGGGCGGTGGCGACCAGGAAGCCCGGCGAGCGGCCGGTGAAGGCGTGCGCCCGGTCGTGGCCCTCCGCCGCGTGCTCGCCGCCGGGGTCGGCCGCGTCGGTCCGGACCCAGGCCACCCCGTCCACCGCCCCGCCGCGCACCTGCCAGCCGCCGGCCCGCAGCTCCAGCCGCAGCGGCCGGGCGCGCGAGTCCAGCGTCAGGTCGGTGCTGCCGAGCACCCGGCCGTCCGGCGCGTAGGTCTTGGAGACGTACCGCCACCCGGCCGCCCCGGGCGCGCAACTGAAGCGCTCCTCCCCGAGCGGGACGTGGTCGTGCGGGTCGTGGAGCGAGTACCGGCCGTTGGGCATGCCGGAAAGCCTACGTGCGCGGTTCGCGTGCAACGTTCCGGCCGGTGTCCGCATTAGAGGGGCGGACGGCGCGCCGGTGCGCCGCCACCACGACGAGAGGGGGTGCGGATGGCGAAGCAGACGCGCGACGTGGAGTTCACGGAGTACGTGGCCTCCAGGAGCGGCTGGCTGCGCAAGGTCGCCTATCTGCTGTGCGGGGACTGGCACCGGGCCGACGACCTGGTGCAGGAGTGCGCGACCAAGCTGTACGTGAACTGGTCGCGGGCCGGCCGGGTCGAGAACCTGGACGGCTACGCCCGCAGGGTGCTGGTCAACACCTTCCTCGCCGAGCAGCGCTCGTCCTGGTGGCGGCGGACGTCACGGACCGCGGCGCCGGTGGACGTGGCGTCGGTGGCCGCCGACCTCGACGCCCGGCTCGACCTGCGCAAGGCGCTGGCCGCGCTGCCGCCCAAGCAGCGGGCCACCGTGGTGCTCCGGTACTACTGCGACCTCACGGTCGATCAGACCGCCGATGCGATGAGCTGCTCCTCGGGCAATGTGAAGAGCCAGACCTCACGGGCGCTCGCCACCCTCCGGACGACGCTCTCCCCCCGTCCCACCACCGCCGAGAGGACGTCATGAGGTCGCACGAGCAGCGTGATCTGACCGCCCGGCTGAGCGCCCTCGCCGAGGCCCCGGCACCGCCCGCCGCACTCGACACCTCGGCGGTGATCGCCCGCGGCCGGGTCCGGCTGCGCCGCCGCCGGCAGGCCCTGGTCGGTGTGGTGGCCGGGTCGACCGCCGCCGTCCTGGCCGGCGTCCTGCTGCTGCGCCCGGCCGGGGCGCCGCCCGCGCCGGCCGTCCCCGCGCCCACCGCCCCGGTCTCGCTCGCGCCGTCCCCGACGGCCGCGCCGACCCCGGCGGCGCGGACCGGTCCGCTGAGCGCCGAGGCCCGCTTCGGCTGGCTGCCGTCGTGGCTGGCCCGGCCGGCCGTCGGCTACGCGAACAGCGACAGCCGTTCCGTCGCCACCGCGGCCACCACCACCGCCGTCCTCAACGCGACCCCCGCCCTGAAGCTGGAGCTGCTGCGCGGGCCCGGCGAGTCCCCCGCCCCCGGGCAGCACACCGCCCCCGCGCCCCCGGTCGCCGGCCGGGAGGCCCAGTGGCTGCTCACCGACGCGTCGGGATCCCTGGGCGGGCTGCGCTGGATGACCGCCTCCGGCCGCTGGGCCCAGCTGACCGCCACCCTGTGGTTGGACGCGAAGGTCCAGGACGACCTGCTCCGGGTCGCGGCCGGCGCCGAGTTCGGCAGTCGGGACGTCCCCTTCCCGGTGCGCCCGACCGGCCTGCCCACCGACCTCGGGCTGCGGAACGCCGAGGTCCACCGGCCCACCAGGGACTCCGAGCCCCCGTGGAGCGCCATCCTGTCGTACACCGTCGGCGACAAGTGGCTGAGCGTCACGGTCCAGCCGGACGGCTTCGGCAAGTTCGCGGACGGCCGGCCGAACGGCGGCACCCCGGTGTGCCGGGTCGAGAAGGGCGTCCAGCTCTGCGCCAACGGCACCGCGGCGGGACTCCCGTCCGTCCAGGGGGCCGGCGGACTGGCGGGTCTGCTCGAGCGGTTCGAGGTGCTCGGCGCGGACGAGGCCTCCTGGACCCGCTGAACCGCCCCGGCGGAACGCCGACGGCCGGCGCCCCCGGAGGGGAGGGCGCCGGCCGTCGGATCCGCTGATCGGTCAGTAGCGGTACTGCTCCGACTTGAACGGGCCCTCGACCGGGACGCCGATGTAGTCGGCCTGCTCCTGGCTCAGGGTGGTCAGCTTCACGCCCAGCGCGTCGAGGTGCAGGCGGGCGACCTTCTCGTCCAGGTGCTTCGGCAGCACGTAGACGCCGATCGGGTACTGCTCGGTCTTCGTGAACAGCTCGATCTGGGCGATCGTCTGGTTGGCGAAGGAGTTGGACATCACGAAGGACGGGTGGCCGGTCGCGTTGCCCAGGTTCAGCAGGCGGCCCTCGGAGAGGACGATGATGGTGCGGCCGTCGGCCTTGCGCCACTCGTGGACCTGCGGCTTGATCTCGGTCTTCACGACGCCGTCGAGCTTGGCCAGGCCGGCCATGTCGATCTCGTTGTCGAAGTGGCCGATGTTGCCGACGATGGCCTGGTGCTTCATCCGGGCCATGTGCGAGGCCATGATGATGTCCTTGTTGCCGGTCGTGGTGATGAAGATGTCGGCGATCTCCACGACCTCCTCCAGGGTGGTGACCTGGTAGCCGTCCATCGCCGCCTGCAGCGCGCAGATCGGGTCGATCTCGGTGACGATCACGCGGGCGCCCTGGCCGCGCAGCGACTCGGCGCAGCCCTTGCCGACGTCGCCGTAGCCGCAGACGACCGCGACCTTGCCGCCGATCAGGACGTCGGTGGCGCGGTTGATGCCGTCGATCAGCGAGTGGCGGCAGCCGTACTTGTTGTCGAACTTCGACTTGGTGACCGAGTCGTTGACGTTGATGGCCGGGAACAGCAGCTGGCCGTCACGGTGCATCTCGTACAGGCGGTGGACACCGGTGGTGGTCTCCTCGGTCACGCCCTTGATCGTGGAGGCGACCTCGGTCCACTTGTTCGGGGTGTCCTTGAGGGTGCGGTTGAGCAGCTCCAGGATGATCCGGAACTCGTCGTTGTCCGCGGTGGACGGGTCCGGCGCGACGCCGGCCTTCTCGAACTCGACGCCCTTGTGGATCAGCAGGGTGGCGTCGCCGCCGTCGTCCAGGATCATGTTCGGGGTCTTGCCGTCAGGCCAGGTCAGGGCCTGCTCGGTGCACCACCAGTACTCCTCCAGGGTCTCGCCCTTCCAGGCGAAGACCGGCACGCCCTGCGGGTTCTCCGGGGTGCCCTCCGGGCCGACGGCGATGGCGGCGGCCGCGTGGTCCTGGGTGGAGAAGATGTTGCAGGAGCACCAGCGGACCTCGGCACCGAGCGCCGTCAGGGTCTCGATCAGCACGGCGGTCTGGATGGTCATGTGCAGCGAGCCGGTGATGCGGGCGCCGGCCAGCGGCTGCGCCTCGGCGTACTCGGCGCGGATCGCCATCAGACCGGGCATCTCGTGCTCGGCCAGCTGGATCTCCTTGCGGCCGAACGGCGCCAGGGAAAGGTCGGCGACCTTGAAGTCACCGGTGATGTCGGTCGACATGCGTCTGCTCCTCGCTGATGGGGGTGGGGCCATAGGTCCGGGCGTGCGTCGCGTGCGTCAGGCCGTACGGGTGCACGGCCACGCCGGGACCGCCGGGTCCGTGGTGGTGGACCGGCTTCCCGTTGCGCAGCACAAACCGTCGGAGGACCTCTCTCCCTCGACCGGCGCGCGCCCCGCGGGGTGCGGACCGCCGATCGACCGCCATCAGCAGCGACGTTCTGGCTCTGGTGACGAATCTACACCGATGGCCCCGCCGGCCGTCCGCCGATGACCGATTTCGGCCCCCGGTCCGACCCGCTCTCAAGCCGGGCCCCAGGACGGGCCGGTGTGCGGGACAGGTCGGTGCGCGGGAGGGGTCAGTGCGCGCCGCCCGGGCCGGGGCCGCCGGGCGTGGCGGCCGGGTCGTCGCCCGCCGCGGCCTTCTCGGCGCTGTACACGTCGGGCTCCAGGTAGATCGCCCGGGCGATCGGGACGACCGCGCGGACCCGCGACTCGGCGGCGTCGATCGCCTCCGCGACCCGGGCGGCGCTGTCCTCCGCGTTGACGGCGATCTTGGCCGCGACCAGCAGCTCCTCCGGGCCGAGGTGCAGGGTGCGCATGTGGATCACCCGGGTGACCGCCTCGCCGTCCACCAGTGCCTCCCGGATCCGGCGCACCGAGTCCTTGTCGGCCGACTCGCCGAGCAGCAGCGACTTGGTCTCCAGGGCGAGCACCACGGCGATCACCACCAGCAGGAGGCCGATGCACAGGGTGCCGATGCCGTCCCAGACGCCGTCGCCGGTGATCACGGTGAGCCCGACGCCGAACAGCGCGAGCACCAGGCCGATCAGCGCGCCGGTGTCCTCCAGCAGCACCACCGGCAGCTCCGGCGCCTTGGCGGTGCGGATGAACTGGGTCCAGCTCTGCTTGCCCTTGGCCTTCTCCGACTCCCGCATCGCGGTCAGGAAGGACCAGCCCTCCATGCCGATGGCGAAGACCAGCACGCCGACCGCCCAGCCCCAGGAGTCCAGCGCCTCCGGGTGGCTGATCTTGTGCCAGCCCTCGTAGACCGCGAACAGGCCGCCGACGCTGAACAGCACGATGGCCACCAGGAAGCCGTACACGTAGCGCTCGCGGCCGTACCCGAAGGGGTGCTCCTCGTCGGCCGCCCGGCGCGCCCGCTTGCCGCCGATCAGCAGCAGCACCTGGTTGCCGGAGTCGGCCACCGAGTGCACGCCCTCGGCCAGCATCGAGGAGGAGCCGGTGAAGCCGAAGGCGGTGAACTTGGCCACGGCGATCGCCAGGTTCGCGGACAGCGCCGCGATCAGTGCCTTGGTACCGCCTTCGGTGCTCATGCTTCCAGGTCCTCACGGGTCGGTCGGCGTCGTCGAGCGCTTACCGTACCGGCCCCGGGGGCCCGATCGGCCGACCGTCTCAGGACTGCGCGGCGGCGAGCCCCAGGTAGACGGCGGCGAAGTCGGTCAGCGCGACCAGGTCGGCCAGCGCGTGCAGCGCGTCCGGCCGGGTGCTCGCGTACTCGGTCAGCCGGACGTCGTGCGCGGCGGCCAGCCGGTGCGCCCGGGAGACGCCGAAGCTGCGCGGCCCGGCGTCCTCCTCCGGCACCTCGGCCGGGCCGTCCTGCTCGTCCGGCGCCGCCGGGCCGGCCGCGCCGGGGGCGTGCCGCAGCAGCAGGACCTGGAGGTGCAGCGGGTCCGGCTCCTCGACCCGGTCGCGGAAGAAGTCGTCCGGATCGGCGCCCGCGCCCAACTGCCCGGTGAACATGCCGCGGTGGGCGGTGAGCACCTGCGGCAGCGGCCCGGCCAGCGCCGGACGCCCGGCCCGGTCGGCCAGCTGGGCGGCGAACCGGGTGGCGGCCGCCCCGGCGATCGGGCCCTCGGCCCACAGCAGCGGGACCGTCCCGGCCAGCCGGGCGGCCAGGCCCTTCGCCGGGTTGGTGTACGCGGCGGCGTCCGGGCGGCAGCGCACCGCGGCGGCGTCCAACAGGTCGGCGAGGGCCGGCAGCGCGTCGTACGGGAGCTGGGTGAGGCCGATCTTCTGGGCGAGCGCCAGCAGCGGGGCGAGGTGGGACCAGAGCGCCGCCGGGTCCTCGGCCGGCAGGTCCGGCTCGACGGCCGTCACGGGCGCGAGGTCCTCGGGCAGCACCGAGACCACGAACGGCAGCGGCAGCGCGCGCACCTGCAGCGCGGCCTCGGCCAGCGCGCTGCCGGCCGGGGCGGTCACCACGATCGCGCAGCCGCGCGCGTACGCCTGCTCGGCGAGGGCGACCAGGCCCTGCTCGCCGCCGTCGGCGGAGCTGATCACCAGCAGGTCCAGCGGGCCGGCCCAGCCGGGCAGCTGCCAGCCGAGCCCGGCGGTGAAGGCGGGCGGGGCGCCGGCCCGGTCGGCGCGCGGGGCGGCCGCCTCGGTCGGCGGCAGCGGGGTGACCAGGGAGCTCGTACCGGCCAGCGCCGAGAGCATCTCGGCGGCGGTCAGCGCGCTGCCGTGCCCGGCGACCAGGACGGCACGCGGGCGGCCGTCCGGACGCAGCCGGTCGAGGCCGGCCGCCTCGGCCTGCCGCAGCGCGGTGCGGACCCGCGCACCGGCGCCGGCCAGGGCCAGCAGGGCGCGGTCGTGGTCGGCGCGCTGGAGGGCGGCCGGGTCGTCGAGCAGGGTGTCGTCGAGCATGCGGCGAACCTCCGGCTGCGGTCCTGGACGGGCGGTCGGGGCGGGCGGGGCGGCTTCGTCCCGGGGCTTCCGCCCGGGCTTCGTCCCGGGCGTCGCCCCCAGGATCAGGCCGGGCGGCGGGCCTCGTCCACCAGGAGGACCGGAATGCCCTCGCGGACCGGGTACGCGAGGCCGCAGTCCGCGCCGGTGCAGACCAGCTCGGGCTGCTCCTCGGTGCCGCCCTCGACGAGCGCGGCCCGGCACTGCGGGCAGACCAGGATCTCCAGCAGGAAGGATTCGAGCTTCATGGGGCTCTCCAAGGTTCGGGGGTGGCACGGAGGTGCCCCGGCCGATAGGAAACCCTACCGGCCGGGGCACCGGGGCCCGTGCTCAGGCGCTCCGCGCGGGCGCGAGCCCGGTCGGGGGCTCGGGCGCGGCGTCGGGCGAGGCCTCGGGCGAGGGGCTCAGCCGCGGACGACGGCGAGCACGCCGTCGCGCAGCTCGGCCATCTTCGCCGGGTCCTTGGCCTCGACGTTCAGGCGCAGCAGCGGCTCGGTGTTGGAGGCGCGCAGGTTGAACCACCAGTCCGGGCCGGCCACGGTCAGGCCGTCCAGCTCGTCCACCGTGGTGCCCTCCCCGCCCGCGTAGGCGGCGCGGACGGCGGCGGTGCTGGCGGCCTGGTCGGCCACGGTGCTGTTGATCTCGCCGGAGGCGGCGTAGCGGTCGTACTCGGCGGTGAGCCCGGACAGCGCGGACGGCTGCCCGCCGAGCGCGGCCAGCACGTGCAGCGCGGCCAGCATGCCGGTGTCGGCGCGCCAGAAGTCGCGGAAGTAGTAGTGCGCGGAGTGCTCGCCGCCGAAGACGGCGTCGGTCTCGGCCATCTCCTGCTTGATGAAGGAGTGGCCGACCCGGGTGCGCACCGGCTTGGCGCCGAGCTCGCGGACCACCTCGGGGACGGTCCAGGAGGTGATCAGGTTGTGGATGACGGTCGGCTCGGCCTCGCCGGCGGCCCGGGCGCGGGCGATCTCGCGGACGGCGACCAGGGCGGTGATCGCCGACGGGGAGACCGGCTCGCCGCGCTCGTCCACGACGAAGCAGCGGTCGGCGTCGCCGTCGAAGGCCAGGCCCACGTCGGCGCCGACCTCGCGGACCTTGGCCTGGAGGTCGACCAGGTTCTTCGGGTCGAGCGGGTTGGCCTCGTGGTTCGGGAAGGTGCCGTCCAGCTCGAAGTACATCGGGACGAGCTCGATCGGCAGGCCGTCGAAGACGGTCGGCACGGTGTGGCCGCCCATGCCGTTGCCGGCGTCCACCACGACCTTGAGCGGGCGGATCGCGGTGAGGTCGACCAGGCCCAGCAGGTGGTCGGCGTAGCCGCGCAGGGTGTCCTGGGCGGACAGCGCGCCCGGCTTCACGTCCCTGGCCGGGACGGTGACGGTGTCGTCCTCGGCGGTCCAGGACTCGACCAGCTCGCGGATCTCGGACAGGCCGGTGTCCTGGCCGACCGGGGCGGCGCCGGCCCGGCACAGCTTGATGCCGTTGTACTGGGCCGGGTTGTGGCTGGCGGTGAACATCGCGCCGGGCAGGTCGAGCTTGCCGCTGGCGTAGTACAGCTGGTCGGTGGAGCACAGCCCGATCTGCACCACGTCGGCGCCGTAGGCCGCGGCGCCCTCGGCGAAGGCCAGGCTCAGCGACGGCGAGGAGGGCCGCATGTCGTGCCCGACCACGATCGCGGTCGCGCCGGTGACCTGCACGAACGCGGCACCGAAGGCCCGGGACAGGCTCTCGTCCCACTGGTCCGGGACAACGCCTCGGACGTCGTACGCCTTCACGAGCTGCTTGAGGTCGCGCACTGCGGCTCCACCCTGGTTTTAGGACTGATCACGAAACGTCGGGGCCACCGCGCGTCGGTCGACGGGCGCGGTGACGGTAGACGGGCAGCGTACCCGGGCCGGACGAACGCCCCGTGCCAGGACCGGGAACGCCCCGTACCGGGAGGGGTGTCAGTTGTCGGGCGAGCGCAGCACCCGGAGGTGGCCGCGGCGGCCGCCCTCGGGGGACTCGCCCTCGAAGCCGCGGCCCTGACGGGGGGTCTGCGGGCGGGCGGCCTCGCGCACGGCGTTGGCCAGCGCCTCCAGGTCGTCGCTGCTGCGGCGCAGCGGCCCGGCCTCGGCGGCGAGCCGGACGACCTCCCAGCCGCGCGGGGCGGTGAGCCGCTCGGCGTGCTCGGCGCACAGGTCGTAGCAGTGCGGCTCGGCGTAGGTGGCGAGCGGCCCGAGGACGGCGGTGGAGTCCGCGTAGACGTACGTCAGCGTCGCGACGGCCGGCCGGCCGCACGCGGTCCGCGAACAACGACGTACAGAGCTCACGAGGGTGGACGGTACCGCACTCCCCGCCGGGGAGCGAAGACCGCCTGCCCGGAGGGGGTGCCGTGTCGCCCCGCGGGCGCCGGGTCCGCGTATCCGACGCCCCGTGCGATTCCCGGTCGGAGTGGTCCACTTCCGACCGTCCAAGGACTACCCTCGGCAGTGATATGGACAGCTCCGCACCGCAGTCATCGACAGGCCCGGCGCGCCGCCCCCGGCACCGCGACCGGCACGGGCGGGGCCTGCGCGGCCCGCTGGCGCCGCCCCAGGTGCCGATCTCGCTCACCCGCTCCGAACTGTTCGACGACTACGTGCGCGAGTCGGTGGAGCGCCTCGAACGGCGTTGGCCGCAGTTGATCGAGGTGGAGTTCGCCGTCCAGGAGGTGCCGCTGCACGAGCCGGACGGCGCCGACGCCGAGGACGGCGTGCCGCTGGGGCGGGTGTCGCCGGGCCAGCAGGGGCGCAAGAGCCAGATCGTGGTGTACCGGCGGCCGGTGGAGATCCGGGCGAAGACCCGGGAGGACCGCGCGGCGCTGGTGCACGAGATCCTGATCGAACAGGTCGCGGAGCTGCTCGGGCTGTCGCCGGACGCCATCGACCCGCGCTACGACGAGGACTGAGACGGGTCGGGGCCCGCGCCGGGTGTCCGGCGCGGGCCCCGCTCGGCGCGCTCAGCGCAGGACGACGCCCGGGTCCTGGCCGGCCTGCGGGACCTTGACGGTGCTGCGGTCGTCGCGCAGCGCCTGGACGGTGAACATCGGCACGTCCTTGGCCGGCAGGGAGAGCATCCGGGCGGCCACCACCGGGCCGCCGGAGACGGTCTCCACGGTGAGCGCGAAGACGCCGTTCAGCCCGGCGGGCTCGGGCGCCGGGAGGGCGACCGTGCCGCCGGCCGGCAGCTGGACCTCCTTGGTGGCCGGGGTGCCGCCGCCGCTGCCGGCCGAGGCGGTGACCCGGACGGTGGCGGCCTCGCCGCTGGAGGTCAGGTAGAGCGTGGAGGCGCCGGCCCGGTTGTCGGCGACGGTGGCACGGGCGCCGACCGGGTCGCTGCCGGTCAGCCAGGCCGCGTCGGTCTTGCCGTTGGCCGCCGCCCGGTCGACCCGCAGCCCGGCCACGACCGGGGTGCGGTGCTTGTCGTCGCTGGGCGACAGCCGCAGCCCGGCGACCTCGTCCCGGGTGAGCTTGCCGAGGTCGACGGCGGCCACCATGCCCGCCTTGACGTGGATCGACTCGTTGCCGGCCGGGCTGAACCAGCCGTTCTTGCCGGACAGCTGGATCTTCAGGTCGGCGTCGTCCTCCGGCGGCGCCCAGACCACCAGGCGGGCGGAGGCGGTGTCGGCGGGCAGGCCGGGCATCACCTGGACCGGGGCCGGGGCGTCCGAGGCGGGGACCCAGTCGGCGCCCTTGCCGCCGTCGGCGGCGTGCAGCGCGGCGCCGACCCGCCCGGAGCGCACCACCACGTGCACCGCGAGGTCGGCGACCGCGCCCTTGGTGAGGGTCGACAGCAGGACGGCCTGGGAGCTGCCGGGCGAGACGGTGATCCCGTTGGCGGCGTCGTTGTCGATCAGGCCCTTGTCGCCGTACAGCTTGATGTCCACCACCGCGGCGGCGGACTCGGTGTTGACCAGGCTGAGGTAGTCGACCCGGTCGGCGGCGGTGCTGGCCCCGGCGAACCAGAAGCTGGTCGCGGCCGGGGTGCAGGTGAGGCCGGACAGGCCGAGGCCGCGCTGCTCGGTGACCACCGTGGTCTGGGTGACGGTGAAGCCGGGGGCGACGGCCCCGGTGGCGACGGCCCCGGTGCCGGGCGCGGCGTCGCCGTTGGCGGCCGGGCCGGTGGCCGGGGTGCCGGGCTTGGGCACGGTCAACCGGGCGTCGGCGGGCGCCGCGTTCTTGTCCTGGACCGGGGCGCCCGGGGCGCCCGAGCCGGTCGGGGCCGGGGTGGCGGCGGCCGGGGCCGCGGGGGCGGTGGTCGGCTGGGCGGCGGGCACGGCGGGCGCGGCCGCGTCGGAGAGCCAGCCGGCCCCGCCGGTGGCGGAGCCCGTCCCGGGCGGGGTGTAGGCGGTGAGCGTGGTCGAGCCGGTCAGGCCCTGGACCGGCTGCGGGCAGACCACCGAGGTCCGCTCGACCTGCGCGGTGGTCGCGGCGGCTCCGGTGCCGGCCTTGGCCGGGGCGGCCGGCGGGCGCACCTGGGCGATCCCGAACACCGCCGCGAGCACCACGGCCGCGGCGAGCAGGGACTGGGTGGTCTTCGCCGCCCCGCCGGACCCGGCTGCTCCGGGCCCCTCGGCTCCCCCTGCTCGCCCGGCTCCTCCGGCTCGCCCGGCGAGCGGGCCGCGGCCGCGGCCGGGGCGGGACGTCCGGGCCGGGCCGGACGGCTCCGCCGCGACGGCGGGCCCGGCCGGCTCGGCGGCCTCGCCGGCGCCGGACTTCTTCCTGAATGCGGGCTTCTTCATCGCGGGTCAGCTCCCCGATCCGTGCTGGTGCGGGTACCGGCCGGGGCCGTTGGGGTCGTTCGGGTCGTACGGGGCCTCGCCCTGCGACTGGCCGGGCAACCAGGGCTGCTGCTCGGGCTGCTGCCCGCCGTCGTAGCCGTGGACCTCGTAGTACGGCTGCTGCTCGGGCTGGTACGGCTGCTCGTAGCCCTGCTGCCGGCCGTACCCGTGGGCGTCGTACCCCTGGGTGTCGTAGCCCTGGCCGCCGTACGGCGCGGCGACCGGCTGCTGGGCCGCGTACTGGTCGTAGCTGTACGGGTCGGCCTGCTGGTACGCCTGGTACGGGTCCGTGTACTGCTCGGCGTCCTGGATGGCGGCGGCCGCCTGGACGGCGCCGGTCACCGGCTCGGAGCTCGGCTGGGCCGGGATCGCGCCCGGCCGGTCGTACACCCCGGACTCCTCGGCACCGCCCTCGGCGCCCTCCGCGCCCTCGCCCCGCTCGGCCATCCGGCGGGCCCGGCGGCTGCCGGGGGCGGGGGCCTGCGCCTGGGCGGCGGCGGCCAGCGCGGCGGTGGCGACGGCCTCCTCCGGCAGGTCGTCGTCCTTGTGGCTGCGGCGGCCGGGCAGGGCCAGCACCAGGATGGTGAGGCCGAGCAGCACCTGGGCCCAGATCCAGCCGGTGTGGGCGGCGCCGCCCTCGCGGGTGACGGCCAGCTTGCCGCCGGCGGCCGGGAGCTTGAAGCCCTGCGCCCAGCCGTCGACCGTGGTGGGCTCCAGCGCGGTGCCGTTGACGGTGGCCTTCCACTCCGGGGCGGCGGACTCGGCGAGCCGCAGCACCCGGCCGTCCGGGCCGGCCGGGACGGTGGCGGACAGGTCGCGGGCCCCGGACGGGACGACCACCGGGGTGGCCCCCGGGGCGGTGATCACCGCGCGGACCGCGGGGGTGCCGTTGACCTGCCAGAGCGCGGCGGCGCCGTCCTGGTTGGCCTTGACCAGGCCGGGGGTGGTGTCCAGGACGTCCTTGAAGGCGTCGATCACCGGCTGCTGGACCAGCACGTAGGCGATGCCGTAGCCGGCCAGGGCGCTCGCCTGGTCGGCGCCGGAGCCGGCCAGCAGGCTGCCGACCATCTTGTTCAGGCCGTCCTGGGTGCCGGTCGCCGGGTCGACGGTGGACTCGGCCTGGCCGAGCGTCAGACCGGCGCCGCGCAGCACGGTGTAGCGGACCGCGCCGCCGCCCTTCTCCCCGGTGACGACCAGGGTGCGGGCCCGGTCGGTGGTCCCGGCCTCCTCGGCGATGAACGCGGGGACCTGGTCGGCCTGGCCGCGGTGCAGCGGCCCGCCGGCGCCGGTCAGCGCCCACCACAGGCCGGTGCCCAGCGGGGCCAGCACAGCCGAGGCCACCACCAGGGCGGCCACCGGCTGGCGCCAGCCGAAGGCGATCCCGGCGACGCGGGCGTTGGCGCCGTCGGCGCCGATCGCGGCGGCGGCGAGCAGGGCGAGCCCGGCGATCAGGGTCGCCGGGCCGGTCCAGGCGGGCACCGCCGGACCGCCGGAGGCCGGGGTGACGGAGGTGCCCGCCACCACGACCGAGAAGACCAGGCCGGCGCCGGCCGCGCCCCAGGCGACGAGCACCGCACGGCGGCGGTCGGCGCGCAGCAGCGCGGCCAGGGCGGCCAGCACGACACCCGCCGAGAGCCAGACCGGCGGCACCCCGGCGCCGCCCGGGTTGACCAGCAGCAGGCCGGCCGCGCTCGCGCCGGTGCCGTGCAGACCGGGCAGCCCGGCCTCCAGCAGCAGCCACTGCGGGTGCGACAGCACCTTGAGCGACCACGGGGCCAGCACCGCGACCGGCACCGCCAGGATCACCAGGACGCGCAGGCCGAGCGGCCGCAGGGCCGCGCCGCCGGAGCCGAAGGCGCTGCCGCGCAGCACCCCGACGACCAGCATCGCCAGGCAGAGCGGCACCGCGAGCGCCCACGTTATCGGGACGAAGGCGGTGGCCAGGGTGAGCAGCAGGACGGTCATCCAGACCGGGCGCCAGCCCGGGCGGGCGCCCTTGGCGGCGCTCTCGGCGCGGATGCCGAGGCCGGCCGCGATGGCGGCGGCGCGGGCCAGCGGCGGCAGCAGCACGGCGAGCACGGCGGTGCCGATCCGGCCCTGGGCGAGCGCGCCGGTGGCGGCGGGCAGCAGCGCGTAGGTGGCGCTGGCCCAGGCGCGGACCAGCTTGGAGTCCAGCAGCGGCCGGGACACCAGGTAGGCGCTGACCGCGGACAGCGGGACGGAGAGCACCACGAGCAGGGTGAGCGCGAGGTCGGCGTGGTCGAACAGGATCCAGGAGAGCACCGCGAGCACGCCGAGGTACGGCGGTGCGGCGGCGGTGGACCCGGTGCCGACCGGGTGCCAGGCGTCCGCGTACATCGACCAGAGGCCGCCGGCCCCGTCGGCCGCCGGCAGCAGGGCGCCGCCGAACAGCTCGCCACTGCCGAGCAGGCCGCGGCAGGCGATCAGGGCGAACACCAGCAGGGCCGCGAACAGCACCGGCGCCGGGCGCCGGGCGAGCTTCTTGAGCAGGGCGAACTGCTCGACGACCAGGTCCTCGGCGTCCTCGTCGCCGCCGGCCTCGGCCGAGCCGTGCCGGCCGGTGTCGTCGCCGCCCCCTATCCCGAGCGAGCCGACGACGCCCTCGACCGCCAGCCGGGTGGTGGCGCCAGGGGCCGGGAAGAGCGTGCGGTCGTCCAGGGCGTCCGCCGACCGGGACTTGGCGCGACGTTTGCGCCCGGCCAACAGCCGTGGGAAGCGGACGAGTTCGTGGCCGAGGCCGGCGAGTTCGTCGAAGGCCTGGCGCGGGTCCTTGCCGAGCAGGTTGGTGACGGCCCGCAGCAGGGTGCCGAGCACCAGCCGCAGCAGGACGTAGGGGAAGAGCGCGCCCTTGCAGTTGGTGAGCAGGGTGTAGACGGCGCCGGCCTTGTCCATCCGGTGCGGATGGGCGGGGCCGCAGTCGATCGCCCGGCGCTCGCGGGCGGCCGCCTCGGCGTGCCGCAGCACGGCGTCGGGGGCGACCACCACGCGGTGGCCGGCGGCGTTGACCCGCCAGCAGAAGTCGGTGTCGTCCCGCATCAGCGGGAGGGCCCGGTCGAAGCCGCCGAGCTCCTCGAAGACGTCCCGGCGCACCAGCATGCCGGCGCTGGAGACGGCGAGCACCGGACGGACCTGGTCGTGCTGGCCCTGGTCCTGCTCGCGGCGGTCGAGGCCGGTCCAGCGGCGGCCGGAGCGGGCGATGGTGACGCCGACCTCGAGGAGCTGGCGGCGGTCGTACCAGCTGCGCAGCTTGGGGCCGACCACGGCGGCGCTGGGGGTGGAGTCGGCGACCTGGAGCAGTCGGCGCAGGGCGTCGGTCTGCGGCTCGCAGTCGTCGTGCAGCAGCCAGAGCCACTCGACCGGCCGGGTCTCGCGCGGGCCGCCGCGGCCGAGGTCGTCCTCCTGGGCGAGCGGGTCGCCGAAGTCGTCCCAGCCGCCGGTGACCGGGTCGTAGCCGGAGGGGTCGAGCCGGTACGGGAGGTCCTCCGGGCGCAGGGGCGCACTGCCCGCCACGGCCTCGTGGACGGCGGTGCCGAAGCCGGCCCGGCGGCCGAGGACCAGCGGTCCGCTCTCGGGCAGCCAGTCGGCGAGGGTGTCCGCGAGCAGTTGCGGAGAGTTGTCGGTGGATCCGGTGTCGACCGCGAGGACGCGCTGGACCTGGCGGTCCTGACCGAGCAGGCCGGCCATGGCCCGCGGGAGCCAGCGGGCGCCGTCGTGCGAGACGATCACGGCGGTGACCAGGTGGCGCGGATAGGCGGGCGGCCGGGAAGCGGTGGAGCCGCTCTGGTGGCTGTAGACGGTCATCGCGTGCGCGGGCCCCAGTTCTCGGTGGACACAGCCGGTGAACGGCAACCGGATGGCGCACCACACTAACGGCTCCGGGTGGCCGCTTCGTCCGGGGTGTGCGTGCGGGGACGGTGAAGGGGCCCCGGGAACACGAAAGCGCCCCACCACCGCGGTGAGGCGCCCGTACAGCTGTGCGGTTGTCCGTCGCTGTCGAAGGGTCAGCGGGGGGCGGGGGCCGCCCGGTCAGACCGCGCTCTTCTTGAGCCGACGGCGCTCGCGCTCGGAGAGGCCGCCCCAGATGCCGAAACGCTCGTCATTGGCGAGGGCGTACTCCAGGCACTCGGAACGGACCTCGCAGGCGAGGCAGACCTTCTTGGCCTCGCGGGTCGAGCCGCCCTTCTCGGGGAAGAAGGACTCGGGGTCGGTCTGGGCGCACAACGCGCGCTCCTGCCAGCCGAGTTCCTCCTCGTCCTCCGCGATGCCGTCCCCGATCAACAGCTCAAAGAGCTCGCTCATGTGGCGCGCCTCCTCTGCCCCTACTTGGCGTCCCCGTGGTTGCCGTTGCCTCGTGCGGCTGACGACACGAGTGAAATTACAGTTGCGTCACTCTGGCCCAGTCAAGCCGAGCTCTGGTATTGGGGCTGGGATTCACTCCCTGGCACCAAGCCGTTACGAATAGTGTACATATCCGGACACATCGGACCTTCCACCTCAAGGTCCTGAACGGTGCCGAACCATCCGCAACCATTCACCGGGTGACGCTCGGTCACCGTCACAGGCCGGTCATCGGCCTGCCTTCCCGGCGATCTTCCCATCGAAACATAGAGAGTGATGAATCACCCCATCAGGGAAAGATCCGGACCTAACCCACTCGAATGCCGCATCCTTCGGTTTGACACCGCCCCTGCGGATGCGGTGTCCTTGCTCCTATGTCAGAGTTCGCCAGCCCCCGGAGCGGTTCCACGCTCCGCCGTGCCGTGAACTCTTGTTGTCGCCTCTGTTCCTGCTGTATCTAGGCGCCCGCGTCCCACCGCGCGCCGCCCCCAGGAAGCACAGAGGCCGCCCGCGATTCCCGTCCCAGGACATCCCGGATCCGGCCGATCCCGACGAACCGGCCGACCCTTCCGAGGACGACTCCCGTGCGCATGATCCGCATCCGCAAGCGGAACCGCGACCGCAACAAGCTCTCCCGCCGTGGCCCCGCCACCGTCCGCACCGGCACCCCCGCCGACGCCCGGACCCGCCAGTGGGCCGACGGCCTCAGCGACGTCTCCATCGCCGGCGACCCGCTCGCCTTCCCGCACCTGGCGCGCACCGACCTGCCCGCCCACCCCACCACCGTCGCCGAGTACGCCCGGCTGGTGCGCGAGATCGCCGCCGACCGCTCCCGCTGGGAGCCGCTGGTCCGCTACGACGCGCTGACCCGCTGGTACGCCCGGCTGGAGACCGGCCCCGGCTACGAGGTCTGGCTGCTCAGCTGGCTGCCCGGGCAGTCCAGCGGCTTCCACGACCACGGCGAGTCCTCCGGCGTGATGAGCGTCGTCCGGGGCGAGCTGATCGAGCGCTCCCTCACCCTCCCCCAGCCCTCGGCCGGAGGCGACCCCAGCGGCGCGATCGCCCGCACCCTGCGGCCCGGCGGGCAGCGGGTGTTCTCCTCCGGCTACCTGCACGAGGTCGTCAACGGCGCGCTCGAACCCGCCGTCTCCATCCACCTCTACGCCCCCGGCCTGACCGAGATGAACCAGTACGGCGCCACCGCCGTCCCCGAGCAGCACCAGGAGCAGCACAGCGGGCGGCAGGCGCAGGCCGGGTCGCACTGATCACGGCTGACGGAAAGTCGGACCGTGGCAGGATGAACCCCATGCGCATCGTGGCACTGGCAGGCGGAATCGGCGGGGCGCGCTTCCTGCGCGGACTCCTCGCGGCGGTCGGACCGCAGGACGAGATCACCGTCATCGGCAACACCGGCGACGACATCCACCTCTACGGCCTCAAGGTCTGCCCCGACCTCGACACCGTGATGTACACCCTCGGCGGCGGCATCCACGAGGAACAGGGCTGGGGCCGGACCGACGAGACCTGGTCCATCAAGGCCGAGATGAAGGAGTACGGCGTCGGCCCCGAGTGGTTCGGGCTCGGCGACCGCGACTTCGCCACCCACCTCGTGCGCAGCCAGATGCTCACCGCCGGGTACAGCCTCAGCCAGGTCACCGAGGCGCTGTGCGTGCGCTGGAAGCCGGGCGTGCGGCTGCTGCCGATGAGCGACGACCGGGTCGAGACCCACGTGCGGATCACCGACGAGCAGGGCACCCGGGCGGTCCACTTCCAGGAGTACTGGGTCCGGCTGCACGCCGAGGTGGACGCCGAGGCGATCGTCCCGGTCGGCGCGGACACCGCCAAGCCCGCGCCCGGCGTGCTGGAGGCGATCGCCGAGGCGGACGTCATCCTCTTCCCGCCGTCCAACCCGGTGGTCTCGATCGGCACCATCCTCGCCGTCCCCGGCATCCGGGAGGCGGTCGCCGCCGCGCCCGCGCCGGTGGTCGGGCTCTCCCCGATCATCGGCGGGGCGCCGGTGCGCGGCATGGCCGACAAGGTGCTCGCCGCCGTCGGCGTCGAGGCCACGGCGGAGGCGGTCGCGCTCGACTACGGGCCGGCGCTCGTCGACGGGTGGCTGGTGGACACCGTGGACGAGGCCTCGGTGGCCGCCGTCGAGGCCGCCGGGATCGCCTGCCGGGCCGTCCCGCTGCTGATGACCGACGTCGAGGCCACCGCCGAGATGGCGCGGGCGGCGCTCGCGCTGGCCGAGCAGGTGCGCAAGTGACGCTGGAGGTCCTCGGCGTCGAGGGGCTGCCCGAGGTCGCGGCCGGGGCGGACCTCGGCGAGCTCATCGCCAAGGCGGGGACGTACCAGGACGGCGACATCCTGCTGGTCACCTCGAAGATCGTCAGCAAGGCCGAGGGCCGGCTGCTGCACGCCGCCGACCGCGAGGCCGCGATCGACGCCGAGACCGTCCGGGTGGTCGCCCGGCGCGGGCCGGTCCGGATCGTGGAGAACCGCAACGGCCTCGTCATGGCCGCCGCCGGGGTCGACGCCTCCAACACCGCCCCCGGCACCGTGCTGCTGCTGCCCGAGGACCCGGACGCCTCCGCCCGGGCGCTGCGGGCCCGGCTCCAGCGGCTCACCGGCCGCCGGCTCGCCGTCGTCGTCACCGACACCTTCGGCCGGCCCTGGCGCAACGGGCTGACCGACGTGGCGATCGGCGCCGCGGGCCTCTCCGTCCTGGAGGACCACCGCGGCCGCACCGACAGCCACGGCAACCGGCTGGAGATGACCGTCACCGCGACGGCCGACGAACTCGCCGCCGCCGCCGACCTGGTGAAGGGCAAGGCCAGCGGCGTCCCGGTCGCCGTCGTGCGCGGACTCGGACACCTCGTCACCGCCGAGGACGGCGAGGGCGCCCGGCCGCTGGTCCGGCCCGCCGTCGACGACATGTTCCGGCTCGGCACCTCCGAGGCGCTGCGGCAGGCCGTCACCCTGCGGCGCACCGTCCGCTCCTTCACCACCGAGCCGGTCGACCCGGCCGCCGTCCGCCGCGCCGTCGCCGCCGCCGTCACCGCGCCCGCCCCGCACCACACCACGCCCTGGCGGTTCGTGCTGCTGGAGTCGGCGGACACCCGGGTCCGGCTGCTCGACGCGATGCTCGCCGCCTGGCAGCGCGACCTGCGCGAACTCGACGGCTGGGACGAGGCGAAGATCGCCCGGCGCACCGCCCGCGGCGACGTCCTGCGCGACGCCCCGTACCTGGTGGTGCCCTGCCTGGTGACGGACGGCTCGCACGACTACCCGGACCCGCGCCGGGCCGCCGCCGAACGGGAGATGTTCACCGTCGCCGCCGGCGCCGCCGTGCAGAACCTGCTGGTCGCGCTCACCGGCGAGGGGTACGGCTCCGCCTGGGTCTCGTCCACCATGTTCTGCCGCGACACCGTGCGGGAGGCGCTGGACCTCCCCCAGGGGTGGGACCCGATGGGCGCCGTCGCCGTCGGCCGGCCCGCGGAGGCGCCGAAGGTCCGTCCGGAACGCGACGCGGGGGCCTTCATCACCGTCCGGTAGCGGCAGCCGCCGGGGTCAGCGGTGGCGGTGGTCGTTGGGGGTCAGCCGGGGGCCGTAGCGGGGGGCGTGGGCGGCCGTGGCCAGCAGGAGGCGGCAGACCCGGTGGCGCTGGGGGCGGTAGGGCTCCAGGAGAGCGAGCATCTGGGCGTCGTCGCTGCGGGGGCGGCCGGCCAGCGCCCAGCCGACCAGGTTGGGCAGGTGGAAGTCCCCGACCGAGACCGCGTCCGGGTCGCCGTTGCTGCGCTGCAGCGTCTCGGCGGCCGTCCAGGGCCCGATGCCGGGGACGGCGGTGAGGCGGGCGAAGGCCTCCTCGTGGCCCATGGCCGAGGCCTCCTCCAGCCGCGGCGCCAGGCGGACGGCGCGCACGACCGTGCCCGAGCGCTTCGGGTCCACGCCCGCCCGGTGCCACTCCCAGCTCGGCACCAGTGCCCACTCGCGGGCCGACGGCGCCACCCGCATGCCCTCGGCCGGGCCCGGCGCCGGGGTGCCGAAGTCCCGCAGCAGGAGGCGCCAGGCGCGGTACGCCTCGTCGGTGGTGACCTTCTGCTCCAGGATCGCCGGGACCAGCGACTCCAGCACCAGGCCCGTCCTGGTCAGCCGGACCCCGGCGGTACGGCGCTGGGCGTCCCGCAGCGGGCCGGGCGGCAGGACCAGCGCCTCCGGGGCGTCCTCGGCGCCGAGCAGGGCGGGGAGGCGGTCGAGGAGCCAGTCCGCGCCGGGGCCCCAGGCGCTCGCCTCGACCTCGCCGGCGGCCGGACGCGGCAGCACCCGCAGGGTGCCGATGCCGCCCGGGGTGCGGGAGGCGCGCCAGACGGCGCCGTCGCCGGTGCTGCGGTACGCCGGGTCGGCGGGGCCGCGGCGCAGCGGGAGCAGGGTGCGGGCGACGTCCAGCGGGAAGCCCGGGCGCCAGCGCCGTACCGCTTCCACCGCCGTCGCCTCCCGGGTCGCCTCCGGACATGAACGATACGCGGGGGGTCGGACAGCGCCGGCGGGACGGCGGAGGGCCCCGGGGTCAGCGGGTCTGGAGGCGGGCCGCCGCGGCGCGCAGGGCGGGGAGGCGGGCGTAGAGGGCGTTGCCGGGGCACTCGGTGTCGAAGGCGTCGCGGTGGCCGGAGACGGCGTCGAAGTCGACGGTGCTGCCCTTGGGGTAGCGGCTGGCGTCCGAGGAGGAGGTGAGGCGGGCGCGGCCGTCGGCGGGGCGGGCGGCGAGGCCGAGCTTCCAGGCGGCGAGGGCGGCGAGGCCGTCGAGGAGGGGGCGGGACGGCTGGTCGCCGGTGTAGGTGCCGAGGGCGGCGACGCCGGCGGAGTCGGTGTTGAAGCCGAGGGTGTGGGCGCCGTGGACGGGCTGGTCGACGCCGCCAGCCCGGCCCTCGTAGACGGTGCCGCAGCGGTCGACCAGGAAGTTGTAGCCGATGTCCCGCCAGCCGTTGGTCTTCACGTGGTACTGGTAGATCGCCCGGACCACCCGGGGCGCGTCGGCGCAGGCGTAGTCGGTGGTGGTGGCGGTGTGGTGGACGAAGACCTCGCGGACCGGTCCGGTGTACTCGAATTCCGGGTCGCGCAGCGACTCGTCGGCGCCCCAGCCGGCCCGGGTGACGATCCTCGGGCGCGGGGCCTGTCCCTTGGCCGGCCCGGCGGGCGGCGCGGTCGGCGGTTCCGCGGGCAGGGTCCGTACGGCGGCCGGGGCGGCGCCGTGTCCCGGGTCGACCAGGTCGAGCCGCAGTCCGGGCGGCGCTCCGGCGGGCCCGGGCCGGAACTCGACGGCGACGCCGTCGCTGCGGCCGGTCCAGAGCGGGGCGGTGGCGCCGTGCGCCGTGTGGTCGGGGCCGTCCTCGGCGTCGGCCTCCAACCGGTGCCAGCCGCTCCAGCGGCCGGTGGCCGCGTCCCGGGTGCGGACCCGGAGCACCGCGCCGGCGAGGGCGTCCGCCGGGCCGTCCCAGCCGAGGCCGAGGAGTTCGAACGGTGCGGTGCCGCGCGGGGCGAGGCCGGTCCCGGCGGGCAGCGGGAGCGTGGTGGTGGAGCCGCCGCCGGCGAAGTCGTGGCGGCGCGGGGCGGACGAGGGGGTCGCACCGGCGGCGGGCTGGAGCAGGAGGGCGGCGGTGCAGCCGGCGAGCAGGGCGGCCGGAAGTGAGAGGCGCATAAACCGGATCGTCGCCGCAAACCGGACCGCCCGCCACGCCGCTCCGCGCCCGTTCGGCCGCCCCTCCCGACCTCCCACCCGAAGGCCGTAGGCTGGGGCGCACCATGACTGCGCCCTTCGCTGCCGACGCCCGCACCCCCGTCGAGCTGCTGCACGCATTCCTGCGCGGCGGCACGCCTTCGGTCGATCCCGCGGCCCCTCTGGTCACCTTCTACGACGACGCCACCGGCGAACGGGTGGAGCTGTCCGCCCGGACCTTCGACAACTGGGTGGCCAAGACGGCCAACCTCCTCCAGGACGAGCTGAACGCCGGCCCCGGCGACCGGGCGGCGCTGCTGCTGCCCGCCCACTGGCAGAGCGCCGTCTGGCTGCTGGCCTGCTGGTCGGTCGGGGTGACGGCGGTGCCGGGCGGCGACCCGGCCGCCGCCGACCTGGTGGTCAGCGGCCCGGACGGGCTGGAGGCCGCCCAGGCCTGCGAGGGCGAGCGGGTCGCGCTCGCCCTGCGTCCGCTCGGCGGCCGCTTCCCGCAGCGCCCGGACGGCTTCCTCGACTACGCCGCCGAGGTGCCCGGCCAGGGCGACCGCTTCGCCCCGTACTCCCCCGTCGCCCCGGAGGGGCCGGCGCTGGAGACCGCGGTGGACGGGCTGCCGCTGAAGCTGACGGGCGAGCAGACCGTGGCGCTGGCCCGGGAGGGGGCGGCACGGCTCGGCCTGAAGCCCGGCGACCGCGTGCTGTCCACCCTCTCGTACGACGACTGGACCGGTCTGGAGGCCGGTCTGCTGGCGCCGCTGGCAGCCGGCGCCTCGGTGGTGCTCTGCCGCAACTCGCAGACGCTGGACGCCGGGCAGTGGGAGAAGCGGACCGAATCCGAACGGGTGACACTGCGCCTCGGCTAACCCCCGGCCCGGGCCCGGCGGGTAGGGATCGCTGCCATGGCCGAGGACGACACCGAGCACCCCCCGACCGCCACTCCCCCGACGAACGGCGCGGCCCAGGACGGCCCGCCGACGGACACCCCTCCGGGCGGGAGCGGACGCCCGCGCAGGCGCCGGCGGTGGCTGATGATCACCGCCGGCGCCGTCGCGTTCCTGCTGGTCGCCACCGGGGTGCTGCTCTGGATCGCCTACCGCACGCTGGACGGCAACATCCGCGCGGACTCGGCCACCGACCGGCTGCTCGCCAAACTGGAGGCCGAGCGGCCGAGCCGCACCGCCGGGGCGCGGGGCGCCGAGAACCTCCTGCTGATCGGCAGTGACGACCGCTCCGGCGCGAACGGCTCGTACGGCGGCGAGCCGGGCAGCCAGCGCTCGGACACCACGATCCTGCTGCACCTGGCCGCCGACCGCAGGCACGCGACGGCGGTCTCCGTGCCGCGGGACGTCATGGTGACCGTCCCCGCCTGCGAGAAGCCGGACGGCACCCGCAGCAGGCCCGCGCTGATGCAGTTCAACTGGGCCTTCGAGACGGGCGGTCCGGCCTGCTCGATCCGGGCCGTCGAGCAGTTGAGCGGCATCCGGATCGACCACTACGTGATCCTCGACTTCAGCGGCTTCAAGACGATGGTGGACGCGATCGGCGGGGTCGAGGTGTGCGTGCCGCAGCCGATCCACGACAAGGACGCCAAGCTCGACCTGGCCGCCGGCCGGCGGACCCTGCACGGCGAGCAGGCCCTCGGCTACGTCCGGGCCCGGGAGAGCCTGGGCGACGGCAGCGACACCCAGCGCATGGGCCGTCAGCAGCAGTTCCTGGCCGCGCTGATCCGCAAGGTGCAGTCGCAGGGCGTGCTGCTGAACCCGGCGAAGCTGTGGCCGGTGCTGGACGCCGCGACCTCCTCGGTCCGGGCGGACGGCGCGCTGTCCTCGCTCGGCGCGCTGTACGACCTCACCCAGGACCTGCGCGGCATCCCCTCGGCGGACGTGGTCTTCCTGACCGCGCCGCGCCGCCCGTACCGCTACGACTCGGACCGGGACGAGTTCGTGCAGCCGCAGACCGGCCAGCTGTTCGCGGCGCTGCGGGACGACCGGCCGGTCGCCGTCCGGCCGCCCGGGTCCGCGCCGTCCCCGGGGCCGGTCCCGGGGGCGGGCCGCTCGCCGGCGGCGGGGCCGGGCGCCGGGAGCCAGCCGACGGCCGAGGTGGCGGCGCTGGCGAACGCGTCACCCTCGGCGGGCGCCGCGCCCACCTTCGAGGGACGCACCGCCGACGTGGACGCCTGCGCCCAGCACTGAGCCGGACGCCCCTGCCGACCCCGGCCGCCCCGGGCCGGCCGCACCGACCGATCCGGACGCTTCCGCAATTGGTCGGCCACGTACGGTATTTACCTCCGCATTGCCGGAACATGGCGGAGATCACACCGGGAACGACTCCCGCGTTCGGCTCGTCTACTGTGTCCGGATCGGCCCGTCCGTACGGGCGGTCCACAGCCGTGACCGGTCGAAGGTAGGGAACCCCCGTGCACGAGGAGCAACCGGAAACCGGACGGTACCGGGTGGACCCGGCCCCCGGCGTCCCCCGGCAGCGCCGCGGGGCCGCCGCACCGACCGCCGAGGAGCCCGCCGCACCGGCCCCGGAGGGCCGCCGGGACACCCGTCGGCGGGCCGCCGCGCTCGCCAGGCGCAGCCGGCGCCGACGGGCCCTCAAGTGGACGGCCGGAGCGGGCGCCCTGGTGATGGTCGCGGGCTGCGGCGGGGCGTACTACCTGTACCGGCACTTCAACGACAACCTGACCTCGGTCAAGGTCCAGCTGGGCGACGAGTCCGAGCGCCCGCCGGCCGCCGGGGACGCGCTGAACGTCCTGGTGATCGGCACGGACAGCCGGGAGGGCCTCGGCCGGGAGTACGGCGACGAGGGCAGCACCGGGCACGCCGACACCACCCTGCTGTTCCACATCGCCAAGGACCGCACCAACGCGACGGTGATCAGCCTCCCGCGCGACCTGATGCTGCCGATCCCGGAGTGCCAGAGCACCCAGGGGAAGAAGATCCCCGGCTCGGCGCGGGAGGAGTTCAACAACAGCCTCGGCCAGGCCGGGCGCGACGCGGGCTGCACCTGGAAGACCGTCGAGAAGAACACCGGGATCCGGGTCGACCACTTCGTGCAGGTCAACTTCGAGGCGGTGAAGAGCCTGTCCACCGCCGTCGGCGGGGTCGAGGTCTGCGCGGCCAAGGACATCAACGACTCCGGCTCCCACCTCAAGATGACCAAGGGCCGGCACGTGGTCCAGGGCGAGGAGGCGCTGGCCTTCGTCCGCACCCGGCACGCGGTCGGCCAGGGCGGCGACCTCACCCGGATCCCGCTCCAGCAGCAGTTCATCAGCTCGATGATCCGCAAGATCAAGAGCGACGACACCCTGACCAGCCCGACCAAGCTCTACAAGCTCGCGGACGCCGCCACCAAGGCGCTCACCGTGGACTCCGGCATCGGCAGCGTGGACAAGCTCAAGGACCTCGCGCTGGACATCAGCAGGGTCGACACCAAGAACATCACCTTCACCACCGCGCCCGTCCTGGACGACCCCAAGGACGAGAACCGGGTGATCCTCAAGCAGCCGGACGCCGGGCAGCTGTTCGCGATGGTCGCGGCCGACCGCTCGCTGACCGAGACCGCCGCCCCGCCCGCCCCCGAGGCACCGGCCGCCGACGCCTCGGCGGCCCCGGCCGCCCCGGCCCCCACCACGCCGGCCGCCACCCTCCCGGCGATCCACCTCAAGACCGCCCAGCTGACGGTCCGCAACGGCAGCGGCAAGCGCGGACAGTCCGGGCCGACCGTGGAGAAGCTCCGGGCGAAGGGCTTCGACCGGGCCGCGGTGGGCAGCGACGCACCGCCCGCCGACACCACCACGGTGTCCTACCCGAGCGGCATGGAGGCCGAGGCCGGCGCCCTGGCCGCCGCCCTCGGCCTGCCCGGCGACGCCGTCCGGCCGGCCGAGAAGTCCGACCCGAAGAGCGGGCTGCTGCTGGTGCTCGGCAAGGACGTGCTGACCGCCCCCGCCACCCCGGCGGTGCCCACCGAGGCGCCCGAGGACCTCCAGCGGGTGCAGGCGGACGACACCGACGTCTGCGCCAAGTAGCTACAGCGGCACGAGGGTTCCGCCCTGCTCGCGGTAGCGCTCGGCGGTCCGGGGGCACTGCCAGCCGCCGTCCCCGGCGGGCCGCAGCGGCTCGCCGGCCCGGCCCACCCAGCCGATCCGGCGGGCCGGGACACCGGCGACCAGGGCGAAGTCCGGGACGTCCCGGTGCACCACGGCGCCGGCCGCGACCAGGGCCCAGCGGCCGACCGTCACCCCGGCGACCAGCACCGCCCGGCCGCCGATCGAGCAGCCGTGACGGAGCGTCACCCCTTCGGCACGCCAGTCGAGTTGGCCCTTGGGGAGGCCGTCGGGGGTGACCGCGCGCGGGTACCGGTCGTTGGTGAGGACGGCGGCCGGGCCGATGAACACCCCGTCCTCGACCACCGCCGGCTCGTACACCAGCGCGTGGTTCTGCACCTTGACCCGGTCCCCGATCCGGACGCCGGGGCCGACGTACGCGCCGCGGCCGATCACGCAGTCCGCGCCGACCACCGCGTCCTCGCGGACCTGGGCGAGGTGCCAGACCGTCGTCCCGGCGCCGATCGCGGCCCGTTCGTCGACGTCCGCGCTCGGCTCGATCCGGGCCGCGCCCGACCCGCCCTCAACTGTCGCCATGCGCACCGACGATAGCGGTGCCGGGAAGGGTGCCGGACGGGTCCCGGACGGGTTCCGGGCGGTGCCGCCGAGGAGGTGCCGAGAAGGCGCCCTGGCGGCTGCCGAAACGAATCGGCGGATCCGCGGATCAGCCGGTCTTCGAGAGCACGTCCTTGGCGGCCGGGCCGACGCTGGCGATCACTCTCCGGGCCAGCGAGCGCGGTGAGGTCAGGAAGCCGAAGCCCCAGCTGAGGTGCATGGTCGCGAAGGCCACCGGCAGCAGCGCCTTGGCCTTGAACGACAGGCCGCGCCCCTCGACCGCCGCACCGCCGAGGATGCCCAGCAGGTACGCGCCGGGAACCGCGAGGAAGGCCGGGTGGACGGCGGCGCCGAGCCCCAGCCCGAGCAGGACCGCCGCCAGCGCGGCCGGCGGGGCGAGGTAGCGCAGGTTGACCGAGCCCCGGTGGTAGCGGGTGACCACCCGGCGCCAGCGGCCGTAGTCCTTGTACTGCTTGGCCAGCGCCCGCACCGAGGGGCGGGGCCGGTACGTCACCTTGAGCTGGGGGGTGAACCAGACCAGGCCGCCGTCCTGGCGGATCCGGTAGTTCAGCTCCCAGTCCTGGGCGCGGATGAACTCCTCGTTGTAGCCGCCGAGCTTCTCCAGCACCTCGCGCCGGAACACCCCGAGGTAGACGGTGTCCGCCGGGCCGGCCAGGCCTCCGGTGTGGAAGGCCGCGTTCCCGACGCCGATCTTGGAGGTCATCGCGGCGGCGACCGCGTTCTCCCACTCGGTCTCGCCCTCGGCGTGCATGATGCCGCCGACGTTGGCCGCGTCCATCTCGCCGAGCAGCCGGACCGCCGTGGTGATGTAGCCGGGGGTGAGCAGGCCGTGGCCGTCCACGCGCACGACTATCGGGTGCCGGGAGCCCCGGATCGCGGCGTTCAGCCCGGCCGGCGTCCGGCCGGTGGGGTTCGCCACCGTCCGCACCCGCGGGTCCTCGGCCACCAGCTCGGCCGCGATCTCCGCGGTGCGGTCGGTGGAGGGGCCGAGGGCGATCACCACCTCCATCGGCCCGGGGTACTCCTGGTCCAGGATGCGCCGGACCGCCGTGCGCAGGTGACGTTCCTCGTTGAGCACCGGCATGATCACGGAAACAGCCGGCAGCTCCTCAGCAGCCTTGGTGTTCATCGGGGCCAACCGTACCGGTGCGGACGTGTCCTCGTCTTGTCCCGGTCCGGGCTGCCGGGGACGCCTCGCGGTGCCGCGCCGGTGCTGTGATCAAGAACACCGTACTCCCCCTTACGCGCAGGCCGGAAGCGGTGTGGATCCGGTGGCGGTCCGGGGTGGGTTCAGAGTGCGTAGTGGGCGACGGTGAACACCGCGTAGCCGGTCAGCGCGAGCCGGTTCACCAGGTGCTGGGGGCCGCCCAGCCGGTCCGGCAGGGCCTGCGCCGGGCGCAGGTCGGGGCGGTGGGCGGCGGTGGCGACGGTCCGGGCCACCGCCCCCGGGTCGTACCGGCCGCCGAAGAGGGCGGCCAGCCAGACCGCCGGGCGGCTGAAGAAGGAGAACTCCCGCCCGCCGTGCAGCCGGATGGTGAGCAGGTTCCGGTGCGCCGCCGCCGCCGAGATCTCCGCCCACCGGTAGCAGCGGGTGCGCAGCGCGGTGGCCACCCGCAGGCCGTTGCGGTCGGCGACCAGCTGCCAGGACAGCGTCTGGGCGCAGGCCAGGATCGCCAGCGAGCCGATCCACAGCGGGCGCAGCAGCCCCTCCCACCAGCCGTCGTCGTCGAGCAGCACCACGGCGGCGGCGACCACCAGGGCCGCCACCGGTCCGGCGGCCGCGCGCAGCGGCAGCGGCATCTCCCAGCGGCGGGCGGCCAGCGGCTCGGCGTCCGGACCGGCCGCCGGGGCGGCGGCGACGGTCTCGGCGGTCAGCGCGGCGACGGCCAGGTCGCGCTCGCGGTAGCGCCCGGAGCGCCGGCCGACGCGCGGGGGCCGGGCGGCGGGGGCGACCACGGCCGCCACCCAGTGCGGGTCGCCGTCCAGCAGGCCGGGGCGGACCAGGAGCTGGTGGTCGGGCCCGTCCGGGCCGCCGTACAGCACGGCGGGCACGCTGCGGCCGGCCCGGGCCAGCCACTCGGCGGCCTCGGCCGGGGTCGCCCGGTCGAACAGCTCCCAGTGCTCCTCCTCGTCCTCGTCGTGGTCGAGCACCGGGTCGGGGTAGTCGGCGTCCTCGTCCTCGGTCTCCAGGTGTTCGGGCACCCACGCCGGGGCCGCGCCGTCCGGGGCGGCGTTCCGGGCCCAGCGGTAGCGGTCGCGCTCGACCAGCCGCCAGAGCCCGGGGCCGTCCGGCGGGCCGTCCAGCGGCAGCACCAGCAGGTCGCCGCGGGCGTCGGCGCGCACCCGGACGGCCAGCGCGGGGCCGGCTCCGGCGAAGGCGGGCCTGCCCCGGCGGGCGCTCGCGACGGCGGCCGAGCCGAGCAGCACCAGGCCGGGCAGGGCGATCAGGCCGCCGGCGGCCAGCTGGCCGGAGACGTCGTAGTCGTCGCCCAGGGCGCGCACCGAGTCGCCGTCCACCAGCAGCGGGACGGGCTCGCCGGGCTGGGGCCGGCGCTGCCACCAGACGTCCAGGGCGGCGGTGCGCTCGGGGCCGCCGCCGGGCGGCTGGAAGCGGACGGTCAGCGCGCCGTCCCGGTCGCTCCCGTCCGCGGTGCCGGTCACCCGGGTGGCCCGCTCGGCGGCGCCGTCCGCCCGGGCCTGCGCCCAGAGGCCGTACACCGGGAAGGCCGCGGCGACCACCAGCAGCAGGACGCCGAGGGCGCGGCGCAGCACGGGCGGGCCGTCCCGGTGGACGGGCGAGGGCCCGCCCGCGGCGCTCCAGGGATAGGGGACGGGCGGGGCCATCAGCTCGTCCAGCTGCTGGCGGGCGCGGCGGCGGCCGGACTCGGCGCCGAGCAGGACGGCGGTGAGCAGCACGTGCAGCAGCACCGCCGACCAGCGGGCGACCGGGGTGACCAGGCCCTCCGGGAGGTACCAGAGCAGCGCCAGGACGACCGGCGGGACGAGCACCCGGACCCGGGCCCTGGTGGCCAGCAGGACGATCTCGGCCAGCACCGACCAGCCGGCCAGCCCCGAGCCCCAGGTGTCCCGGCAGACGTTCTGGACGTTGCACCGGCCCACGTCCGGCTCCACCGCGCCGGCCAGGACCACGAACGCGAGCGGCACCAGCGCGAGCCAGCGGCCGTCCAGCCGCCAGGCGGTCCGGGCGGCGCGCCAGCGGGCGGCGGCCGCGCTGGTGAGGGGCGCTGCGCTGGGCAGGGGCGGGGCGTCCGAGGGGAGCATCGGACGATCATCCCAGCACCCGGGAAACGGACGGTACGCCCGCCGGACCGGCCCGGACCTGCGGGGGCGGGGCACGGCGCAGGGGCCGGGCGCTGTGCGCACCCGGCCCCTGTCCCCCGTGCCCCCCGGTCCCCCGTGGGTCCCCCCGTTTCCCCCGTCCCCCCGTGGGTCCCCCCGTTCCCCCGTGGTCCGGGCCCGGCGCCCCCCGGCGCCGGGTCAGTCCGTCGCGATGGCCGCGAGGACGTTCATGCGTCCGGCCCGGAAGGCCGGGACGAGTGCGGCGAACAGGCCGATCAGCACCGAGGCGACCAGCGTGACCGCCACCGTGACGGTCGGGACGGAGAGCGTCCCGAGGCCCTGGTCCCGCAGCACCCGCTGGGCGGTGACGCCCCAGCCGAGGCCCAGTCCGGTGCCGAGGACGGCGCCGAACACCGCGATCACCACGGACTCCAGCCGGATCATCCGGCGCAGCTGGCGGCGGGAGAGCCCGATCGCCCGCAGCAGGCCGATCTCGCGGGTCCGCTCGACCACCGACAGCGCCAGGGTGTTGACCACGCCGAGCACCGCGACCGTGATCGAGAGGGCGACCAGCCCGTAGATCAGGTAGAGCAGGGTGTTGATCTGGGACTGGGCGAGCTCCTTGTAGCCGGCCCGGTCCTTGATGGTGAGCTGCGGGTACTCCTTCAGCCCGTCCTCCAGCGCGGTCAGCGTCCGGTCGACGTCGGCGCCCGGGGAGGCCTTGGCGAAGAAGGTCCACACCGGCGGCTGCTCGGCGGCCGGGACGACCTTCTCCATGGTGTCCATGGCCACGAAGGAGCCGTCGCCGAACAGCTCGCCCTTGCCGAAGACCGCGCCGACCGGCACCGTCTGGGTGCGGCCCTGGCCGTAGTCGACGGTGACCTGGTCGCCGACCTTCAGGCCGTGGTCCTTGGCGAAGGCGGCGCCGATCCCCAGCGAGCCGCGCTGGAGCGAGTCCACCGCACCGGAGTCGACGGTCGGCCGGAAGTCGGTGCCGAAGAAGGACGGCGGCACCGCGGTCAGCGGGGTCTTGGCCTTCTGCCCGTCCGGCAGCTGGACCTTGGCGGCGAAGAACCGCTGGGTGGTGACGTGGTCGATGCCCGGGGTCTTCCGGACCGCGTCCGTCATCTCGGGGGTGATCGCGGTACGGCCGCCGGAGACGATGTAGTCCGCGCCCACCGACTTGTCGATCTGCGCGCTGGTCGAGGTGACGGCCGAGGAGCTGAACACCGCGGAGGCGATCACCAGCGCCAGGCCGATCATCAGCGCGGCGGCGGTGGCGCCGGTGCGGCGCGGGTTGCGCATCGCGTTGCGCTGGGCGAGCCTGCCGGACGGGCCGAACAGCGCCGGCAGCAGCGCGCCGAGCACCCGGACGACGGCCGAGGCCAGCAGCGGGCCGAGCACCACGAAGCCGATCAGGGTGAGCACCACGCCGAGGCCCAGGTACCGGCCGCCGGTGGCCGCCTTCTCCGCCCCCGCGCCGAGCACCAGCACCGCGCCGCCGCCCGCCGTCAGCAGCAGGCCGAGGCCGGTGCGGACGAGGTTGGCCCGGGCCTCCGCCGGGGTGCCGTGGTCGCGCAGCGCGGCCATCGGCGAGATCCGGCTCGCCCGGCGGGCCGGGAACCAGGCCGCGACCAGGGTGACCACGATGCCCAGCGCGTACCCGGCGACGAACACGTCCGGCCCGATCTGCAGGTCGGCCGCCTCCAGGTCCATGCCGATCGCCGTCATCAGCTTGATCAGGCCGACCGCCACGCCCAGGCCGGCCGCGACCCCGAGGGTCGAGCCGAGCACGCCCAGGATCAGCGCCTCGACCAGCACCGAGCGGTTGACCTGCCGCCGGCTGCCGCCGATGGCGCGCAGCAGGCCGATCTCCCGGGTGCGCTGGGCGACCAGCATCGAGAAGGTGTTGACGATCAGGAAGGCGCCGACGATCGCCGAGACGAAGGCGAAGCCGAGCATCGCGTACTTCATGAAGCCGAGGCCCTTGCCGACCTGCTCGCTGCGGTCGGCCTTCTGCTCGGCCGCCGTCTTCACCTGGTACCCGCCGCCGAGCCGGGCCAGCGCGTCGGCCTTGAGCCGGTCGTCGCCGCGGCTGCCGTCGCCGTACGCCTCGACGGTGCTGAAGGCCGGCCCGCCGAGCAGCGCCTGCTGGGCGGTCGGGGTGTCCAGGAAGCCGAGCGCCGCGCCCGGGTTGGTGGTGGTGAAGGTGCCGATGCCGACGATGGTGAAGTCGTGCCGGCCGAGGGGGTTCTCGACCCTGAGCGTGTCACCGAGGGCGAGCTTGGCCTTCTTCACGGTGTCCGCGTCCAGCAGCAGCTCGGTCGGGCCGCGCGGCGTGTGGCCGGAGGTGACCTTCAGCGGGTTGCCCGGGGTGTCGGTCCAGTTGCCGAGCAGGGTGGGCGCGCCGGTGGTCGGGCCGACCAGCTTGTTGGTGGCCGGGTTGATCATGACGGCGTTCTCGACCAGGACCTGGCCGACGGCGCTCTTCACCCCGGGCAGCGCGGCGACCTGCCGCTCCAGCGCGACCGGGACGGTCGGCGGCTTGACGGCGGCCTGCTGCTCCTCGTCCTCGGCCGGCTTGGGCGGCTGGACCGAGACGTCGGAGGAGGTCGCGGCGAAGAGCTTGTCGAAGGTGCCGGTGGCGGTGTTGGAGAACACCAGGGTGCCGGAGACGAAGGCCACCGACAGCACGACGGCGATGAGCGAGAGCGCCATCCGGCCCTTGTGGGCGAGGAAGCTCCGCAGTGAGGTCTTGAGCAGCATGATGGTGTCGTCCCGCCGCTCAGCTGGTGCGCTTGCCGTCGAAACGGCGCATGCGTTCGAGGACGGAGTCGGCGGTGGGCGCGTACATCTCGTCCACGATCACGCCGTCGGCGAGGAAGAGCACGCGGTCCGCGTAGCCGGCGGCGACCGGGTCGTGGGTGACCATCACGATGGTCTGGCCCAGTTCGTCCACCGAGCGGCGCAGGAAGGTCAGCACCTCGGCGCCGGACCGGGAGTCCAGGTTCCCGGTGGGCTCGTCGCCGAAGATGATCTCGGGCCGGGCGGCCAGCGCCCGGGCCACCGCGACGCGCTGCTGCTGGCCGCCGGAGAGCTGGGCGGGGCGGTGCTTGAGCCGGCCGGACAGGCCGACCGTCTCCACCACCTGGTCCAGCCAGGCCTGGTCGGGCCTGCGCCCGGCGATGTCCATCGGGAGCGTGATGTTCTCCAGCGCGTTCAGCGTCGGGAGCAGGTTGAAGGCCTGGAAGATGAAGCCGATCTTGTCGCGCCGGAGCCTGGTGAGCTGCTTGTCCTTCAGGCCGGTGATCTCGGTGTCGCCGATCCGGATCTGCCCGGAGGTGACCGTGTCGAGGCCCGCCAGGCAGTGCATCAGGGTGGACTTGCCGGAGCCCGACGGCCCCATGATCGCGGTGAACCGGCCGCGCTGGATGTCGACGTCGACCGCGTCGAGCGCGGTCACCCTGGTCTCGCCCGAGCCGTACGCCTTGGTGACCTGACGGGCCGACGCGGCGACGGCGGGCGCCCCGCCGGGAAGCTGGGGGTCGTACACGGCTGCTGCTGCCGTCGTCACTGGGACACTCCTAAGGAAGATGCGCTCACCCGTTGGCCCCCAGCCTCACGGGCCCGCCCGCCGCGCGACATGGCGCGGGCGGTAGTCCTCGACCGGGAGTTGTCTCCACCCTCCCGGTGGACCTGGCCACCGGACCCGGCGCAACCGGGCCGCTTCCTGGCGGGTGGGGATGTGTGAACCACGTTAGGAGTCGGCGGCGGAGCGCTCGTCATCCGCCGGAATGAAGCCTCTCAACCAAGGTTCTACGGGCCGCGGCGCGGCTCCCCCTAGGGGTCGCCGCGGCCCGTCTCGGGGACGCCCCGTACGGGCCGGCGGCGACGGTCCGTCAGCTCGTCAGCGCGGGTGCGGCCAGCCGCTCCAGGGCCGTGGCGAAGCCGTCCACGACCGGGGCCAGCAGCGTTTCGGTCTCGCGCTCCACCAGGGTCGTCCCGTCCTCCCGGGCGGTGATGTGGCGGTCGAGCACGAACCAGCCCTGGGTGATGTGGCCGGCGCCCATCGAGCTGAGCACCGGGCGCAGCGCGTAGTCCACCGCGAGGACGTGCGCGGGCGAGCCGCCGGTGGCGAGCGGCAGGACGGCCTTGCCGGCCAGGGCGTACTGCGGGAGCACGTCCAGCAGGGCCTTCAGCAGGCCCGAGTAGGCGGCCTTGTAGACGGGGGTGCCGACGACCACGCCGTCGGCGCGGGCGAACAGCTCGGTGACGGCGACGATCTCGGGGTGGTCGAAGTCGCCCGACAGCAGCGCGTGCGCGGGCAGGCTGCGGGCCTCGAAGGGGACGACGTGGTGGCCGCGCTCCGCCAGCCGCGCGTCGACGTGGCGCAGCAGGCGGGTGGTGCGGGAGGTGGCGGACGGGGAGCCGGAAACGGACAGGACGACGGCCATGGGTTTCACCTCTGGCTGGAAGCGGGGCGGCGCGGTGCGGCGGAGTGCGGCGGCGGGGGAAGGCGCCGCGGTGGGGGCCGGTACCGGGGGCGGTGCGGGAACGGTGCGGGGGGGGCGTTGCGGGGCACCGGGCGCTACGTCGGCGGACGTGCGGGGCCTGCGGGGAGTACGGGGACCCGACGGGCGCGTGTCAGCCGCGACAGAGCGAACAGGCCACACCGCGCCGCAGGTCGACGTGCCGCCGACGCGTGAGTGCCCAACGCTGATCCATGCCTGGAATGCAAACACGCTGTGTTCGAGCTGGTCAAGAAACGTTTCAGCCGCTGGAACGGCGGGTGTCCGGATGTTTCGGCGGAACGATTCGGGGCGTGCATCAAAACTGCTACAAGAGGCCTGGTGGGCCCCCCGGGGGGAGTCAGCCCGACCGGGGTCGGGCATCCTCGTCGGCATGAACACGTGGCAGGAGGGCCGCCCGGGGGGCGGCGGGAACCCGTACGGCGGCAGCGGTGGAGGCGGCTCGGCCGAGCCGCCGCTGCCGTCCTCGCTGAACCCGCGCGGGCCGGGGGCGGCCGCGCCACGGCAGCCGCGACAGCCCGGGGGGCAGCCGGGGCAACCGGGGCAGTCCCGGCTGGGCGGCGTCCCGCCGCAGGGGGCCGGCGCACCCGGCGCCCGCCCCGGCGGCCCGGGGCGCCCCGGTGGTCCCGGCGGGCAGGGCGGGCCTGGCGGTCCCGGTGGCCAGGGTGGTCAGGGCCGCCCCGGCGGCCCCGGCGGCCCCGGCGGCACCCGCCCGCCCGGTGCCCAGGCCCGGCGCTGGCCGCGGCGGCGGATCGTGAAGTGGTCGGTCTTCGGCCTGCTGATCGCCGTCATGGTGACCGCCGTCTCCACCTGGTTCTGGGCGGACTCCAAGCTCAACCACGAGAACGTGCTCGCCGACTACCCCGGCCGCCCCGCCGCGGGCAAGGGCACCAACTGGCTGATCGTCGGCTCCGACAGCCGCCAGGGCCTCACCGACTCCGAGCAGGACGACCTGCACACCGGGCACGACACCGAGGGCAAGCGCAGCGACTCGATGATGATCCTGCACGTCGGGGACAACGGGAACACCCTGATGAGCATCCCGCGCGACTCCTGGGTGCCGATCCCCGAGCACCCGGGCAGCAACGGCAAGCCGGTCAAGGGCACCACCGCGAAGATCAACTCGGCCTTCGGCAACGGCGGCGGCCGCCTGCTGGTCCAGACCGTCGAGCAGAACACCGGCATACGGATCGACCACTACGCCGAGATCGGCTTCGGCGGCTTCGTCGGCATCGTCGACTCGATCGGCGGCGTCGAGATGAAGATCGACCAGGACGTCAAGGACAAGGACTCCGGGCTCGACCTCAAGGCCGGCGACCAGACCCTCACCGGCAAGCAGGCCCTGGCCTTCGTCCGCCAGCGCCACCAGATGGCCGACCAGGACCTCGGCCGGATGCGCAACCAGCAGAAGTTCCTCGGCGCCCTCGCCCACCAGGCCGCCTCCCCGGGCAACCTGATGAACCCGTTCACCTTCTACCCGCTGGTCGACTCCGCGCTCGGCACCCTGATCGTCGACGAGGACTGCGGGCTGACCGACCTCGGCTCGCTCTTCCTCGCCATGAAGGACGTCAACGGCGGCAGCGGCAAGTCGCTGACCGTGCCGATCGGCAACCCGGACTACCGGACCAAGACCGGCGAGTCCGCCGTGCTCTGGGACGCCGGCAAGTCCAAGCAGGTCTTCGACGCCTTCAAGAACGACACCGCGGTGCCGGAGTTCAAGTAGTCGGCCACTTCGCGTGACCGCTCCACCACAATGAGTGGATGCCACTCGTCACCGCACTGATCCGCCGCCGTCGCCACCGCCTCCTGGGCCGCCTGGTCCAGGAGGCGCTCGCGTTGTACGGGATGGAGGTGCCCGCCGCCTGCGAGATCGGGCCCGGGCTGATGGTCTTCCACCGCGGCTTCGGCACCGTGCTGCACCCGTACACCACCCTCGGCACCGGCGTGACGCTCTACAACGGCGTGACCATCGGCCGGGCCGACCCCTGGGTGCCGCAGGAGGAGAGCGCGATGCGGCGGGTGGTGGTCGAGGATGGGGCGGTGCTGTGCGCGGGCGCCAAGGTGGTGTGCAAGGAGGGCGTGCTGACCGTCGGCGCGGGCACCGTCGTCGGGGCCAACGCGGTGCTCACCCGCTCGACCGGCCCCGGCGAGATCTGGGCCGGCGCACCGGCGCGCAAGGTGGGGACGCGGGCGGGCGACTGGGGGCCCGCGGCGGCGCCGGCCCGGCCCGCTCCGAGCCCCGCCTGAACGCGCGGGGGTACGGGACGTGCCATGCGGCCTATACGTACGGCAGCAGGCCGGTGCCGCACTCCGGGAAGCGGACCAGCCACTCCCCCTCGCCGCCGGCCGCCTCCTCGGTCGCGCCCGAGAAGCCGTAGTGGATCGGCTGCCCGTCGCCGCCCAGCCACCGCGCGTGGGTCAGCTGCACCGACAGCGAGGCCGGGCGGTGCGCGGCGGCGGCCGCCGACACGGGCGGCGCGGGCTGCTCCAGCACCAGCTCGTGCTCGGTCTCGCCCGGCCGGAAGGTCACCACCGTCTCGGTGCCCGGGCGGCGCGGGAAGGCGCCCGCCGGGTCCGTCCAGTACGCGGCGACCATCACCGCGAGGGTGCCCTCCAGGCTGCCGGTGTCCGGCCGCACGTACTCCTCGTCCGCGATCCAGCGGGAGTGGTGGCGGACCTCCTCCGGACCCCACCGCTCGTCCCAGCGCACCCAGTAGCCCGCCACCCGCTTGACGGTCATGCCCTCGCGGGCGACCCGGACGGCGAACCGCGCCGGGCCGACCGGCTCGCAGCCGGCCAGGGAGACCACCGTCACCTGTTCGTAGGTCACCTCGCCGTCGTCGGCGCCCTGCTCCATCATCGGTCAACCACCTTGCCGCAGAGTCGAGTTCGGCCGCGGCTGGGGCCGCGTCCGAATCGAGCGTAGGGCTCCGGCGCAGGCAGGCCGCACGATTGCCCGGTTCCGGCCCGGACGGCCGCGCTCCGGGCTACCCTGCCCGCCGCACGGCGGCGCCCGGCGCGAAAGGGGGCGGGAACCGGGCGGCGTCCGGGCGCGGGCGCGGGTACGGGGGCGGACGCGAAACCGCCCCGGAGCGGGAGATCGGAAGATCCGACGTCCCGCTCCGGGGCGGTGCGTGCCAGGTGGCGGCGGTGCTTAGGCGACCACGCCGGACTTGGCGATGGTGATCTTGGCCGAGGTGCGGCCGCTCTGCGAGCCGAGGCCCTCGATCTTCTTGACCAGGTCCATGCCCTCGAGGACCTCGCCGAAGACGACGTGCTTGCCGTCCAGCCAGTCGGTGACGATGGTGGTGATGAAGAACTGCGAGCCGTTGGTGTTGCGGCCGGCGTTGGCCATCGACAGCAGACCCGGGCGGTCGTGCTTGATCTTGAAGTTCTCGTCGGCGAACTTCTCGCCGTAGATGCTCTTGCCGCCGGTGCCGTTGTGGTTGGTGAAGTCACCACCCTGGAGCATGAAGGCCGGGATCACGCGGTGGAAGCCGGAGCCCTCGTAGCCGAAGCCGTTCTGGCCGGTGGCCAGCTCGCGGAAGTTCTGGGCGGTCTTGGGGACGACGTCGTCGTAGAGCTTGAAGACGATCCGGCCGGCCGCCTCGCCGTTGATCTCGATGTCGAAGAAAACGTTGGAAGACATGCAGGGATCATGGCACGATCGCCTGTTCCTCGCGCGTCACCCCCGGTCGGGCCGGGCCGGACACCGCTGTGTTATCCGGTTCCGCCCCCCGCGCCGGGACCGGGAAGCTACCATCGATGTCAGGTTTCCGGGCGGCCCGATCCGCGACGGCGGGCGGGGCCGGTGAACGGCGACGGCGGACGGCGACGGCGGCACGGCACGGGACGGGGTGGACGGCATGCGGATCGGCGAACTGGCCCGGCGGACGGGCGTGAGCGAGCGCTCGCTGCGCTACTACGAGCAGCAGGGCCTGCTGGCCGCCCGCCGCACCGAGGGCGGCCACCGGGAGTACCCGGAGGCCGCCGTCGACCGGGTGGTGCACATCCAGGAGCTGTTCGCGGCCGGACTGCACAGCCGGACCATCTACAAGATCCTCCCCTGCATGCGGGACTCCGACGGCAGCCCGAACGAGATCGCCACCCCGCTCCTGGTCGAGGAGCTCACCGCGGAGCGCCAGCGGATCGACCGGACGATCGACGACCTGCTCCGCTCCCGCGAGGTGCTGGACGAGGTGATCGCGACCGCCTCCGGGCAGCCGTCGGCCCCGGCCGCCTGACGTGCGGCCGTCGGCGTTCGGCATCCGGCCTCCGGTTCAGCCCCCGGCCACCGGCTTGCGGGCCAGCAGGTAGGCCTGCGGGGTCCTCTCGTCGCCCTCCGGCTCCCGGACCGTACGGGAGGTGACCGGCAGGCCGGCCTCCCGGGCCAGCTCCTCGACGTGCTCCGGCCGCAGCCGGCGGAAGTCCAGCGACACCGGCTGCCCGAACGGCCGCTCCAGGTGCAGGGGCCGGTCGCCGACCTGGAAGGCGAGCATCAGGTGGCCGCCGGGGGCGAGCACCCGGGCGAACTCGGCGAACACCTCGGGGAGCCGATCCGCCGGGGTGTGGATGATCGAGTACCAGGCCACCACGCCGGTCAACTCCCCGTCCCGGAAGGGGAGGTCGAACATCGAGCCGACGCTGAACGGCACCTCCGGGTGGGCCTTCCGGGCCAGCTCGACCATCCGCGGCGAGAGGTCGATCCCGTGCACGTCCACGCCGAGGCCGTGCAGGGGCCCGGTCATCCGGCCCGGGCCGCAGCCGACTTCGGCCGTCCTGCCGTCCGGCCGCTCGGCGCGGACCAGGTCGGCGAAGAGCGCCAGCATCGCCCGGTCCATCGGCATGCGGTCCAGCGCGTCCCGGAAGAGATCGGTGTACTCGGTGGCGACGGCGTCGTAGAACGCCCTGGTCTCGGTGAGGAAGCCCGGCTCGGTCATGGCCCCGGACCCTACCCGGCGGCCGCCGGACCGCGGCAGGCCGTGGCGGTCCTACAACTCCCGTTCGGCGACGGCCTGGTCGCCGCTGAGCTCGCCAGTCGGGCGGAAGCCGAGGCGGGCGTAGAACTCCGCCGGGCCGTCCGGGCCCGGGTGGTAGGTGACGGTGGCGCGGGTGCCGCCGCGGCGGCGGATCTCGGCGCAGACCTGCTCGACGGCGAAGCGGCCGTACCCGCCGCGCTGCTGCCCGGCGTCGACCAGCAGCCGCCACAGGCCGGAGCGGGGGCGGTCGCCGGGGCGGTCGGGGTGGAAGACGATGTCGAAGAAGGCCATCACGAAGCCGACCGGCCGCCCGTCCTCCAGGATCAGCCGGGGCCAGGCCGTCTCCCCGTACGCGTACGCCTCGGCCAGCGACTTCACCACCGGCGCCACCAGGTGCTCCTGGTCGGGGCGGACCCGCAGGGCGAGGGCGGCGTCGATGTTCCCGGGGGTGATCGGGGCCAGGCTGAGCGTGGCGGGCGGTGCGGGCGGCGTCGTCGCGGCGGGCGTGGAGGACATGGCGGGCAGCCTACGGAGCGCGGCCGCCCGCCGTCGCACGGTTTTCCGGCCCCCGACCGCGGACGGGCGGTCGGGGGCCGTGGCTGTACGCCGGTGCGTGCCGGTGCGTGTGTGTGCGCGTTACGGGAGGTTGCGGGCCATCACGATCCGCTGGACCTGGTTGGTCCCCTCGTAGATCTGCGTGATCTTCGCGTCC
>NZ_JBHVRS010000045.1:0-42021 GCF_042885595.1 Kitasatospora sp. NPDC058046
CAGGGGGGACCCTGTGGGAGAGTAGGACGCCGCCGAACAATTCTTCAGAAGAACCCCCATCCGGGTCCCGGATGGGGGTTCTTCGCGTTTTCAGACTGTCTCATCGGTCGGTGTCACTTCCTCCACTCGCAGGTGGTCCTAGGTCTACCTCGGTTTTGGGGTGCCATGGCCAGTGTGGGTGATGGACGGTTCGTGAAGACTGATGGAGGACGATCGGTACCGGCATCAGGAGCTTCCCGTGACAACAGTGAGTCGTACGAGCGGCGCGTCCGTACGTGCTCAGGCCCAGGCGGCCTTCAAGGCCGGCGGTGAGGGGCTGGCGCGGCTCGGTGTGGTGGTGTTGGCCGCGGTGCCGGGAGTGGTGCTGCCGGTGGGCGCGGCGATCTGCTCGGGGGCGGTCACGGCCCGGCTCCTGCAGTCGTACGACCTGGGCGTCTTCCTCTCGCTCCTGGTGGCAGCGACCGTCGGCGCCGTGGTGGCCGCCGCCAGCATCCGCCGTACCGCGAACCGCACCCGCGGCCAGCTGGAGCGCTGGTTCGGCATCCGGCTGCCGGCGGTCTACGAGCCCCGGCCGGAGCTGGAGCTGGACGGCCGGGGGCACTGGTGGACGGGCTACACCTACCACCGGTCGCGGACGGTGGCGAAGTACGTCCAGGTGGTCCACTGGGGCCTGCGGGACCGGACCACCCGCGCCGAGCTGCTCTGGCTGCTGGCGAACCCGTTCCTCGTGGTGGCCCTCGCCGGCCCGGTGGCCGTCCTGCTCGGGCTGGGCGTCGCCTATATCCTGGCCGGGCCGGTGCCGGCGGACGGGTTCGGCCCGTTGAGCAGCCGGATGGTGGCCGTCCTGCTGAGCGCCGTGCTCGGGGCCGCCATGATCGTCGCGGGCATACTCGCGGCACCGTACGCGGTGCGGGGGTACGTGGAGGCCGCCCGCCGGGTGCTGGACCAGGACGGCCGGGCGACGAACGCCCAGCTGACCAGGCGGGTGGCCGAGTTGACCGAGACCCGGGCGGACGCGGTCGGCAACCAGGCCGCCGAGCTGCGGAGGATCGAGCGGGACCTGCACGACGGCGCCCAGGCGCGACTGGTCGCGATCGGGATGACGCTGGGCACCATCGAGCACCTGATGGACACCGACCAGGAGGCCGCGCGGGAGCTCCTCGCCGAGGCCCGCCAGTCCTCGGCCCGGGCCCTCCAGGAGCTGCGGGACCTGGTGCGCGGCATCCACCCGCCGGTGCTCGCCGAGCGCGGACTGGGCGACGCCGTCCGGGCGCTGGCGCTGGACAGCGCCCTGCCGACCGAGGTGTGCGTGAGCCTGCCGGACCGGCCGCCGGCGCCGGTGGAGGCCGCCGTGTACTTCAGCATCTGCGAGCTGCTGGCCAACGCGGCCAAGCACTCGGAGGCGGAGCAGGTGTGGGTGGACATCCTCTACCGGGCCGGCTTCCTGCGGGTCACGGTGACGGACGACGGGGTGGGGGTGGCGGACCCTTCGCGGGGGACCGGACTGCGCGGGATCGAGAAGCGATTGGGTACCTTCGACGGTGTCCTCTCCATCGACAGCACGTCGGGCGGACCCACCACCATCACCTTGGAGTTGCCGTGCGAGTTGTCCTCGCCGAGGACCTCTACCTCCTTCGCGAAGGCCTGATCCGGCTGCTGGAAGCGCACGGCTTCACCATCGCCGCGGCGGTGGAGACCGGGCCCGAGCTGTTGGACGCGCTGCTGACCCACCGGCCGGACGTGGCCGTGGTCGACGTCCGGCTGCCCCCGACGCTCACCGACGAGGGCCTGCAGGCGGCGCTCAAGGCCCGTCGGGAGATCGCGGGCCTGCCGGTGCTGGTGCTGTCGCAGCACGTCCAGCAGCTCTACGCGCGGGAGTTGCTGGCCGACGGCACCGGGGGGATCGGCTACCTCCTGAAGGACCGGGTGTTCAACGCCGGGCAGTTCATCGACGCGGTCCGCCGGGTGGCGGCGGGCGGTACGGCGATGGACCCGGACGTGATCGCCAAGCTGATGCAGACCACCTCGCGCCGGCCCGGTCCGCTGCTGCGGCTCTCCCCGCGCGAGCGCGAGGTGCTTGAGCTGATGGCCGAGGGCTGTTCCAACTCGGCGATCGCCGCCCGCCTCTCGGTGAGCGACGGCGCGGTGGCCAAGCACATCGCCAACATCTTCGGCAAGCTCGAACTCGCCCCCGACGAGGACGCCAACCGCCGGGTGCTGGCGGTGCTGACCTACCTCAACGGCACGGCGGGGCAGACCGGCTGACGATCCGGCGGCGCCTCCGTTCCGGCCCCGCGTGGTGCCGGGGGCCGGGTGCCGGGCCGCCGCACTGTGACACCCCAGGCTGTGGGCACGCTAAACACCTGTACGAGTAAACTCCGGTGAGCCGAGCCCGGAGGTTGCCCAGCCGTCCGGCGGCCCGACCAACGGGGTCCGGCGGCCCGACCAAACGGGACCCGGCAGCCGAGGCAGCGTACGGCAGCAGCCGACATCCAGGGGTTGATAGACGTAATGGCACGCCCAACGCTCACCAAGGCCCATCGGGGCCTGCTCGGCCTGGTCGCGGCCGGTGCCTTCATCATCTCGGGCATCGGCTTCGCGGGTTCGTACAACGCGGTGCGCGACCTGGCCGAGCAGAAGGGTTTTGGCGCCTTCTCCTACGCCTTCCCGATCGGTGTGGACGCCGGCATCGTCGTGCTCCTCGCGCTCGACCTGGTGCTGACCTGGCTGCGGATACCCTTCCCGATGCTGCGGCAGACCGCGTGGCTGCTGACCGTCGCCACCATCGCCTTCAACGCGGCCGCCTCCTGGGGCGACCCGCTGGGCATGGGGATGCACGCCGTCATCCCGGTGCTCTTCGTCGTCGTGGTCGAGGCCTCGCGGCACGCGGTCGGCCGGATCGCGGCGATCACCGCGGACCGCCACATGGAGTCGGTCCGGGTGATGCGCTGGCTCCTCTCCCCGGTGCCGACCTTCCGGCTCTGGCGGCGGATGAAGCTCTGGGAGCTCCGCTCCTACGACGAGGTCATCCGGCTGGAGCAGAACCGCCTGGTCTACCGGGCGCAGCTGCGCTTCCGGTACGGCCGCGGCTGGCGCCGCTCGGCACCGATCCAGGCGCTGCTGCCGCTCAAGCTCGCCAAGTTCGGCGTGCCGCTGGACCCGGCGCTGCTCGACCGGCTCGACGACGACGGCCGGGCGCGCGACGTCAAGGAGGTGCCGGCGGAGCAGGAGACGCCGGGGGTGGCCCCGCAGGAGAACCGCGTCGCCGCGGCCATCGCCCCGGCCGCCGAGGCCCACGCCCAGCAGCCCCCGCACCCGCAGCAGGCACCGCAGGCCGTCCAGCCGGCCGCCCCGCAGGTCCAGCACGCCCAGCAGGCCCAGCCCGACCAGGTCCAGGGGCAGCCGCAGGCTCAGCCCGAGCAGCCGCAGCCGCAGGCGCCCGCTGCCGTCACCCCGCTGTCCGCCGAGGTCGCCGCGCCGATGCTCGCGAAGCTGGCCGCCGTCCGGCTGCGGGCCGCCCAGGAGCCGGACGCGGCGGCGGAGGCCGCCCCGCAGCCGCGCGGCGAGGAGCTGAACGTCTGGACCGAGCGCCCGGTCCGCACCACCGGCCACCCGACCGACGCCGCCCCGGGCGGTCGGGTGCCCGGGCAGGCCTCGCCCTGGTTCAAGCCCCCGCGCCCGGTCGCCGAGGAGCCCGCCCCCGCCCCTGCCGCAGCCGTCGCCCCGGGCCCGGCCGCCGAGCCCGCGCCCGGTCCGCAGGCCCAGCACCCGGTCGGCCCGCAGCAGCGGTCCGAGCAGTTCGAGCAGCCCGAGCAGCCCGCCGAGTTCGCGCAGCCCGCCGAGCTGGCGCACCCGGTCCCGGCCGCCGAGTCGGCCCGCGCCGAGCAGTCCGCGTTCTCCCCGGCGCCCGCGCGCCTCGACCCGGACGTCGCCTACGCGGCGCTCGTCTCGTACATGGACGCCCACAGCCACCAGCCCGACCCCCAGCGCCTCGCCGACTGGCTGACCAGGGAGTACGGCGTCACCGGCAAGGGACCGGACGGCTCGGTCCACCCCAAGGAGGTCGCCGACCTCTACCCGGAGCTGAACGAGCGCTACGCCGCCGCCGGGCGGGACTGACCGCCGCCACCGTCCAGGGCTCGGGCGGCCATTGACGCCCGATCCCGCCGGAGCTACCTTCGCCTCAACAAACTGTTGAAGCGCTGGTTCGGCATGGGGAGTGCGGATGACACGGGTCGGGGTCGACGGAAACGGGCCGGCGGACGGGGCCTCCTTCTCCACCGGGGCCCGTGCCGCGGTGGAGGCACTGCTCGCCCCGGTCGACGCCGATCTGGCGCGCCGTTACCCGGGTGAGCCCGGGACCAGGCAGCCGGTGCACACCGTCTACGTCCCGGCCGACGCCTTCGGCGCCGACACCGTGCGGGAGTGGGGCCGCCGGGCCCTGGAGGCCTTCGACCGCCACGCCGCCACCCCCGCCGAACTGGCCCGAGCCCTCGGCGTCGCGGACGACGAGCTGCTCGCCGACGTGCACGCCCGGGTCCGCGCCAAGCTGCAGCGCGAGCCGGTCGAGGACCTGCGGATCGACTTCGAGGACGGGTACGGACCCCGCCCCGACGCCGAGGAGGACGCGGCCGCCGTCCGCGCCGCCGAACTGGTCGCCGCGGCGGTGGCCGAGGGCGGCGCCCCGCCGTACCTCGGCATCCGGACCAAGTGCATGGAGGCCGCCGTCCGGGCCCGCGGCATCCGCACCCTGGAGCTGTTCCTGGCCACCCTGCTGGCCAACGGCGGGCTCCCGGAAGGCCTGGTCCTGACCCTGCCCAAGGTGACCTACGCCGAGCAGGTCACCGCGCTGGTCCGGCTGCTGGAGGACTTCGAGGGCCGGGCCGGGCTGCCCGCCGGCCGGATCGGCTTCGAGATCCAGATCGAGACCACCCAGGCGATCCTCGGCCCGGACGGCCGGGCCACCGTCGCCCGGATGATCGAGGCCGCCGAGGGACGCGCCACCGGCCTGCACTACGGCACCTTCGACTACAGCGCCGCCTGCGGCGTCAGCGCGGCCCACCAGAGCATGGACCACCCGGTCGCCGACCACGCCAAGGCGGTCATGCAGGTGGCGGCCGCGGGCACCGGGGTGCGGCTCTCCGACGGTTCGACCAACGTCGTCCCGACCGGCTCCACCGAACAGGTGCACGCCGCCTGGAAGCTCCACCACGGCCTGGTCCGCCGCTCGCTGGCCCGCGCCTACCACCAGGGCTGGGACATGCACCCGGCGCACCTGCCCACCCGCTACGTCGCGGTCTACTCCTTCTACCGCGAGGGCCTGGCGGCCGCCGCCGCGCGGCTGGCCGCGTACGTCGCCAAGGCGGGCGGCGACGTGATGGACGAGCCGGCCACCGCCCGGGCGCTGAGCGGCTACCTGCTGCGCGGACTGGACTGCGGCGCCGTCGACCTCACCGAGGCCACCGCGCTGACCGGCCTGGACCGCGGGCGGCTGAACGCCCTGGCCGGCCGCTGACCCGTCCGCGTCCGACAGTCGGGTCCCGGCCGTCGATCCTCCGGCTCGGCCGGCTCCCGGCCCCCGGCCGTTGATCCCTCCCGTCGTGCGCCAACTAGGCTGGCGGTGCCGCCCCGGTGTCCCGGGGCGCGCGCCGTCAGCCTTCACCGTCCTCGGGAGGACCCCCGCGCCATGTCCGCCACGCCGGAGCCCACCGCCAGGCCGTACCTCACCATCCGGCGGGCCGGCAGCCACGAGACCGAGATCAAGAAGTCCCGGTTCATCTGCCACCTCGCCCGGGTCACCGACGAGGAGGGGGCACAGGCCTTCATCGCGGGCATCCGCAAGCAGTACTGGGACGCCCGGCACAACTGCACCGCCTTCGTGGTCGGCGACGAGCAGCGCCGCGAGCGCTCCAGCGACGACGGCGAACCCGGCGGCACGGCCGGGGTGCCGATGCTGGAGGTGCTGCGCCGACGCGGGCTGACCGACACGGTCGCCGTGGTCACCCGGTACTTCGGCGGGATCAAGCTCGGCGCGGGCGGCCTGGTGCGGGCGTACGGGAACGCGGTGTCGGAGGCGGTGGACGAGGTCGGCCTGCTGGAGCGCCGCCCGGTCGCGCTGCTCGCGGTGACGGTGGACCACGTCCGGGCCGGGCGGGTGGAGAACGACCTGCGGGCGGCCGGGTACACGGTGAGCGACCTGGCCTACGAGGCCGCCGGGGTGCGGATCGAGGTGGGGGTGCCGGAGCCGGACGTGGCGGACTTCCACACCTGGCTGGCCGAGGCGACCGGCGGTACCGCGGTGGCGGTCCCGGCCGGCCGCACGTACGTCGAGGTGCCGGTCTGACCCGAGGTGCCGCTCTGGTCGCCGGGGCGGGGGGTAGCTCCTGGGCCCCGGGGGTCGGACGATCCGTCGGACGGCCCGTGACCGGCCGTTTCCCGTAGCCCAGGCCCCGCGCCACGCGGAAGACCGCTTGAGCAGATTCACCCGAACGTAGTGTCGTAGCCCGGAGTTGGAACTTCCGCTCCGGGCCGTGGCGTTTCCTGGGCAAGGCTCCGGCAGAACCGGACGAAACCATCGATGGAGGACACAGGACCCCACCCCGCACCACGGAGGTATGCGCATGACCTCGGATCGATCGACCTCGAATTCCCAGTCCGCGACGAACCCGACCTCGAACCGCCCCACGAGCCACTCGACGAACCACCCGACGAGCCGTCCGACCTCGAACCATCCGATCGCGAACCGCCCCGCCCCGAACCGCGTCCGCTCGCACGCCGCCGCAGACCTGCCCGGCCCCCGCGGCCCCGCGACGCCCTACCGGATGACGGTCACCACGGCCCTCACGCATGCCGAGGCCGTCGCCCTGGCCGACGAACAACTGGCCTGCTGGCTGAAGCAGGAGGGCTTCGAAGAGCCCCCGCCGGCCCACCGCGCCCCCGCCGAGCAGGGCACCGAGCCGGCTCCCACCGCCGAGCGCCTCCGCCTGGGCGAGCGCGTCCTGCTCGACCGCGACCAGGGTCCGCTGCGCGGCGGCCCGGGCGCCGGGCGGTACGACCGCCGCCGCCTGCGCACCCCGGCCCCGCACGGCACCCAGCAGCTCACCCTCACCGTGGCCACCGGTTCCGACGGCCCCACCTGGGTCCGGCTGGAGGCCGAGACCCACAGCACCGGCAGCGGTGTGCGCACCCCGTGCCGGGTGCCGGTGCCCGAACTCGCCCGCACGCTCCTCCCGCTGCTCGACGCCACCGACGGTCCGACCGCCGTCCACTCCGGCCCCCGGGTGATCACGGCCGACGAGGTCGACGCCCTGATCGACGAGCTGTGTGACCCCGAGCGCAGGCTGCCCACCGTGGTGGCCAGCGTCCCGGTGAACCTGCCGCTCGACAGCTGGGTGCGGGACGTGGTGGCCCCGCTCTGCCAGCAGCTGCCCGGCCTCGCCACCGCCTACGTGCTGGACCCCGGCGCCCGCACCGGGTTCAACGTCGCGCTGGAGTACCACACCGTCTACGGCGGGGCGGTGCGCACCTACCTGCCCGAGGTCGACCCGGCCTCCCGGCAGGACAGCGCCCGACATCCGGTACTCGCCCGGGGCCGAATAGAAGAGGACCTGCGCCGCGCCGCCGGGCTGCTCGCCCGCGAGCCGCGCCGCCTGGCCGCGGAGCAGCCGCTGCCACCGCCGCTGGCGGCGGTCCCGGTGCTGCGCGTCCCGCCGCCGCAGCTCCGCCGGGACGCGGAGCAGGCAGCAGAACGGACCGTGGAGCCGAGCGCGGAGCAGGCCGTCGGTCAGGTGGCCGAGGAGACCGTCGAGCGGATGCCCGCGGGCACCGTCGAGCAGGTCGTCGAACGGACCTCCGGCCCGGCCGCCCCGTACCAGGGCGTGGAGCTGGCCGCGCTCGCCCGGGAGGAGCAACAGGACCGCGCCGAGCAGCAGGGCAGGGCCGACGAGCTGGAGCGGGTCCGGCACACCCTGCGGGTGGAGCGCCGCGAACACCGGGAACGGGGCCAGGGCCGGGAGGGCCGCGACGGCCGGGACGTCCGGGAGGGCCGTCTCCGCTCCGGAGCCCGCGCCCTGACCGGGCGCCACTGCGTGGCGCCGGGCGGTGGACCGGTCGGCGGGCCGCACTCCGTGGTCCAGCCCCCCGACGGCTGCGGCACGCCCGACACCTTCACCGAACTCATGGCCAGACTCGGCGAGTTCCCGCTGGTGACCTTCACCGGTGACCAGAAGGTCGCGCTCGCCCTGGACGAGCTGCAGTGCGCCGGCGCCGGCTGGGCCCGGCTCGCCTGGGACGGGCTGACGGCACTCCAGGAGTACGCCGAGGCGGCCGTGCGCGGCGCGGCCGGCGGGGACTTCAAGCAGTGGTGCGAGCGCACCCCCGAGGGCTGTCACCGCTTCCCGCCCCGCAAGGCGGTCCGCGGGGAGTCCCGGACGGTGTTCAGCCACACCAAGTGGAAGCGCGAGCGGATGCTGCCGGTGCCGGAATGCGTCGACTCCTCCCGGCGCGCGTTCATGGGCGCGCACCTGCGGATCGGCGGCGGCCGTACCGCGCCCCGGCTGCACTACCTGGACGACTGCTCCGGCAGCGGCCGGATCTACGTCGGCTACATCGGCCTGCACCTCACCAACACCCGGACCAACTGAGCGGCTTGGCTGACCGCCGCGCCCGTTCGGGGGACAATGTCCGGCAGGGGCGGGCCCACAGGTTCGCCGATCGCCCCGGGCAGGCGCCGGACGAGCATGGGGGAACGACGACCGATGCAGGACTCAGCAGACGGCCAGTCCGACGGAACCGCCACCGTCCAGTTCCCCCGGCCGGGCTTCCTCGCCTCGGTCTTCCGCGACCTCGGAGCCGAGAACGGCCAGGAGCCGGACGGCGCCGCCGCCGACCGCCCCCGTGGCGGTGCGACCGGTGACGGCCCGTCCGGCGACGGGCCGACCGGTGACAGACCGACCGACAGCGGACCCACTGGCAACGGGCGCACCGACAACGGACCCACTGGCAACGGACCGACCGGTGAAGGACCGTCCGAGCCCGGCCCCGGCGAGGCCGACCCGGACGAGGCCGTGGCGGCGCACGCCCGGGCCGCGACCCTGACCCACCACCGCACCCGCGCCGTCCAGGCCGAGCACGACCGGCTGGCCGATCTGCTGCGGCGCGCCGCGCTGCCCGTCTCCGCCATGGACTTCGAGAGCCAGCTGCGCCACTACCAGCCCCGCCCCTACCCGGCCGACGGCCCCGGCGGCGGCGCCGAGGAGGAGTCCGAGCCCCGCTGGCAGGACTTCGCGCCCGCCGAACCGCCCGTGGCCGACCCGGAGGGCGGCCCGTCCCGCCGGCTGCTCGACTCCGGCTACCAGCGCGAGCTGGCCCAGGCCCGGCTCACCCACCAGCGCGCCCTGCGCGAGTGGCGCACCCGCCGGGCCGAGGCCGGCAGCCCGGCCGCCGACGAGTCCCGGCGCGCCCACGAGGCGGCCGAGGAGGCCCGGGCCCGCGCCGTGCGCGAGTACAACGAGAGCCTGGAGGAGTGCCGTCGGGCCTACCGGCTGGCCGAGCCGGCCGCCGTGGAGTCGCTGCTGGAACGGGCGCTGGCCGCCGCCGAGACCGCCACCCAGGACCTGCCCGCCCCCTGCCGGGCGGTCTTCCGCCCGCTCACCCGCACCGCCGTGCTGGACCTCGACCTGCCGCCGCTCGACCTGGTGCCCTCGCTCGCCGGCTACCGGCTCGCCCCGGACGGCGACATCCTCCCGGTGCCGCGCCCGCCCGCGGACCGGGCCACCGACTACCTGCGGCTGGTCGCCCGGCTCGCCCTGCGGGCCCTGCAGGCCGCCGACGCCGTGGACACCGACGAGATACTCGCCGGCGTCGTCCTCAACGGCTGGCTGCGCGATCCCGCCACGGCCGAGCCGCTCTGCCTGGTCAGCGTGGACGCCGACCGCGACGCACTGGCCCGCACCCGGCTGCTGCCGCCGGGCACCCCGTACGAGGAGCGCGACGACGAGGGCGTCTACGCCGACGCCGAGCAGGACGAGGCCCTGGTACGGCTGCGCCAGCTCGGCGCCGCCGTCACCCCGGACCCGTACGACCGGGCCGGTGTCCGGCCCGCCGCCCAGGCCGGGGCCACCGTGCCGGCCGCCGCCGACCTGTCCGCCAACGAGTTCGCCCAGCTGGTGCGGGACCTGCTGACCCGCGGCGGGATCGCGCAGTGGAGCGTCCGGCTGCGCGGCCCGGCCGGGCTGGTCGCCACCGGCGAGGGCGCCCCCGGCACCTCGCTGCCCGGCCGCTGGGTGGTGTGGGCCTCCCGGGACACCGGGTCGATCGGCGCCGAGCAGATCGAGACCCTGGCCGAGGCGGTCGGGGAGGAGTCCGCCGAGCGCGGCCTGCGGCTGACCACCGGCCGGTTCACCGAGGAGGTGCTGGACCTCACCGCCGAGGAGGGCCGCCGGCACATCCACCTGATCGACGGCGACGGCGTCCGCGAACTCGCCCACACCCACCTCGGCCTCCCGCTCGCAACCGGCGGCTGACCCGCCGCCCGCTCACCACATCGGCCCTGTTCAGCAGCCTTTGCCCACCGCCCCGTCCCGGCGGGTCGGCCCGTCGCCGGCCTCACCCGAACGGCCCATCCGTCGGGCGCCCCGGCAGGTCTGGGCCGAGGCTGGGGGAACGGCACCCCGGCCCCGGCACCCCCGGGTGATCACCGTCGAACGGGCGTCCGGTACGGTCGGCGGTCGGCCCGGCCACGGGCGGATCCCAGGGGGAGAGGAATGGGCAGAGCGCTCGGCGCACCACCCGGCGAAGGCCCCGGCGACTCGGCCGGACCTGTGAAGGAGTCGGACCGATGACCGCGGTACTGGTCGCCGCCGCGGCGTTCCTGATGACCCTGATCGGCGGTTTCGTCGCCCAGCGCACCCGCGACCGCCGCCACCTGGTGCTCGGCTTCGCCGCCGGACTGATGCTCGGCGTGGTCGCCTTCGACCTGCTGCCCGAGGCGCTCCACCAGGCGCCGGGCGAGGTGCACGGCGTGCCGCAGGCGCTGCTGCTGTTCGCGGCCGGCTTCCTCACCATCCACGTGATCGAGCGCGCCGTCGCGATCCACCGCGGCCACGAGGGCGAGTACGCCGCGCACTCCCACGGCCACCACCACGGGGACGCCCGCTCCGCCGGGCACCAGGGCGTCGGGCTGACCGCCGCACTGGCCCTGGTCGGGCACAGCGTGATGGACGGCTTCGCGATCGGCGCCGCCTTCCAGGCGGGCACCACGGTCGGCACGGTGGTGGCCATCGCCGTGGTCGCGCACGACTTCGCCGACGGCTTCAACACGTACACGATCACCCGCCTGTACGGGAACAACCGGCGGCGGGCGCTGACCCTGCTCGCCGCGGACGCGGTGGCCCCGGTGTCCGGCGCGGCGATCACCCTGGCGTTCACCATCCCGGGGCACCTGCTCGGCCTCTACCTGGGCTTCTTCTCCGGCTTCCTGCTCTACCTGGCGACCTCCGACATCCTCCCCGAGGCGCACAGCCCGCACCCCTCGCGCAGCACCCTGCTCTGCACCGTGGCCGGGGTCGGCTTCATGTGGCTGGTGATCGGCTTCGCGGGCTGAGGCCCGCACCGGTCCTCGCCCTGGTCCCAGCCCCGAGACCGCGACCGGTACGGGACCGATCGGCCCGGCGGTCGGGCGACCGGCCGCCGCGGCCCTCAGCCCGGAAGCCGCCCCCAGCACTCCCGCATCGAGGCCAGCGCCTCGGTGATGGCCGGCCGCCGGGAGGCCTGGGAGCGCCAGAGCGCGAACACCCGGCGGCCCGGCTCCGGCGCCACCCGGCGGGCCGCCACCCCGGGCGGCAGCGGGCCCCGCCCGAGCCTCGGCACCAGGCCCATCCCCAGACCGGCCGCGACCAGCGCGATCTGCGTCTCGAACTCCCCGACCTGGTAGCGCACGTCCGGCTCCTCGCCGGCCTCGCGCAGGGTGCGGACCAGCCAGTCGTGGCAGATGTTGCCCGGTGGCACGCTGATCCAGCGCTGCCCGCACAGCCGTTCCACCGGCACCGGGTCGAGCGCGGCCAGGTCGTCGTCGGCGGGCAGCAGCAGGTCCACCGGGTCCGTGCCGAGGTCCATCCGGGAGACCCCCTCCTGCACCGGCAGCGGCACGGTCGGCCAGTCCTGTACCAGCGCCAGGTCCACCTCGCCCCGGGCCACCAGCTCGGCCGCCGGGTACGGGTCGCGCTCCAGCAGCCGGACGTCCAGCTCCGGGCAGCGCCGCCGCAGGTCGGCCAGCGCCCCGGGCATCAGTCCGCGGGCACCGGACGGGAACGCGGCCACCAGCAGCCGCCCGACGGCTTGGCCGCGCTGCTCCTCCAGCCGCACCTCGGCCTGCTCCACCAGCCCCAGCACGGTCTGCGCGGTGACGGCCAGCTCGCGCGCCGCGTCGGTCAGCACCACGCCGCGGCCCTGCCGCTCCAGCAGCACCGTCCGGGTCTCCCGCTCCAGCTTGGCGATCTGCTGCGAGACCGCCGAGGGCGTGAAGCCGAGTGCCGCGGCCGCCCCGCCGACCGAGCCGTGCACCGCCACCGCGTGCAGCGCCCGCAGGCGCCCCAGGTCCATCATGCAGTGATACTAAAGCGTCCTCTTCAGAATTCATCGCTGGTGCTGAACGGTCCGGCGCCACCATGCTCGACCCATGACCGCGACAACCTCCGCCGCTCCGAGCGGCCGGAACAGCATGAGCAGTACGGGCAGCACGACCGGCACGGGCGGCACCGGCGGCCGGGGCGGCATGAGCCCCCGCCACATCGCCCTGGCCATCCTGGTGGCCGCCGTCTGGGGCCTCAACTTCGTCCTGATCCACGTCGGCCTGGACAACTTCCCGCCGCTGCTCTTCTGCGCCCTGCGGTTCGCCGTCGTCGCGGTGCCGGCGGTCTTCTTCGTCGGCCCGCCCAAGGTGGCCTGGCGCTGGGTGCTGGCGGTCGGCGTGGTCCTCGGGGTGGTCAAGTTCGGACTGCTCTTCCTCGGCATGCACGCCGGGATGACGGCCGGGCTCTCCTCGCTGGTGCTCCAGGGGCAGGCCGGCTTCACCGCGCTGTTCGCCGCCGTGCTGCTGCGCGAACGCCCCGGCGGGCAGCGGCTGGCGGGCCTGGCGGTCGCCTTCGCCGGCATCGCGCTGAGCGCCTGGGACCAGGGCGCCGGCGGCCCGCTCGGGGCCTTCGCCCTGGTCGTCCTGGCCGCCGTCGCCTGGGGGCTGGCCAACGTGCTGACCCGCAGGGCCGCGCCGCCGGACGCGCTGCGCTGGATGGTCTGGGTCAGCGCCGTCCCGCCGCTGCCGCTGCTGGGCCTGTCCCTGCTGGTCGAGGGCCCCGAGGCGGACCTGCGCGCCCTGCGCGACATCACCCCGGCCGGACTGGGCGCGATCGGCTACGTCGGGCTGGTCTCCACCCTGCTCGGCTTCGTCGCCTGGAGCTTCCTGCTGCGCAGCTACGACGCGACCGCCGTCGCGCCCTACTCGCTGCTGGTGCCGGTGTTCGGGATGTCCTCGGCCTGGCTGCTGCTCGGCGAACGGATCAGCCCGACGGCCGCCGCGGCCGCGCTGCTGGTGATCACCGGGATCGGGATCACCGCGCTGCGTCCCGGAACCGCTAGCGGCGTGGCGGCCCGGCTGCGAGGAAGCGGGCCTCGGCGGAGCGCAGCACCCGCAGCAGCACCTCCTCGTCGGCGGGGCTGACCTCGCCGAAGTACTCCTGGGCCACCTCGTCCCGGACCTGCCCGATCCGCTCCACCGCCGCCCGTCCGGCCTCGGTCAGCAGGATCCGCACCGCCCGCCGGTCGGCCGGGTCGGGGCTGCGCTCGACCAGGCCGGCCTCCTCCAGCGCGTCGACCACGGTGGTCGCCGAGCGCGGGGCGATGTGCAGTTTGTCGGCGAGGTCGCTCAGCCGCATCGCGTGGTCCGGCGTCTCGCAGCCGGGCACGTGGGCGAGCGTGCGCAGGGCCCGGGCCTGGCCGGGGGTGATGCCGTACGGCTCCAGCCGCCAGCCGGTCTGACGGCGGATCCGCTTGATCGCCCTGGTCATCGCGTCGGCCAGCTCGGCGGCGGTGCCCGGGGTGCCGGGCCGGGGGCCGGGGGAGGGGTCCGCCGGTTCGTCGGTCGGCGTGGTGGTCATCGGCGGTCTCCTCGGCTGGCGTCCGCCCAAGGGTAGCCGTCGGTCCGGGGCCCGTGGCGGGCGGCGGAAGACGATCGCGGAAATATGTTGAGCTTGGCTCAGTATCTGGGTTAGCGTTGCTCCCAAGTGAGGGAACCCTAAGTTCCCGTCCCCGATCATTGGAGGGCCCATGCCCCGCTCCGAAGCCCGCGTCGCCACCGACCGCCCGGGCCGTTACGCCAAGCAGCTCACCGCCCACATGGGGCGCAAGATCGAGGCCGTCTACTCCGAGGAGACCGGCCGCGGCACGATGGTCTTCGGCGCCGGCACCGCCACCCTGGAGGCCCAGCCGGACGCGCTGCTGCTCACCGTCGAGGGCGAGCGCGACAAGCTGCCCGGCCTGGAGGACGTCGTCGGCCGCCACCTGGTCCGCTTCGGCGCCCGCGACGAACTCGTCATCGAGTGGCACCGGGACAACGGCGAGCCCGGCCTGGTTCACCGCAACGAGGACCCCGAGGCCTGACCGCCACCGGCACCCGGCCCGGGCAGCCACCGGGCCAGCGGCCACAGCACCAGGACGGCCAGGCACCCACTCGCCACCACGTCCAGCAGCCAGTGGAAGTCGCTCCACACCAGACCCGCGCCCACCCCGAGCGACAGCAGCACCGCACCCGCCGCCAACTGCCGGGCGGCGCGCGGACCCGCCACCCGGGCCAGCAGCAGCGCCGCCACCCCGTACGAGATCGCCGCGGTCGCGGTGTGCCCGGACGGGTACCAGCCCCACTGGCCCGCCGTCAGCGGCTCCCCGAGCGGACCGGGCCGGGCGAAGGCCGACTTCGCCGGGACCACCAGCAGCGGGATCAGCGCCGAGGTCAGCGCCGCCACCGGCAGCGGCAGCCACCAGCGCCCGGCCCCGGCCCGGAGCCCCCGCCAGGCCGCCAACGCGCCGGCCAGCAGCAGCACCGGGACCGCCGGGACGCCGCCGCCCAGGTCCGACAGGAAGTGGCCGAGCCGGTCCAGCAGCGCGTCCGGGACGTCCCTGTGAGCCGTACGGACGGCCCGGCGGACCGAACGGTCCACGCCGAGCAGCGGCCCCTCCACCGCGACCTGCCAGGACACCACCACCAGCAGCACCGCCGCCGTCACCGGGACGGCCACCGACCGGGCCACCCGGCCCAGGACGACGGACAGCCGCCCCGGAGCAGGGGGGAGAGCTCCGGGGCGGCCCTGATGATCGCCGTTCCGTGCGCCCCGGGGGGTGTGGGTCGGACGGTCGGTCGATCGGCCTTCGGTGTGCGCCGGCCCTCCCGGGCCGGGCTGGTCGTCCTCGTCCGGCACCCGCGGAACCGGCCCCGGAGGGGGCCCCGCGGACGGCCGCGCCCATGGCTGAGGCTCGCTGTCCATCTGCGATGACACTACGTCAACAGCCCTTCCGCGCCGAGCGCCTTCAGCGATTCCGCACACCATCTTCACCCTGCGCGGGGCAACCTCGGAGGCGCCCCGTCGATCATGCCCCGGCCGCCCGCGCGACGCGCCCGGACAACCGAACGGCCCGTGCGGACCAGAGGTCCCCACGGGCCGTTCAGCGCTGTCCGGACAACCCTCCGGAAGGGGGTTCACGACCTGACGGGCGACACCGCTCAGAGAGCGGCGAACGCGCCCTCCAGGATGTCCAGGCCCTCGTTCAGCAGGTGCTCCGGCATGACCAGCGGCGGCAGGAAGCGCAGCACGTTGCCGTAGGTGCCGGCGGTCAGCACGACCAGGCCCTCCGCGTGGCACGCCTTGGCGATGGCCGCGGTGACCTCCGCGTTCGGCTCCTTGCCACCCGGCTTCACCAGCTCGACGGCGATCATCGCGCCGCGGCCGCGGACCTCGCCGATGATCTCGTACTTCTCCTGCATGGCCCGCAGGCGGCCCAGCATGATCTCGCCGATCCGCTGCGCCTTGCCGTTGAGGTCCTGCTCCTTCATGGTCTCGATGGCACCCAGCGCGGCGGCACACGCCACCGGGTTGCCGCCGTAGGTGCCACCCAGACCACCGGTCTGCGCGGCGTCCATGATCTCGGCGCGGCCGGTCAGCGCGGACAGCGGCAGACCGCCGGCGATGCCCTTGGCGGTGGTGATCAGGTCCGGGACGATGCCCTCGTCCTCGCACGCGAACCACTGGCCGGTACGGCAGAAGCCGGTCTGGATCTCGTCCGCGACGAACACGATGCCGTTCGCCTTCGCGAACTCCACGATCGCCGGCAGGAAGCCCTTGGCCGGCTCGATGAAGCCGCCCTCGCCCTGGATCGGCTCGATGATGATCGCGGCGACGTTCTCGGCGCCGATCTGCTTGTTGATGGTGTCGATCGCCTGGGCGGCGGCCTCGGCGGCGGCGTTCTCCGCACCCGTCAGCCAGCGGTACGGGTAGGCGACCGGCACCCGGTAGACCTCGGGGGCGAACGGACCGAAGCCCTGCTTGTACGGCATGTTCTTCGCCGTCAGCGCCAGCGTCAGGTTGGTGCGGCCGTGGTAGCCGTGGTCGAACACCACGATGGCCTGGCGCTTGGTGTAGGCGCGGGCGATCTTCACCGCGTTCTCGACGGCCTCGGAGCCCGAGTTGAACAGCGCGGTGCGCTTCTCGTGGTCACCCGGGGTCAGCTCGTTCAGCTGCTCGGCGACGGCCACGTAACCCTCGTACGGGGTCACCATGAAACAGGTGTGCGTGAAGCTGGCCAGCTGCTCGGTCGTCCGGGCCACCACGGCCTCGGCGCTGTTGCCGACATTGGTCACGGCGATGCCGGAACCGAAGTCGATCAGCGAGTTGCCGTCCACGTCCTCCAGCACGCCGCCGTTGGCACGGGACACGTACACCGGCAGGGTGGTGCCGACACCGGCCGCCACCGCACCCAGCTTGCGGGCGTGCAGCTCCTGCGACTTCGGACCGGGGATCGCGGTGACCAGGCGGCGCTCCTGCGGGAGCGGCGTTGCGGCGCTCATGGGGTATCTCCAGACTTCTCGGCTCGGTGCTTCGCAGGCTACGGCCGCCCTCCCCACCCCGGCACGCGCCACTCGGTAGCAGTGCGCCGTCCGACTTGTCCGGCACGGCCAGCGCGGGTGGCGCGACTACCCGCAGGCCGCGCTCCACTACCCTGAGCGCGGGCGTGTCGCCGGTACGGCGGCATGGGTATGGCGGCACCGACGGCGGTCGGGCCGGGCGGGCGGGCGAGGGAGCGGGACCGTACATGGCACAGGACGGGGCACACCACCACGGCGAGCGCACCACCACCAGACCCCCGACCCCCCTGCCCCACCAACGGCCCGCGGCGGGCACCTCCTCCTTCGACCTCGCGACCTGGGCCTGCGCCCCGCGCCCCGACGCCGACCCGGGCGTCTACCGGCTCGGCTACCGCCGCGTCGACCCGGAGCGGGCGGAGGCGGCCAAGGTCGCGACCTGGCCGCTGCTGCTGCGGGCGGGGCTGAACGCGGTGGTGGCGTGGTTCGCCTTTGTCTACGGCACACAGCTGGTGCTTCACCTGATCGTGATCACCGTTTGGGTCGAACACCCCAGCGAGACCCTTGTGACCGTCGTCGGGCTGTCGGTGAACGTGCTGGTGGCCGCAGCCGTCATCAAGATCTTCGGCCGGATGGGCCGCTGGCCCGAGGTGTGGCGCCGTTACGTCGCGCCGCTGCTGTCGCGCACGGTGACGGAGGAGCAGCCCGTCGAGGAGGACGCCCCGGGGGCGGTCGAGGCCGTGCGCGGGCAGGACCCGTGGGACGGGCTGCGCCGGGGCGGTGCGGCCGAGGCGGCCGTCCGGCTGGAGGGCGAGGCCGTGGGGGACGTCGACTACGTGCGGATCCGGCGCGCCTGGGAGTCCGCGCAGGCGGACCCGGTGTTCGTGCCCGCCTTCACCGAGCAGGTGGCCAGCCGCGGCGCGGCGGCCTTCGCCCATCCCTCCGAGGCGCGCGAGCTGCCCGGCCGTGCCGAGCGGCACGATCTGCTGCTCGGCCAGGTCCGGCTCGGTACGGCGCAGGACGTCCCGAAGAATCCGCTGGGCCACCGGGCGGCCGGTTTTGCGCTGGACCCGGCGGTGCTGGGCACCTCGCTGCTGGCGGTGGGTCCGGCGGGGACGGGGAAGACGGCGCGGCTGGCCCGGCCGGTGGCCGAGGCGCTGTGCCTGCAGGCGCTGTCCGGTACGGCCTGTGCGGTGGTGGTCGGGGCGGCGGACGCCGATCTCGGCCCGGATTCCTGGTACGACGTGGTGATCGCGCCCGGCGACCCGTCCTCGCTGTACGGGCTGGACCTCTACGGCGCCGCGCGGGACCCGGACGAGGCGGCCGCCCGGTTGGCCGAGGCGCTGCTGCCGGACGAGCTGACGGCCCGCGCGGAGCATGCCCGTACCGCGCTGCAGCAGGTGGTGGGCCCGTTCCACGCGGCGTACGGCCGCTATCCGGGGGTGCGGGAGCTGCGGGCGCTGTTGGCGGGTGAGCCGGACGTGCTGGCGGCGCTGGTGAAGGCGCTCGGCATGGCTGGCCGACTCGCCGTCCACGAGCGGGACCTGGAGTACCGGGAGCGGCAGCGCGACCGGGCGGACGACCCCGGGGCGCTGCTGGCGGACCGGTTGGCGCTGCTGGAGCGGCCCGCCTTCGAGGGCGCTTTCGCGACCGACGGCACGGGTCGGCCGCCGTTCGCGATGCGGGTGCTGGACCACCCGCTGCGGGTGCGGGTGAAGCTGCCGGAGCGGAGCCACCCGGAGGCGGCGCGGATGCTGTCCCGGCTGGTGGTGGGGCAGTTCGTGCAGGCGGCGGGGGCCCGCGAGGACCGTTCGCTGTTCGCGGGCCTGGTGGTGGACGACGCCTCGGCGGCGCTGGACGCCGCCGCCGTGCGCGGGCTGCAGCGGATGCGCGGGGCGAACGCGGGCGCGGTGCTGCTGCTGCGGACGCTGGTGGACCTGCCCGAGGCGTTGCGGGCGCCGCTGTTCGGCGCGGTCGGCTGCCGGATGGCGTTCCCGGGGATCGCGCCGTGGGACGGGAAGCTGTTCTCGGAGGCCTGGGGGACGCACCTGGTGCAGGAGACCGCGGTCACCCACACCCCCGACACCTCCGGTGGGGTGATACGGCGGGCGGGGCGGGTCGGGCGGAAGGCGTTGTCGGGGACGACGGCGCAGACGGAGTCGGTGACGACGCGGGATGTGGAGCGGTTGCGGTGGTCGCCGTCGGATCTGGCGCACGCGTTGCCGGCGGGGCATGCGGTGGTGTCGTTGACGGCGGTGTCGGGGGAGCAGGTTCCGCCGCTGCTGGTGGACCTCAGGGGCTGAGGGCGGGCGGCGGGGGAAGTCGCCTTCGAGGTGGATTCGGCAGTGCGGGTTGTCCGGGGCGTCCATAATGAAGGGGAGAGACCCTCACCAGTCCCACGTCCCTCTCCTCGCCCGGCCGCAACGGCGCGGTCAGGTCGATCCTTCGAAGGTGCCATGCCCCCCACACTCGCCTCCGTCGTCCGCAACACGTCGCTCCATCTGACGGTCCTCGCCGGTGCGGATCACCTGGAGCGGCCGGTCCGCTGGGTGCACACCAGTGAGCTGGACGACCCGACGCCGTTCCTGGAGGGTGGTGAGCTGCTGCTCACCACCGGTATCAAGCTGGGCCGTACGGCGGCGCAGTTGCAGGCGTACGTGCACCGGCTGGCCGACGCGGGGGTGGTCGGGCTGGGGCTCGGGGTGGGGTTGTCGCACACGGAGGTGCCGCAGCCGCTGGTGGACGCGGCGGCGCAGCGCGGGCTGCCGTTGCTGCGGGTGCCGGAGCCGACGCCGTTCATCGCGATCAGCAAGGTGGTGTCGGCGGCGCTGGCCGCGGAGCAGTACGAGGCGGTGACGACCAGCTTCGAGGCGCAGGAGGAGCTGACCCGGGCGGCGCTGGGCAAGGACGGCACGACGGCGGTGGTGCGCCGGCTGGCGGCCCGGCTGGGTGGCTGGGCGGCGCTGTACGACGGGTCGGGTGCGCTGTCGGTGGTGGCGCCGGACTGGGCGGCGCGCCGGGCGGGGCGGTTGGCGGCGGAGGTGGACCGGCTGCGTCGGCGTCCGGCGCCGTCGAGTGCGGCGTTGCAGGGGCGCGCGCCGGGGATAGACACGGCGGACGAGGACTACGTGGTGGTCCAGTCGCTGGGGGCGGACCGGCGGGCCCGGGGTTTCCTGGCGGTCGGGACCGAGGACCGGATCACGCCGACCGAGCGGTACGTGCTGAACGCGGCGGTGGCGCTGCTGACCCTCACCCTGGAGCGTTCGCGGGAGCTGCGGCAGGCCGAGGAGCGGATGGGCGCGGCGCTGCTGCGGATGGTGCTGGCCGGTGAGGTGGCGACGGCCCGCCAGGTGGCGGTGGGGCTGTTCGGGGGGCTGCCGGAGGGGACGATACGGGTGCTGGTGGCCGGGGCCGGTCCGGCCAACGCGGATGCCGCGGAGGCGCTCGGGGAGCTGGGTGACCGGGCCGAGCAGGCGGGTGCCCGGGTGGGCGAGAAGCTGCTGGTGGCGCGGGAGGACGGTGCGCACGGGCCGCGGCTGATGGTGCTGGCGCTGGACAACGGCGCGGTGCACCGGGCCTGTCTGGGCGCGGTGGAGGAGCACGAGGGCCTGTCGCTGGGCGTCTCGGCGCCGGCCGCGCTGGAGGAGGCGGGGACGGCGAACGCGCAGGCGGAGCGGGCGCTGGCGGTGGCGCTGCGTGGTGGCCGCCGGTCGGTGGACCACGAGGAGGTCGGCGCGGGGTCGCTGCTGCCGCTGCTCGGCGAGGACGCGGTGACGGCCTTCGCGGAGGGGCTGCTGCGGCCGTTGCGGGAGCACGACCGGACGGCCCGCGGGGATCTGGTGGCCTCGTTGCGGGCGTGGCTGTCGCGGCACGGCCAGTGGGACGCGGCGGCGGCGGACCTGGGTGTGCACCGGCACACGCTGCGCTACCGGATGCGCCGGGTCGAGGAGCTGTTGGGCCGGTCGCTGGACGACACGGACGTGCGGATGGAGCTGTGGCTGGCGCTGCGCTCCGGCGAGGAGTGAGGCGCCGGCGGGGTGTGGGGTTCCGGCGGCCCGCGGGGCGCCGGTAGGACGCGGTGGAGTGGCCCCGGGGGCGAACGCTCCTAGTCGGCCAATCCGGTCGGCGCGCCGCCGCGCCTACCCTCAAAACCGGGTCCCACGTCCGTGGGCCGTAGGACAGACGAGGAGAGGGCCGGTACCACGGTGACCACCACGTACGATTTCTGGCTCGCCGGCCGCCGGGCGAGCGGTGACGCCGACTTCGAGGTGCACAACAGCTGGGACGGCCGTCTGGTCGGCAAGGTGAGCATCCCGACCGAGGCGCAGGTCGAGGAGGCGCTGGACGCCGCCGTGGCCGCGCTGCCGGTGTTCGCCGCCACCCCGGCGCACCAGCGTGCCGCCGCCCTGGACCACGTGGCCAAGCGGCTGACCGAGCGCACCGAGGAGCTCGCCCAGCTGGTCAGTGCCGAGAACGGCAAGCCGATCAAGTGGGCCCGCGGTGAGATCGGCCGCGCGGTGTCGGTCTTCCGCTGGGCCGCCGAGGAGGCGCGCCGCACCAACGGCGAGACCATGCGGCTGGACACCGACCCGGGCGGCGTGGGCCGTTTCGCGGTGGTGCGCCGCTTCCCGCGCGGTGTGGTGCTGGGGATCGCCCCGTTCAACTTCCCGCTGAACCTGGTCGCCCACAAGGTCGCCCCGGCGATCGCGGTCGGCGCCCCGATCATCCTGAAGCCGGCTCCGTCGACCCCGCTGTCGGCGATGGTGCTGGGCGAGATCCTGGCCGAGACCGACCTGCCGGTCGGCTCCTGGTCGATCCTGACCGTGCCGAACGACCGGATGCCGGCCCTGGTGCAGGACGAGCGCCTGCCGGTGATCTCGTTCACCGGTTCGGACAAGGTCGGCTACCAGATCATGGACTCGGTGCCGCGCAAGCACTGCACCCTGGAGCTCGGCGGCAACGCCGCGGCCGTGGTGCTCGCCGACTGGTCCTCGGAGGCCGACCTGGACTGGGCGGCCACCCGGATCGCGATGTTCGCGAACTACCAGGGCGGCCAGTCCTGCATCTCGGTGCAGCGGGTGATCGCCGACGCCTCGGTGTACGACGCGCTGGCGGAGAAGGTCGTCGCCAAGGTCAGGGCGCAGGTCACCGGTGACCCGGCCGACGACGCGACCGACGTCGGCCCGCTGATCGACGAGAACGCCGCGAAGCGCGTCGAGTCCTGGGTCGAGGACGCGGTCGCCAAGGGCGCCAAGGTGCTCACCGGCGGTACCCGTGAGGGTGCGACCTACGCCCCGACCGTGCTGGCCGACCTGCCCGGTGACGCGATCCTGGCCAAGGCCGAGGTGTTCGGCCCGGTGCTGTCGCTGCACAGGGTGGACGGCGTGGAGGAGGCCTTCGCGGCCGTCAACGACTCGGCGTTCGGTCTCCAGGCGGGCGTGTTCACCCACGACCTGCAGACCGCCTTCCGCGCCCACCGGGAGCTGGAGGTCGGCGGTGTGATCATCGGCGACGCGCCGTCCTACCGCGCCGACCAGATGCCGTACGGCGGTGTCAAGGACTCCGGTGTCGGCCGTGAGGGCGTCAAGTACGCGATGGACGACTACACCGTCGAGAAGGTCATGGTCCTGACCGGTCTCGACCTCTGAGACCTCTGAGACTCAGAGACCTCTGAGATCGCCGGGGCTGTGAGGCCCCTGGCCGACGCGGTGTCGTCGTAGGCGGGAGGGCCCGGTTCGCCGAACCGGGCCCTCTTCGCGTTCGCGCCCCGGCGCGGGCTCAGCCGTCGTGTCCGGCGGCCGCCGCGACCGCCTCCTCGACGGTGGCGTTCCCGGCGACCAGCTCCAGGGTCAGCCCGGCGGTGCCCGGTTCGCGCAGCAGGGCGGCCAGGACGGCGGCGACGTCGGCCCGGTCCACCGCGCCGCGGTCGACGGAGGGGGCGAGCCGGACCAGGCCGGTGCCGGGGCCGTCGGTGAGCCGTCCGGGGCGCAGCACCGTCCAGTCCAGCGCGGTGCGGGCCCGGACGGCGTCGTCGGCGGCGCCCTTGGCCCGCAGGTAGGTCTCGAAGACCTCGTCGGCGGGGAAGCGGGCCTGGGCGTCGGCGGCCATCGCCGAGACCATCAGGTACCGGCGGACCCCGGCGAGTTCGGCGGCGTCGGCGAGCAGCACGGCGGCGTCCCGGTCGACGGTGTTCTTGCGGGCGGCGCCGCTGCCCGGTCCGGCGCCGGCGGCGAAGACCACCGCGTCGGCGCCGGTGAGCAGTGCGGCGAGCCGGGTGGCGGTGGCGGCCTCCAGGTCGAGCAGCAGCGGCTCGGCGCCGGCGTCGACGAGGTCCTGGGTCTGTTCGGGGCGGCGGATGATCCCGGCGGGGCGTTCGCCGCGGGCGGCGAGCAGCCGTTCCAGGTGGAGCGCGATCTGTCCGTGGCCCCCGGCGATGACGGTACGCATGGTCCGACGGTAGTCCGAAGGGTCGGAAGTCGTCCTGGGGAGTGCCGCGAACAGGACACAATGGGCGCATGACTTCGCTCGCCCACCCGCAGCTGCGTTTCACGCCCACCGTGGCGGACCCCTCCGGCCCCCGGGAGCTGGTGATCCTGGGTTCCACCGGGTCGATCGGTACCCAGGCCATCGACGTGGTGCTCCGCAACCCGGACCGTTTCCGGGTGGTCGCCCTGTCGGCGGCGGGCGGTCGGGTGGAGCTGCTGGCCGAGCAGGCGGTGCGGCTGGGCGTGCACACCGTGGCGGTGGCCGATCCGGCGGCCGTTCCGGCGCTGCGCGAGGCGCTGGCCGCGAAGGCGGCGGGCGGTGCGCTGCCGACCGTGCTGGCGGGCCCGGACGCGGCGACCGAGCTGGCCGCCCTGGAGTGCCACTCGGTGCTGAACGGCATCACGGGGTCGATCGGCCTGCGGCCGACGCTGGCCGCGCTGAAGGCGGGCCGGGTGCTGGTGCTGGCCAACAAGGAGTCGCTGATCGTCGGCGGTCCGCTGGTGAAGGCGGTGGCGAAGCCGGGCCAGATCGTGCCGGTGGACTCCGAGCACGCGGCGCTGTTCCAGGCGCTGGCCGGCGGTACCCGGGCCGAGGTGCGCAAGCTGGTGGTCACCGCGAGCGGCGGCCCGTTCCGCAACCGCACCCGTGAGCAGCTGGCCGGGGTGACCCCGCAGGACGCGCTGGCGCACCCGACCTGGGCGATGGGCCCGGTCGTCACGATCAACTCGGCCACCCTGGTGAACAAGGGCCTGGAGGTGATCGAGGCGCACCTGCTGTACGACGTGCCGTTCGACCGGATCGAGGTCGTGGTCCACCCGCAGTCGGTGGTGCATTCGATGGTGGAGTTCACCGACGGTTCGACCCTGGCGCAGGCCAGCCCGCCGGACATGCGGATGCCGATCGCGCTGGGCCTGGGCTGGCCGGACCGGGTGCCGGACGCGGCCCCCGCCTGCGACTGGACCAGGGCCGCCACCTGGGAGTTCTTCCCGCTGGACGACGAGGCCTTCCCGGCGGTCGAGCTGGCCCGTGAGGTGGGCACCCTGGGCGGTACCAACCCGGCGGTGTTCAACGCGGCCAACGAGGAGTGTGTGGAGGCGTTCCTGAAGGGCCGCCTCGCTTTCACCGGAATCGTGGACACTGTTGCCAAGGTCGTGGCCGAGCACGGTCAGCGGGACGGCGCTCCGGCGGCGGGAACTTCCCTGACGGTCGAGGACGTCCTGCACGCGGAGGACTGGGCGCGCGCCCGGGCCCGCGAGCTGGCGGCCGGCTGACGGTCGACCGACGACCCCGATTGCGGTAGGACGAGACGATGAGCGGAGCGGCATGACGGAGGACCAGCGGTGGCAACGGTTTTGACGGTGGTCGGCATCCTGGTCTTCGTCATCGGGCTGCTCGTCTCGATCGCCTGGCACGAACTCGGCCACCTCTCCACGGCCAAGCTGTTCGGCATCCGGGTGCCCCAGTACATGGTCGGCTTCGGCCCGACCCTCTGGTCGCGCCGGAAGGGCGAGACCGAGTACGGCATCAAGGCGATCCCGTTCGGCGGGTACATCCGGATGATCGGGATGTTCCCGCCGGGCGAGGACGGCCGGATCACCAAGCGCAGCAGTTCGCCCTGGCGCACCATGATCGAGGACGCCCGCGAGGCCTCCTACGAGGAGCTCCAGGAGGGTGACGAGAGCCGGCTCTTCTACACCCGCAAGCCGTGGAAGCGCATGATCGTGATGTTCGCCGGGCCGTTCATGAACCTGGTCCTGGCGTTCGGGCTCTTCCTGACCGTCATGATGGGCTTCGGCGTCTCGATGACGGTGCCGACCATCGGCTCGGTCGCCCAGTGCGTGGTCAAGGCCGGCCAGCCCACCGACACCTGCCCCGCCGACGCGCCCAAGACCCCGGCCAACGAGGTGGGGCTGCGCCAGGGCGACAAGGTGCTCTCCTTCGACGGCGACCGGATCCGCGACTACGACCAGCTCCAGGCGGACATCCGGAAGTCGGCCGGCAAGCAGGTGGCGATCGTCGTGGAGCGCGGTGGCGAGCGGCTCACCTTCACGCCCACCATCGCCGTCAACGACGTGCAGAAGTACGACGGCAAGGGCGTGCCGCTGAAGGGCCAGACCGTGCAGGCCGGGTTCCTCGGGTTCACCCCGAAGAGCGAAACCGTCCAGCTCGGCTTCGGGCAGTCGGTGGACCGGATGTACGACATGGCCGAGAACGGGGTGAAGTCGCTGGCCGCCCTGCCGGGCAAGATCCCCGGGCTGTGGAACGCCGTCGTCGGCGACGCCCCGCGCGACCCGGACTCCCCGGTCGGCATGGTCGGCGCGGCCCGGGTCAGCGGTGAGGTCTTCTCGCTCGACCTGCCCGCCACCCAGCGGATCGCGTTCTTCGTGAACCTGCTGGCCGGCATCAACCTGTCGCTCTTCCTCTTCAACATGCTGCCGCTGCTCCCGCTGGACGGCGGGCACATCGCCGGCGCGGCCTGGGAGGCGGTCCGGCGCCGCTTCGCACAGCTGTTCAGGCGGCCCGACCCGGGCCCGTTCGACGTCGCCAGGCTGATGCCGGTGGCGTACGTGGTGGCCAGCATCTTCATCGGCTTCACGCTCCTGGTGATGGTCGCCGACCTGGTGAACCCGGTGAAGATCAGTTAGGGCGTTCGGGTACCACGGGTGTGCTGGGCGCCGTTGCGGTGCCGTACCGTGGAGGCCGGGTGCGCGATCGTCAGCGCGCCCGGCCTCGGCCGTGTCACGGCCGGGCGGTCGACCACACCTCAACCCCGGGGAACCCTGCGCACATGACCGCGATCTCGCTCGGTATTCCGTCCCTGCCGCTCAAGCCGCTGGCCAAGCGCCGCTACTCCCGGCAGATCATGGTCGGCAACGTGCCGGTCGGCGGCGACGCCCCGGTCTCGGTGCAGTCGATGACCACCACGGTCACCTCCGACATCAACGCCACGCTGCAGCAGATCGCCCAGCTCACCGCGTCCGGCTGCCAGATCGTCCGGGTCGCCGTCCCCACGCAGGACGACGCCGACGCGCTGCCGATCATCGCCAAGAAGTCGCAGATCCCGGTCATCGCGGACATCCACTTCCAGCCGAAGTACGTCTTCGCCGCGATCGACGCCGGCTGCGCCGCGGTGCGCGTGAACCCGGGCAACATCAAGCAGTTCGACGACAAGGTCGGCGAGATCGCCAAGGCCGCCAAGGACGCGGGCGTGCCGATCCGGATCGGCGTCAACGCCGGCTCGCTGGACAAGCGCCTGCTGGAGAAGTACGGCCGGGCCACCCCGGAGGCGCTGGTCGAGTCGGCGCTGTGGGAGTGCTCGCTGTTCGAGGAGCACGACTTCCGCGACATCAAGATCTCGGTCAAGCACAACGACCCGGTCGTGATGATCAACGCCTACCGCCAGCTCGCCGCCGCGTGCGACTACCCGCTGCACCTCGGCGTGACCGAGGCCGGGCCGGCCTTCCAGGGCACCATCAAGTCGGCGGTCGCCTTCGGCGCGCTGCTGGCCGAGGGCATCGGCGACACCATCCGGGTCTCGCTCTCCGCCCCGCCGGCCGAGGAGATCAAGGTCGGCAACCAGATCCTGGAGTCGCTCGGGCTGCGCGAGCGCGGCCTGGAGATCGTCTCCTGCCCCTCCTGCGGGCGCGCCCAGGTGGACGTCTACAAGCTCGCGGAGGAGGTCACCGCCGGGCTGGAGGGCATGGAGGTGCCGCTGCGGGTGGCCGTCATGGGCTGCGTCGTGAACGGCCCGGGCGAGGCCCGGGAGGCCGACCTCGGGGTCGCCTCCGGCAACGGCAAGGGCCAGATCTTCGTCAAGGGCGAGGTCATCAAGACCGTTCCGGAGTCGAAGATCGTCGAGACCCTGATCGAGGAGGCCCTCAAGCTCGCCGAGCAGATGCAGGCGGCGGGTGTCGAGGCGGGGGCGCCGACCGTGGTCGCTGGGGAGTGAAGGGCCGCGGGGGGAACGGCCCCCGCGCAGCGTGTTTCCGACAGCCGTAGGTTGTCCTGACCGTGCGGGAGCGTCCGCGCGGTGTTTTCCGGAAGCGGGGCCGTCCGTTCGCGGACGGCCCCGCGGCCGTAGCCGGGTGGGGCCACGGAGTAGGGTGCGGCCAGAGTCGTCTCAGTGAGGTGCTGTCCCGATGCTCGATCGCGGTGTGATGCTCCCGAGCTCCTTCCAGGCCGCCCGGGCCCTGGCCACCACCCGCGTGCTGGAGCCGCCGGACCTGCCGGAGGCCCTGGAGATCCTCCACCGCGACCCGGTGGCCAACGCCTTCGTCGCGACCAGGGTCGAGGCCGTCGGGCTGGACCCGTGGCGGCTCGGCGGGGAGATGTGGGGCTGGTACGACGGGGACGGCGTGCTGGGCGCGCTCTGCTACGCCGGGGCGAACCTGGTCCTGGTCGACGCCGGGCCGGAAGCGGTCGCGGCGTTCGCGGAACGGGCCCGCCGCCAGGGGCGGCGCTGCTCCTCGATCGTCGGGCCGGCGGCGGCCACGGCGGCCTTCTGGGCACTGCTGGAGCGCAGTTGGGGACCGCCCCGGGACGTGCGGGCGCACCAGCCGCTGATGGCGACCTCGGTGCCGTCGGCGGAGATCGCGCCGGATCCGCTGGTGCGGAGGGTGCGGCGCAACGAGGTCGAGACCCTGATGCCGGCCTGCGTGGCGATGTTCACCGAGGAGGTGGGGGTGTCGCCGCTCGCCGGGGACGGAGGGCTCCTCTACCAGGCCCGGGTGGCCGAACTCGTGTCCACCGGACGGTCGTTCGCGCGGTTCGGCGAGGACGGGCAGGTCGTCTTCAAGGCGGAGATCGGGGCGGTGACGGAGGGGGCCTGCCAGATCCAGGGGGTCTGGGTCGCTCCGGAGCACCGGGGGCGGGGGCTCTCCGAGACGGGGATGGCGGCGGTCCTGGAGGTCGCGTTGCGGGAGGTGGCGCCGGTGGTGTCGCTGTACGTCAACGACTTCAACCTGCGGGCCCGGGCCGCGTACCGGCGGGTGGGGTTCCAGGAGGTCGGGGCGTTCATGAGCGTGCTGTTCTGAGCGGCCCGTTCGGGCCGCGCGGGGCGCTGTTGGGATCTTCGGCCGCGCCGCGGGGCCGCTGGTAGTAACGTCCGGAGCATGGATCAGCTGACCGGGGTGACGATCGGGGCCATCGACCTCGTGGACTGGGCGCCGCAGGCGCTGGAGGTCCAGGCGGTGGCGTTCGGGCTGACGCCCGAGGAGGTCGCGGTACGGCTGCACATCGTGGGGCGGCACGCCCAGCAGCCGGGGGTGATCGCGCTCGGGGCGATGAGCGGGGGGCGGCTGGTCGGGTTCGGGTACGGGATGCCCAACCAGCGGGAGCACTGGTGGAGCACGGTGATCGAGCCCTACCTGGCCGCCCGCGGGTACGGGGACTGGCTGGACGGGGTCTTCGCCGTCACCGAACTGCACGTGCTGCCGGAGTTCCAGGGGCAGGGGGTCGGTTCGCGGATCATCCGGACACTGTGCGAGGGATCGGGGCTGGAGCGGAGCATCCTCTCGGCGATCGACGCGGAGACGCCGGCGCGGCGGCTCTACCGGGCGCTGGGGTACCGGGACCTGGCGCGGGCGGTGCGGTTCCCGGCGACGGACCGGCTGTACGCGGTGATGGGGGCGCCGTTGCCCCTGCGGGGGGCCGGGAGGTAACGGCCTTCGGGGCGGGGGGAGTTGGCGGTCCCGCGGGTCAGAGGGTGTCGGCGAACTCGAGGTAGAGCTCGGCGTCCTCGCGGCGGTCCGCGGTGAGGGCGCGGAGCGCGAGGTCGACGGCGCGGAAGAGGGTCCAGCCGCGGAGGCGGTCCTGGTCGACCTCGAGGGCTTCGGAGAGCCGGCCCAGGCGGCGGCGGACGGCGGCGGGGGCGCCGGGGGAACCGAACAGGGTGTCGGCGCGGTCCAGCGCCAGCCGGGCCAGGTCGTAGGCGCGTTCGCCGGCCAGCGGGCGCGGGTCGACGGCCAGCCAGGGGGCGCGGTCGGCGGCCAGGACGTTGCCGTGGTGGAAGTCGCCGTGCAGGAGGAAGGACTCGTCGGCGGAGCCGGCCAGGTCCCGGGCGGTGTCCAGCGCCTCGGCGATCAGCGGCCGCGCCTCGGCGGCGACGGGGTGGGGGAGTTCCGCGAGACGGGCGGCGGCGTCGACCCGCTGGGAGAGCCCGGGGAACGGGTGGCCCTCGGGGAGCTCCGTCCAGAGGCGGTGCAGCAGGCTGGTGGCCTCCAGCATGGCCTTGGGCTCGGCGAGGGAGCGCAGCGGGATCCCGCCGTGGAGGCGTTCGAGCAGCAGGACGCCCTCGGCGGGGGCGGAGTCGAGCAGGAGGACGGCTCCGCGACCGGCCCAGTGGGCCAGGGCGGTGTGCTCGTGGACGGTCTCGGGGGTGGGGAAGCCGACCTTGAGGACGGCGGGGGAGAGGTCGTCGCGGTGGACGTACGCGACGAGGCTGAGGCTGCCGCCGGGGTCGAGGACCCGTTCCAGGGTGAGGTTCCAGGCGGCCAGGTGGGCGGCGGTCCTGGCGGGGAGGGTGGCGAGCCAGGGGTGGGCGGCTTCGCCTTGGGTGGCGGTGACGCTGTGCGTCAGCCAGGTGGGGACGGTGATGGTGGGTTCGGCTCCCGACATGGGTCCATTGTGGGGGTTTGGGGTGGGGGGGTGGGCTCTCGGGAGGGTGGGTGGCGGGGGTGGCTCCGGGGGTGGCCGCTCCGGGGGCTGGATGATTTTCAGACTGCCCACCCTGGAGGTGGGGCGTTCAGACCGTTGGCAGTCTGAAAATCACCCGTCACGCCCCTCTCCGCGGCCACCCCCTGCGCCACCCCCGCCCGCGGCGCGTCCCTCTCGCGGGGGGAGGGGCGGGTGGGTGGGGGTGGGGGAGGTGGCCTTGGTGCGGGAGGTGGGGGCTGAGGGGGGTGGTTGCGGGCGCGTGGGCTTTCGCCCGGCGCGCCCGCTGAGGGGGGTGTCAGAGGGGGGTGTCAGGTGGGGATGCCCGGGAGGGCGGGGGTGGGGGCGCCCCAGGTGTGGGCGCGGAGGGTGGCTTCGCGGAGGGCGGTGGCGGCGAAGGGGCGGTAGGGGGTGGGGAGGGTGAGGAGCAGGTCGGCGTAGGTGGTGGTCAGGCGGGTTTCCAGGTGGACGGCGAGTTTGGCGGCGTCGGTGGGGGAGGCGACGGGGAAGGGGAGCTGGTAGCCGGCGGCGGCGGGGGTGGGGGCGGCGGTGGCGGAGGTGAGGAGGCGTTGCCAGGCGTCGCGTTGGGCCTGGTGGGCGGCGTGGGTGGTGCGGGCGGCGGTGCGCTGGGGGTCGTCGGGGAGGTGGGCGCCGACCACGCCGTAGCCGTAGACGGCGGCGTGTTCGGCGCTGAGGGCGGCTTGGAGGGCGGGGACGGCGGCGTTGGCGTCGGCGGCGCGTTCGGTGGTGGTGCTGCTGGCGGTGGTGGTGCCGTCGGGGGTTTTGACGGGGGTCTGGTCGCCGAGGGCCGCGGCGTGCAGGGCGTTGCCGGCGGAGACGGAGGCGAGCAGGCGGGCGAGGGGCGGGCTGACCTCGTCGAGGCCTTGGAGGTGGGACTCGGCGGTCCGGTGCTCCATGAGGGCCAGCTCGGGGAGGGTGGGGAGGGCACGGGACGGGGTGCCGGTGGGGGAGGGGCTCGCGCTCGGCAGGCCCTGGGCGAGGGCGGCGCGGTGCCGGGCGGTGTCGTCGCGCAGCGGTTGGAGCAGGGCGGTCTGGGCGCCCGGGGCGGTGAGCAGGCTGTCGTAGGCGCCGAGCAGGAGGTCGGTGTCGGCGATCGCGCGCAGGCGGGCCGGGGTGTCGAGGTCGCGGGGTGGGGTGGGGCCGGCCGGGTGGGCGCCGTGGGGGTCGGCGGTGCAGGCGGTGAGGGTGGTGAGCAGTCCGAGGGCCAGGAAGGTCCGTCGGCTGGGCGGCTGCATCGGGATCACTCCGGGCGGGTACGGGAGGACGGCCTCCCCGCCTGCCCTCGTTGGCGTGAATGATTACAGAATCCCCACGTTCCCGGGTGCGGTTCGGGGATGCCGTGCCGGGTGTGAGCTTGCTCGCAGTGGGTGGCGTGGGCGTGGTCGGCGGAGGTCCGGAATCGGTGGTTGGGGGCTTGACCGGATAGGCTTTGGGCCGAGCTGCCGTGACCCGGTGTGGCACACCGGGGGCGCGGGGCGACCTTCTGACAACAGCAGACGCGGCCGAGGAGTCCACCCGGATGAGCACCACCCACACCGACCGGCTGCGAGCGTTGCTGGAGCCGCTGGCCGAGCAGGCCGGACTGGATCTGGAGGACGTCAGGGTCACCCGGGCGGGCAGCCGTCGGCAGGTGCAGATCGACGTCGACACCGACGGCGGCGTGGACATGGACGCCATCGCCGAGTTCAGCCGGGTGGTCGGTGAGGCCCTGGACGAGTCGGACCTGATGGGGGACGACGCGTACCTGCTGGAGGTCGGCTCGCCGGGTGCGGAGCGTCCGCTGGTCCTGCCCCGGCACTGGCAGCGCGCCGAGGGTCGGCTGGCCAAGATCCACCTGGAGGACGGCGGGGAGATCGTCGCCCGGGTGCTGGAGGCCGACGAGGACGGCGCACTGGTCGAGGTGCAGCCGGTGAAGGGACGCGGCCGTCCGAAGGAGCGCCGTCTGGCGTACGCGGAGGTGGCCCGGGCGCGCGTCCAGGTCGAGTTCAACCGCAAGGACGACGAGCTCCTGGACGAGGCCGCGGACTTCGACGAGGGGGAGGACGGCGCCGAGTGAACCCCCGGTGCCGTACGACCATGACGAACGTGACGAAAGACGAGGAGGCGTAGCCGTGGACATCGACATGAGTGCCCTGCGCACGCTGGTCAACGAGAAGAACATCCCCTTCGACCTGCTGGTCGAGTCCATCGAGTCCGCCCTCCTCACCGCGTACCACCGCACCGAGGGCTCGCGCCGGCGGGCCCGGGTGAACCTGGACCGCAAGAGCGGCCACGTCACCGTGTGGGCGATGGAGGACCCGGCGGAGCTGGACGAGGGCGTCGAGCCGAAGGAGTTCGACGACACCCCGAGCGGCTTCGGCCGGATCGCGTCCAGCATCGGCATCCAGGTGATGATGCAGCGTCTGCGCGACGCCGCGGACGACCAGACCTTCGGTGAGTACGCGGGCAAGGAGGGCGACATCGTCACCGGTGTCGTCCAGCAGGGCAACGACCCGAAGAACGTGCTGGTCGACATCGGCAAGCTGGAGGCCATCCTGCCGCCGCAGGAGCAGGTCCCGGGCGAGGACTACCGGCACGGCACCCGCCTGAAGTGCTACGTGGTGGCCGTGCGCCGCGGCGTGCGCGGGGCCTCGGTGACGCTGTCGCGCACCCACCCCAGCCTGGTGAAGAAGCTGTTCGCGCTGGAGGTCCCGGAGATCGCGGACGGCAGCGTGGAGATCGCGGCGATCGCCCGTGAGGCCGGCCACCGGACCAAGATCGCGGTCTGGTCGCGCCGCCAGGGCCTGAACGCCAAGGGCGCCTGCATCGGCCCGATGGGCTCCCGGGTGCGCGCCGTGATGGGCGAGCTGCACGGCGAGAAGATCGACATCGTCGACTGGTCCGAGGACCCCCGGGAGATGGTGGCCGCCGCCCTGTCGCCCGCACGGGTGACCAGCGTGGAGATCGTGGACGCCGCCCAGCGTTCCGCCCGGGTGATCGTGCCGGACTACCAGCTGTCGCTGGCGATCGGCAAGGAGGGGCAGAACGCCCGCCTGGCCGCGCGCCTGACCGGGTGGCGGATCGACATCCGGCCGGACACCGAGGTCCCCGCCGAGGAATCGCAGGCCCGGTAATCATCGTTGTCGTGTGCGCCCCTGCCGGTCCTCCGGGATCGGCGGGGCGGCGCCATGTCGCTTCGGAGGGGTAGACTTGCCTTCGTCTGGCCGGACGCACGTCCGAGCACGCCCGGAACGCACCTGCGTGGGCTGCCGCAAGCGAGCGGCCAAGCACCAGCTGTTGCGTGTCACGGCGGTCGAGGGCGAGTGCGTCCCTGATCCCCGCGGCGCACTCCCGGGCCGGGGAGCTCACCTGCACCCCGATCCGGCCTGCCTCGACCTCGCGGTCCGCCGTCGGGCGTTCCCCCGGGCCTTCCGGCTCCAGGGCGCGCTCGACACCGAGCGGCTCCGCGGGTTCATCGGGGAGCTGGTGGGCGGAGCCCCCTAGCCGGGCGGCCTCCCGCGACACTCGCCGCTCGCGCGGCGGAGAACCACCGCAACAAGCACAGCGCTCGGGCAGCCGCGCGCCGTGCCACCAGTCAGGTACCTCGCGATGTGGAAGTAGGTCGAGATTGCGATGAGCTCTCGATGAGTACGCGATGAGTACGCGATGGGTACGCCCATGAAGTAGCGACAGTCCGGCGGACGAGACCCCCGGACTCATAGACAGGAGTGAAGTGGCTAAGGTCCGGGTTTATGAACTCGCCAAGGAGCTTGGCTTGGAGAGCAAGGCCGTCATGGCCAAGCTCACCGAGCTCGGCGAGTTCGTCCGTTCGGCGTCCTCGACGATCGAGGCGCCGGTCGTACGCAAGTTGACTGACGCGCTTGGTGTGGCCCCCACCGGTGGTGGTTCCGCTGCCAAGCCGGGCCCGCGGAAGCCCGCGGCGCCCTCCCCCGCGGCCGGCTCGGGTGCCCCGAAGCCGGGCGCTCCGACCCCGGGTCCGCGCCCCAGCGCGACCCCTGGTCCCCGTCCGACCCCGGCTGCCGCCGCGCCTTCCGCGCCGGCCGCCGCCCCTGCGGCCCCCGCGGCCGGAGCGGGTGCCCCGAAGCCGGGCGCGCCGACTCCGGGCCCGCGCCCGGCCGCGCGTCCCGCCGCTCCGGCGGCTCCGGCCGCGCCCGCGGCCGAGTTCTCCTCGCCGGCTCCGGCCGAGGCCCCGCGTCCCGCCGCCCAGGCCCCGCGCCCGAGTGGCGGCCAGGCCTCCGGCGGTGCCCGTCCGGGCCCGCGTCCGGCCGGTCCGCGTCCGGGCAACAACCCGTTCACCTCGGGTAGCGCCACCGGCATGGGCCGCCCCGGCGACCGCCGTCAGGGTGGTCAGGGCGGTGCTCCGCGTCCGGGTGGTGCCCAGGGTGGCGACCGTCCGCGTCCGGGCGGCGACCGTCCGCGTCCCGCCGGTGCCCCGGGTGCCGGTGCGCCGCGTCCCGGTGGCGACCGTCCGCGTCCCGCCGGCGCCCCGGGTGCCGGTGCGCCGCGTCCCGGTGGCGACCGTCCGCGTCCCGCCGGCGCTCCGGGTGCCGGTGCCCCCCGTCCGGGTGGCGCCCCGCGTCCCGACGGCATGCCGCGTCCGGCCGGTCCGCGCCCCGGCGCGCCGTCCCCGTCCGGCATGCCGCGCCCGAACCCGGGCATGATGCCGCAGCGTCCGGCCGGCCCGCGTCCGGGCCCCGGTGGCCGTGGTCCCGGTGGCCCCGGCGGTCGTCCGGGTGGTCCGGGCGGCGCCGGTGGCGCCCGTCCGGGCTTCCAGGGTCGTCCGGCCGGTCCGGGCTCGCGTCCGGCTGGTGGCGGCGGCTTCGGCGGTCCGCGTCCGGGTGGCGGCGCCCCCGGTGGTGGCGGCGGTTTCGGCCCCCGTCCCGGCGGCTTCGGCGGTCGTCCCGGTGGCCCGGGTGCCCGTGGTGGCACGCAGGGTGCCTTCGGTCGTGGCCCGGGCGGTCGCCCGGCTCGCGGTCGCAAGTCGAAGCGGGCGAAGCGCCAGGAGTACGAGGCCATGCAGGCCCCGTCCGTCGGCGGTGTGATGCTGCCTCGCGGCAACGGCCAGACCGTTCGCCTGTCGAGCGGCGCCTCGCTGATGGACTTCGCGGAGAAGATCAACGCCAACCCGGCCGCGCTCGTCTCCGTCATGTTCAACCTCGGTGAGATGGTCACCGCGACCCAGTCGGTCTCCGACGCGACCCTCGAGCTGCTGGCCGGCGAGATGGGCTTCCAGCTGGAGATCGTCAGCCGGGACGACGAGGACCGCGAGCTGCTGGAGTCGTTCGACATCGACTTCGGTGCCAACGAGGGCGACGAGGACCAGCTGGCCCCGCGTCCGCCGGTCGTCACCGTCATGGGTCACGTCGACCACGGTAAGACCCGCCTGCTGGACGCGATCCGCAAGTCCAACGTGGTGGCCGGCGAGGCCGGTGGCATCACCCAGCACATCGGTGCCTACCAGGTGGCGACGATGGTGAACGGCGAAGAGCGCCCGATCACCTTCCTCGACACCCCGGGTCACGAGGCGTTCTCCGCCATGCGTGCCCGTGGTGCCAAGTCCACCGACATCGCGATCCTGGTGGTCGCGGCCAACGACGGTGTCATGCCGCAGACGGTCGAGGCGCTGAACCACGCCAAGGCCGCGGGTGTGCCGATCGTGGTCGCCGTCAACAAGATCGACGTCGAGGGCGCCGACCCGACCAAGGTCCGCGGTCAGCTGACCGAGTTCGGTCTGGTGGCCGAGGAGTACGGCGGCGACACCATGTTCGTCGACATCTCCGCGCGCCAGGGCCTGAACATCGACCAGCTGCTGGAGGCCGTGGTCCTGACCGCGGACGCCTCGCTGGACCTGCGGGCCAACCCCGAGCAGGACGCGCAGGGTATTGCGATCGAAGCCCACCTGGACAAGGGCCGCGGCGCCATGGCGACCGTCCTGGTCCAGCGCGGTACCCTCCGCGTCGGTGACTCGATCGTCGTGGGCGACGCCTACGGCCGCGTCCGCGCCATGCTGGACGAGAACGGCAACAACCTCGCCGAGGCCGGCCCGTCCCGCCCGGTGCTGCTGCTCGGTCTGACCTCGGTGCCCCGCGCCGGCGACAGCTTCATCGTCGTCGACGAGGACCGCACCGCCCGTCAGATCGCCGAGAAGCGCTCGGCCCGCGACCGCAACGCCGCCTTCGCGCAGCGTCGGGTCCGGGTGTCCCTGGAGGACCTGGACAAGGCCATCGCCGCCGGCTCCATCGAGCAGCTCAACCTCATCATCAAGGGTGACGTCTCCGGTTCGGTCGAGGCCCTCGAGGACGCCCTCGTCAAGCTGGACGTGGGCGAGGAGGTCGAGCTCCGGGTCCTGCACCGCGGTGTGGGTGCCATCACCGAGTCCGACGTGGACCTGGCGATGGGCTCGGACGCCATCATCATCGGCTTCAACGTGCGCGCCGAAGGCCGTGCGCGCGCCGCGGCCGACAAGGAAGGCGTGGACGTCCGGTACTACTCGGTCATCTACCAGGCGATCGAGGAGATCGAGAACGCCCTCAAGGGCATGCTCAAGCCGGAGTACGAGGAGGTGCGCCTCGGCGCCGCGGAGATCCGCGAGGTCTTCCGCTCCTCCAAGTTCGGCAACATCGCCGGTGTCCTGGTCCGCGACGGCATCATCCGCCGCAACGCCAAGGCCCGCCTCATCCGCGACGGCAAGGTCGTGGCGGAGAGCCTCACCATCGAGGGTCTGCGCCGCTTCAAGGACGACGCGACCGAGGTCCGCGAGGGCTTCGAGGCCGGTGTCACCCTGGGGTCGTTCAACGACATCAAGGTCGAGGACATCATCGAGACCTACGAGATGCGCGAGAAGCCGCGCGCCTAGTCGGTGTCAGCCGGGGCCGGTCGACGGGTGGTATTTCCGTCGACCGGCCCCGGTCTCGCTGTGTAGGGTCCGGGGTAGTCACACAGTGGCGCCAGCCCGTTTCCGGGCTGCTCCCCGAGGCCTTCCAGGTCGGCGAGACCTGTCATACATGTTCGTGGGAACACTCACCTTCGACCTGCTGCTGGGCGACGTCCACTCGCTCAAGGAGAAGCGTTCGATCGTGCGGCCCATCGTGGCCGAACTGCAGCGCAAGTACAGCGTGTGCGCTGCCGAGACCGGGAACCAGGACCTGCACCGCCGGGCCGAGATCGGCCTCGCGGTGGTCTCCGGCGAAGCCGGGTACGTCACCGAGGTCCTGGACAGCTGTGAGCGGTTGGTCGCCGGCCGCCCCGAGGTACAGCTCCTCTCCGCGAGGCGGCGGTACCACAACGACGACGACGAATGAGGACCGTGGAGCCGGCCGACGGAAGTCGCCGTTCTCACACGGATCAGGACCGAGAGCGCCCGCAAGGCCGGGCGCGGGCCGGTACTTTGGGGCGTGGGCCCCGACGGGTGCGCAGTTCTCCCGGGTACCGGGCCCATTGCACGAGGAGGCAACGTGACCGACACCGCTAGGGCGCGCAAGCTCGCCGACCGCATCCAGGTGGTCGTCGCCCAGACCCTGGAGCGGCGGATCAAGGACCCCCGACTGGGGTTCGTGACCATCACCGACACCCGGGTGACCGGGGACCTGCGCGAGGCCACCGTCTTCTACACCGTCTTCGGTGACGAGACCGAGCGCGAGGCCACCGCGGCCGCGCTGGAGAGCGCCAAGGGCGTGATCCGCTCCGAGGTCGGCAAGATCGGGGTGCGCTTCACCCCGACGCTGACCTTCGTCGCGGACGCGCTGCCGGACAACGCCCGGAACATCGACGACCTGCTCGACCGGGCCCGCAACTCGGACGCCGCCGTGCGCACCCGGGCCGCGGGGGCGAGCTACGCCGGCGACGCGGACCCGTACCGGGTTCCGGCGGCCGAGCGTGACGACGAGGACGAGTAGTCATGGCGGGTGAGCCGGCGCAGGCCGCCTCGCGAGCCGGATCGACCACGGGGGCGTCCTCCACCAGCACGGTGGAGGGTGCCCTCGTGGCGCTTCCGGGCCCGCGCGCCGAGGAGAGCGGGTTCGAGCTGCTCTGGCAACAGGTGGTGGCGGAGATCGGGCGGGCCCGTTCGATCGACCTGATCTGCCACATCTGCCCGGACGGCGACGCGCTGGGCTCCTCGCTGGCGGCGGCGCTGGCGCTGCGCGCGCTCGGCAAGCAGGTGCGGGTCTCCTTCGGCGACGACCCGCAGGTCGTGCCCGAGTCGCTGGCCTTCCTGCCCGGCCAGGAGCTGATCGTGCCGGCCGTCGAGGTGCCGGACGTGCCGGAACTGGTGCTCTGCTTCGACGTGGCCGCGGAGAGCAGGCTCGGCCTGCTGCACGCCAAGGCCTTCGCCGCGCCCGTCCTGGTGGTGCTCGACCACCACGCCTCCAACCCGGGCTTCGGCACCCACCAGCTGATCGACCCGACCGCGCCGGCCACCGCCGTGCTGGTCGACGAGCTGCTGCGCCGGCTCGGCGTGGAGCTGGACCAGGAGCTGGCCACCTGCCTCTACACCGGTGTCGCCACCGACACCGGTTCGTTCAAGTACCGGGCCACCACGCCCGCCACCCACGAGCTGGCCGCCCGGCTGCTGGCCACCGGCATCCGGCACGACCTGATCGCCCGGCAGCTGTGGGACACCTCCTCCTTCGGCTACCTCAAGGTGCTCGCGGGCGCGCTCGACCGGGCCGTCTACGAGCCGGAGGCGGCGGACGGGCTGGGCCTGGTGTGGACCTGGGTGCCGTACCAGGACCTCGCGCTGTTCAGCGTCACGGTCGAGGAGATCGAGGGGCTGATCGACATCCTGCGCCGCCCGGCCGAGGCCGAGGTGGCGCTGGTGCTCAAGCAGGACCCGGACGGCACGTTGCGCGGCTCCTCGCGTTCCAAGGGCGCGGTGGACGTCGCCGCGGCCTGTGCCGAACTGGGCGGCGGGGGGCACGTCTTCGCGGCCGGATTCAGCGTCCGGCAGGACGTGGCCGCGGTGGTCGAGCGGTTCCGGGGCGCCCTGCGACCGGTACGTTGATCATCTCTGCTGTTGTTGTTGAGAGAAAGAACCCGATGAAGCGCAAAGGCACCGGCCCGGACGGCCTGGTGATCGTCGACAAGCCTGAGGGCATCACGTCGCACGGGGTCGTCGCCAAGCTGCGGTGGCTGGCCGGGACCCGGAAGGTCGGGCACGCCGGCACCCTGGACCCGATGGCCACCGGCGTCCTGGTGATCGGCGTCGAGCGGGCCACCCGGCTGCTCGGCCACCTGATGCTCACCGCCAAGACCTACGAGGCGACCATCCGGCTCGGCCAGACCACCGTCACCGACGACCGCGAGGGCGAGGTCACCGCCTCGGCCCCGGCCGACGCCGTCACCCGGGAGGCGATCGACGCCGGGATCGCGGCGCTCACCGGCGAGATCATGCAGGTGCCGTCCAAGGTCAGCGCGATCAAGATCGACGGCAAGCGCTCGTACGCGCGGGTGCGCGAGGGCGAGGACTTCGAGCTCGCGGCCCGGCCGACCACGATCCACTCCTTCACCGTGCACGGGCAGCGCGCGGCGGTCGCCGAGGACGGCACGCCGGTGATCGACCTGGACGTCACCGTCGAGTGCTCCTCCGGCACCTACATCCGGGCCCTGGCCCGGGACCTGGGCGCCGGGCTGGGCGTCGGCGGGCACCTGACCGCGCTGCGGCGCACCAGGGTCGGGCCGTACGGGGTGGAGTCGGCGCGCACCCTGGAGCAGCTGGAGGCCGACGTCACCGGCGAGTCCGCCAAGGGTCTCGAGGTGCTGCCGATCGGCGAGGCCGCGGCGGCCGCCTTCCCGCGCTGGGACCTGGACGAGGCCTCGGCGGAGAAGCTGTCGCACGGCGCCCGGCTGAAGGCGCCCGGGATGGGCGTGGACGGGCCGATCGCGGTGTTCGGGCCGGACGGGCGCTTCCTCGCGCTGGTCGAGGAGAAGGGCGGGCAGGCGAAGCCGGTCGCGGTCTTCGTCGGCTGACGCCCCCGCTGTTCGGAGCCCCCGTCGGGAATCGTCCCGACGGGGGCTTTCCCGTTCCCGGACCCCCTTTCACCCGCACGAGGGAGCGCGCGGAGTGAACGCCCGTGGTGAGCGGCGCGGGCGCGGTCGGACCGCCTCCCGCGCGGGCAGGCTCCGGGCGGCGGGCGAGCGACGGTCGAGGGGGCAATGGGATGCCGGGGTTTCTGGAGGGCGATCCGGGGCGGTACCTGCTGCGGATCCGCGACCTCAACGGGCGGCTGCACGGCTTAGGGTTCGTCGCCGACCCGCAGGGGGGCGTGCTGACGGCACACGAGAGCGTGGCCGGACTGGACCGGGTCGTCCTGCACACCCCCGGCGGGCAGACCAGGGTGCTCGGCCCGGACGCCGTGCTGCCGCTGCCCGGGCACGGGCTCGCCCTGCTGCGCACCGAGGCGGTCGGCGGGCTGCCGGTGCCGCCGCTGCCGCTGGCCGCCGTCGCGGCCGGGCACGAGGTGCTGCTGCCCGCGCTGGCGGGGGAGGACGGCCGGGTGGTCGCACTGCGCTGCGGGCTGCTCGGGGTCACCGGCGCGGCGTACGGCGGGCACCGGCTGGGCGGGGTGCTGCTGCTGGACGTGCCGGTGGTCGGCGGGGTCGCGGTGCCGGCCGGCTCGCCGGTGCTGGACGCCCGCAGCGGGGCGGTGGTCGCGCTGGCCGCGCCCGCCCTGCGCGACCCCCGGCACGGCGGGGCGCTGCCGGCCGTGGCGGTGGGAGCGGGCCCCGCGGACGGGACGGCGGCCGCCGGGGTGCTGGCCGGGCTGCTGGCGAGCAACGCGGCGGCGGTGCCCGGCTACGGCCCGGCGCTGAACCTGGCCGGGGTGCTGCGGCTGACCGCCGCCCAGGTGACGGCCGCCGGTGCCGGACCGGCCCGGGTGGCCGACCTGGCCGCCGACCGGGTGGACCGGCCGGACGGCCTCGCCGGGGACGAGCCGTCCTCGACCGTCACCGCGCTGGTCGGCGCCCCCGGCAGCGGACGCACCACCGAACTGGCCGCGCTGGCCGCCCGCCGGCACGGCGGCGCCCACCCGCTGCCCACCCTCTGGCTGCGCGGCGCCGACCTGCGGGCCGGGGACCGCTCGCTCGCCGAGCCGCTGGAGCGGGCGCTGGCCGCAGCCGCGGCCGGACTCGGCACCCCGGCGCCCGCGCCGGAGCCGGTGGCGGCGCTGTGCGCGGCGGCGGGACGGCCCCTGCTGGTGGTCCTGGACGGCCCCGAGGAGGCCCCGCTGGCGGTGGACGCGCGCTGGCTGCGCGGCGCCGGCCAGTGGCTGACCGGCTGCGGCGCCCGGCTGGTCACCGCCTGCGGCGAGGAGCTCTGGGAGCGGCTCGCGGCCGAGACCTGGGGGAGCGGCACGCCCGGCCCCCGCCGTACCGCCGAACCGCACCCGGACGGCGATCTGGGCAGCGCCCCCACCGTACGGATGGACGGCCGCGGCCCGGACGGGCCGAGCCTGGCCGGGCAGCGGCTCGGCCCGCTGCCCCCCGAGGCGGCCGAGCGGGTGCGCCGCCGGTACGGGCTGCCGCCGGGCCACCCGGCCGCCGCCGGGGACGGCGGGCACCCGCTGGCCGTCCGGCTGGCCGGGGAGCTGTGGGCCCAGGGGCTGCGCGACGGGCCGGTGCGCCGCGGCGAGCTGTTCGACGCCTTCCTGGACCTGCGCTGCCTGCGGGTGGCCCAGCGGCTGGCCGAGGACGGCCGGCCGCGCCGCCCGGGCGCCCACCGCCGGGGCGCGGTGCGGCCG
>NZ_JBHVRS010000046.1:0-31577 GCF_042885595.1 Kitasatospora sp. NPDC058046
CACGCTGTTGAGTTCTCAAGGAACGGACGCTTCCTTCGGACCGCCTTCCAGCGGACCCTCCGGGCTTCGTTCTTTCGTGTTTCCAGCTTATCAGATGTTTTCCGCTCCATTTTCCGGAGTTTCATTCATCCGATTTGCTTTCGCCTTTCGGCGCTCCCGAACTCTATCAGAGTCTTTCGGTCCGTTTTCCCCGGTCGTTCTCGAATTCGAATCCGAATTCGAGCCCGTTTCCGAGGGGCCGTCCCGTGGGGCAACCCGGAGAACATTACGCACCGGGTCGCCCCACGTCAAACCGGCCTCAGCCGGTCTTGAGCGAGCCTCAGACCTCGACGACGACCGGCAGGATCATCGGCCGGCGGCGGTAGTTGTCCGCGACCCACTTGCCGATGGTCCGGCGGACCAGCTGCTGCACCTGGCGGGGCTCCAGCACGCCGTCGCTCGCCGAGCGGTCCAGGCCCTCCTGGAGCTTGGCGACGACCGGGCCGAAGGCGTTGTCGTCGATGCCGGAGCCGCGGGCCTGGATGGTCGGGCCACCGACGATCTTGCCGTTGGTCGAGTCGACCGCGACGAAGACCGAGATGAAGCCCTCCTCGCCGAGGATCCTGCGGTCCTTGAGCGAGGCCTCGGTGATGTCGCCGACCGAGGAGCCGTCCACGTAGACGTACCCGGCCTGCACCTTGCCGACGATCCGGGCGACGCCCTTCTCCAGGTCGACGCAGACGCCGTCCTCCGCGATGACCACGCGGTTGCGCGGCACCCCGGTGGCGATGCCCAGCTCGGCGGCCGCGCGCAGGTGGCGCCACTCGCCGTGGACCGGCATCAGGTTGCGCGGCTTGCAGATGTTGAAGAAGTAGAGCAGCTCGCCGGCCGAGGCGTGGCCGGAGACGTGCACCTTGGCGTTGCCCTTGTGCACGACCTTGGCGCCCCAGCGGGTCAGGCCGTTGATCACCCGGTAGACCGCGTTCTCGTTGCCCGGGATGAGCGAGGAGGCCAGGACGACGGTGTCGCCCTCGACGATGCGGATCTGGTGGTCGCGGTTGGCCATCCGGGACAGCGCCGCCATCGGCTCGCCCTGCGAACCGGTGCAGATCAGCACGACCTCCTTGTCCGGCAGGTCGTCCAGCTGCTTGACGTCCACGACCATGTTGCCGGGGACCTTCAGGTAGCCGAGGTCGCGGGCGATGCCCATGTTGCGGACCATCGAGCGGCCGACGAAGGCGACCTTGCGCTTGTACTCGTGCGCGGCGTCCAGCACCTGCTGGATGCGGTGCACGTGGCTCGCGAAGGAGGCCACGATGATGCGCTTGTCGGCGTTCGCGAAGACGTTGCGCAGCGCCGCCGAGATGTCCCGCTCGTGCGGGATGAAGCCGGGGACCTCGGCGTTGGTGGAGTCCACCAGCAGCAGGTCCATGCCCTCCTCCGCCAGCTTGGCGAAGGTCGGCAGGTCGGTCAGGCGGCCGTCCAGCGGGAGCTGGTCCATCTTGAAGTCACCGGTGGCCACGACCATGCCGGCGGGGGTGCGGACCGCGACCGCCAGGGCGTCCGGGATGGAGTGGTTGACGGCGATGAACTCGCAGTCGAAGGGGCCGATGCGCTCGCGCTCGCCCTCCTTGACCTCCAGCACGTACGGCCGGATGCGGTGTTCGGCGAGCTTGGCCTCGATCAGGGCGAGGGTCAGCTTGGAGCCGATCAGCGGGATGTCCGGGTTCTCCCGCAGGAGGAAGGGGACGGCGCCGATGTGGTCCTCGTGCCCGTGGGTGAGGACGATGCCGTCGACCTTGTCGAGACGGTCCCGGATGTAGCTGAAGTCCGGGAGGATCAGGTCCACGCCGGGCTGCTCGTCCTCGGGGAAGAGGACGCCGCAGTCGATGATCAGGATGCGGTCGCCGTACTCGAGGACCGTCATGTTGCGGCCGATCTCGCCGAGGCCGCCGAGCGGAGTGATGCGGAGGGCGCCCTCCTTCAGTGCCGGGGGCGCGCCGAGCTCGGGGTGCGGGTGGCTCAAAAGACTCTCCTCACGACGCGCGCCATATGTCCGGGGTCCTCCCCCTGGAGACATATGGCGCGCGTACTCAGTGTCGTTTTCCTACTGGGTCTGTGCTCTCGCGCCTACGGTCCGGTCCAGCGGCGGACCCGGGGAGGTCCGGCGAGCCGGGGGCGCGCACGTCCGTGTCTGCTAAAGGTGTACCCCGCCGGAGGCGAGATCCTGCTTCAACCGCTCGATCTCCTCGGGCGTCGCTCCGACCAGCGGGAGTCGCAGCGGGCCGGCGGGCAGGCCCTGGAGTTCCAGCGCGGCCTTGGCGAGGATCACACCCTGGGTGCGGAACATACCGCTGAACACCGGCAGCAGGCGCTGGTGGATGCTCGTGGCCTTGACCACATCGCCCGCCAGGAAGGCCTCGACCATCGCCCGCAGGTCCGCCGCCACCACGTGCCCGACGACGCTGACCACGCCGACGGCTCCGACGGACAGCAGCGGCAGGTTGAGGATGTCGTCGCCGGAGTACCAGGCGAGGTCGGCGCGGGCGATGGCCCAGGCCGCGGCGCCGAGGTCGCCCTTGGCGTCCTTGTTGGCGACGATCCGCGGGTGCTCGCCGAGGCGGACCAGCGTCTCGTGGCTCAGCGCGACCCCGCTGCGGCCCGGGATGTCGTACGCCATGACCGGCAGGCCGGTGGCGTCGGCGACCTCGGTGAAGTGCCGGTACAGGCCCTCCTGCGGGGGCTTGTTGTAGTACGGCGTGACGACCAGCAGGCCGTGCGCCCCGGCCGCCTCGGCCTGGCGGGCCAGCTCCACGCTGTGGTGGGTGTCGTTGGTGCCGACGCCGGCCACCACGTGGGCGCGGTCCCCGACCGCCTCGACCACGGCGCGGACCAGCTGGGCCTTCTCGGCGTCGCTGGTGGTCGGGGACTCACCGGTGGTGCCGTTGACGACGAGGCCGTCGTTGCCGGAGTCCACGAGGTGCGTGGCGAGGCGCTGGGCGCCGTCGAGGTCGAGCGCGCCGTCGGCGGTGAACGGGGTGACCATGGCGGTCAGGACCCGGCCGAACGGCGTCTGGGGGGTGGAGGTCGGAGCCATGCGTCCAAAGCTACTCGTAGGCGGTGGGGCGGTACCCATGCCGGTCCGGTGTTCGGACAGGTGCAGCGCATCGGTGGCGCGGACGTGGGATTCCGGTGCTGCCCGCTCGGGGGTTCGGGCAGCACCGGAATCCGTGTTCACGAATGTAGGGAGCGGCTAGAAAAGCCGCAATCCAGACATGCCAGACACTCTGCCCGTATGCCTGTCGTCCCAGGTCAGGGGGCGACCCGGCCGTGCTTCTCGAAGGCCGCATGGGTGAGCGGCATGAGCCGGGCCCACTGCTCCTCCATCTGCTCGGCGACCATCTCGATCTCGCGCTGCGGGAAGGACGGCACCGCCGAGTTCTCCCGCCGGGTGCGCAGCGACAGGAAGTGCATCAGCGAACGCGAGTTGCAGGTCGCGTACATCGAGGAGAACAGGCCCACCGGCAGCACCGCGCGGGCCACCTCGCGGGCCACCCCGGCGGCCAGCATCTCCTGGTAGCGGGCGTAGGACTCGACGTACGCGGCCTCCATCGCCGCGGTCGTGGTCCGGTGCTGCTCCGGCGTGCCCTCGTGGAACTCGTACTTGCCGGGGCGGCCCTCCTGGACGAGCTTGCGCTCCTCGCCCGGGACGTAGAAGACCGGCTGGAGCTCGCGGTAGCGGCCGGACTCCTCGTTGTACGACCAGCCGCTGCGGTGCCGGTGGAACTCCCGGAACACGAAGATCGGCGCGCTGATGAAGAAGGTCATCGAGTTGTGCTCGAAGGGCGTGCCGTGCCGGTCGCGCATCAGGAAGTTGATCAGGCCCTTGGACTTCTCCGGGTCCTGCTGGAGGGCCTCCAGGGACTGCTCGCCCGCGGTCGAGACCCGGGCCGCCCAGATGACGTCCGAGTCGGCGGCGGCGCTGCGGACCAGCTCCACCGTCACGTCGCTGCGGAAGCTGGGGGCCGTCGGTTCGTCGCTCACGCGTTACTCCTTGCGGGTTCGGTGCTGTGCAGCTTGATGGCGTGCTGCATGGTCTTGCGGGCGCGCGGGGTGTCGCCGGCGTCGGCGTAGGCCACGGCGAGGCGGAACCAGACCCGCCAGTCGCCCGGCGCGTCCTGTGCCTCGGCCTGGCGGCGGGCGAACACCGCGTCGGCCGAGGCCCGGTCGATCCGCCCGCCCTTGCTGCGCTCCAGCTCGTCCACCGGCAGGCCGCCCTCGGCCTCCAGCTCGCGGGCCAGCCGCTCGCTGTCCCGGCCGAAGCGGACGGTCTGGCGCAGGAACCAGACCCCGATCACCGGGATCACGAAGGCGCAGACCCCGATGCCGATGCCGAGCGGCTTGCCGGTGGCGATCAGCTGGACGCCCTCGCCCACGCAGACCAGGGCGACCAGCAGCAGCACGCCGGACAGGACGAAGAAACCGGTACGGGAGGTCATCGGGCCCCTCCGGGGATCGGTACGGTCCGGTTCGGCGTGCTCTGGTACGGCACGGTCTGGTTCGACACTGTCACAGGTCCAGGAAGTGTTCGAGGCCGAAGGTCAGCCCCGGCGTCCCGACGACCTTGCGCACGCCCAGCAGGATGCCCGGCATGAAGCTGCTGTGGTGCAGCGAGTCGTGCCGGATGGTGAGCGTCTCGCCGGTGTCGCCGAACATCACCTGCTGGTGCGCGAGCAGGCCGCGCAGCCGCACCGCGTGCACCGGCACCCCGTCCACGTCGGCGCCGCGCGCGCCGGGCAGGCTGTGGGTGGTCGGGTCCTGCTGCGGCGGCCGGCCGGCCTCGGCCCGGGCGGCGGCGATCAGCTGGGCGGTGCGGGTGGCCGTCCCGCTGGGGGCGTCGGCCTTGCGGTCGTGGTGCAGCTCGACCACCTCGACCGACTCGAAGTACCGGGCGGCGATCTGGGAGAACTTCATGCCGAGGATGGCGCCGATGGAGAAGTTCGGCGCGATCAGCAGGCCGAGCTCCGGGGCCTCGTCCAGCCAGCCGCGGACGGTGGCGAGCCGCTCGTCCGTCCAGCCGGTGGTGCCGGTGACCACGTGGATGCCGTGGTGCAGGCAGAAGTCCAGGTTGCCCATCACCGAGTCGGGGTGGGTCAGCTCGACGACCGCCTGGGCGCCGGCCTCGGTCAGCTCCTCCAGGTCCGACCCGCGGCCGAGGGTGGCGACCAGCTCCAGGTCCGGCGCGGCCTCCACGGCCTTGACCGCCTCGGAGCCGATCCGTCCCCTGGCGCCGATCACGGCGACACGCAGCGTCATGGCAAAAGTTCCTCTCACCTGGGATTCAGCGGATCCGGAAAAGCGGATCAGACCAGCAGATCGGCGAGCTTGGCGGCCCGCTTGTCGTTGACCGGGCCGATCAGGGCGAGCGACGGCCGGTACGCGCCCAGCACATCACGGGCCACCGCGTGGACGTCCTCCAGGGTCACCGCTGCGATGCGCTCCAGCATCTCGTTCACCGACAGGTGGTGCCCGTAGCTGAGCTCGGCCTTGCCGATCCGGTTCATCAGCGAGCCGGTGTCCTCCATGCCGAGCACGGTGGAGCCGGAGATCTGGCCGATCGCCCGGCCCAGCTCCTCCTCGGTGATGCCCTCCTCGACCACCTTGGCCAGCTCGGCGCGGCAGATCCGCAGCACCTCCTCGACCCGCTTGGGCTGGCAGCCGGCGTAGATGCCGAACAGGCCGCTGTCCGCGTACGACGAGGAGTACGAGTAGACCGAGTACGCCAGGCCCCGCTTCTCGCGGACCTCCTGGAACAGCCGGGAGCTCATCCCGCCGCCGAGGGCCGCGTTGAGCACGCCCATCGCCCAGCGGCGCTCGTCGTGCCGGGGCACCCCGGGCACGCCCAGCACCAGGTGGGCCTGCTCGGTGGAGCGGTTGAGCACCTCGACCCGGCCGGCCGTGCGCAGCGCCTTGACGCCGCGGCGGGCCTCGGCCGGCGCCGCGGTGGACGCCGCCAGCAGCGGCGCGAAGGCCTGCTCGACCTGCTTGACCACCTTGCGGTGGTCGAGGTTGCCGGCCGCGGCGACGACCAGCTGCTCGGGCCGGTAGCGGCGGCGGTAGAAGCCGGCGATCTGGTCCCGGGTGAGCGTCCTGATGGTCTCCTGGGTGCCGAGGATCGGGCGGCCGAGCGGGCCGCTGCCGAAGATCACCTTGGCGAACAGGTCGTGCACCACGTCGCCCGGGTCGTCCTCGGCCATCGCCATCTCCTCGAGGATGACGCCGCGCTCGGACTCCACGTCCTCGGTGCGGATCAGCGAGCCGGTGAGCATGTCGCAGACCACGTCGATGGCCAGCGGCAGGTCGGTGTCCAGGACCCGGGCGTAGTAGCAGGTGTTCTCCTTCGCGGTGAAGGCGTTCATCTCGCCGCCGACCGCGTCCAGGGCCGCCGAGATGTCCAGCGCGCTGCGCCGCTCGGTGCCCTTGAAGAGCAGGTGCTCCAGGTAGTGGGTGGCGCCGTTGAGCTGCGGGGTCTCGTCCCGCGAGCCGACGCCGACCCAGATGCCGAAGGTCGCGGAGCGCACCGTCGGCAGGGTCTCGGTGACGACCCGAAGGCCGCCGGGGAGCACGGTGCGGCGCACCGTGCCGGCGCCGTCGACGCCCTTGAGCAGGGTCCGGGTCGTGCCGGGACGCTGCGTTACCGCCGGGGCCTGCGCCACGGGGGGTACCTCCAGAGGAAACGCACGTGCGGATGGGCACGTACGGACGAACGCGTGGACAACGGGGTGCGGCCCGCACGCCGTGAGGCGTACGGGCCGCGGGGTCAGCTAGCGGCGCTTCACTCGGAAGCGGCCTCGCCGCCCTCCTCGCCCTCGATGACCGGGATCAGGGAGAGCTTGCCGCGCGGGTCGATCTCGGCGATCTCGACCTGGACCTTGGCGCCGACGCCGAGGACGTCCTCGACGTTCTCGACGCGCTTGCCGCCGGCCAGCTTGCGGATCTGCGAGATGTGCAGCAGGCCGTCCTTGCCCGGCATCAGCGACACGAACGCGCCGAACGTCGTGGTCTTGACCACGGTGCCCAGGTAGCGCTCGCCGACCTCCGGCATGGTCGGGTTGGCGATCTGGTTGATCGTGGTGCGGGCGGCCTCGGCGGCCGGGCCGTCGGCGGCACCGATGTAGATGGTGCCGTCGTCCTCGATCGTGATCTCGGCGCCGGTGTCCTCCTGGATCTGGTTGATCATCTTGCCCTTGGGGCCGATGACCTCACCGATCTTGTCCACCGGGATCTTGATGGTGATGATGCGCGGCGCGTTCGGGGACATCTCGTCGGGCGAGTCGATGGCCTCGTTCATCACGTCGAGGATGTGCAGGCGGGCGTCCTTGGCCTGCTTCAGCGCGGCGGCGAGCACCGACGCCGGGATGCCGTTCAGCTTGGTGTCCAGCTGGAGGGCGGTGATGAAGTTGCGGGTACCGGCGACCTTGAAGTCCATGTCGCCGTACGCGTCCTCGGCGCCGAGGATGTCGGTCAGCGTGACGTAGTGGGTCTCGCCGTCGATCTCCTGGGAGATCAGGCCCATCGCGATACCGGCGACGGCGGCCTTCAGCGGCACACCGGCGTTCAGCAGCGACATGGTCGAGGCGCAGACCGAGCCCATCGAGGTGGAGCCGTTGGAGCTCAGCGCCTCGGAGACCTGGCGGATGGCGTACGGGAACTCCTCGCGGGTCGGCAGCACCGGCAGCAGGGCGCGCTCGGCCAGCGCGCCGTGGCCGATCTCGCGGCGCTTGGGCGAGCCCACGCGGCCGGTCTCACCGACGGAGTACGGCGGGAAGTTGTAGTTGTGCATGTAGCGGCGGCGCGTCTCCGGGGAGAGCGTGTCCAGCTGCTGCTCCATGCGCAGCATGTTCAGCGTGGTGACGCCCAGGATCTGGGTCTCGCCGCGCTCGAACAGGGCCGAGCCGTGCACCCGCGGGATGGCCTCGACCTCGGCGGCCAGGGTGCGGATGTCGGTGACGCCGCGGCCGTCGATGCGGACCTTGTCCTTGATGACGCGCTCGCGGACGACCTTCTTGGTCAGCGCGTTGTAGGCGGCGCTGATCTCCTTCTCGCGGCCCTCGAACTCGGGCAGCAGCTTCTCGGCGGCCAGCGCCTTGACGCGGTCCAGCTCGTTGTTGCGCTCCTGCTTGCCGGCGATGGTCAGCGCCTGGGCGAGCTCGTCCTTGACGGCGGCGGACAGCGCGGCGAGGACGTCGTCCTGGTAGTCCAGGAAGACCGGGAACTCGCCGGTCGGCTTGGCGGCCTGGGCGGCCAGCTGCGACTGCGCGGCGCACAGGACCTTGATGAACGGCTTCGCGGCGTCCAGGCCCGAGGCGACGATCTCCTCGGTCGGCGCCTCGGCGCCGCCCTCGACCAGCTTGATGGTCTTGTCGGTGGCCTCGGCCTCGACCATCATGATCGCGACGTCGCCGTCCGGCAGGACGCGACCGGCGACGACCATGTCGAAGACGGCCGACTCCAGCTCGCTGTGGGTCGGGAAGGCGACCCACTGGCCGTTGATCAGCGCGACGCGGACGCCACCGATCGGGCCGGAGAACGGCAGGCCCGCCAGCTGGGTGGAGGCGGAGGCGGCGTTGATCGCGACCACGTCGTACAGGTGGTCGGGGTTGAGCGCCATCACGGTGACGACGACCTGGACCTCGTTGCGCAGGCCCTTGACGAAGGACGGGCGCAGCGGGCGGTCGATCAGGCGGCAGGTGAGGATCGCGTCCTCGGAGGGCCGGCCCTCGCGACGGAAGAACGAGCCGGGGATGCGGCCCGCGGCGTACATCCGCTCCTCGACGTCCACGGTCAGCGGGAAGAAGTCGAAGTGCTCCTTCGGCTGCTTGGACGCGCTGGTGGCCGACAGCACCATGGTGTCGTCGTCCAGGTAGGCCACGGCGGAGCCGGCGGCCTGACGGGCCAGACGGCCGGTCTCGAAGCGGATGGTACGGGTGCCGAAGGAACCGTTGTCGATCACGGCCTCGGCGTAGAACACGTTCTCTTCCACCTGGAAGATCTCCTCTTTCGTACGTCTCCGGGAGAGCGTCCCCGCGTACTGCCTGCGGTGGGCCCCGGGCCCTCCTCGGGGAGGGCGGCAGTCGGGCCGGTCTTCGATCGAAGCCTCCGGAGTGCCCCGCTCGGTCTGCGGGGGTTCCGACGGCCACTACCGAGGACCGGCGCCTCACGGCTGCCGGGCCCGGAAGGGCGGTCCGCGTCTGGACGCTCTCTCGGATGCGGGCGGCTTCCGTTTGAAGCCTTCGTCCCGCGGGGGGGGTTGGGTCCTTCTGCCCGGGTGGCGCGCTGGTGCGCCATCACCCGGCATGCCCACAACCCTACGGTGCAATCCTCGGCCACCTGGGGAGGTGCGCGCGAGTTGTTATCTGCGGGCGCCGCGGCTCAACGGCCGCGGCATACGCGCGAGGGGCGGCTCCCCGGTGTGGGGAGCCGCCCCCGAGCGGCGGTCTTAGCGGGCGCCACCGGCGGCACCGCGGCGGATGCCCAGGCGGTCGACGAGCGTACGGAAGCGCTCGATGTCCTTCTTGGCCAGGTACTGCAGCAGGCGGCGGCGCTGGCCGACCAGGATCAGCAGGCCACGACGCGAGTGGTGGTCGTGCTTGTGGGTCTTGAGGTGCTCGGTCAGGTCCGAGATACGACGGGAGAGCATGGCCACCTGGACCTCGGGGGAACCGGTGTCGCCCTCCTTCTGGCCGAACTCGGCGAAGATCTGCTTCTTGACGTCAGAGGCGAGAGCCACTGCAACTCCTTCAGGGTCTACCGAGCGGTCCTGGTCGACAACACAGGACTCATCGAGAACTCGGTGTCGCGGGCGCGGCCGGCGGTCGTCGACCCACGGGGGGCGGACACACGGCTGCGCTCGAAGGCCAAGCGTACCAGTGCCGCCCACCCGGCCGTTCGGCGGTCGGGCGGGCGGCTCCGGGGACGGTTCCGGGGCCTCCGCGGGCGGCTCCGGGGGGCCTGCGGTCAGCTGGTGGCGCCGCGGACCAGCCGGTAGACGTCCAGGACGGCGAGCGCCAGCGGGACGAGCGAGATCAGGGTGAGGCTGTCCACCAGGTCCAGGATGCGCCCCCAGAACGGGGAGACCCCGAGCCGCGGCACCACCAGGGCGATCGCGGTGAGCAGCGCGGCGCCGAAGGCGATCGAGGCGGTCAGCCAGATCGTGCGCAGGTCGAGCTCGGTGGTGGAGCCGGCCGCCCGCAGGAAGAACTGCGGGGTGTGCAGGGAGAGCCCGACGATCAGCAGGCTCAGGCCGAGCAGGCCGGCCACCGTGAGGCTGAGCACCTGCGCGGTGTAGCGGAACAGCCGGGCGCGCAGCATGGTGGTCAGGCCCAGGGCGAGCGCGAGCACCTCGGGGAAGGTCTCGTCGGTGAAGCCGAGGACGGCGCAGGCGCCGACCACGACCGCGGCGCAGCCGCCGACCAGGCCGACCAGCACCTCGTGCCCGCGGCGGGCCTGGTGCGCGATCCGCTCGTACTGGACGGCCTCGGCGCGCTCGGCCTCCTCGTCGTAGTCGCGGCTGCGGGTGCGGGTCTGGCCGGGGGCGCTGAAGCCGACCGGCAGCCGGGCGAACCGGGCGGAGAGGCTGGGCAGGAAGCCGACCACGGCGACGGCGGCGACGCCGGTGACGGCGGCGATGTGCCCGGCCGGGGTCTCCGGGAGCAGGACGGCCGCGAAGGTGGCGAGCGCGCCGGCGGTGGAGACCAGGGCGGCGGCGACGAACACCGCGTCCTTCTCCGGCAGCAGGCCGGCCAGCAGTACGGAGACCACCAGGGCGGCGACGCAGCCGACCAGGAACTGGAGCCGGCCGGGGCCGTCCCCGAGGTGGGCGACGGCGATCACGCCGCTGCCGCCGATCATGGCGTGCGGCAGCGCGCCGAGGCCGAGCGCGACGGCCGCGTGGGCGTCCTGGTAGACCCGGGCGCGGACCCCGGCGAGCGCGGTGAGCACGACGGCGGTGACGCCGGCCAGCACGCCGGGCAGGCCGTGCATGTCGTGGCGCAGGTCGGAGAACCAGAGCGCGAAGCCGAGCAGGGTGAGCAGCACCCCGGCGCCGATCAGGCCGAAGCCGCGCATCAGCTCGGCGGTCCAGAACCGGCGGTCGGCCTCGACGGCGCTGGCGATCGCGTCGGCGACGTCGTCGTAGACGGCCGGCGGGAGCGACTCGGCGAAGGGGCGCAGCGCCAGCAGGTCGCCGTCGCGGACCTGCTGGGCGGCCAGCGGCAGCCCGCTGTCGAGCACCGTGCCGTCCCGGCGGACCAGGTGGAAGCCGGTGGGGGTGCCGTCGGGCTGGCTCTGGTTGGCCAGCCGCAGCACCTCGGGGTAGACGTCCGCGAGCGGGACGTCCTCGGGCAGGGCGACGTCGATCCGGCGGTCCGGGGCGACGACGGTCACCCGGCAGTAGCCGGTGGCGGCCGCGGTGCTCACGCTCCCACCCCGCTTCGCCCGGCAGGCGCTCCGCCCACTGCGCGGTGTTCGATGATGAGCTCGCTCCGCTCACTCATGCCCGCACCTCGATCCTTCGACGCACGTGGCGCTCCCCCTTGTTGACGGTGCCGAGGCCCGGCGGCGCTCGGTGTTGCTGTGGAACCGGCCCGACCGGGCCGCGAGTTGGCGCGGCGTTACCCTACCCGTTCGGTTCGTGTCCGGTGCCGGTGCGTACCGGGCCCTGGCGGGCGGTGCGGGGGCGACCGTTAGGATCGGCGCCTGCGCAGAGGTACGGGGGCTGCGCTGGGTGGGGCGTCCCCAGTCACCGGATTCCCGTACGGAGCGTGCGCAAGTCACGTGAGGGCTGATGCCGAAGTGATCGATCGACGCCGCGGGGTGGATGACACATGGGTGTGATCACGGTCAAGCGACCGGCCAGGGCGTATCCGCCCACCGTGCCGGACGAACCGGTGGAGCTGGTGAGCCCGCCCGAACTGCCCCGGCAGGGCGGCGAGGACTGGCTGATGAGCATCCTGCCGATGCTGGGCATGGGCGGATCGGCGGTGTTCTTCTTCTCGCCGGGGGCCGCCGCACCCATGAAGATCATGGGCGGTCTGATGATCGCCTCGACGGTCGGCATGGTGCTGGCGCAGATCGTCCGGGCCCGCAAGGGCGGCTCGACCGCGATGGCGGACGAGCGGCGCGACTACCTGAAGTACCTCCAGCAGACCCGCCGCCAGGTGCGCCGCACGGCGGAGCGCCAGCGCGGCGCGCTGCTGTTCCTGAACCCGGCCCCGGACCAGCTCTGGTCGATCGTCGAGGACGGCCGCCGGCTGTGGGAACGGCGCACCGGGGACGGCGACTTCGCGCAGATCCGGGTGGGCCTCGGGCCGGTGCAGCTGTCCACGCCGCTGGTGGCGCCGCAGACCGCGCCGATGGACGAGCTGGAGCCGCTGTCGGCGGCCGCGATGCACTCCTTCCTGAAGGCGCACGGCACCCTCCAGGACCTGCCGCTGGCGGTCTCGCTGCGGGCCTTCTACCACATCACGGTGTGCGGGGACCCGGACTCGGTGTACGGGAACGTGCGCGCGATGATCGCCCAACTGACCACCCTGCACTCGCCGGACGACCTGATGGTGGCGGTCGCGGCCGCGCCCGGTGCGGCCGAGGAGTGGGAGTGGACCAAGTGGCTCCCGCACAACCAGCACCGCAAGGAGGCCGACGGCGCGGGCTCGCGCCGGCTGTTCGCCGCCGACCTGGGCGACCTGGAGTACCTGCTCCAGGACGAGCTGGCCGGCCGCCAGCGCTTCGTGCGGGAGGTGGCCCCGCCGGCCGACCAGCCGCACCTGGTGGTCGTCATGGACGGCGCCGGGGTGCCGCACGACTCGCTGCTGGCGAGCCCGGAGGGCGTGCAGGGCGTGACGGTCATCGAGGTGGTGCCGGGCGAGGTCGACGAGCCCAGCGGGCACCTGATGGTGACGGTCAACGCCGAGGAGCTGGTGCTGCGCTCGGCCTCCGGCGCGACGTACACCGGCAAGCCGGACCTGCTCTCGGTGTGGCAGTCCGAGGCGCTGGCGCGGCAGTTGGCGCCGTACCGGATCTCGGCCGGCGGGGACGACGAGCCGCTGCTGTCCAACCTCGACTTCACCGACATGATGAGCTCGGGCGACCCGGGCTCCTTCGACGTGGCCCGCAGCTGGCGCCCGCGCGCCCAGCACGAGCGGATGCGGGTGCCGATCGGCGTCGGCGCCAACGGCGAGCACGTCTACCTGGACATCAAGGAGGCCGCGCTGGAGGGCATGGGCCCGCACGGCCTGTGCGTCGGCGCGACCGGCTCCGGCAAGTCGGAGCTGCTGCGCACGCTGGTGCTGGCGCTGGCGATGACCCACTCCTCGGAGATCCTGAACTTCGTCCTCGCCGACTTCAAGGGCGGTGCGACCTTCTCCGGCATGGCGGACATGCCGCACACCTCCGCGGTGATCACCAACCTGGAGGGCGAGCTCACCCTGGTCGACCGCATGCGCGACGCGATCGAGGGCGAGCTGCACCGCCGCCAGGAGCTGCTGCGCTCGGCGGGCAACTACGCCAACATCCACGAGTACGAGCGGGCCCGGGCGGCCGGCGCGGCGCTGGACCCGCTGCCCTCGCTGGTGCTGATCATCGACGAGTTCTCCGAACTCCTCAGCGCCAAGCCCGACTTCATCGAGATGTTCATCCAGATCGGCCGGATCGGCCGCTCGCTGGGCGTGCACCTGCTGCTGGCCTCGCAGCGCCTGGAGGAGGGCAAGCTGCGCGGCCTGGACACCTACCTGTCGTACCGGATCGGTCTGCGCACCTTCTCGGCCGCGGAGTCCCGGGCGGCGATCGGCGTGCCGGACGCGTACCACCTGCCGCCGGTGCCGGGTGTCGGCTACCTGAAGTTCGGCGAGGACGTGATGGACCGGTTCAAGGCCGCCTACGTCTCGGGGCCGTACCGGGCGCCGGGGCAGCAGCGGTCGACCGGCGGGCGGCGGGTCGACACCCGCCCGGTGGAGTTCACCGCCGCCTTCGTGGACCTCCCGGACCCGGTGGAGGTGGAGGTCGTCCCGCAGGCCCCGGAGCAGGACGACGCGCTGGTGGACACCGTCCTGGACGTCTTCGTCCAGCGGATGGCCGGCCAGGGCCCGGCCGCGCACCAGGTGTGGCTGCCGCCGCTGGAGGAGGCGCCGAGCATGGACCACCTGCTGCCGCCCCTGCAGGTCGTGCCGGAGCGCGGGCTGACCGCGCCCGGCTACCCGGCGGGCCGGCTGCGGGCGCCGATCGGCATCGTCGACCGGCCGCGCGAGCAGAAGACGGACATCCTGGAGGTCGACTACGCGGGGGCGGCCGGCCACGGTCTGATCGTGGGCGGCCCGCGCTCCGGCAAGTCGACCGTGGTGCGCACCATGGTGGCCTCGTTCGGCCTCACCCACACCCCGCTGGAGGTGCAGTTCTACCTGCTCGACTTCGGCGCGGGCAGCTTCCAGTCGCTGGGCGGGCTGCCGCACGTCGGCGGGGTGGCCGGGCGCCTGGACGTGGACAAGGTGCGCCGGATGGTCTCCGAGGTGCACGGGGTGCTCAACCGGCGCGAGGAGCTGTTCCGGGCCGCCGGGATCGACACCATCGCCACCTACCGGGCCCGCCGGGCGGCCGGCCAGCTGCCGGACGAGGCCTTCGGCGACGTCTTCCTGGTGATCGACGGCTGGAACACCTTCAAGCAGGAGTTCGAGGGCCTGGAGCCGGTGATCGGCGACATCGCCCAGCGCGGCCTCGGCTACGGCGTGCACCTGGTGATCACCGCGGCCCGGTACGCCGAGGTGCGCCCGGCCCTGAAGGACCTGCTGCAGAACCGGACCGAGCTGAAGCTCGGTGACGCGATGGAGTCCGAGGTCGACCGCCGGGTGGCGCAGAACGTCCCGTCGCTGGCCGGGCGCGGCATCACCCCGGAGCGGCTGCACTTCCTGTCCGGCCTGCCCCGGCTGGACGGCTCCTCCTCGGTGGAGGACCTCCAGAACGGCGTGGCCGGGCTGGTCGCCGCCGTCGACGGGGCCTGGACCGGCCCGCGCGCCCCGCAGGTGCGGATGCTGCCGGCCGTCCTGGACGGCCACGCGCTGCCGAAGGGCTTCGAGCACCCGGAGCGCGGCGTCGCCTTCGGCGTGGACGAGGCGGAGCTGGCACCGGTCTTCGTCAACTTCGAGACCGACCCGCTGTTCATCGTCTTCGGCGACACCGAGTCCGGGAAGTCGGCGGTGCTGCGGATGCTGATCAAGCAGATCACCGAGCGGTACACCCCGGACCAGGCCGGCATCGTGGTCGGCGACTACCGGCGCGCGCTGCTCGGCACCGTGCCGCCGGAGTACCTGGTGGAGTACGCGGCCGCGCAGCCGGCCATGGCGGCCATCGTGGACATGCTGCGCGGCGCCTGCTCGCGCCGCCTGCCGGGCCCGGACGTGACCGCCGAGCAGCTGCGCAACCGCAGCTGGTACAGCGGCAAGGACATGTTCGTGATCGTCGACGACTACGAGCTGGTCGCGACGAGCTCGGGCAACCCGCTGGCCCCGCTGGCCGAGTTCCTGCCGTTCGCCCGCGACATCGGCCTGCGGGTGATCGTGGCCCGCAGCGCGGGCGGCGCCGGCCGCTCGCTGTACGAGCCGGTGCTGCAGCGGATGCGCGAGCTCGGCGGCCAGGGCGTGATCCTCTCCGGCAACCGGGACGAGGGCGCGCTGCTGGGGACGGTCAAGCCGCAGGCGCTGCCGCCGGGCCGCGCCGTCTTCGTGTCACGCCGCGTGACCAGCGGGCAGATGGTCCAGACGGGCTGGCTGCCGGTGGCGTAGCCGCGCCGGCCGTCACGGACGGTGAGCGAAGGGGTCGGACTCGTGGAGTCCGGCCCCTTCGGCGTCCCGGGTTCCGAAACGTTACCTAGATCTTTCCGGGCGGGGGCTGCGGTTCCCGTACCCCGCCGGGGAGTTGCCGGGCGCCTCAGGGGCACCTGGGCGTATCACCGCTCACTCGAAGTACGACCTTGGAATCGCGGCCCGCCCTCTTTGTTCACCTTCGATTCAATTGCCATGTGGCCAAAGTAACAAGTCGGACAAAGCTGGCAATGACCGAACGTGATCATCGGATCGTATGTCTATGCCGTTCACCGCAACGGATTCCGAAGCAGTTCCGGCGTTGACGCGATCAATACGCCCAAGGTTCCATGGCGGCCAGGGAGCGCCTGGAACCGGACACCGAGCAACCAGCCAGCGGAGGCGATACCGCTCCCACCCCAGCACCGCACAGAGCCGATCGGAAGCCACATGACCGACACGCTTCGCCCGCCACAGACCGTAGCCGCCCCCGCGGCCGAGGCGGCAGCGCCCCAGCAGCTCAAGCGCTCGATCGGCGTCGTGGGCGGCACCCTGCTCACGCTGTCCTGCGTCACCCCCGCCTCGACGCTCTTCGTGATCGTGCCGGAGCTGTTCTCCAGCATCGGCAGCGCCACCGCGCTGGCCATCGCGATCGGCACCGTGCTCTGCGTCGCGGTCGCGTTCTGCTACTCCGAACTCGGCACCCTGATCCCCAGCGCCGGCGGCGAGTACGCGATGGTCGGCACCCTGGCCGGGCGGCTGATGGGCTGGCTGGTCTTCGTGCTCTCCCTGATCGTGGTGATGATCGTCCCCTCGGTCATCGCCCTCGGCACCGCCGACTACCTCGCGCCCGTCCTGCACCTCGACAAGGCCATGACCGGCGCCGCCGTGATGCTGGCCGCCACCCTGGCCGGCCTGCTCGACCTGCGCGCCAACGCCTGGATCACCGGCGTCTTCCTGGTCCTGGAGGTCATCGCGGCCGGCGTGGTCTCGGTGCTCGGCTTCGCCCACACCAACAGCGACGCCCCCAGCCTGCTGCACGGCGTGGTCACCGGGGACGGCGGCGCCACCACCACGGTGAGCGTCGGCGCCATCGTCGGCGCGCTCGGCATCGCCCTGTTCATCACCCAGGGCTTCTCCACCGCCGTCTACCTGTCCGAGGAGCTGGAGAACCCGCGCCGCAACGTCTCGCGCACCGTGCTGTGGACGCTCGGCATCTCCTCCGCGATCATCCTGGTCCCGGTCGTCGCGATCACCGTGGGCGCCCCCGACCTGCAGACCCTGGCCTCCGGCGACATCTCCGGCATGGTCACCGCCTGGAGCAACTCCGCGGTCGGCACCTTCATCAGCCTCTGCGTCGCGCTGGCCATCATCAACGCCGGCATCGTCATGGTCATCCAGAACTCCCGGGTGCTGTTCGCCTCCGCCCGCGACAAGGCCTGGCCGGAGCCGGTCAACAAGGCCTTCGGCACCCTCGGCCGGTTCGGCTCGCCGTGGATCGCCACCCTGGCGGTCGGCCTGCCCGGCGCCGCGCTCTGCTTCGTCAAGGGCGAGCTGCTGAGCAACATCACCGGCGTCGCCGTCACCGGGATGTACCTGCTGGTCGCGATCGCCGCGCTGCTCTCCCGCCGCGGCCACCACAAGCACGCCGCCGCCTGGCGGATGCCGCTGTGGCCGGCCGTCCCGGTCGTGCTGATCGCCGTCCTGGTCTACGTGATGACCAAGCTGGACACCGAGCCCCTGCTGTGGACCGGCGGCATCACCGCCGCCGCCACCCTCTACTGGCTGTTCTACCTGCGCCCCCGGCAGGACACCCGCTGGGTGATCAGCCTCCCCGAGGACCAGCAGGACTGACCCCCACCCCTCCCCCACACGGCGGTGCCCCGGGCCTCCCCCAGGCCCGGGGCACCGCCGTCTCCCGCGCTACTTCTTCGGCGTCCACTGCGGGCTGGTGGCGACCGCCCGCAGCTGCGCCTCGGTCAGCAGCGGATCGCCCTTCGACACCAGCGTGACCAGGACCTCCACGCCGTCCGGCCGCATCGCGTCCACGACCTGCACCCCCTTCGGGACCTTGGCCGCCGCGCCGCGCGCCAGGAGCCTCGTCCCGTCCGGCAGGGTCTCCGCGCCCTGGTACGCCTCCGGCCCCGGCCGGTCGTCGGGGGCCTTCGCCCAGTTCTCGACCGTCAGCGTCAGGGTCCCGGTCCGCCCGCCCCCGGCCAGCTCGAAGTCCGCCCGCAGGTCCCGGCTCCTGCGGTCGGTCACCGTCACCCCCGCGGGCAGCAGCCCGGTCAGGACGGACTCGCGGTCCTGCAGCGACAGGCCCGGGTCGATCGCCTCGGTGTCGACGCCGTCGAACCTGAGGGCCGCGACGACCCGGTTCCAGGACGGGTCCGTGACGACGGCCTTCAGCTGGTCCGGCGTGAGCGGCGGGTTGGGCCGGCTGTCCGGCGCGTCCTTCTCCTGGGGCGAGTTCCACTCGCTGAGGCCGATCAGCCCGCCGTCCGGACGGGCCACCGAGGCGCGCCACTCCTTGGTGGTGGCCCGGTGGTCCGGGTACTCGTAGCCCTGGGTGAGCATGAGCTTCGACCCGTCCGGCAGCACGGTGACGGCGCAGGAGTCCAGCGAGGCGAGCTTGAGGTCCGTCGGGCAGGTCTGCGGCTGGACGTCCTTGGGGCGGTGCTTCTGGATGCTGAGGCCCATCAGCGACCGGCCCTGGCCGTCGTCGAACACCAGGTTGGCGTCCGCGTACATCCCCTTGTTCTCGTCGGTTCCGTGCCCCTTCGCGTCGGACACCTGGCCCTTGGGCAGCAGGGCCTGGAAGGTGGCGACCACCTCGTCCCCGGTGATCACCACCGGGGCGGAGGACTTCACCGAGGTCGGGGTGGCCGAGGCGGTGGCGCCGTCGCCGCCGGCGGTGGCCGCCGGGGCGGAGGCCGCACTCACCGTGCCCGCGTCCTTCGCCCCCGGGAAGCCCAGGTACACCGCGCCGGTGCCCACCAGGGCCAGCGCGGCCGCCCCGCCCACCACGGCGGCGGTCGAGCGGCGGCGCCAGCGGCCGCGGCCGCGCCGGTAGCCGCCCGCGGCCAGGTCGGCCCGGCCGGGGCGGAAGCCTTCGCCCGTACGGGTGAGGGCATAGAGAAGATCGTCCTCGAACTTGTCCGGTTCGGACATGGGTGTTCACCGTCTCCTTGCGTCGCGGGTGGTGATGAGAGGTACCGGGCGGTCGGCGGCCGGCCTCAGCGGGCGGCGAGCTCGGCCAGCGAGTCGCCGAGCAGGGCGCGCAGCCGGGCCAGGGCCCGGGTGGTGCGGGTACGGACGGCCCCGGAGGAGACCCGCATGGCCTCGGCGGTCTCCTCGACGCTGCGGTCCTCCCAGTAGCGCAGCACCAGGACCGCGCGGTCCTTGGGCGGCATCCGGCCGAGCGCGTCGAGGAGGGTCAGCCGCAGCGTGCGGTCGGCGTCCTGCCCCTCCGGCTCCGGCAGGGCGTCGCTGGGGCGCTCGCCGCTGGAGCGGCGGCGCTGCTGGGCGAGGAAGGTGCGCACCATCACGGTGTGGGTGTAGGCCGCCGGGTTGTCGATCCGGCCGCGGCCGGTGAAGGCGCTGCGCCGCCACAGCACGTACATCCGGCTGAGGGCCTCCTGCACGAGGTCCTCGGCGTAGTGGGTGTCGCCGCTGGTGAGCAGGCACGCCGAGCGGTACAGGTGGCCGGTCCGGCCGGAGACGAGTTCCAGGAACTCCGCGTCCTTGGCCTCCCGGCCCGCCCCGATCCACCCCATGCGCCCTGCCCCCCGCGGTCCGCCGTCCCTGACACTTCATCGATGCGGCGGGCGGGCTGCGGTGTTACAGGGGGTTCCGGCGGTTCTTCGACGCGCCGGCCCGGTCGGGCGGGGGTCGGAGGTCAGTCGGCGGACTTGCGCCGGTGGTCGCGCAGCACCGTGCCGCCGCCGATCAGTAGGGCGACCAGCAGCGCGCCGACGCCGAGGACGTACGTCGCGGTACGGCCGTCCCGGTCGGCCTGGGTCTCGCCGAGGCCCACCGGGCGCGGCACGATCGGCGCGGCGGCGAGCTGCACCGGGGCGTCCGGGGTGGGCGCGAAGGGCGCGTCGTCGGGGGCCTTGGTGACGGCCCTGACCGGGTCCACCACGCCCCAGCCGGTGAAGTTGTCCGGCTCGCGCTGGGTGCGCTGCGCGGTCTGCTCGATCCAGGCCCGCACCTGGGCCGCCTTCCAGTTCGGGTGGGCGCTCCACAGCAGCGCGGCGAGCCCGGAGACGTACGGGGCGGCGAAGCTGGTGCCGTTGTCCACGCACTGGCCGCTCCCGGGCACGGTGGACAGCATGTCGACACCGGGCGCGGCGACCTTCACGAAGCCGCCGTACTGGGAGAACGGCGCGCGCTCGTTGTTGCGGTCGGAGGCGCCGACGGCCAGCACGGTCGGGAAGGCGCCCGGGTAGGTGTCGCCCTCCTTGCCGTCGTTCCCGGTGGAGGCGACCACCACGATGTTCTTCGCCTCGGCGTAGTCGACGGCGGCCTTCAGCTCCTGGTACCCGCCGAAGCGGGCGTCGCCCGCGCCGCGCACGTCCTGGGAGATGTTGATGACCTTGACGCCGGGCTGGTCGGCCGCCTTCCTGATCGCCGTGACCAGGGTGGAGACGTCGCCGTTGCCGTCGCTGTCGTTCTGCCGGATCGAGAAGATCCTGGCGTCGGGGGCCAGCCCGACGAAACCGGTGGCCTTCCTGGGGCCGGCCGCGATGATCCCGGCCACCTTGGTGCCGTGGCCGACCGGGTCCTCGATGGACTTGCCCGGGATCGCCTCCTTGGTCTCGCGGTTGACCAGCAGGTTGGGGCCCTCGTCGACCTTTCCGCTCAGCTGCGGGTTGTTGACGTCCACCCCGGTGTCGATGACCGCGACCGTCACGCCCGCGCCGGTGGTCTTCCCGCCCTGCCACAGCTCGTCCAGCAGCAGGCGCTGCAGCGACCACGGCACGGTCGGCACGTCGGGCGCCGGCTTGGGGCAGTCGCCGGCCGCGGCCAGTCCGGGCCCACCTTCGGCGTACGCCGGGGCGGCGAGCGGGCCGCCCAGCACCGCGAGCGCGGCGAGCGCCGCGGCCGCCTTCCGGTACCCGTGTCGGGACACCCTGCCACCCCTCATGTCGTCCACCCGTGTCGCGCGTCGGGGGCGGGTGCCCGGAATCCGGGTACCCGCCCCCTGCTGTTCCCTACGGAACCCGAACGTCAGCCCCAGAGCTTGGCGTTGGCGTCCTCGGTCGTCCGGTAGCTCTGCGCGGCCTGGTCCAGCGAGGTCGCGATCTGCGTGCAGGTCTTCTGCAGGTCGGCGGCGCGGGCGTCCCACTGGGCCTGGTGGGCCTGGTAGCCCTCCTGGGCCGCACCCTGCCAGCTGGAGGCGATGCGGGTGACGTTGCCCTTGAGGTCGTTCAGCAGGTGGTCGATGCGGCTCGCCGAGGCCTTGACCTCCTCGGACGCGTGGTGAACGGTCTCGAAGTTGACGAGAATGTGGTCGGACACGTTGTCTCCCTAGACGAGGGTGCGGAGCGCCACGCGGTCAGTGGCGGGCGCTCCGCGGAGCGGTGGATCGGGACAGAACGGCGGTCGGCGCGGGTGCGACGATCAACGCGGAAGCGGTGATCAGCCCTGGGCCGAGGAGAACATCGCCTTCTGCTCCTCTTCGGTGCTCGCGTAGTGCTTGGTGGTCAGCTCGATCGCGTGCTTGATCGCGGTCAGCGACTCCTTCAGCTTCGCGATGTCCTCGTTGACCCGGTTCTGCAGGGTCGTGTAGGCGCTCGCGGCCTGGCCCTGCCAGCCGCCGGTGATGCCGGAGACCGTGCTGATCAGCTTGGTCCGCTCGGCCTCGATCTTGCCGATGGCCTCTTCGATCTGCTTGGCGAACGCCAGCATCTCCTGCGCCGTCATCGTGAACTGACCCTGAGCCATGCTCCACCGTCCCCCATGAGACAACATTTTGCGTGCACGGAGGGCCCGCGAGGGGCCCCACCGTGCCATCACCCGTGTGATGTCCAGCAGCACTGTAGTCGGCACACGCAGCTCGCCCAACACCGAGCACAGAGTAGTTACCAGACCATGACACTGCGGCCAATTCGGTTGCCGCGCTTGGCCGGTCAGGCGTTCTGCGGCTGGGCGGCGCTCTTCGCGGTCAGCGGCGGACCGGCCGGAACCAGGTTCGACCACTCCTTCGGCACCGGCAGCGGCTGGACCCCCTGGTAGCCCAACCGGGCCTGGTTGCCGCCCGGTTCCTCCTGCTGGCCGGGCTCCTGGGACGGCGCCCCGGGGGCCGGCGTGGCCGTCGGCTGCGGCGTCGGCTGCTTCGGCGGGGCGCTCTGGCCCGGCTGCGGCGAGGCCGTGGGACGCTGGCCGCCGTCACCGTTGGACGGGACGGAGTAGCGCAACCCGGTCTCGGTGATCAGGAAGTCGGTCCCGGAGCCGGCCGCCGCGTGGTCCAGCGAGCGGTAGAACAGCCCGTGACCGGGGGTCACGTACGCGGCCCCGGCGCCGTTGTTGTACGGCGCGGGGTACGTCGTCCCGGCCCAGACGCTGCGCTTGGCGGTGGCCCCGTCCGCGGCGACACCGTCGTAGGTGCTGCACACGACCATCCGGGCGTCCTGGCGGTCCTGCCAGTTGTTCACCGGCGCACCGGTCTTCAGCGGCCAGTCCGGCGCGGTGCCCTTCAGCGCGACGTCGCCGCCCCACTGGGCGTTGTCGGCCGGGATCATCTCGTCGCTGCGCGGCTTCTTGTCCTGGTCGTACTTGTAGAGCATCTGGTACGCCGGGTTCTGCCGGATCAGCTCCGCCTGGAACGGGGTGACCAGGAACAGCTGCTCCTTGCCGACCACGTAGTGGCGGTCCTGGTAGTGCACCAGCCGGCCGACCCGGCGGTCGGCCTGGTTGCCCAGCTCCACCTTGGAGTTGGCGCCCTGGCTGTCGGCCACGCCCTCGACCTGCGGGAAGGTGATCGGGGTGGCGGTCACCAGGGTGTCCAGCCAGTCCCGCTTGACCCGCTGCGGCACCGCGTTGGGCCCGAACACCGCGGTGATCAGCGCCTTGCGCTCCTTGTCGTCCGACTGCGGGGTGCCGATCTCGTGCTTGCGGCCCTGCGCGTCGACCAGGAACACCGCCGCACCCGAGGCGGCCGGCTGACCCGCCGCCGGCGCGGCCGAGATCTGCTGCTCGTCGGCCTGCTGCACCAGCATCAGCTGGTCCGGGCCGAGCATCCGGTCCTTGGCCGCCAGCGCCGCCGCGTCCGCCCCGGCCGCCACGAACACCGCCTGGTTGACGGTCTCCTGCTTGTCGTCCGAGCCCGGGCGGTCGCACACCGCCCACTTCATCGGCTTGTTCGCGTTGTCCGTGGTCGGCAGCTTGTCCGGCGCGTACGGGATGCCGATCGTCGGCCCGTGGTTGGGGTAGCGGTCGAGCACCCCGTCGTCCACCACCACGACCTTGGCGCCCGCGGGCAGCACCAGCCGCGCCGAGGACATGTTGAGGACCTGGTGCAGCCGCTTGGTCTTGTTGTCCTGGTCGGTGAGCACCACGTACCGGGTCGTCGACTGCTTGCCCTGGATGATGTTCTTGCCGTCGTCCCACTTCACCGGCGCACTCGGCTTGAAGACCCCCCAGAGCCCGAAGCCGGCCACCACCACCGCCCCGGCCAGCACACTCGGCAGCACCGCCTTCACCGGACGCGGCGCGTCCTCGTCGCTGCCGCCGCCGGCGGGCAGCAGGAAGGCGCCCACCGTGCGCTTGCGGGCGAAGGTGTACGCGTTCAGCTCGTCCCGGCGCGATGCCATACCTCGTCGTCCCCCTAGTCAGACGTCGTCGGGCGTTGTCAGACCGACCTGCCCCGTGGTCACCCGCCGGGCACGAACCGGCGCGAACCCTCTACGATGCGGCAGCAGACGGTGAGTACGGTACGGGTACGGTCCGCGACACAGCCAGCCGGGCCGCGAGAACGGATCAGAGAGGGCCACCGGGGGATGCCAAGCCAGACCGCTCCAGGACGCCGCCGCAGTGCGGGCGGCGGGAGGGCGCGCCGGGCCGGCCGGGCGCAGCACAGCACGCCGACGGCCGAGACCGGGACGGGGACAGGACCGGGGACGGGGCCCGACCGGCCGCAGCCGACCGGCACCGGGGGCGGCGGCGCCGTCCAGGTCCGGATCAACCCCCGACCGGGGCTGCTCGGCGGGCGGTTGAAGCTCCAGCAGCTCGTCCTGGTCGAGGTCGCGGCGGCCCTGGTCGCCGTCGGCTGGACGATCAGCCGGACGGTCGCGGCCGGCTTCGGCGCCGTCGCGCTGGTGCTGCTCGTACTCGCCCTCCTCCCGGTGCGCGGCCGCACCGTCCCGGACCTGCTGCGGGTCCGCGCCGCCCTCAAGTCCCGCCGCAGGCAGGCCCGGACGCTGCTGCCGCCGGCCGGCACCGACCCGGCGCTGGCGCCCGCGCTGGAGCTCGAACCGGGGCTGCGCACCTGCACCCACGCCACCGAGGCCGAGTTCGGCGGCCGCCCGGTCCGCCGGGAGACCGGCATGGTCGGCGACGGGACCTTCCTCACCTCGGTCCTGCTCGTCCAGGCCAAGGACCAGCCGCTGCGCCCGGTGCGCACCGCGCTGCCGCTGCCGCTGGACGTGGTCTGCTCGGCGCTCACGGTGGACGACATCACCCTGGAGTCGGTGCAGCTGGTCCAGCACACCCAGCCCGCCCCCGCCCAGCACCTGCCCGAGCAGTCGCTGGCCGCCCGCGCCTACCGCGAGCTGCCGGACGGCACCTCCACCCCCGGACTGCGGCTGACCTGGGTCGCGCTCAAGCTCGACCCGGAGCGCGCGGCGACCGCCGTCCGGGCCCGCGGCGGCGGCGAGGAGGGCGCCCGCAAGGCGCTGCAGCGGGTCACCGACCAGCTGGCCGGCCGGCTCAACAGCGCCGGGTTCAACGCGACCGTGCTGGACGAGCGCGAGCTGATCGCCGCGCTGGCCATCGCCACCTGCGCCAACCCGATCGCGGTGGCCGGCCGCCAGGGCACCGGCAGCGGCGGCGGCACCACCCGCCGCACCCAGGAGGGCAACCGGTTCTGGCGGATCGACGACCGCTGGCACACCACGTACTGGATCTCCCGCTGGCCGCAGCTCAGCCGCCCCGGCGGCGCCCCCGGCCGGATCGCCGCGCCGGACCTGGTCAACCTGATCACCGGCTCGCCGGCCCTCGCCAGCACCTTCAGCCTGACCGCCGGGCACGGCACCGGCGGCTCGGTGACGGTCAGCGGGCACCTGCGGGTGACCGGGCGCAACGAGAGCGAGGTCGGCCAGGTCGGCCGCCAGGTGGAGACCCGGGCCCAGAGCACCGGGCTCGGCCTCGTCCGGCTCGACCTGGAGCAGGCCCCCGGCATGCTCGCCACCCTGCCGCTCGGAGGGGCTTCCTGATGGCCTACCAGACCTATCCCACCGTCGGCCCGCAGCCCGGCGCCGAGCAGCGCCGGACCAGGCCGCGGATCCTGCCCGGTTTCGGACTGCGCGGCCCGCGCCGGGAGAAGCACGTCCTGGAGGCGGCCGACCTCGCGGCGCTGGCCTTCCCGGTCGGCGACGACGGCGTGGTCATCGGCGTCGACCCGCAGGGACTGCCCGCCGTGCTCGGCCTGTTCCGCCCGACCTCGTACGACCTGGTGCTCGTCGGCGGCATGTGGACCGCGCAGGTCATCGCGCTGCGGGCGGCCGCGATCGGCGCCCGGGTCGCGGTGGAGACCGCCCGCGGGCAGCTGTGGGGCCCGCTGGCCCAGGCCGCCGGCGGCGGCCAGCCCTGCGTGACGGTCCACCAGGTCGGCCGGCTCGGCCCGCAGGGCGCCTCGGTGGCCTCGCCGGTCCTGGTGGTGCGCGACCTCGGCGCCCGCCCGCCGCGCAGCCGACTCTCCGCCGCGCCCTGGCAGACCACCCTGACCCTGCTGCCCTACCTGGGCCCGAACGCCTCCCGGGTGCTGAACGCGGCCGACCTGGTCGGCGTGCAGCGGATCTCGCCGCAGGAGGCGGAACTGACCGGCCGGGTGCTCTCGCTGCCCCCGGAGGACGTGGCCGCCCTGCCCACCCTCGGCGACGACCTCACCCTGTGGGCGACCCGGATGCGGCGCCAGTACGTACGGGCCGTGGCCGGGCAGGCCGAACAACAGGTGCTCGGCGGGCCGCGCCGGATGGACTGAGCAGCGGCTCGCCGCACCGGGCGGGCCGTCGGGGAACCGAAGCCGCCTTCAACGGGGGTTGCCGTACGGCCTAGTCTTTGATGCGGCAACGGCACCGCTGAACAAGCGGCGGCGAACACGAGGGAGCCAGAAAAGTGAGCAGCGATCGGGACGGCGTCTACGTCGGCGACAACGCGGCGGAGGACGACGACGACTGGTCGGACGCGCCTGACTACACTCCCCCGTCCTGGTACGTGCAGACGGAGCCCGCTTCGGCTCCGGCCGCTGGGGCTCCGGCCGCTTCGGCTCCGGCCGCTTCGGCTCCGGCCGCTTCGGCTCCGGCTGCCGGGGCTCCGGCCTCGGCCGACGCCCCGGTGCCCGCCGCCGCCGCTCCGGCGCAGGCCCAGCAGGCCCCGGCGCAGCAGGCCGCTCCGGAGCAGCGGCAGGCCCAGGCTCCGGTGCCCGGCCAGGCCGCCGCCCCGGCGGCGGAGGCCGCGCCGGCCGCCGTCCCGGCCCCGACGCCCGCTGCCACGCCCACGCCCACGCCCGCCGCGCCGGTCCCGCCGGTGCAGGCCGAGGCGCAGCACGTCCCGTTCCCGGCGGCCGCCCCGGCTCCGCCGGTCGCCGAGCAGCCGCAGGCCGGTGCCCCGGCCTGGCCGACGCCGGAGGCCGCGGCGCAGCAGCCCGCGCCGCAGCCGTACCTGGCGCCCGCCCCTGCTCCCGTGCCCGTCGCGCCCGCGCAGCCGCAGAACTTCGCGCAGCCGCCGGTCCAGCAGGCCCCGCCGCAGCACCCCCAGGACCCATCGGCTTCCTGGGACCCGCAGGCCGCGTGGGCGGCCCAGCAGGCTCAGCAAGTCCAGCAGCCGCAGCAGCCACAGCCGCTGCCGCCCCAGCACGCCGCCGCCCCGCAGCCCCCCGGCCCGGTGCCCCAGCCCGGCCCGGTGGACCCGCGCCAGGGCGGCTGGCCGCAGCCCGCCGCGTACCAGCAGCCGGTCCCGCCGCAGCCCGGCCCGCAGGCCCAGCCCGGCCCGCCGCTGCCGGGGCAGCCGCTGCCCGGCCAGCCGTGGCAGCAGCAACCGCAGGCCCCGCAGCCCAGCGCGTTCCAGCAGGCCGCCGCCCCGCAGCAGACCGCGCACGGCGCGCCGCTGGGCTACACCGCCGCCGTCGAGCTGTCCTCGGACCGGCTGCTGCGCAGCCAGCCCAAGCAGCAGCGCCAGCAGCCGCGCTTCCAGTTCGGCGGCAAGGCCGCGGCGGCCGAGAAGGCCCGCAAGCTGGAGATCATCCGCACCCCGGTGCTGAGCTGCTACCGGATCGCCGTGATCAGCCTCAAGGGCGGCGTCGGCAAGACCACGACCACCACCGCGCTCGGCGCGACCCTGGCCAGCGAGCGCCAGGACAAGGTGATCGCGATCGACGCCAACCCGGACGCCGGCACCCTGGGCCGCCGGGTGAAGCGCCAGACCGGCGCGACCATCCGCGACCTGGTGACGGCCATCCCGCACCTGCGCAGCTACATGGACATCCGTCAGTTCACCTCGCAGGACCTGAACTCGGGCCTGGAGATCCTGGCGAACGACGTCGACCCGGCGGTCTCGACCACCTTCAACGACTCGGACTACCGCCAGGTGATCGACGTGCTGGGCCGCCAGTACCCGATCATCCTGACCGACTCCGGCACCGGCCTGCTGTACAGCGCGATGCGCGGGGTGCTGGACCTGGCCGACCAGCTGATCATCGTCTCCACCCCCAGCGTGGACGGCGCCTCCAGCGCCTCGACCACCCTGGACTGGCTCTCCGCGCACGGCTACGCGGACCTGGTCCAGCGCAGCATCACGGTGGTCTCCGGGGTGCGCGAGACCAGCAAGATGATCAAGGTCGAGGACATCGTCGCGCACTTCCAGACCCGCTGCCGCGGCGTGATCGTGGTGCCGTTCGACGAGAGCCTGGCGGCCGGCGCCGAGGTCAACCTCGACATGATGCGGCCCAAGGTCCGGGAGGCCTACTTCGAGCTGGCCACCCTGGTCGGCGAGGACATCATCCGGGCCCACCAGGCCGCCGCCGCCCAGCAGGCCGGCTGGCAGCAGCAGGCCCAGGCCGGCTACCCGCAGTCGGGCGGCCCCCAGCCGTACGCCGACCCGCAGCAGCAGCCCCAGCCGTACCCGCAGCAGGCCGGCCAGCCCGCCCCCGGGGCGCCGTGGGCCCCGCAGCCCGGCCAGGCCCCGCCGCCCCCGCCCGGGTACGGCTACCCGCAGCAGCCCGCCCCCGGGGCGCCCTGGCCACAGCAGCCGGGGCCGGGCTACGGCTACCCGCCGCCCCCGCCCCAGCAGTGACAGCGACGGAAGGGGCCCACCGACACCAGGTCGGTGGGCCCCTTCCGTCGTCCTGCGACGCCTCGGACGCCGTCGCTCGGATGCCGTCGCTCAGATGCCGTCGGTCAGCTCGCGGGCCCGCTTGACGTCGTCGGCCATCCGGTCCAGCAGCGCGTCGATGGAGTCGAACTTCTCCATCCCGCGCAGGTAGGCCAGGAAGTCCACGGCCACGTGCAGCCCGTACAGGTCCAGGCCGACCCGGTCGATGGCGTACGCCTCCACGGTGCGGGTGGTGCCGTCGAAGGTCGGGTTGGTGCCGACCGAGATCGCCGCCGGCATCCGCTCGCCGTCGGCGGTCAGCCAGCCCGCGTACACGCCGTCCGCCGGGATCGCGCTGTGCGGCACGGTGTCGACGTTGGCGGTCGGGTAGCCCAGGTCGCGGCCGCGCTGCGCGCCGCGCACCACCACGCCCTCCACCCGGTGCGGACGGCCCAGCACCTCGTTGGCGCCGGCCATGTCCCCGGTCTCCACCAGCCGGCGGGTCAGGCTGGAGGAGAACGGCTCGCCGTCCCCGGCCGTGCCGCACACCTGGAGGTCGACCACCTCGACCTCGAAGTCGTCCGCCCGGCCCAGTTCGCCGAGCAGCTCGACGTTCCCGGCCGCCCGGTGCCCGAAGCGGAAGTTGGGGCCCTCGATGACGACCCGCGCGTGCAGCGCGTCCACCAGTACCTGCCGGACGAAGGTCTCCGGGGACTCCTGGGAGAACTCGGTGGTGAACGGCAGCACCAGCACCGCGTCCACGCCCAGCTCCGCGATCAGCTCGGCACGGCGCGGGTGCGGCGCGAGCAGCGGCGGGTGGCTGCCCGGGCGGATGACCTCGCGCGGGTGCGGGTCGAAGGTCACCACGACCGCCGGGACGCCCAGTTCGCGGGCCCGCTCGACCGCCCGCCCGATGATCAGCTGATGTCCTCGGTGCACCCCGTCGAACGAGCCGATGGTGACGACGCTGCGTCCCCAGTCCCCGGGGATCTCCTCCAGGCCACGCCAGCGCTGCACCTGACCGCTCCTTGTTCCGTACGGCGCGTACCCTCTGTACGCTCAAACGCTCAAAACCCGAACCCCTATAGCGTGCCATGCGCCTGCCCCGGCTCAGGCACCGGAATACGGGTTGAGCCCGCCGAGGGCCCCGCGGCCCGCCCGGAGACGGCCCGCTCGGCCTCCGCGGCGGCGTACTGCGGGTCCCGTCCGGCCGCCGCCAGGGCCCGCATCCGGGCCAGCCGGGGGCCGTCCGGGGCGGTCGGCGCGGCACCGGACGGCCACCGGGCGAGCAGCCGGGCGAAGGCCGCCGACCGCCCGGCGCAGCGCACCAGCAGCTCGTCCGCGCCCGGCAGCCCGGTGCCGGCCCGGGCCAGCACCGCCCGGGCCCGGGCCGGGTTCTCGGCCGCGCAGTGCTCGGCGAGCCGCTCCACGGCGACGGTCAGCACCGCCGGGTCGGTCTCGGCGGCGAGCAGGGTGTCCAGCAGCTCGCAGCGCAGCGCGTCCGCCGCCGGGTCCGCCACCGGGAGGGACAGCACCTCGGCGAACGGCCGCCGGACGGCCGCGCTGCGGGCCGCCAGCGCGGCGCCGATCAGCACCCGCAGCTCCAGCCGGTCGGCCGGGCCGGCGGCGGCGCGCGCCAGCCGGCGGCCGAGGTAGTCGACGGCGACCGGGCCGGCCAGCCCCGGGTTCCCGCGCAGCAGCCCGGCGGCCAGCTCGGCGCCCCGCCGCACGGCCGCCGGGGCGGTGGCGTCGGCGAGCACCCGCAGCGTCTCGGCGGGGGCCGCGCCGGGGGCGGCCGAGCACTCGGCGAAGGCCGCCAGGACGGGTTCCGGGTCGCTCTCCAGGGCCGGGGCGAGCGCCCGCGGGGTGAGGAAGGCGTCGCCGCCGGCCCGCAGCAGGGCGAGCGCGGCCGGCAGGTGCTCGGCCCGGGTCGCCGGATCGCCGACCAGCAGCGCCAGCGCGGCCCCGTGCAGACCGGGCTCGTCCTCGCGGGCGAGCAGGGTCAGCGCGGTGTACCGCAGCAGCTCGACCCCGGCCCCGGAGGCGTACGGGGCGGTCCGCAGCGCGTGCACGGCCGCCGCGACGTGCCGCTCGGGCCGCCGGTCGTGGCTCCAGCGGTCCACCGCGCGGCAGAGCGCGGACGGCTCCTCGGCGGCGAGCACGGTGAGCAGCGCGTCCGCCCGCGGGTGCGCGGCGGCGGCCAGCGCGTCGGCCAACTCGTCCAGGGCGAGCCGCCGGTGGGCGTACAGCAGGTCGTGGGCGAGGTCGGCGACGGTGCGCCCCGGGCGGCCCGGCAGGCCGCGCGGGTCCTCGAACCAGGCGCAGAGCAGCGGGAACACCCCGACCGGGTCGGCGCGCAGCCGCTGGGCCACCACGGCGAGGAAGCGCTGACCGGGGCCGTCGGCGGCCACCAGGCCGCGCAGCAGGGCGAGTTCGGCCTCGACGGGCAGGCCGAGGCCGGTCCAGAAGGCCGGCCCGAAACGGCCGAGCCCGGCCACCGGGAGCGCCACCGCGCCCGTCCCGCCCGCCCGTTCGGCGATCCGGACCGCCATCTGGTCGAGCAGCGCCCGGTGTTCGGCCGGGTCCGGGCCGGCGGCCAGGCCCTCGGCGAGCAACCGGGCCGCCCACCAGGCGGGTTCGCTGCCCGGCGGGCGCAGGTCCAGGGCGCGCCAGATCCGGTGCAGCCACGGGTCCAGGGCGCCGGCGCCCCAGGTCTCGGCCACCCGGCGCAGTGCGGCGGCGACCGGGCCGATCCGGTGCCGGGGGACGGCGTCCGCCCCGGCGGCCGTCCCCGCCGTCTCCGCCGCCGGGTGGCCGACGGGCTCCGCCGCCTCGTCGGCGGGCCACGGCGGGGTGTCCTCGGCCTCGCCGAGCAGCAGCCGCAGCGCCGCGTCCAGGTCCAGGTGCCGGCCCTGCAGCCAGTCCGCGAACTCCCCGTGCGCGAAGCGGAACCCGGGCCCGGCCGGGACGAACAGGCCCTCGGCGAGCACCGCCGTGGCCCAGCCGCCCTCGACCGGGAACAGCTCCTCGAAGGCGGCCCGGTCCAGCCCGCCGCCCGACCGGCCGCCGAGCATCCGCCGGGCCGCCTCGTGCACCCGCCCGGCCACCGCCGCCGCGAGCCGGCGCACCCGCCGGTGCCGCGGCCCGGCCGGCCGCACCGCGCCCCACCAGGTGAAGATCCGCGGCTTCCGGATCGAGCCCGGCGAGATCGAGGCCGTG
>NZ_JBHVRS010000047.1:0-23583 GCF_042885595.1 Kitasatospora sp. NPDC058046
CCCGCGGCCCACGGGCGGCCCGCCGGCGGCGGCCCGGCCGACCCCGCCGAGGGGCAGGCCCGGGGGGCCGGTCGGTTGAGCGGCCCGCTGTTCCGGGACGAACAGCCCGAGCCGGCGCCGCCGGGCGTCACGGAGACGGTCGTGCTGCGCGCGATATCCGACGACGCCGCCCCCGCCCCCGGTCACGGCACCCCGCCGCACCCGGGGGCACCGGTGCATCCCGCGCCGCCGGCGAACCACCTGGCGGCCGGGCAGCCCCGCTTCGTGCCGTCGTCCCTCCCAGGGCAGGAGACACCCGTGGCCGCCCAGCCCGCTCCGCAGCCGCAGCCGCGCAAGCAGCGCGGCGGCCGTAACCTCCAGGCCGCCATAGGCGTGGGCGTCGGCCTCGGTGCGGTGATCATCGCCTCGCTGTTCGTGGTGAAGGCGCTGTTCCTGGTCGTCGTGATGGCCGCGGTCGCGGTCGGCGTCTGGGAGCTGACCAGCCGGCTCGCCGAGCGCAAGCAGATCAAGGCGCCGCTGGTCCCGCTGGTCGTGGGCGGCATCGCGATGGTCGCCACCGGCTACTGGTCCGGCATCCAGTGGGCCGCCGCCTCGCTCGCGCTGACCGGGCTGGCGGTGATGGTCTGGCGGATGGCCGAGCCGCCGGAGGACTACCTGCGGGACATAACGGCAGGCGTGTTCACGGCCTTCTACGTGCCGTTCCTGGCCACCTTCGTGGCGATGATGCTGGCGGCCGACGACGGCCCCCAGCGGATCGTGCTCTTCCTGATCGTGACGATCTGCAGTGACACCGGCGCCTACGCGGTGGGCTACAAGTTCGGGAAGACCAAGCTGGCCCCGACGATCAGCCCGGGCAAGACCCGCGAGGGCCTGGCCGGCGGCATCGGCCTGTCGATGCTGGCGGGCGCGCTGCTGATGGAGCTGATCATCGACGGCGGCAGCTGGTGGCAGGGCCTGATCCTGGGCGGCTGCGCGGCGGTCACCGCGACCCTGGGCGACCTGGGCGAGTCGATGATCAAGCGCGACCTCGGGATCAAGGACATGGGCACGCTGCTGCCCGGCCACGGCGGCATCATGGACCGGCTGGACTCGCTCCTGCCGACCGCCCCGGTGGTCTGGCTGCTGCTGGCGGCCTTCGTCGGCAGCTGACCCGCCCGGGCGGGACGTACGAGGTGAGGGCCCCGGACGCCTGGCGTCCGGGGCCCTCGCGCGTCTGCGACACTGGAACAACCATGCCTAAGCCCGGAGAACTCACCTTTGTCGCGCCGCGCGGCGCCAAGCCCCCGCGACACCTCGCCGACCTGAGCCCCGCCGAGCGCAAGGAGGCCGTCGCCGAGCTGGGCGAGCAGCCGTTCCGCGCCAAGCAGCTCTCCAACCACTACTTCGGCCGGATGTCGAACGACCCGGCGAGCTGGACGGACATCCCCGCCGCCAGCCGGGAGAAGCTCACCGGGAGCCTGCTGCCCGAGCTGATGTCGGTGGTCCGGCACGTCTCCTGCGACGACGACGCCACCCGCAAGACGCTCTGGAAGCTGTTCGACGGCACGCTCGTGGAGTCCGTGCTGATGCGCTACCCGGACCGGGTCACCATGTGCATCAGCTCGCAGGCCGGCTGCGGCATGAACTGCCCGTTCTGCGCCACCGGCCAGGCCGGTCTGACCCGCAACCTGTCCACCGGCGAGATCGTCGAGCAGATCGCCTCCGGGATGCGCGCGCTCAAGGCGGGGGAGATCCCCGGCGGCGAGGCGCGGCTGTCCAACGTGGTCTTCATGGGCATGGGCGAGCCGCTGGCCAACTACAACCGGGTGCTGGCCGCGATCCGCCGGCTGACCGACCCGGCCCCTGACGGCTTCGGCCTGTCCCAGCGCGGCATCACGGTCTCCACCGTCGGCCTCGTCCCGGCGATGAACCGGTTCGCCGACGAGGGCCTCAGCTGCCGTCTGGCGCTGTCGCTGCACGCCCCGGACGACGAGCTGCGCGACGAGCTGGTCCCGGTGAACACCCGGTGGAAGGTCGCCGAGGTGCTGGACGCGGCCTGGAACTACGCGGAGAAGTCCGGCCGCCGGATCTCCATCGAGTACGCGCTGATCAAGGACATCAACGACCAGGCCTGGCGGGCCGACCTGCTCGGTCGGCTGATCAAGAACCACCGGGTGCACGTCAACCTGATCCCGCTGAACCCGACCCCGGGTTCCAAGTGGACGGCCTCCCGGCCCGAGGACGAGCGCGAGTTCGTCCGCCGCCTCCAGTCGCACGGCGTGCCGACGACCGTCCGCGACACCCGCGGCCAGGAGATCGACGGCGCCTGCGGCCAGCTCGCCGCGGCGGGCTAGGACAGGAGCCGGGCGCCAGGTGCGTGGCGCGGGTCAGCGCAGGCCGGCGGCCGCCAGTGCGGCGGTCGCCCCGCCGGTCAGCAGCAGTGTGCTGCCCACCGCGAGGGTGCGCAGCGCGACCGCGCCGAACAGCAGCCGGGGCGAGGTGCCGAGGCGCAGCAGCGCGTCGGTGACCTCCCGGCGGTCGGTGCGGACCTCGGCGAGCCGGGTGACCACCGCGGCGGCCGCGCAGCCGAGCACCAGGCAGGCCTCGACCGCGGGCAGCGCGTCGGCGCTGTCGGGCGTGCCGATCCAGTAGCGGACGGTGGTGAGCACCAGCGCGACGGCGAGGGTGAGCACGGCCAGCGGTGCGCCGAGCCGGCGGGCCTGGGCGGTGAGCCCGCGCCCGGCCAGCAGCCGCAGCGGGGTGGGCCGTCCGACGGCGAGCAGCCGCCCGGCCCAGCCCAGCAGCGGGCCGGTGAGCAGGGCGAGGCCGAGCGCGCTGGCGGCCCAGCCGCCGAGGGCGGCGGTGCTGGTGCTGCCGAGCCCGGCGGGCAGGTGGATTGGGCGGCCGTCGGCGGCGGCGCCGGGGCGCAGGGCGATGAGTTCGAGCGCGGCGCCGATGACGCCCAGTCCGGTCGCCAGGGCGATCCGCCAGACGCCGAAGCCGGTCGGGGCCTGGGTGCGACCGCCGGGCAGGGTCTCGGTGACGGGCACCGCGCAGGCGGCGGCGGTGCCGGCGGTGAGCGGGACCAGGGCGAGCAGGGCGACCGGTGCGGCGGCCGGCAGCGGCACGCCCATGCCGAGGTCGGGGGCGAGCCCGGGCCCGGCGACGTCGTTGCGCAGCACCAGGAAGGCCAGCAGGGTCAGCACGCTGCCGAGGGTGGAGGCGAGCGCGACCTCGCCGGCGATCAGCGTCCGGATCCGGTGGGAGCCGGCCCCGGCGGCGGTGAGGCCGGCGATCCGCTCGGGCCGCCGGGCGGGCACCGCGCGGGCGGCGACGGCCGCGAACCAGGCGACGGCGGCGAGCGGGGGCAGGCACCAGAGCAGCCGGACCAGCGGGCCGGCGCCGCCGGCCGGGTCGCTCATCGCCCGGCCGAGGGAGCGCAGCAGGAAGGCGGCGACCACGGCGGCGGCCAGCGCGGTGAGCAGCCAGCGGCCGAGGTCGGGCACCCGGTAGCCCCGGGCCAGACGGAAATAGAACACGTCGACTCTTTCAGCGGCTCGGCGGCGTTCGGTGGCTCGGCGTTCGGCGGCCCGGCGCCGTCAGCGGCGGGTGGCCGTGACGGCGGGCGCCCCGTTGGCCCCGGGGGCGGTGGTGCCGCGGGGGACGGGGGCGACGGGGGCGGTGAGCCGTCCGTCGACGAGGGCGACGGCGCGGTCCGCGAACCGGACGAGTTCGGCGTCGTGGGTGGCCAGGACGAGGGTGAGCTGGTGGGACCGGGCCGCGCTGGTCAGTATCCGCATGACCTGGTCGGCGGCCTCGCGGTGCAGCGGGGCGGTGGGGTCGTCGGCGAAGACCACGGGCGGCAGCGGGGCCAGGGCGCGGGCGACGGCGACCCGCTGGCGCCGGCTCTGGACGAGCCGCTCGGGGCGCAGCCGGGCGCAGTCGCCGACGTCGAGGCGTTCCAGCCACTCGTCGGCGGCGGTGTAGGCGGCCTTGTTGCCGGCCCCGGCGAGCAGCAGCGGCAGGGCGACGTTCTCCCGGGCGGTCAGTTCGGGCACCAGGTGGGGCTCCGAGCCGACGAAGCCGAAGCGGTCGCGGCGCAGCCGTTCGCGGCCGGCCCGGGCGAGGGTGTGCACGGGGGCGCTGTTGAACCAGACCTCGCCCTCGTCGACCGGGAGCTGCGCGGAGAGGCAGCCGAGCAGGGTGCTCTTGCCGGAGCCGCGCGGGCCGGTGACGGCGAGCACCTCGCCCTCGCGGACGCCGATCGAGATGCCGCGCAGGGCGGGGGTGCCGTCATGGGACTTGACGATCCCTCGGGCCCACAGCACGTCGTTGTCAGGCGGTGCCGCTGACATGAGGATCCATCCTGGGTGGCCGCAGGGATATGACAGTCGTCAGATTAGAACGAGGGGGCCGGGTCGCGGTTGCGGCGCACTGGTCCATCACGGGCAAATCACCCGCATTCAGGCATGTTTGGTCGTACGACTGTGATGTTGAGCGGACCGGGGACGCCGAAGGGCGGCCCCGCGGGAGCGGGGCCGCCCTTCGGCGGAGGGTGGGGAAGAAGGCTCAGGGGATCAGATCTTCGCCCACGCGTCGGTGAGGCTGGTCCGCAGGATCTGCTCGATCTCGTCGAAGGTCGACTGGTCGGAGATCAGCGGCGGGGCCAGCTGGATGACCGGGTCGCCACGGTCGTCGGCGCGGCAGTACAGGCCGTTGTCGAAGAGGGCCTTCGACAGGAAGCCGTAGAGGACGCGCTCGACCTCCTCGTCGTTGAACGACTCCTTGGTGACCTTGTCCTTCACGAGCTCGATGCCGTAGAAGTACCCGTTGCCGCGGACGTCGCCGACGATCGGCAGGTCGCGCAGCTTGTCCAGGGTGCCCAGGAACGCCGACTCGTTGTCGAGCACGTGCTGGTTCAGGCCCTCGCGCTCGAAGATGTCGAGGTTGGCCAGCGCCACCGCGGAGGAGACCGGGTGGCCACCGAAGGTGTAGCCGTGCAGGAAGGTGTTGTCACCCTTGTAGAACGGCTCGGCGAGGCGGTCCGAGATGATCGTGGCGCCGATCGGGGAGTAGCCCGAGGTCATGCCCTTGGCGCAGGTGATCATGTCGGGCTGGTAGCCGAACTTGTCGGCGCCGAACATGGTGCCCAGGCGGCCGAAGGCGCAGATGACCTCGTCCGAGACCAGCAGCACGTCGTGGCGGTCGCAGATCTCGCGCAGGCGCTGGAAGTACCCGGGCGGCGGCGGGAAGCAGCCACCGGCGTTCTGCACCGGCTCGACGAAGACGGCGGCGACGGTCTCGGCGCCCTCGTTGAGGATGGCCACCTCGATCTCGTCGGCGCACCAGCGGCCGTAGGCCTCGGGGTCGACCGTGCCGTCGGGGCCCTCGAGGAAGGCCGGGGCGCGGTAGATGTTGGTGTTGGGCGCCTTGTGGGTGCCCGGGACCAGCGGCTCGAACGGGGCCTTCAGGCCCGGCAGGCCGGTGATCGACAGGGCGCCCTGCGGGGTGCCGTGGTAGGCGACGGCGCGCGAGATGACCTTGTACTTGGTCGGCTTGCCGGTCAGCTTGAAGTACTGCTTGGCGAGCTTCCAGGCGGTCTCGACGGCCTCGCCGCCACCGGTGGAGAAGAAGACCTTGTTCAGGTCGCCCGGGGCGTAGTTGGCCAGGCGCTCGGCCAGCTCGACGGCCTTCGGGTGGGCGTAGCTCCACACCGGGAAGAAGGCGAGCTCCTTGGCCTGCTTGGCGGCGGCCTCGGCGAGCTCCTCACGGCCGTGGCCGGCCTGGACGACGAACAGGCCGGCGAGGCCGTCGAGGTACTTGCGTCCCTTGTCGTCCCAGACGTAGGTGCCCTCGCCCTTGACGATCGTCGGCACGGGGGAGTTCTCGTACGACGACATGCGGGTGAAGTGCATCCACAGGTGGTCGTAGGCGGTCTTGGAAAGGTCCTTCTGCGCCGGGTCGGCTGTCATCGGGTGCCCCAGGTGTAGGTCTGTTTCCGGAGCTTCAGGTAAACGAAGCTCTCGGTGCTCCGCACGCCGGGAAGCGCGCGGATGCGCTTGTTGATCATTTCGAGCAGGTGCTCGTCGTCCTCGCAGACCAGTTCGGCCAGGAGGTCGAACGAGCCTGCGGTGCAGACGACGTAGTCGACCTCGTCGAGGGCGGCCAACGCGTCGGCGACGGGTTCGATGTCGCCCTCGACCCGGATGCCGACCATCGCCTGGCGGGTGAAGCCGACGGTGAGCGGGTCCGTGACGGCGACGATCTGCATCACGCCCTGGTCGAGCAGCTTCTGGACGCGCTGCCGCACGGCCGCCTCGGACAGGCCGACGGCCTTGCCGATGGCGGCGTACGGGCGTCGCCCGTCCTCCTGGAGCTGCTCGATGATCGCCTTGGAGGCGGCGTCGAGGGGAACGCTGGCGTTCCGGTCGCGGTTGGCCACGCGGCCACTGTGCCTGATCGTTCGCGCGTTCGCAAGCGTGGAAACTGCTGATTTCGTCGTGATCTTGGAAAACGTATGCGGATTTCATTGCCAGAGCGCACTCCGCCTGTCGATACCAGCAGTCGTGCGGCTACCCTGGCACCGTACGCGCGCGCCCCCGAGGGCCGGTGCGCGTACCGCCACCAGTGGACCGCGCCGCTCCGGGTGCGGCCACTCGGGACCCTTCGTACGCCGGACCCGCCGACGTACCATGGCGCCGGAATCTGCAACGCCGCAGGCCCAGACCGAGGAGAGATCCGTGAGCGACCTTCGCACGCTGCGCAACTACATCAACGGTGAGTTCGTCGACGCGGTCGACGGCCGCACGCTCGACATCGTCGACCCGACCACCGGCGAGGTCTACGCGACGTCGCCGCTGTCCGGTGCCGCTGACGTGGACGCCGCCATGGCCTCGGCCGCCGCCGCGTTCCCGATCTGGCGCGACTCCACCCCGAGCACCCGGCAGAAGCTGCTGCTCAAGATCGCCGACGCGGTCGAGGCCCGCGCCGACGAGATCGTCGACACCGAGGTGCGCAACACCGGCAAGCCCCGCGCGCTGACCCTCTCCGAGGAGATCGGCCCGATGGTGGACCAGATCCGGTTCTTCGCCGGTGCGGCCCGCATGCTGGAGGGCAAGGCCGCCGGTGAGTACATGGACGGGATGACCTCGATCATCCGCCGCGAGCCGGTCGGCGTCTGCGCCCAGGTCGCGCCGTGGAACTACCCGATGATGATGGCCGTCTGGAAGTTCGCCCCGGCCATCGCCGCGGGCAACGCCGTCGTGCTGAAGCCCTCCGACACCACCCCGGCCTCCACCGTGCTGCTGGCCGAGATCATCGGCGGCGTGCTCAAGGAGCTGGAGCTGCCGGCCGGCGTCTTCAACGTCATCTGCGGCGACCGCGAGACCGGCAAGCTGATGGTCGAGCACAAGACCCCGGCGATGGCCTCCATCACCGGCTCGGTGCGCGCCGGCATCTCGGTCGCCGAGTCCGCCTCCAAGGACGTCAAGCGCGTCCACCTGGAGCTGGGCGGCAAGGCCCCGGTCGTGGTCTTCGAGGACGCCGACATCGCCGAGGCCGTCGAGGGCATCTCGGTGGCGGGCTACTTCAACGCCGGCCAGGACTGTACGGCCGCCACCCGCGTGCTGGTCCACGAGTCGATCCACGACGCCTTCGTCGAGGCGCTGGCCAAGGCCGCGGCCGAGACCAAGACCGGCGGCGTGGACGACGAGGACGTGCTGTACGGCCCGCTGAACAACGCCAACCAGCTGAAGCAGGTCTCCGGCTTCATCGAGCGGCTGCCCGCCCACGCCAAGGTCGAGGCCGGCGGCCACCGGGTCGGCGACAAGGGGTACTTCTACGCCCCGACCGTCGTCTCCGGCCTGAACCAGGACGACGAGATCATCCAGAACGAGGTCTTCGGCCCGGTCATCACCGTGCAGAAGTTCACCGACGAGGACCAGGCCGTCGAGTACGCCAACGGCGTCGAGTTCGCGCTGGCCTCCTCGGTGTGGACCAAGGACCACGCCCGCGCCATGCGGATGTCGCGCCGCCTGGACTTCGGCTGCGTCTGGATCAACACCCACATCCCGCTGGTCGCCGAGATGCCGCACGGCGGCTTCAAGAAGTCCGGCTACGGCAAGGACCTGTCGGCGTACGGCTTCGAGGACTACACCCGGGTGAAGCACGTCATGACCGCGATCTGATCAATTGATCACCGGCTGAACCGACCATGGGCCCGGGTCTTCTCGACCCGGGCCCTGTGTCTTTGCACCCTGTCGACGGTTGGCGCGACCGGCTGACACGATGGAACTGCCCTTCGGGGACGGGCCCGCCCTAGCCTTACCGGCATGAGCATTCCCACCGCTGACTCAGCCGCCGGCCAGGCCGTCAAGGCCGTCGACCGCGCGCACGTCTTCCACTCGTGGTCCGCCCAGGCGCTGATCGACCCCCTCGCGGTGGCCGGCGCCGAGGGCTCGTACTTCTGGGACTACGACGGCAACCGCTACCTCGACTTCTCCTCGCAGCTGGTCAACACCAACATCGGCCACCAGCACCCGAAGGTGGTCGCCGCGATCCAGGAGCAGGCGGCGAAGCTCTGCACCATCGCCCCCGGCTTCGCGGTCGAGGCGCGCAGCGAGGCCGCCCGGCTGATCGCCGAGCGCACCCCCGGCGACCTGGACAAGATCTTCTTCACCAACGGCGGCGCCGAGGCCAACGAGAACGCCATCCGGCTGGCCCGGCTGCACACCGGCCGGCAGAAGGTGCTGTCCACCTACCGCTCGTACCACGGCGCCACCGCCAACGCGATCGCCCTCACCGGCGACCCGCGGCGCTGGCCCAACGAGAGCGGCGTCTCCGGCGTGGTGCACTTCTGGGGGCCGTACGCCTACCGCTCCAACTTCCACGCCGAGAACGAGGCGCAGGAGTGCGAGCGCGCGCTGGAGCACCTGGAGCAGGTGATCGCGTTCGAGGGGCCCGGCACCGTCGCGGCGATCATCCTGGAGACCGTGGTCGGCACCGCGGGCATCCTGGTCCCGCCGGCCGGCTACCTGGCCGGGGTGCGGGAGATCTGCGACCGCTACGGGATCGTGTTCATCCTGGACGAGGTGATGGCCGGCTTCGGCCGCACCGGCGAGTGGTTCGCCGCCGACCACTGGGGCGTCACCCCGGACCTGCTCACCTTCGCCAAGGGCGTCAACTCGGGCTACGTGCCGCTGGGCGGCGTGGCGATCAGCGCCGAGATCGCGGCCACCTTCGCCGAGCGGCCCTTTCCCGGCGGGCTCACCTACTCCGGCCACCCGCTGGCCTGCGCCTCCGCGGTGGCGACCATCACCACCATGGCGGAGGAGGGCATCGTCGAGAACGCCAAGCACATCGGCGAGACGGTGCTCGGCCCCGGCCTGCGCGAGCTGGCCGAGCGGCACCCGTCGATCGGCGAGGTCCGCGGCCTCGGCGTGTTCTGGGCGCTGGACCTGGTGAAGAGCCGGGAGACCCGCGAGCCGCTGGTGCCCTACAACGCGGCCGGCGCCGCCAACGCGCCGATGGGCGAGCTGGCCGCGGCCTGCAAGCAGCGCGGGCTCTGGCCGTTCGTCAACATGAACCGCTTCCACGTCGTCCCGCCGTGCACCGTCACCGAGGAGGAGGCCAAGACCGGCCTCGCGGTCCTGGACGAGGTGCTGTCGCTCACCGACGCGCACACTGTCTGACGTACCAACCAGGACGGCCCCGAGCACCCGCGTGCCCGGGGCCGTCCCACGCTCCGGAAGGCCGCTCATGCCCAGCAGCTCCACCCTGACCCGCCGTCCTCCCGCCTCCAGCCCCGTCCGCCGGCGTTCCGTGCTCGGCGGGGCCGCGCTGCTCGGCGCCGGCGTGCTGACCGGTTGCGGCATCCCGTCCGCGTACGTGGCCGAGGACCGCCGCTCGGTGCCGGACCGTTCGGAGGGCGACAAGCGGCTCGTCTTCTCCAACTGGACGCAGTACATCGACACCGACGACGCGGGCGGGCGCCCCACCCTGGACGCCTTCAGCGAGAAGACCGGGATCGCGGTCGGCTACACCGAGGACATCAACGACAACGACGAGTTCTTCGGCAAGATCAGCCCGGTGCTCACCCAGGGCGCCGCTCCCGGCCGGGACCTGATGGTGATCAGCGACTGGATGGCCGGGCGGTACGTCTCGCTGGGCTGGGTGCAGGCGATGGACCGGGCCAACCTGCCCAACGTCACGGCCAACCTGGACCCGCAGCTGGCCGACCCGGCCTTCGACCCCGGGCGCCGGCGCAGCGTGCCGTGGCAGTCCGGGATCACCGGCATCGCCTACAACCGCAAGGCGCTCGGCCGGGAGATCAGGTCCACCGCCGACCTGTGGGCGCCCGACCTCAAGGGCCGGGTCACGCTGTTCGCCGGGCTGGACGAGGCGCTCGGGCTGCTGATGCTCTCCCAGGGCGCGGACATCGCGAAGTTCACCGACGACGACGCGCGCCGGGCGATGGACCTGGTGCAGAAGACGGTGGACAGCGGCCACGTCCGGCGCTTCACCGGCAACGACTACACCAGCGACCTCGCCTCCGGTGCGGCGCTCGCCTGCCAGGCCTACTCCGGCGACGCCGTCCAGCTCACCGCCGAGAACCCGGACATCGAGTTCGTGGTGCCGGAGGAGGGCGGCGAGCTGTGGGCGGAGAGCCTGATGATCCCCAACCGGGCCGCCCACAAGCGCAACGCCGAGCTGCTGATCGACTACTACTACCAGCCCGAGGTGGCCGCCGAACTCGCCGCGTTCGTCCAGTACATCTGCCCGGTGCCGGCCGCCCGCGAGGTGCTGGCGGCCAGCGGCGACAAGGAGAAGGCCGAACTCGCCGAGAACCCGCTGGTGTTCCCGACCGACGGGATGCGCGCCCGGCTGCACACCATGCGCGACGTCACCTCGGCCGAGCGGCCCGAGCTGCACAAGGTCTGGGGGCGCATCACCGGGGTGTGACCGCTACCGCCGGACGGCGTCCAGGGCGAGCAGCGCCACGTGCAGGGAGAGGCAGGACTCCACCTGGTCGAGGTCGACGCCGAGGATCCGCTCGACCTTGTGCAGCCGGTCGTAGAAGGACGGCCGGGACAGGTGCGCGGCGTCCGCGGCGGCCGACTTGTTCCGGCCCTGCTCCAGGTAGATCCGCAGCATCTGCACCAACTGGCCGTTGTGCTCGGCGTCGTGGGCCAGCAGCGGGCCCAACTCCCGCTCCACGTACGTCTGCAGCCGGGCGTCGTCGCGCAGCAGGTGGAGCAGGCCGCGCAGCCGGACGTCCGGCAGGCGGTAGTAGGAGGAGCTGCGGCCGCCGGGCGCGTCGTGCAGGGCGGCGTCGGCGACCTGGGTGGCCTCCAGCAGGGTGCGCCGGGCGTCGCGCACCGAGCCGACCGAGGAGCCGACCGCGACCACCGGGCCCGCCGGGTCGCCGCCCTCCCGTCCGGCCTCGGCGGACATCCGGCGCAGCGCGGCGGAGAGGGCGTCCAGCGAGGCGTGCTCGTCCTGCTGGGTGCCGAGCGTGATCAGCAGCCCGACGGCCTCGTCGTCCAGCGCGCCGACCAGGGCGGTGAGCCGACAGGCCCGGACGGCGCCGGCGGCCAGCTCGGTGAAGTCGCGCAGCCGGGCCTGCGCCTCCAGCGCGGCCGGGATCGGGCCGCGCCGCTGCCGCAGCACCACGCCGACCAGCCGGCGGCCCTCCAGCGGGATGCCGAGGGCCTGGGCGCGCAGCGCCGCCTCGGAGACGGTCAGCGCATGGGTGAGGATGCCGGACAGCAGGGTGCGGTGGGTCTGCCGCTCCAGGCTCTCCCGGTCGCGCACCACCAGCCGGTTGAGCGCCAGCGCGGAGGCGCCGCGCTCCAGCAGCATGGTGTGCGGGTGGGCCTCGCCCTCGGGCAGCGGGCCGGGCTCCTGCACCAGCACCAGCCGGCCCCAGTCCTGGCCGCGGGCTCCGACGGTGGTGACCAGCCAGCCGCTGCGCGGGTCGTGGCCGGTGCGTCCGGCCGGCCGGACGCCGCGCGAGCGGCGCTCCCAGTCCTCCAGCACCTCGGCCTCCGGGCGTCCGGCGGCGTCGTGGGCGAGCACCTGGTGGGCCAGGTTCTCCAGGACGACCGGGGCGCCGGCCATCCGGGACACCTGGCGGATCACCTCGGGCGGCTCGGCGCCCTCCACCACCAGCTCGTTGAAGACCTGGTGGACCGACTCGGAGATCCGCAGCTGCTCCAGCTGGGAGTTGACCACCAGGGCGTGCACGGCCTCGGTGACGGCGACGAAGCGCAGCTCGCGGCGGAGCGTGATCAGCGGCAGTCCGCGCTGCTCGGCGGCGTTGACCAGGGCGCGGGGGAGCGAGTCGAAGTAGCGCCGCCCGAACTCGACGACCAGGCCGGCCACCCCGACCTCGTCCAGCTCGCGCACGTAGCGGGCCAGGCCCTCGCGGTCCTCGGGCAGGGCGATGCCGGTGGTCAGCACCAGTTCGCCGCCGCGGAGCATCCCGGCGACGTCGGGCAGTTCGCTGACGTGGACCCAGCGGACCGGCCGCTCCAGGTGGTCGGCGCCGGCCACCACCTGGGGCAGGCCGCGCCGCATCACGTCGAGGTCGAGGACTCGGGCGACGGTGGGGAGCATCGCGGGCCTCCGGGGCTGTGGAGAGCGGAGCCGGGGCTCCGGGCGTTCTGGTTTCGGGTGACGCGGTCGGGGTGTGCGGTCAGGGTCGTGCAGTCAGGGTGTCAGGTAAATCATCCATCCCCCCGACGACCTGTTGCCCTGCCCGCACCCTTGCACCCTGTAAGGCCCTTCGTGCCGAGGTTGTCGAAGTGACCCTTGTCACCCCAACCCCGCAGCAGGCAAGGTCAGCGGGACCGCAGACCCCCACCGCGGACGCGTGACCCCGCAGCGGTCGAACCACGGCACTTGGAGGAACCAGATGGACCTGACCGACTTCGGCCCGGGCGCGCAGTACATCGCGGGACGCCAGACCAGGGGGAGCGGCGAGCCCTTCCAGGTCGTCAACCCCGCCGACGGCAGCGTGGTCGAGCAGGTCGCGCTGGCCACCGCCGGGGACGTGGACACCGCCGTCGCCGCCGCCAGGGCGGCCCTGCCCGGCTGGTCCTCGGCCACCCCCGGTGCGCGCTCCGAGGCGCTCACCCGGCTGGCCGCCGTGCTGGCCGGGGCGGCCGACGACCTGGCCCGGGTGGAGACCGCGCAGACCGGCAAGCCGGTCAAGCTGGCCACCGAGTTCGACGTGCCCGGCACCGTCGACAACGCCGCCTTCTTCGCCGGCGCCGCCCGCAACCTGGAGGGCAAGGCGGCCGGCGAGTACTCCGGCGACCACACCTCGTACGTGCGGCGCGAGGCGGTCGGCGTGGTCGGCTCGATCTCGCCGTGGAACTACCCGCTGCAGATGGCCGCCTGGAAGATCCTCCCGGCGATCGCCGCGGGCAACACCATCGTGCTCAAGCCGGCCGAGCTGACCCCGCTGACCTCGCTGATGTTCGCCCGGGCCTGCACCGCCGCCGGCATCCCGGACGGCGTGGTCAACGTGGTCACCGGCGCCGGGCGCACCGCGGGCGAGCACCTGGTCGGGCACCCGGACGTCGCGATGGTCTCCTTCACCGGCTCCACCGGCGTCGGCAAGCGGGTCGCCGAGATCGCCACCGCGGGCGTCAAGCGCACCCACCTGGAGCTCGGCGGCAAGGCCCCGTTCGTGGTCTTCGACGACGCCGACCTGGACGCCGCGGTGCACGGAGCGGTCGCGGCCTCGCTGATCAACGGCGGCCAGGACTGCACCGCCGCCACCCGCGCCTACGTCCAGCGCCCGCTGTACGACGCCTTCGTGGCCGGGGTGGCCGAGCTGTACGCGGCGATCCGGATCGGCGACCCGCTGAACCCGCGCACCGACCTCGGCCCGCTGGTCTCGTACGCCCACCGGGACCGGGTGGCCGGCTTCGTGGAGCGCGCCCGCTCGTACGCCACCGTGGTCACCGGCGGCCGGGCCCCGGAGAAGGGCCACGACGGCACCGACCTCACCCGGGGCGCGTACTACCGGCCGACCCTGATCACCGGCGCGGCCCAGGACAGCGAGGTCGTGCAGGGCGAGATCTTCGGCCCGGTGCTGGTGGTGCTGCCCTTCGACGGCGACGACGAGGGCCTGCGGCTGGCCAACGACACCCCGTACGGGCTGGCCGCCTCCGCCTGGACGAGCAACGTGCACCGCTCGCTGCGCGCCACCCGGGAGATCGCGGCCGGCTGCGTCTGGGTCAACGACCACATCCCGATCATCAGCGAGATGCCGCACGGCGGCTACAAGGCGTCCGGCTACGGCAAGGACATGTCCCAGTACTCGCTGGACGAGTACACCCAGGTCAAGCACGTCATGTTCGACACCACCGCGGTGGCCCGCAAGGACTGGCACCGCACCGTCTTCGGAGACAGATAACCCCCGGACCACGCGGGTGCCCCCACACCCCATCTCCCCCAGGAGGCCCGTTCCATGGCGTTCAACGAGCTCACCGACGGTCTGCCCGAACCGGTCCGAAGGGCCTGGGAACGCAGTCTGACCAGCGGCCGGGCCGCGCTCGGCCGCCGCACCCTGCTGCGCGCCGCCGCGCTGAGCGCCGGAGCGGGCACCCTGGCCGCCTGCGGGATCCCGGCGGCCCCGCGGGCGACCGGCGACTCGACCGCGAACGCCGCCAAGGACCTCTCGGAGACGCAGAAGGAGGTCGCCTTCTCCAACTGGCCGCTGTACGTGGACACGGACGAGAAGGACAAGGAGAAGCACGGCACCCTGGAGGCCTTCACCGAGGCCACCGGCATCAAGGTGAAGTACAACGAGGACGTCAACGACAACGTCGAGTTCTTCGGGAAGATCAAGCCGCAGCTCGCCTCCGGCCAGGACACCGGCCGCGACCTGATGGTGCTCACCGACTGGATGGCCGCCCGGCTGATCCGGCTCGGCTGGGTGCAGAAGCTCAACCCGGCGAACGTCACCACCGCGATCACCAATATCGAGTCGCGCTTCCGCGCCCCCGACTGGGACCCGGGGCGGCTCTACTCCTACCCGTGGGCCGGCATCCAGACCGTCGTCGCGTACAACCGGAAGGCGACCAGGGGGAAGGAGGTCACCAGCGTCTCCCAGCTGCTGGACGATCCCGACCTCAAGGGCCGGGTCACCTTCCTCTCCGAGATGCGCGACAGCATCGGGATGGTCCTGCTGGACCAGGGCAAGAGCACCGAGAGGTTCACCGCCGACGACTTCGACGGCGCGGTCGCCCGCCTCCAGAAGGCCGTCGACAGCAAGCAGATCCGCCGCTTCACCGGCAACGACTACGGCCAGGAGCTCTCCGCCGGCGACATCGCGGCCTGCATCGCCTGGGGCGGCGACCTGATCCAACTGCGCGCCGACAACCCGGACATCGAGTTCGTCATCCCGGAGAAGGGCTACATCGCCTCGACCGACAACATGCTGGTCCCGGCCAGGGCCCAGCACAAGGCGAACGCGGAGAAGCTGATCGACTTCTACTATCAGCCGAAGATCGCGGCGCAGCTGGTCGCGGGCATCGGCTTCGTCTCCGCCGTCACCGGGATGAAGGACGAGCTCGCCGGCATCGCCCCGGACACCGCGGCCAACCCGCTGGTCGTACCCACCCCCGAGATGGCGGGCAGGGCGCACGTGTTCCGCACGCTCTCCGAGAGCGAGGAGAGCGACTTCGAGCAGAAGTTCTCCAAGCTCATCGGCGCCTGACCCCCGCTCCCGGCAGAGAATCCCAGGAAGACACCACCCCATGACAGACCAGCAGCGCGACGCGGCCGTCGGCGGCGACGTCCGGCTCACCGGCATCGGCAAGACCTACGGCTCCTTCACCGCCGTCCACCCGCTCGACCTGACCGTCCCGCAGGGCTCGTTCTTCGCCCTGCTCGGCGCCTCCGGCTGCGGCAAGACCACCACCCTGCGCATGATCGCCGGCCTGGAGGAGCCCACCAGCGGCACCGTCCTGATCGGCGGCCAGGACGTCACCGCCCTGCCCCCGTACAAGCGGCCGGTGAACACCGTCTTCCAGAGCTACGCGCTCTTCCCGCACCTGGACATCTTCGAGAACGTCGCCTTCGGCCTGCGCCGGCGCGGCAGGAAGGACGTCAGGAAGCAGGTCGAGGAGATGCTGGAGCTGGTCGAGCTCGGCCAGTACGCCCGGCGCAAGCCGCACCAGCTCTCCGGCGGCCAGCAGCAGCGCGTCGCGGTCGCCCGCGCACTGATCAACCACCCGCAGGTGCTGCTCCTGGACGAGCCGCTCGGCGCGCTCGACCTCAAGCTCCGCCGCCAGATGCAGCTGGAGCTCAAGCGGATCCAGACCGAGGTCGGCATCACCTTCGTGCACGTCACCCACGACCAGGAGGAGGCCATGACCATGGCCGACACCATCGCGGTGATGAACGGCGGCCGGGTCGAGCAGCTGGGCGCCCCCGCCGACCTGTACGAGAACCCCGCCACCACCTTCGTGGCCAACTTCCTCGGCCAGTCCAACCTGCTGCCCGCCGAGGTCACCGGCACCGAGGGCGGCGACCTGCTGCTCAGCGCGGCCGGCGCCCGCCTCGCGGTGCCGAAGGCGCGCTGCGCCACCGACGCCAAGCGCGTCCACCTGGGCGTGCGCCCGGAGAAGATCACCATCACCCACGCCTCCGAGCAGGTCGCCGACGGCCGCAACCGGCTGGCCGGCACGGTGCTCGACTCCAGCTTCATCGGCGTCTCCACCCAGTACGTGGTGCGCACCGACGGCGGCCAGGAGGTCACCGTCTTCGAGCAGAACATGGAGCGCGACGCGCGGATCGTCCCCGGCGCCGCCGTCCAGCTGCACTGGAACCCGGCGCACTCCTTCGCCCTGGACGCCGCCCAGGCGATCGACGCGGGCACCGCGGAGGAGGCCGCATGACCACCACCACCCCGGCCGCGCCACCCCAGGTCATACCGCTGGAGGGACCGGCGCCGAAGCCCAGGCGCAAGCTCACCCCGTACTGGCTGCTGCTTCCCGGCATCGCCTGGCTGGTCGTCTTCTTCGCCGTCCCGCTGGTCTACCAGGCGTCGACCTCGCTGCAGAGCGGCTCGCTCGAAGAGGGCTTCAAGGTCACCTGGCACATATCGACCTACTGGGACGCCCTGGTCGAGTACCGGTGGCACTTCCTGCGCTCGTTCTCCTACGCGGCCGTCGCCACCGTGCTCTGCCTGGCCGTCGGCTACCCGCTCGCGTACACGATCGCCTTCAAGGCGAGCAAGCGCTGGCGCAACGTCATCCTGATCCTGGTCATCGCGCCGTTCTTCACCAGCTTCCTGATCCGCACGCTGGCCTGGAAGACCATCCTGTCCGACGGCGGCCCGGTGGTCGGCGCGCTGAACGCGCTGCACGTCCTGGACGTCACCAACCTGCTCGGCCTGACCAGCGGCGACCGGGTGCTGGCCACGCCGCTCGCCGTGGTCTGCGGCCTGACCTACAACTTCCTGCCGTTCATGATCCTGCCGCTGTACACCTCGCTGGAGCGGATCGACCCGCGCCTGCACGAGGCGGCCGGCGACCTCTACGCCCGGCCGTTCACCACCTTCCGCAAGGTCACCTTCCCGATCTCGCTGCCGGGCGTGGTCGCGGGCACCCTGCTGACCTTCATCCCCGCCTCCGGCGACTACATCAACGCCCAGCTGCTGGGCTCGCCGAGCGAGCAGATGGTCGGCAACGGCATCCAGAAGCAGTTCCTGAACGTGCTCGACTACCCCACGGCCGCCGCGCTGAGCTTCATCCTGATGGCCCTGATCCTGGGCATGGTGACGGTCTACATGCGCAAGGCCGGGACGGAGGATCTGGTCTGATGTCCCGGATTTCCAAGTGGATCCGCGCCCACCTGGTGGTGCTGGCCGGCCTGCTGGCCCTCGCCTACCTGGTGCTGCCCAACCTGGTCGTGCTCGCCTTCTCGTTCAACAAGCCGGTGGGCAAGTTCAACTACGAGTGGAACGAGTTCTCCACCGACGCCTGGACCAACCCCTGCGGCGTGGCCGACATGTGCCAGTCGCTCTCGCTCAGCCTGCAGATCGCGGTGCTCGCCACCGTCGGCGCCACCGTGCTCGGCACCATGGTCGCCTTCGCGCTGGCCCGCTACCGCTTCCGCGGCCGCTCGGCCACCACCGCGATGATCTTCCTGCCGATGGCCATGCCCGAGGTGGTCATGGCCGCCTCGCTCGGGACGCTCTTCCTCAACATGCGCATCCCGTTCGGGTTCACCACCATCCTCATCGCCCACATCATGTTCTGCCTCAGCTTCGTGGTGACGGCGGTCAAGGCGCGCGTGATGAGCATGGACCCGAGGCTCGAACAGGCCGCCCAGGACCTCTACGCGACCCCCGTCCAGACCTTCCTGAGGGTCACCCTGCCGCTGGCGGCGCCCGGCATCGCCGCGGGCGCGCTGCTCAGCTTCGCGCTCTCCTTCGACGACTTCATCATCACCCAGTTCAACTCGGGGCCGACCACGGTCACCTTCCCGATGTTCGTCTGGGGCGCCTCGCAGCGCGGCATCCCGGTGCAGGTGAACGTCATCGGCACCGCGATGTTCCTCGCCGCCGTCCTGCTGACCGTCGTCGGCCAGTGGCTGGGCAACCGCCGGAAGGCCGCCGCCTGACATACGGTCGACGACGGTGGCCAGTACAACCATCACCTATTCGTAGAAAGTGGCTGATAATGCATGGACTCCGCCCGCGCACTCAGTGACGCCAGGCCCACCCCCTTCTGGCTGGAGGATCCCGGCCGGCCGGCGGCACTGCCCGCCCTGGTCGGCGACACCACCTGCGACCTGCTGGTCGTCGGCGGCGGCTACTCCGGCCTGTGGACCGCCCTCATCGCCAAGGAACGCGACCCCTCGCTGGACGTCGTGCTGGTCGAGGGCAACGAGGTCGGGTGGGCCGCGTCCGGGCGCAACGGCGGGTTCTGCGCGGCCAGCCTGACCCACGGCTTCGGCAACGGCCTGGACCGCTGGCCGTCCGAACTGGCCCAGCTGGAACGCCTCGGTGCCGCCAACCTCGACGGCATCGAGGCCACCCTCAAGCGCTACGGCATCGACGCCGAGTGGGAGCGCACCGGCGAGATCGACGTCGCCACCCAGCCCCACCAGGTCGAGGAGCTCCACGAGATCGCCGAGGCGGTCGCCCGGTACGGCTTCGACATCACCGTCCTGGACGCCGACCAGCTGCGCGCCGAGGTCGACTCGCCGACCTTCCTCGGCGGCCTCTGGGACAAGGAGGGCGTGGCGATGGTCCACCCCGCCAAGCTCGCCTGGGGCCTCAAGGACGCCTGCCTGGGCCAGGGCGTGCGGATCTTCGAGCACACCCGGGCCACCGACCTGCGGGAGCACGGCAGCGGCATGGCCGTCCGCACCCCGTACGGCCGGGTCTTCGCCCGCAAGGTCGCGCTCGGCACCAACGTGTTCCCGTCGCTGCTCAAGCGGGTCCGCCCGTACGTCGTCCCGGTGTACGACTACGCGCTGATGACCGAGCCGCTCAGCGAGGAGCAGCTCGCCGCGATCGGCTGGCGCGGGCGCCAGGGCCTCGGCGACAGCGCCAACAAGTTCCACTACTTCCGGCTCTCCGCCGACAACCGGATCCTCTGGGGCGGCTACGACGCGGTCTACCACTTCGGCGGCCAGGTCCGGCACGAGTACGACCAGCGGCCGGAGACCTTCCGCACCCTGGCCAACCACTTCTTCCGCTGCTTCCCGCAGCTGGAGGGCCTGCGCTTCACCCACGCCTGGGGCGGCGCGATCGACACCTGCAGCCGGTTCTCGGCGTTCTTCGACACCGGGTACCGGGGCAAGGTCGCGTACGCGGTCGGCTACACCGGGCTCGGCGTCGGCGCGACCCGCTTCGGCGCCGAGGTGATGCTCGACCTGCTGGCCGGCGAGCGCACCGAGCGCACCTCGCTGGAGATGGTGCGCAGCAAGCCGCTGCCGTTCCCGCCCGAGCCGGTGCGCTGGGCCGGGATCGAGCTCACCACCCGGTCGCTGGAGCGGGCGGACCGCAACGGCGGCCACCGCAACCTCTGGCTGCGCACCCTCGACCGGCTGGGGCTCGGCTTCGACAGCTGAACCGCTGAAATGCTGAACCGCTGATCTGCCGAAACGGCTGAAGCCGTTGAAACCGTTGAAACCACGAACGCCCGTAGCCGGGTGCCCCTAGTCGTGTAATCGGGACCCGCCGTCCGCCTCTCCTTGGTGACGGCGGGTCTCGCTCTTCCCGCCGTCTCCGAACAGTACGAACGGCAAGAAGCGGGGACACGACATGGAGACCACCGGACTGCACTGGCTCGCCCAGGCGGCACCGGACCCGGAGGCCTTCCGGGACCAGTGGGAGCGCACCGGGCTGGGCCTGGTGCTGCTGCCGGCCGGCCGGCGTTGGGACGTCCTCTCCGTCCCCGGACGGCTCGGGCGCCCGGCCGCGGAGGTCCTGGACCCGCGCACCCGCGGTCCGGTCCTCACCGACTTCGGGGGCGGGCAGGTCAGCTTCCTGGTGCCCGTCGGCACCGCCGCCCGCTGGATCGGCACCGGCGTGCGCGGTGCGGGGGAGGGCACCTGGATCGTCGTCCCGCACCCCGGGCGCCGCAGCCGGGGCGTGCGCTGGCTGGTCCCGCCGGACGGCTCCGGGCGGCTCACCGACCCGGTGCTGCTGGAGCTCGCCCTGCACGAGGCGGCGGCCCGGCTCGGCGGCTGGTGAGCCGCGCCGTCTCGTGCGGAACCGGGGGCCCGGGGGCGTGAGGAGGTGCCCGGGGGCGCCCGGTAGCGCTCCGGGCGCCCGGCAACTGGCGCGTGGAGCGGGCGGTCGCGTCAGACTGGAGGCGTGACCACCGTCCCGCACGCCGTCGACGCGTCCCTCCGCCCGGGCCCCGCCCAGCTGCGCCTGGCCGCGCTGGCCGCACCCGTCTGCGACCGGTACGGCCTCGCCCTGGCGGGAGGGCACGCGCTGCGCGCCCACGGCGTCGCGGCCTGCCCGCAGGACGGGCTGACCCTGGCGACCGGCGGCGCCGACCTGCCGGAGGTGGCCGCCGCGCTGGGCGAGGCGTACCGGGCGGCGGGCGGCGGGGCCGTCGAGCGGCCGGGCACACCGCGGCTGGAACAGCTCACCGTCCGGCTGGCGCTGGGTGGGCGGTCGCACTCGGTGGAACTGCGCAAGGAACCGCTGGGACACCGGCCGGTCCGGTTCGACCTCGGTGCGCCCGGACCGGAGGAGCCCCCGGCGGTGCTGCCGGTCGTCGCCCTGGAGGACGCGGCCGCGCTGACCACCGTGCTGCTCGTGGACCGGGGCATGCCCCGCGACCTGATCGACGTGCACGCCCTCACCCGCTGCTACCGGGAGGGCGAACTGCTCGCGCTGGCAGCCGAGTTGGACCCGGACTTCCAGCCCGCGGCGCTGGCCGAACGGCTGGAGGCGCTCGCCGAGGCGGCGGACGGGCGGTTCCGCGCCCGGGGCGTGCCGGCCGGGGAGGTGGCCGAGCTGAAGCGGTGGGCGCTGGCCTGGGCGCAGGACCTGCGGCTGGACCTGCTGGAGACCCGGGAGGCGGCGGACGGGCTGCACGACCCGTACCTGGAGGAGCCGGAGGACGGGGAGTCCTAACCCCTCGGTCCCGCGGGTGCCCGCGGTGTTTGGGTGCCCGTGCCGTTGGGGGCATTCGTGGTGGGTTCACACGTTCGGGCGAGTGACCGGACGACCTGTAAGGCTGAATCCACGATCCCCGTCAGCCTGTTCGTTGAGCTGCGCCGGAGCGGCCACCAGACTGGGAGACGAGCGCGGTAGCCCCGTGATTCCCGTCGCCCGGCCCACGTGCGGGCGGCGCCAGACCGGACCGGTGGCAGGACGCCGCCCGGGACTTCGGAGGCAGACGGACCTTGAGCAAGCACATCATTCACTGGATCGGCGGCAAGCCCGTCGCCACCGCCGGTGCGGCCCCCCGTCGCGGCGAGGTCTTCGACCCGGCCACCGGCCAGGTCGCCGGCCAGGTCGACTTCGCCGAGATCGCCGAGGTCGACCAGGCCGTGGCCGCCGCCGCCTCGGCCTTCACCGAGTGGCGCACCGCCTCGATCGCGAAGCGGACGACGGTGCTCTTCGCCTTCCGCGAGCTGCTGAACGCCCGCCGCGACGAGCTGGCCTCGATCATCGTGGCCGAGCACGGCAAGGTGCACTCCGACGCGCTCGGCGAGATCGCCCGCGGCCTGGAGGTCGTGGAGTACGCCTGCGGCATCCCGCAGCTGGTCAAGGGCGGCTTCACCGAGCAGGCCTCGACCGGCGTCGACGTCTACTCGATCCGCCAGCCGCTCGGCCCGGTCGCGATCATCTCGCCGTTCAACTTCCCGGCCATGGTGCCGATGTGGTTCTTCCCGATCGCCATCGCGGCCGGCAACACCGTCGTGGTGAAGCCCTCGGAGAAGGACCCGTCCGCCGCCAACTTCCTCGCCGAGCTGTGGAAGGAGGCCGGCCTGCCGGACGGCGTCTTCAACGTCGTGCACGGCGACAAGGTGGCCGTCGACCGCCTGCTGGAGCACCCGGACGTCAAGTCCGTCAGCTTCGTCGGCTCCACCCCGATCGCCCGCTACGTCTACGAGACCGGCACCCGCTACGGCAAGCGCGTGCAGGCCCTGGGCGGCGCCAAGAACCACATGCTGGTCCTGCCGGACGCCGACCTCGACCTCGCCGCCGACGCCGCCGTCAACGCGGGCTTCGGCGCGGCCGGCGAGCGCTGCATGGCGGTGTCCGTGCTGGTCGCGGTCGACCCGATCGGCGACGAGCTGGTCGAGAAGATCAAGCAGCGGATCGCCACCCTGAAGGTCGGCCCCGGCTGCAACGGCGAGTCCGAGATGGGTCCGCTGGTCACCGGCCAGCACCGGGACAAGGTCACCTCCTACGTGGAGTCCGGGGTCGCCGACGGCGCCGAGCTCGCGGTGGACGGCCGCAAGCACCCGGTCACCGCCGAGGACCGGAACGGCTCCCCGACGGCCGACGGCTTCTGGCTCGGCCCCACGCTGTTCGACCACGTGAAGCCCGGCATGTCCGTCTACAACGACGAGATCTTCGGCCCGGTCCTCTCGGTGGTGCGCGTCGACTCCTACGAGGAGGGCCTGGCACTGATCAACGCCAACCCGTACGGCAACGGCACCGCCCTCTTCACCAACGACGGCGGCGCGGCCCGGCGCTTCCAGTTCGAGGTGGAGGTGGGCATGGTCGGCATCAACGTGCCGATCCCGGTCCCGGTCGCCTACTACTCCTTCGGCGGCTGGAAGGCCTCGCTGTTCGGCGACGCCCACGCGTACGGCCCGGACGGCGTGCAGTTCTTCACCCGGGGCAAGGCCGTGACCCAGCGCTGGCTGGACCCGTCGCACGGCGGCATCAACCTGGGCTTCCCCACCAACAGCTGATCCGCACGGCACCACCGGCCGGACCCCTCTCCCCGGGGTCCGGCCGGCCGTCTTTGCACGACGTTTGCATCGGTGCGTGGAAGCGCGTACAGTTCTTCGAGCTGCCTGGCAGGGAGCACCGGACACGCATCTGCGCGGACGGTCCCGCGGTGGCCAATCCTCTGAAACACCACTTCCGGTTCGTGC
>NZ_JBHVRS010000048.1:0-20940 GCF_042885595.1 Kitasatospora sp. NPDC058046
ACGGCGCAATGCGGCGGCCGGGCGCCGCCACCCGGTCCGCCCAGCCGGAGCGTCCCCTTTTGGACCGTACGGCCCGTCCCCGCACGTCAACCGGGTGCCGTCGGACGGCCCCTCCGGCCCGGCGCCGCACAGGCCGGTTCCCCCGGATAGGTGAATTCGGGGGCCCGTCCCGGCCGCCCCGGAAACCCGTTGCCGCCCCGCGCGGGACGCCCCCAGCCTGGACCCGTCCGTACCCGCACCACCCAGCCGAGGAGCCACCCCGTGACCGTCCCGGTACAGCGCCCACCCCGCCGCCCGCCCGTACCGCCGTCCGCGTGACGCCGGCGGCTGCGAGCCGGCCGGCCGCCGCCCGCGCCACCCGCGCGCCGCCTGCACCAATACCCCCGGGCCGAACGCCGGGCCGGGCTCCGGGGCGCTGGCCGCCCGGTTCGCCCGCCAGCTGGTCGAGGTGCTCACCGGCGCCCGGCCCTCCGGCCAGCTGATGCGGCACACCAGCCTGGACGGCTACGGGCAGCTCGCCTCGCTGGTCCGGGCCGGCGCGCTGCGCCGCGGCGGCCCCGCCGACCGGCCCCGGCTCGGCCCGGTGCACGACCGCTCGCCCTCACCCGACGCGGTCGAGGCCTGCGTGCGGGTCGACCTCGGCCGGCGCCACCACATGGTGGCCTTCCGGCTGGAGCAGCGCGGCCCGGCCGGGCAGTGGCAGTGCACCGCCGTGGAGGCCCGGTGAGCGCCCCGCCGCGCGCCCGCCGGTACGGACCACACGCCCGGCGGTACGGAACGGCGCAGGGCGCCGTCCCGGTCCGGGAACGGCGCCCTGCGTGGCGTCCTGGCTGGTGGCCGGCGGCCGGCTCAGCCCTTGCGGCGGCGGCCCTTGGCCGACTTGGCGGCCTTGCGGCGCTCGGCGCGGGTCATCCCGTCGCCCTCGTCCTCCGGCGCGAGGTCGTCGAAGTCGCCCTCGATGACACCGCCGCCGACCTCGTCCGAGGGGGCCGTGTAGTGCAGCCGCTGCGGCTTCGGGGCCTCCAGGCCCTTGGCCTTGATCTCCGGGCGGGCGGCGTCCTTCTCCAGCTTGTCGAGCGCCACCTGGGCGTCCTCGACCGGGACCTCCTCGACCTGCTGCTCGACCTGGACCTCCAGGTTGAACAGGTAGCCGACGGACTCCTCCTTGATGCCCTCCATCATCGCGGTGAACATGTCGAAGCCCTCGCGCTGGTACTCGACCAGCGGGTCGCGCTGCGCCATGGCCCGCAGGCCGATGCCCTCCTGGAGGTAGTCCATCTCGTAGAGGTGCTCGCGCCAGCGGCGGTCCAGCACCGACAGCACGACCCGGCGCTCCAGCTCGCGCATGATCTCCGCGCCCAGCTGGTCCTCGCGGGCGCCGTACTGGCCCTGGATGTCCTCCTGGACGGACTTGATCAGGAACTCGGGGGTCAGCCCGGCCGGGCCGCCGGCCTCCTCCTCCAGCTCCTCCAGGTCCAGGGTGACCGGGTAGAGCTGCTTGAGCGCGGTCCAGAGCTTGTCCAGGTCCCAGTCGTCCTCGAAGCCCTCGCCGGTGGCCGCGCGGACGTACGCCTCGACGGTGTCGTCCATGAAGTGGCCGACCTGCTCCTGGAGGTCCTCGCCCTCCAGCACCCGGCGGCGCTCGCCGTAGATGACCTCGCGCTGGCGGTTGAGCACCTCGTCGTACTTGAGGACGTTCTTGCGGATCTCGAAGTTCTGCTGCTCGACCTGGGTCTGCGCGGAGGCGATGGCGCGGGTGACCATCTTGGACTCGATCGGCACGTCCTCGGGGACGTTGGCCATCGAGAGCACGCGCTCGACCATGCCGGCCTTGAACAGGCGCATCAGGTCGTCGCCCAGCGACAGGTAGAAACGGGACTCGCCCGGGTCGCCCTGACGGCCGGAGCGGCCGCGCAGCTGGTTGTCGATCCGGCGGGACTCGTGCCGCTCGGTACCGAGGACGTAGAGGCCGCCGGCCTCCTTGACCTCGTCCTGCTCGGCCTTCACCGAGGCCTTGGCCTTCTCCAGCGCGGCCGGGAAGGCGGCCTCGTACTCCTCCGGGGTGTCCGTCGGGGTGAGCCCGCGCTGCGCCAGCTCGGCCGCCGCGAGGTGGTCGGAGTTGCCGCCCAGCATGATGTCGGTGCCTCGGCCGGCCATGTTGGTGGCGACGGTGACGGCGCCCTTGCGGCCGGCCTGCGCGACGATCTGCGCCTCGCGCTCGTGGTGCTTGGCGTTCAGCACCTCGTGCGGGATGCCGCGCTTGCGCAGCTCCTGCGACAGGTACTCGGACTTCTCGACCGACACGGTGCCGACCAGCACCGGCTGGCCCTTCTCGTGCTTCTCGGCGATGTCCTCGACCACGGCGGCGAACTTGGCCGGCTCCGACTTGTAGATCAGGTCGGGCTGGTCGATGCGCAGCGGCGTCTTGTTGGTCGGGATCGGCACCACGCCGAGCTTGTAGATCTGGTGGAACTCGGCGGCCTCGGTGGTGCCGGTACCGGTCATGCCCGCGAGCTTGTCGTACAGGCGGAAGAAGTTCTGCAGGGTGATGGTGGCCAGGGTCTGGTTCTCGTTCTGGACCTCCACCCCCTCCTTGGCCTCGATCGCCTGGTGCATGCCCTCGTTGTAGCGGCGGCCGGCCAGGATGCGGCCGGTGTGCTCGTCGACGATCATGACCTCGCCGTTCATCACGACGTAGTCCTTGTCCCGCTTGTACAGCTCCTTCGCCTTGATGGCGTTGTTCAGGAAGCCGACCAGCGGGGTGTTCACCGACTCGTAGAGGTTGTCGATGCCCAGGTAGTCCTCGACCCGGCTGACGCCCTCCTCCAGGATGCCGACCGTGCGCTTCTTCTCGTCGACCTCGTAGTCCCGGTCGATCTTCAGGCGCAGCACCAGCTTGGAGAAGTCGGCGTACCACTTGGTCGCCTGGTCCGCCGGGCCGGAGATGATCAGCGGGGTACGGGCCTCGTCGATCAGGATCGAGTCGACCTCGTCGACGACCGCGAAGTAGTGGCCGCGCTGGACGAGTTCGTCCTGCGACCAGGCCATGTTGTCGCGCAGGTAGTCGAAGCCGAACTCGTTGTTCGTGCCGTACGTGATGTCCATCCCGTACTGGCGCTTGCGCTCGGCGGGCGTCATGTTGGCCAGGATCACGCCGACTTCGAGGCCGAGGAAGCGGTGCACCCGGCCCATCCACTCCGAGTCGCGCTCGGCGAGGTAGTCGTTGACGGTGATCAGGTGGACGCCCTTGCCCGTCAGCGCGTTCAGGTACGCGGGCAGCGTGCCGACGAGGGTCTTGCCCTCACCGGTGCGCATCTCGGCGACGTACCCGTGGTGCAGCGCGGCGCCGCCCATGAGCTGGACGTCGTAGTGCCGCTGGCCGAGCACGCGCTTGGCGGCCTCACGGACGGTGGCGAACGCCTCGGGGAGGATGTCGTCCAGGGTCTCGCCGTCCGCGAGCCGCTGCTTGTACTCGTCGGTCAGTGCGCGCAGCTCGGCGTCGGTGAGGTTGACGAAGTCCTCTTCGATGGAGTTGACCTGGGCGGCAATCCGCTGCAGCTTGCGAAGGATCTTGCCCTCGCCGGCGCGCAGGATCTTGTCGAAGACGGACACGATGAGCGGGCTCCTTGCCTGTATTGGCACTGGACGACTGCACGGCGGGTCCACCCCACCGCACGGGCCATCGTATGCGAGGAGTCCAACCCCCCGGGAGGTGCGTCAGCACGGTATTCCCGTGTCACCCTGGCGAGCACATGGCCCGATAGCACCGTCCACCGGGACAAAACGGTCGGCGGGTCGTGGAGTTGGACGCCAAGGCGGGCGAATAATCGGATGCCCGCCTTCCTCCCCTGGCGGAATAATCCGTTCATGGACGAACTTCGCGCCGAACTTCCCGCCCTCACCACCGACCGACTGGTCCTGCGCCCCCCGCAGGAGTCGGACATCGACGCGGTCTACGCCGCCTGCCAGGATCCGGAGATCCAGCGCTGGACGGTCGTCCCGTCGCCCTACCGCCGCGAGGACGCCGAGTTCTTCGTACGCGATCTCGCCATCGAGGGCCGGCGCACCGGGGCGAACCTGATCTGGTGCGTGTTCGAGCGCGAGTCCGGCGCCCTGGTCGGCTCCCAGGGGCTCGTCCTGCGCCCCCAGGACCCGGGCTGCGCAGAGATCGGCTGGTGGGCCGTGAAGGAGTTCCGCGGCCGCGGCTACACCACCGAGGCCGCGCGCGCCGTCTCCCGCTACGGCCTGCGCGAGCTGGGCCTGCGCCGCCTGGAGTGGCTGGCCTACGTCGGCAACGACGGCTCCCGCGCGGTCGCCGAGAAGGCCGGCTACCGCTTCGAGGGCACCCTGCGCTCGTACGCCGAGCAGCGCGGCGCCTTCCACGACTCCTGGATCGCCTCCCTGCTGCCCTCCGACCTGGCCTGAGCCCTCCGCCCCGACCCGGGCCCTCCGTCCCGACCCGGGCCCGCGCTGTCGGTGCCCCGGACTACGCTCCCCGGCATGACCGCCGCTGCCGCCCGCCCCGCCCCCGCCGCCGTCCTCAGCGCGGACGACGCCCGCCGGATCGCCCTGCGCGCCCAGGGCCTGCTGGGCGCGCCGGACCGCCGCGGCGGGGTGCGCGGGGTGCTGCGGCACCTGGGCGCCGTCCAGCTGGACACCATCTCGGTGCTCGCCCGCTCGCACGAGCTGGTGCCGTACGCCCGCCTCGGCGCGGTCGGCCGCCCGGCCGTCGAGGCGGCGTACTGGGGCGGCGGCACGAGCTTCGAGTACTGGTCGCACGCGGCCTGCCTCCTGCCGGTCGAGGAGTGGCCGCTGTTCGCCTTCCGGCGCCGCCGCTACCGCGACCGCGGCCACCTCTGGGGCCACCAGGTCCCGCCCGAGACCTACCGCGCCGTGCTGGACAAGCTGCGGGCCGAGGGGCCGTTGACCTCCACCGAGCTGGGCGGCGCCAAGAAGACCGCCGAGTGGTGGGACTGGTCCGACACCAAGATCGCGGTCGAGCGGGCGCTGGCCTTCGGCGACGTGGTCTGCACCGAGCGCCGGAGCTGGAAGCGGGTCTACGCACTGGCCGAACAGGCCATCCCCGACGCCCTGTTGGGGCAGGAGCGGTCGGACGGGGAGTGCGTGCGCACCCTGGTCGCCCAGGCCGGAGCCGCGCTCGGCGTGGCCACCCGGGCCGACCTGCTGGACTACCACCGGCTGCGCGCCGAGCAGTTGGACCCGGTGCTCGCCGACTGCGGGCTCGTCCCGGTCGAGGTGGCCGGCTGGGGCCCGGACGGCGCCCCGGCCCCGGCCTGGGCCGACCCGGCCGCCCTCGCCACCGCCCCGCGCGGGCGCCACCGCACCACACTGCTCTCGCCGTTCGACTCCCTGGTCTGGGACCGCGCCCGCACCGAGCGGATCTTCGGCATGACGCACCGGCTGGAGGCCTACACGCCCAAGCACAAGCGGGTGCACGGCTACTTCGCGATGCCGCTGCTGGCCGGCGGCCGGCTGGTCGGCCGGGTCGACCCGGCCCGCGAGGGGCGCACCCTGGTCGCCCGGCAGGTCTCCCTGGACGGTCCGGGGCGGGGCGCCCGGCACGTCGAGACGCTGGCGACGGCGCTGCGCGAGGCGGCCGACTGGGTCGGCTGCGACGCGGTGCGGGTCGGGACGCTGCACGACGAGCGGCTGCGCCCGACCCTGGAGAAGCTACTGGCGGACCGCTAAGTCCCGCCAGGCTCACCCTATTTCGAGGATCTTCTCCCGCATCGCGTACACCACCGCCTCCATCCGCGAGTGCAGCTGGAGCTTCTCCAGGATGTTGCGCACGTGGTTCTTCACGGTGTTCTCGCTGATGAACAGCTCCTTGGCGATCTCCCGGTTGTTCATCCCGGTCGCCACCAGCTTGAGCACCTCCAGCTCCCGGTCGGTGAGCCGGGGCGCGGGCACCAGGTCCCGGTCGTCGGAGCGGCGCTGAATCATCGACTTGAACTCGGTGAGCAGCTTGGACGCCATCGAGGGGCTGATCTGCGACTGCCCGTCGGCGACCGCGCGGATCGCGGTGGCGACCTCGTCGGTGGAGATCTCCTTGAGCAGGTAGCCGGTGGCCCCCGCCTTGATCGCCTCGTAGAGGTCGGCCTCCTCGTCGCTTATCGTCAGCATGATGATCTTGGTGCTCGGTGCCACGTCCTTGATCGCCGTGCAGGCCTCGATCCCGCTGCGGCGCGGCATCCGGACGTCCATGAGGATGATGTCGGGCAGCAGGTCGGCGGCCTTCAGCACGGCCTCGGCGCCGTCCCCCGCCTCGCCGACGACCTTGATGTCCGGCTCCTCCGCGAGGACGATCTCCAGCCCCCGACGGAACAGCGCGTGGTCGTCCACCACCAACACGCGGATCGGTTCACCCCGGTGCGGCTCGTACGCGGGCTCATCCTCCGCCCCCAACGGCAGCCCTGGCCCGACCCCGGGCCCCAGCCCGAAGTGATCCCCCATCCGCTCCTCCCCCTTCGCGGGTCGTCGTGCGCCAATCATTCCACGCCCCGGCGCCGCCCCGGTCACGCTCCGATGCCGATTCCCCCGCAACGGGTGACCCGTCCGTCCGGGGCGCGAGACCGCCCTCGACGCACCGCCGTTGGAACCGCACCGCACCCTCGACGCACCGCTGTTCGAACCGTGCCGCCGTTCGAACCCAACCGCCCCCGAACGCCGGTGACCCCGGCGGCCACGGCCGCCGGGGTCACCCCTCCATCGCTGTTCGGACGGTCAGTCCTCGTCGTCGGCCCCGCCGATCGCGCCGCCCGCCCCGCCACCCGGGCCGGCCGCGAGGTCGGTCTGCAGGTGGATGACGCCGTAGTGGTAACCGTGCCGGCGGTAGACCACGCTCGGCAGGCCACTGTCCTTCTCCACGAAGAGGTAGAAGTCGTGGCCGACCAGCTCCATCTCGTAGAGCGCCTGGTCCAGCGCCATGGGGGCGGCCGGGTGCGTCTTCTCCCGGACCACCAGCGGGCCTTCGCCCTCCACTTCCAGGGATCCCATCATGGTCTTGCGGACGGCGCCGTTCGTCTCGCCCTCCGGCGCCGTCGTCTCCGGCAGCGCGGCCAGGGCCGCGGTCGCCTCGGCGACGCTGATCGGGGTGCGGCCGTTCGCGCCGCCCTTGTGCACCCGACGCCGGTCCGCGGACTTGCGCAGCTGCGCGTCGAGCTTCGCGGAAGCCAGGTCGAGCGCCGCGTACGGGTCACCGGCGGCGGCTTCCGCCCGGATCACGGGGCCGCGGCTGCGGAGAGTGATCTCCACCCGGTCGGAGCGGTCGGCCTGCCGCGGGTTGTGTTCCTTGGACACCTCGACGTCGAGGCTGATGGCCTTGGCGTCGAACTTCTGGACCTTCTCCAGCTTCTCGGCCACGTGCTCGCGGAACCTCTTGGGCACCTCGGTCTTGCGGCCCTTGACGACGATGTCCACGCAGAACTCCGATCCCTCGTGCTGACGCCGATCCGGGTGCTACCGGACCGGACTGAGACCCAGCTGGACCAGCCCATCCACTGCCGGCCCCCCGTCCCCGCCGCCAGCGGCGGAAACGACTGGCCCTCACCTCACTTCCTCCCCACCAGGGACGTTTGAAACCCCCTGGGCCTTATCGAACACCTCACACGGGTTTTTCGCCTCCCCAGGCGATAAGGAGGGTATGACCCGATACTGCGGTCGGGCGGTCAAGCTGGTCCACCCTGTCTACCCTCTCGCGGGTGAAGTAAGGGTAAATACCTGGACAACGCCCCCCGTACGGCCGATTCTGTGCTGACTCTCCGTGCCTGCCGCCGCCAGGAGCAGCCGTGCCGCCGTTCCCCTCCCCCGCTCCTCCGCCGTCCGCCCAGGGGCCGTTCGGCCACGCACTGGCCGGGCTGCTGGACGTCCTGCTGCCCGCCGACTGCGCGGGCTGCGGCAGCGAGCGCACCCAGCTCTGCCCGGCCTGCCGGCACGCCCTGGCCACCGCACGGCCCGCCCCCACCCCGCTGCCCTGGACGCACGCCGCCGCGCCGTACACCGGTCCGGTCCGGCAGCTGCTGCTCGCCCACAAGGAGCGGGGCGCGCTGCGGCTGGCCGCGCCGCTCGGCGAGGCCCTCGGCCGGGCCGTGCGCTCCGCCCTGGGGGCGCGCGCCGGGGCCGCACCTCTGCTGCTGGTCCCGATGCCCTCGGCGCGCTCGGCCGTCCGCGCCCGCGGGCACGATCCGACGCTGCGGCTGGCCGGGGCGGCCGCCCGCTCGCTGCGCCGGGCCGGCCTGGACGTCCGGGCCGAACCGCTGCTGCGGCACGCCCGGCCGGTCGCCGACCAGGCCGGGCTGAACGCGGCCGAACGGCGCCGCAACCTGCACGGCGCGCTCACCGTGCTGCCGCGCGCCCGGACCGGGCGCGCGGGCCTGGCGGGACCGGGGAGCCTGGCGGGACCGGGGAGCCTGGCGGGACCGGGGAGCTTGGCGGGCCGTCACCCGGTGCTGGTGGACGACCTGGTGACCACCGGGGCCAGCCTCACCGAGGCCGCCCGGGCGCTGGCCGACGCCGGCCTCCCGGTCCGGGCGGGCGCCACCGTCGCGGCCACGGTGCGCCCGTCCGACTGACCGTCACCGCGGCCGCCGACACCCCGCCGGGCCGGAGGCACCGCTCGGACGCGGCGTCAGCCCGCGTAGAAGAAGGACCGCGGCTTGTCGATCAGCGAGGTCTCCCGCCACTGGTTGTTGACCAGGCGGAAGGCCTTGATCTCGCTCGGCTTGCCGTCCGTCTGCTTGACCTCGCCCATCGCGAGCACCGGCGGCGTCTGGGTCAGGCTGTCCCCGCGGGACTCCGAGGCCGAGACGGTCAGCATGCTCTCGGCGCTCTGCAGCTGGGTCTCGGTGCTCTGCGAACCGTCCGTACTGATGAAGTACAGCTGCTGGGTCCGGTCGGCCTCCTTGCCGAGCACGAGCAGCTGGTCGGTCTCCGCCCAGGACACCGAGGCGACGTCGGTGAGCGTGGGAGCGGCCCGGTGCAGCGCGGTGATCTTCACGGTCGGCGCCTGCGGGGTGCCGTCGTGCACGACCAGGCCGAACCACAGCGAGCGGACGGCCGAGCCCGGGGTCCTGGCCACCACGGCCACCCGGACGCCGTCCGAGGAGATCTTCAGCGCCTGCACGGTCTGGCCGGTCAGACCCTCGACCGGCACGGTGTACGACTTGGCGCCGCGCACCATCACCACCCGCGGGGCCTGCTTGTTGCGGTCCACCACCCAGAGGTCGCCGCGGCCGTCCCAGGTGGGCGAGGCGAAGCCGTCCTCCTTGTCGCCGCCCTTGGCCGGCGAGGTGAGCACCGGCTCGCCCATGGCCACCGCGCTGTCCGACAGCGGCACCGACCAGACCTGGTGGCCGTCCTCGCTGATCGCGGCGGCCTGGGAGCCGGTGCGGCTGACCGCGAAGGCGCCGAGCGGCGGCTTGGTATTCGACTGCGGCTTGCCGAGGACCCCGCGGACCGGATCGCCGGGGCGCACCTCGTCGGTCGCCACCAGGGCTCCGTCGGCACGCTGGTAGTACTGCGTCGCCGTCGTCGACCCGGCCAGGGCGCCGGGACCGGTGGACGGCGAGTCACCGCGGGCGGCCGTGCAGGAGCCGTGCGGCCCCTTCAGCTCCAGCCGCGTGATCTGGCCCTTGCCCTGGTCGGCGACGGTGTAGAAGAGCTGGGTCGCCATCCGCCGGCAGGCCATCGGCTCACCGGTGTCCGCCTTGCCGAGCTGCACGTGGGCGACCCGGTTGTCGTCGATGCTCACCTTGTCGACCGTGGTGCCGGCCGGGAACGCCGTGCGGACCACCGGCGAGAGCCAGACGGAGGGGCCGTCGACGAGCGCCCGGACGGCCGAGGTGAGCGGGTCTATCCGGCGCCGCAGGTAGACCGGGTCGGCGAGCAGCACCTCCTGGCCGGTGCTCCCGGACACCACCGAGGACGGGTCGGGCGCGGTGTAGAAGAACCGCTCGACCTGCCGGAAGCTGTTCCGGAAGTTGGTCTCGTTCATGATCACGCCGGGCGCCAGCCTGTCGATCCGCCACTCGCCGTCCTTCTGCCGGACGAAGGTGAAGTCGGACGAGTCGTTGTTCTGCCCGGCGACCCGCGCGTACGAGTGCCGCTCGTCGACGCCGGCCACCAACTGCCCGCTCACCTGCAACGACGCCGTGGTGTCCGCGTCGGTGACGTCCTGGCCGGGCGGGATGCCGGTGGCGGAGAGCACCTTCGTCCCGGCGTCCGGGTTCCAGGTGGCGGCGGCGCTCTCGGTGAGGTACTTGCGCGCCGTGTCGTACCCCTCGTCGGCGGTCACCGCGTCCAGGAACCCGTTCAGCAGCTCGCGCGGTTTGGCGCCCCGGGCGGGCGCCACCGGGAAGACCCGGGCCTGCAGGTCCTTGTCGGCCGAGCCCTGGGAGAGCTCCACCCTGGTGATGCCGCCGGAATCCGGCATGGCCGCGCAGCCGCTCGCCACCAGGGCGCCGAGCAGCCCGCCGACCACCGCGAGGAGCCGCGGCTCAGTCCTGTTGCTCGTCCTTCGCACGCTGCGACCCCTCCGCGTCCGTCGTCCCACCCGTCGCGTCCGGCTCCGCCGTCCGCTGTGCCACCGACGGCCGTCCCGGCGTCGGGTCCACCATCACCTGGGCGCCGGTGGCCCCGTACCCGGCGGCCGTCCACACGCCCGAGGGGTCCGCGCGCGGACCCTCCGGCAGCTTGCGCCGGCCCAGCCCGGGGCCGATGTTCAGCACCCCGCCGAGCCCGCTGCCGAGGCCGCCGCTCACCGTCTCCGGCGTCTCCGCCTGCTCCTCGACGGCGGCCGTCGCCGTCGAGCCGGCCGGGCTGATCGCCCGCCGGTACGGCGTGCCCTGCGCGCCCAGGCCCCGGTTGTTGCGGGAGTCCTCCGGCTCCAGCCGGAACGGCGCCCGGCTGATCTCGCCGCCGCGGGTGCGCGGCAGGGTGAGCCGGAAGTGCGAGCCGCCGCCGGGCTCGCCCCAGGCCTGGAGCCAGCCGCCGTGCAGGTGGGCGTCCTCGACCGCGATGGACAGCCCGAGGCCGGTGCCGCCGGTGGTCCGCACCCGGGACGGGTCGGCCCGCCAGAAGCGGTGGAACACCCGGGACGCCTCGCCCGGCTTGAGGCCGATGCCGTAGTCGCGCACGCCGACCGCGACCGCGCCGTCCGCCGAGCCCAGCCGGACCACCACGTCGCGGCCCTCGCCGTGCTCCAGCGCGTTGACCACCAGGTTGCGCAGGATGCGCTCGATCCGGCGGGAGTCCACCTCGGCCAGCACCGGCTCGCCGTCGCCGCGGATCACCACGGCGCTGCCCTTGGCCTCGGCGAGCGGTTCGGCGGCCTCCACCACCCGGGCGACGATCTCGCGCAGGTCGACCGGCTCGGCGTCCAGGATCGCGGCGCCGGCGTCGAAGCGGCTGATCTCCAGCAGGTCGGCGAGCAGCGACTCGAAGCGGTCCAGCTGGCCCTGCAGCAGCTCCGCCGAGCGGGCCGCCATCGGGTCCAGGTCCTCGCGGCTGTCGTAGATGAGGTCCGCGGCCATCCGGACCGTGGTCAGCGGGGTGCGCAGCTCGTGCGAGACGTCCGAGACGAACCGCCGCTGCACCCGGGACAGCTCCTCCAGCTGGCGGATCTGCGCCTGGAGGGCGTTGGCCATCCGGTTGAAGGACTCCCCGAGCCGGGCGATGTCGTCCGTCCCGGTGACCTTCATCCGCTCTTCCAGGTGCCCGTCGGCGAGCCGCTCGGAGATCCCGGCGGCCATCCGGACCGGGGTGACCACCTGGCGCACCACGACCCAGGCGATGCCGCCCATGAGGATCACCACGAACACCCCGGCGGTCGCCAGGGTGCCGGTGACCAGGTTGAGGGTGTCGGTCTCCTGGCCGAAGGAGAAGACGTAGAACAGCTGGTACGAGGTCTCCGCCGGGCCGCGGAACTGCATGCCGAGGGCCAGCCCTGGCTCGGACGTGACGCTGCTGCCGGGCGAGCGCTGGATCCGGGTCGGCTGGTCGAACATCTGGCCGGGCTCGGCGGCCAGCTTGGCCCGCAGGGTGTCCGGGATGCTGATCGGCTGGATGTCGCCCGAGTAGCGCGGCGCGAAGCCGCCCCCGTCGGGGACGACGGCGCCGGTGCCGGGGGACATCGCGATCACCGAGTAGACGGTCTGCCCGCTCCCGGCCAGGTCGTTGACCTGCCGCAGCAGCCAGGTGCCGATCTCGTCGACGGTCGGGTCGGCGGTGCCCCGCAGCTTCTGGTCCCGGGCCTCGTCGATCTTCTTCTGCTCGACCTGGAAGCCGATCCGGGCCTGCGCGCGGGCGGCGTCCGTCTTGGTTCCGAGCAGGCCGGTGCGCACCTGCGCCACCACGACCACGCCCAGCACCAGGACGACCGCGATGGACGCCAGCAGCGACACCGCGACCACGCGCAGCTGGATCGACCGGCGGTACAGCGCGGCCACCCGGTGCGTGGGACGGCGCAGCTGACGCTTCACCAGCGCGAACACGCCGGAAGGGCCGCGTCGGCGACGGGTGGTCGAACTCAGCACGTCGCCGCGCACGGCCCCCGCCCCGTCGGTCGCGGAACCCGACGGGGTGTCGTCTGCCCGCTCCGTCACGTCAGCTGGGTCCCGCCTTGTAACCGACGCCGCGGACGGTCACCACGATCTCGGGGCGCTCCGGGTCCTTCTCGATCTTGGAACGCAGGCGCTGCACATGGACGTTGACCAGACGGGTGTCCGCCGCGTGGCGGTAGCCCCAGACCTGCTCCAGCAGCACCTCGCGGGTGAACACCTGCCAGGGCTTGCGGGCCAGCGCGACCAGCAGGTCGAACTCCAGCGGGGTCAGCGGGATGCCCCGGCCGTCCCGCTTCACGGAGTGGCCGGCCACGTCGATCACCAGGTCGCCGATGGTCAGCTGCTCGGGCGTCGGCTCCTCGGCGCGGCGCAGCCGGGCGCGAACCCGGGCCACCAGCTCCTTGGGCTTGAACGGCTTGGTGACGTAGTCGTCGGCCCCCGACTCCAGGCCCACCACCACGTCGACCGTGTCGGTCTTCGCGGTCAGCATCACGATCGGGATGCCGGACTCGGCCCGGATCTGCCGGCACACGTCGATGCCGTCCCGGCCGGGCAGCATCAGGTCGAGCAGGACCAGGTCCGGCTTGGTCTCCCGGAAGGCGGCTAGCGCCCTGTCCCCATCCGCGACGAAAAACGGCTCAAAACCCTCACCCCGCAGCACGATACCGAGCATCTCGGCCAGTGCGGAGTCGTCATCAACGACGAGGACGCGTCCCTTCATGCGTCCATCTTCTCATTACCGGATTGTGACCTGCCGCACAGCAGTGCCAATGCTCCAGAACGGCCAACTCCCCCACCGGTGCATTCCGGCCATACCGGGCGAATGCTCCCCCGGAAACGCCTCCGGACCCCCCGCGAACCCGCGCCGGACCACCGCCCGACCCGCCGCGGAGGACCGTTGCCGATCAGCAACCGGATCGCCATGGGGCCGGTTTCCGGCCCCATGGCACGATGGGCGCTGCGCGCGGGCGGAAGATCCGTTCGCAGTCGCGCCCGTGACGCCCTCCGAGGAGCAGTGATGACCGACACCCCGGGCTGGGCCTCGCCCAGCTCGTCCGAGCCGCCCCGCGACGACGCCCGGCCCCCGGCCGACGCGCCCGCCGCCGTGCCCGGGCCGTCGGCACCACCACAGGCCGCCCCCGGCTGGACCGGCCCGGCCGGCGCCCCCGGGAACGGACAGCAGTGGGGCCAGCAGCCTCCCGGCGGCCACCGCCCGTACGGCTGGGGCGCCCCGGCGAGCCCCAAGCCGGGCGTCATCCCGCTGCGCCCGCTGAGCTTCGGCGAACTGCTCGACGGTGCCGTCACCACCGTCCGCCGGCACTGGCGCACCGTGCTCGCGCTCTCGCTCGGCCTCGCCGTGGTCGCCCAGGCCGGCAGCCTCCTGGTCAACCTGCTGGTCAAGGGCAAGACCGGCGAGGCCACCCAGACCCTGCGGATGCTGGCCGGACTGCCGCTCGAACTGCTGCTCAACGTGTTCGCCACCGCGCTGCTCACCATCGTGGTCAGCCGCGCCGTCCTCGGCCGGTCGGCGACCGCCGGGGAGGCCTGGCGCGACGCCCGCCCCCGGCTGCTGCAGCTGCTCGGGCTGACCCTGCTCACCGTCCTGCTCGGCCCCGGCGTGGTCCTGCTCGGCTTCACCCCGCTGATCGGCTACACCCTCGCCGGCCAGGGCTCCGTCGCCATCGCCGGCCTGCTCACCCTGGTCGGCCTGCTGACCGTGCCGGTCGCCGTCTGGCTGTGGATGCGCTTCAGCCTCGCCGCGCCCGCCCTGATGCTGGAGAAGCAGGGCGTGCTGACGGCGCTGTCGCGCTCGCGGCGGCTGGTCCGCGGCGCCTGGTGGCGGGTCTTCGGCATCAACCTGCTGGGCCACGTGCTGGCGCTCGTCGTCGCGATGGTCGTGGTCGTCCCGTTCCAGTTCCTCGGCCTGCTGCTCGGCTTCGAGAGCCTCGACGCCCAGGGCCTGCCCGACACCGCCGACCAGGGCGTGGCCATGCTGCTCCTGCTGGCGGTCGCCGGGATCATCGCCGGCACCTTCACCACCCCCTTCATCGCCGCCGTCGGCGTGCTGGTCTACATCGACCAGCGGATCCGCCGCGAGGCCCTGGACATCGAACTCGCCCGCGCGGCCGGCCTGCCCGAGCAGAGCGGCACCGGCTGGGGCGCGCAGGGCGACCCGGCACCGGCGAGGCGCTGAACCGGATGCCTAACTGGGGGGACAGGCTCCTCGCCGCGGGCGGCGCACCCGTCACCGTGCCGCGTGACCCGGCTCGCGAGGCCGCCCGCGACGAGCTGCTCGACGCGGAGTACCACAAGCACGACCCGTCCGTACTGCAACGCGTCACGGACTGGATCTACGACCACATCGCCAAGGCGCTCGACAGCATCTCCGGCGACGGCACCACCGGCACCACCGGGCTGGTCCTCTTCCTGATCGTCGCGGTGCTGATCGGCGGCGCGGTCTGGTGGCGCCTCGGCGCACCCCGCCGCGCCGCCCGCACCGTCCAGGACGTGTACGGCGCCGACGGCCCGCGCAGCGCCGACCAGTACCGGACGGACGCCGCCCGGCACGCCGCCGCCGGACGCTGGACCGAAGCCGTCCGCGAACAGATGCGCGCCCTGGTGCGCGGCCTGGAGGAGCGCACCCTGCTCGACAACCGCCCCGGCCGCACCGCCGACGAGGCCGCCGCCGAGGCCGGCCGGGCGCTGCCCGAGCACGCCGCCGCGCTGGCCGCGGCCGCCCGGACCTTCGACGACATCGCGTACGGCGAGCGCACCGCCGACCAGAGCGCGTACCGGCTGCTGCACGAGCTCGACCGGACGCTGGAGCGCACCCGCCCGGTCCTCGCGCCCCCCGCACCGGCTCCGGCTCCGTCCTCGGGAGGAGCGGCATGACCGGTTCCGCCCCCGCCCCCGCGGCACCGCCCGTCGCCGAGCCGCCCGCCACCGCCGCCGATGGCGCCGCCGCGACCAGCCTCGCCCCGACCAGCCGCGGCCTGTGGCGCCGCGCCCGCTGGTACCTGGCCGTCCTCGCCGCCCTGCTGATCGGCGCCGCCGCCGTGTCCGCCCTCGGCCAGGACCGCCGCTACCCGCCGCTGGACCCGCGCTCGTACGACCGCGACGGCGCCCACGCCGTCGTCGCCCTGCTCGAACGCCAGGGCCTCAAGGCCGAGTTCACCACCGACCCGGCCACCGCCCCGGCCGGCCCGGACACCCTCGTCCTGCCCGAACCCGACCTGCTCGACCCCGCCCAGCTGCGCGCCGTCGCCGCCGCCCGGCACCGGCGGCTGGTGCTGGTCGCCCCCGGCCCGGCCGCGCTCACCGCGCTCGCCCCCGGCATCCGGCTGTCCGACGACGCCGGCGGGCTCCCGTACGCCTCCGTCCGCTCCACTCCCCCGGAGTGCGCCCTCACCGAGGCCGTCCGGGCCGGCAGCGCCCAGCAGGGCGGCATGCTCTACACCAGCGGCAGCCGCGGCACCGGCTGCTACCCGCGCGCCCATGGCTACCCGCTGGTCGTCCTCCCGGCCGGCGACGGCGACCGCGACGTCGTCGTGCTCGGCAGCGGCACCTTCCTGCACAACGGCGAACTCGCCAAGGACGGCGACGCCGCCCTCGCCCTCGGCCTGCTCGGCTCGCAGCCCCGCCTCACCTGGCACCTGCCCGACTACTCCGCCCCGCTCCCCGAGGGCGCCCGCACCAAGAGCTTCGGCGACTTCCTGCCGAGCGGCTGGCACTGGGCCGGCTACCAGCTCGCCGTCGCCGCCGTGCTCGCCGCCCTCTGGCGCGGCCGCCGGCTCGGCCCGGTGGTCAGCGAGAACCTGCCCGTGGTGGTCCGCGCCGCCGAGACCACCGAGGGCCGCGCCCGCCTCTACCGGCGCGCCAAGGCCCGCGGCCGCGCCGCCGAGGCCCTGCGCGGCGCCACCGCGCACCGCCTCGCCCCCGCCCTGGGCGTCCCGCTCCAGGCCGGCGCACCCGACCCCGACGCGCTCTGCGTCGCCCTGGCCGACCGGCTGTCCGAACGGCCCGCCGGGGACGTCCGGGCCCTGCTGTACGGCCCGCCCCCGACCGACGACGCCGCACTGCTGCGGCTCGCCGACGACCTCGACGCCCTCGAAAGGCAGGTACGGAACCCGTGACCGACCAGGCAACCGCCCAGCTCCGCCCCGTCCCCGGCACGGCGCCCGCCACCCCCGCCACCGACCCGCGCGCCGCGCTGACCGCCCTGCGCGCCGAGATCGGCAAGGCCGTGGTCGGCCAGGACGCGGCCGTCACCGGCCTGGTCGTCGCCCTGCTCTGCGGCGGCCACGTGCTGCTGGAGGGCGTCCCCGGCGTCGCCAAGACCCTGCTGGTGCGCACCCTGTCCACCGCGCTCAGCCTGGGCACCAAGCGCATCCAGTTCACCCCCGACCTGATGCCCGGCGACGTCACCGGCTCGCTCGTCTACGACGCCCGCACCGCCGAGTTCTCCTTCCAGCCCGGCCCGGTCTTCACCAACCTGCTGCTCGCCGACGAGATCAACCGCACCCCGCCGAAGACCCAGGCCGCCCTGCTGGAGGCCATGGAGGAGCACCAGGTCACGGTGGACGGCGAGGCGCGCCCGCTGCCCGTCCCGTTCCTGGTCGCCGCGACCCAGAACCCGGTCGAGTACGAGGGCACCTACCCGCTGCCCGAGGCCCAGCTGGACCGCTTCCTGCTCAAGCTGGTCCTGCCGCTGCCCGACCGCGACCAGGAGTTCCAGGTGCTCTCCCGGCACGCCGCCGGCTTCGACCCGCGCGACCTCGGCGCGGCCGGCGTCCGCCCGGTCGCCGGCCCCGAGCACGTCGCCGCCGCCCGCGAGCAGATCGCCAAGCTGACCGTCTCCCCCGAGGTCCTCGCCTACATCGTCGACCTCTGCCGGGCCACCCGGCAGTCCCCGTCGCTGTCCATCGGCGTCTCCCCGCGCGGCGCCACCGCCCTGCTCGCCGCCTCCCGCGCCTGGGCCTGGCTGGCCGGCCGCGACTACGTCACCCCGGACGACGTCAAGGCGCTCGCCCTGCCCACCCTGCGGCACCGGGTCGCGCTGCGCGCCGAGGCCGAGATGGAGGGCGTCACCGCCGACTCCGTCATCCAGGCCGTCCTCACCCAGACGCCCGCACCCCGCTGACCCCACCCCGCCGTACCGCCCCCGTTCCGGCTGCCGGCCCACGGGTTCCGACGCACGGGCTTCCGAAGGAGCGCACCGCATGGCCCTCACCGGGCGAACCGCCCTGCTCGCCGCACTCGGCGCGCTCGTCGTGGGCCTGCTGCTGCCGTCCTGGACCGGGATCGGCCTGGTCACCGGCGCGGTGCTGGTCGCCGTCGCGGTCGACCTGGTGCTCGCCGCCCCGGTCCGCGGCCTGCGGTTCGGGCGGGCCGGCGACACCACCGTCCGGCTCGGCGAGCCCGCCACCGTCGAACTGACCGTCACCAACCCGTCCGGCCGGCCGCTCCGCGGCCTGGTCCGCGACGCCTGGGCCCCGTCCGCCTGGCGCCCCGGCACCGCCGAGGCCGCCTCCCGGCACACCCTGGCCCTCCCCGGCGGCGAACGGCGCCGGATCACCACCGTGCTCACCCCCACCCGCCGCGGCGACCACCACGCCCACCGGGTGACGGTCCGCTCGCTCGGCCCGCTCGGCCTGGCCGCCCGCCAGGGCTCGCACCTCGTCCCCTGGACGGTCCGCGCGCTGCCCCCGTTCGCCAGCCGCAAGCACCTGCCCTCCCGACTCGCCCGGCTGCGCGAACTCGACGGCCGCACCTCCGTCCTGACCCGCGGCCAGGGCACCGAGTTCGACTCCCTGCGCGAGTACCTGCCCGGCGACGACGTCCGCTCCATCGACTGGCGCGCCAGCGCCCGCCGCAACACCGTCGCCGTCCGCACCTGGCGCCCCGAACGCGACCGGCACATCCTCGTCGTCCTCGACACCGGCCGCACCTCGGCCGGCCGGGTCGGCGACGCGCCCCGCCTGGACGCCGCCCTCGACGCCGCACTGCTGCTCACCGCCCTCGCCACCCGGGCCGGCGACCGGGTCGACCTGCTCGCCCACGACTCCCGCAAGCGCGTCGCGGTGGCCGGCAGCTCGGCCCACGAGGTGCTGCCCGCCTTCACCAACGCGATGGCCGGGCTGGAACCCGCGCTGCACGAGACCGACATGCGCTCGCTGGTCGCCACCGCGCTCAAGATGGCGCCGCAGCGCTCGCTGATCGTGCTGCTCACCGGTCTCGACGCGGCCCCGGTCGAGGACGGCCTGCGTCCGCTGCTGCCGATGCTCACCAAGCGCCACGAGGTCGTCCTCGCCTCGGTCGCCGACCCGCAGCTGGACGCCCTCGCCGCCGGGCGGGGCACCCTGGAGGCCGTCTACGGCGCGGCGGCCGCCGAACAGACCCGGGCCGACCGCCGGGCCACCGCCGAGCACCTCACCCGCCACGGCGTCACCGTCCTGGACGCCCCGCCGACCCGGATCGCCCCGGCCCTCGCCGACACCTACCTGGCGCTGAAGGCCGCCGGCCGGCTCTGAGCCCCGCTCCCCCGGCCGGACTCACTCCGTCCGACGACCCTTCAGAAGCGTGTTGAGCCGGGCCGCCTGACGGGTCAGATGGTCGCGCTCGGCAAGGTCGGGCGCCCGGTGCGCCGCCTCCGCGTACAACCGGGCCGCCGCCACCAGGTCCCCGTCGCGCTCATGGAGGTACGCCGCCACCGCCGCGTACCTGGGCAGCGCGTCGTCCAGCTCCGCGAGCGCCGCCAGCCCCGCGCGCGGACCGTCGGCCTCGCCGACCGCCACCGCGCGGTTGAGCCGCACCACCGGGCTCGCGGTCAACCGGACGAGCTCGTCGTACCACTCGACGATCTGCACCCAGTCCGTCTCCCCGGCGGTGGGCGCGTCGGCGTGCAGCGCCGCGATGGCCGCCTGGGCCTGGAACTCGCCCAGCCGGTCCCGGGCCAGGGCCCCCTGGAGGATCCCGATGCCCTCGGCGATCAGCCCGGTGTCCCACCGGCCGCGGTCCTGCTCGGCCAGCGGAACCAGCGCGCCGTCGGGCGCGGTCCTGCCCGCCCGCCGGGCGTGGTGCAGCAGCATCAGGGCCAGCAGTCCGGCCACCTCGGGGTGGTCGATCACCGCGGCGAGCTGCCGGGTGAGCCGGATCGCCTCAGCCGCGAGGTCGAGATCGCCGGAGTAGCCCTCATTGAAGACCAGGTAGAGGACCCGGAGCACGGTCGCGACGTCCCCCGGCTGATCGAACCTGACGGCCGAGACGGTGCGCTTGGCCCGGCTGATCCGCTGCGCCATGGTCGCCTCGGGCACCAGGTAGGCCCGGGCGATCTGGCGGGTGGTCAGCCCGCCCACCGCCCGCAGGGTCAGCGCCACCGCCGACGAGGGCGTCAACGACGGGTGGGCGCACAGGAAGTAGAGCTGCAGCGTGTCGTCCACGGCGGCCGCGGGCCCCGGCTCCGGCTCCTGGTCGACCAGGTCCTCCCGGCGCCGGCGGGCGGCCTCCGACCGGGTCGCGTCCAGGAACTTGCGCCAGGCCACGGTGACCAGCCAGCCCTTGGGATCGCGCGGCCGCTCGGCCGGCCAGAGCCGGACCGCCTCGACCAGCGCCTCCTGCACCGCGTCCTCGGCCGCCACGAAGTCAGCTCCGCGGCGGACGAGGACACCGATGACACTCGGCGTGAGACTCCTCAGCAGGGCCTCGTCCATCGGGGACGTCACTCGGTGATGGTCGCCGGCATCGCCAGGAACGGACGCAGCTCCAGCCACTCGTGGATCGGCTCACCCCCGGCCCCAGGCGCGGCCGACAGCTCCCCGGCCAACTCGACGGCCCGCTCGTAGCTGTCGACGTCGATCACCATCCAGCCGGCGATCAGGTCCTTGGTCTCGGCGAACGGACCGTCGGTGACCGGCGGACGCCCCTCGCCGTCGTACCGGACCCACGTCCCCTCGGGCGCGAGCGCCTGGCCGTCGACGAACTCGCCGGTCTTCTCCAGCCGGTCCGCGAACTCCTGCATGTACCGGATGTGCGCCGTGACCTCCTCCGGTGTCCACTGGTCCATCGGCACGCAGTTGACCGCGCTCGGGGCACCCCGGTAGTGCTTCAGCAACAGGTACTTGGCCATCGTCTTCTCCTCGGATCCTCGGAGCTGGTGCGACCCATTGTGGCCGCGTCCACTCCGGGGACGGTGCCGGGCACGGGTTCTCGACACGGCCGGCCAAGATTCTTTCCGGCCCGCCCCACAGCCGGCCCACAACGCGAAGAGTCCCGGAAAACGCGAAGAACCCCCATCCGGGACCCGGATGGGGGTTCTTCTGAAGAATTGTTCGGCGGCGTCCTACTCTCCCACAGGGTCCCCCCT
>NZ_JBHVRS010000049.1:0-19340 GCF_042885595.1 Kitasatospora sp. NPDC058046
GCCAACGCCGCTCCTGCGGGGGCGCCCAGGCTGCGCGACAACCGTCCGACCACGGAAAGATCCACGATGTTCACGATCCACAACGACGCCAACGCGACCGCCGACGACCAACTGCTGCTCGGCGGAGGAAACGACTCCTTGGAAGACCTCACCCCGGACCAGACGGCAGACCTGATCGTCGGGTTGAGGCACCGGCCCCTGCGGGACGTCGCGCTCGGATACATCGAACCGAAGGAGTTGCCGCGTGCCCGGGAGCCATGGGCGCTGCTGGCCCGCTGCTGCGCCAGCGCCACCATGATCTTCGTTGCCGCGCTCCTGACCCTTGCGGCGTTCACCGCAGCCGTCGCGGGGAAGGCCCCGGCCGAGACCGTAGCCCTCGAACGGGCAAGGGCCGCCGACCCGGCTACCTTCTGGCCGGGCTCCTGACGGAAGCATTCGAGATGACGGGCTCCGTGGACGACATCGCCGACGAGTTCCGAGAGGAGAGCGAAGCCCCTCTTCACGGCCGGACCAACTGACCGCCAGGTCCGAGGTGGGTACCGCAGCCCTGCCCCGGACCTCTGCGACGGCCAAGGGGGACACCGTGAAGTACAGCGAAGCGCAGCCCGACGGTGACGCGTCGCCGGCCGTCGCCCCCACCATAGGAGCGGTCTGGGTCTTCGCCCGCCAGTGCGACACCTGCATCTACCGGCCCAGGCAACCTGATGAACCTCGCCCCGGGCCGCGTGCGACAACTCGCCACCGAGGCCCGCGCCGCCAATGGACGCATCGTCTGCCACTCGACCCTGCCCGTTCGGTCCTGTGGAGTACCCGGACGCCAAGAAGCGCACACCACCAAGCATCTCCTCCATGTTCGCCTCCACAAGAAGCTGGAAGCGACGGTCCCGCCCTCGACATGGCGTACGACCCCGCCAGCAACACGGAAGACCTGCAGCCCTGCCATCCACCCCCCAGCGCACCACCCGCCAGCCCGCCCGGCATTGAACGGGAAGCCATGCATGCCGGGAACCGGACAATCTAGACTCTGTTGTTTTTGTCGCACTTCACGGTAGGTGGGGATGGAGGGGGTGCGATGAGTTCGGCCGGTCCGGCCGGGGTACCGGGCTGGGGTTCTGTTCGTAGTGCGCGCCTACTGCTAACGGTCGAGCAGGAGGTTTTTCACCCGAATCATGCAACAAACGGCCCGGGAGGGGCTAGGCTCGAAGATAGAGCACGAATTGGAGATCCTGAATCGTCGTACCGCTCGCTGGGGTTGCAACCGGCTGAGGCTGTTGTCCAGGTGCGAGGGGAGGCCCGTTCTGCCGGTGCGCAGCCACATGCGGTCGATCCCTCTTGCGACTCTTCGTGCGAGTTTGGCACGGCTCCTGGGATTTTCTGGGGCGGGCATGTCCGCCGGACTGGTAACGAGCGTCGTACTATCCGATGGTCCACGCCACCAATTAGGTGGGGCGAGCGCCGCCAATCTCATGCCGTCTGGCTGATGCGCCGTCACCCCAGGAATTCCTCACAGACGGTGCTGGGCTGAGGAGACATCATGGCCAGGAATGTGCATCAACAATTGTATGACCGGTTCGGTGAGGCCGTGTGTGGTCGATCGGACGATGCAGGGGTACGGATCACTTCGTTCTACGAGCCGCTGGCAGGCCCCGGGACTCCCGTGGCGCCGACGACGGTGAAGAAGAACGAGGACGAACGCCTCCCGGCCCAGCTGTTCGAGGACCGTTGGATCGAGGGCGCCCGGACACGGGTGGCGTGGCTGGACCAGTACCAGTCGCAGGCGAACCGGTGCGAAATCGCGCTGGCCGAAGAAGTGGAGCGCGGCGCACTGGAACTGCCACATATCGTCTTGACGGCACAGGTGGACGGCCAGGTACTGCCGATGACCAACCTGCACGCGCCCCACCGCTCCAGGGACGCGTACTTCCGTGACGCGCAGGACGCGGCAGGCACGTCCTTCGACGACACCGTGCTCGGGAAGGCGTTGCGCGATGTCCACCCGTTGGACATGCGGCCCTACCTGGAGGGGGTGCCGTCGGACCTGGTGTTCGGGGTGTGGGACTCGCATCGCAAGCGCCGGATACAGACTCGGGTGCCGCGGGTGTACGCCTCGGAGATGATCGGGGTGGATCCGCTGGAGGGGACCAAGGCGGCGGGGCGGCGCGACGAGTGGCTGTTCCCGGGGGACCGGGTCGTGCTGACCAAAGACGGCTCGTGGCAGCCGGCCGAAGGCGAAGGTGCGAAGGGCACGGTGCAGCCGTCCAAGATCGGGCACGGCTCGATCCCGCCGACCCCGTCGCTGGGCCCGGTGGTGGTCACCTCGATCGTGCGCCACGCGAACGTGGCGGGCGCGGGGTTGCAGGCGCTGCGTTTCGGCGACGCCGGCGAGGAGTACACGCGCGCCGCGCGGGTGCTGCTGGCCGCGCTGGCGTTGCTGGCCGACCGGCTCGCCTTCGCCACTGCTGGCCTTCGGCTGCGTTCGGGCTGTGACCTGGTGCTGGTCGGTGAGCGCGTCGAGTGGGTACGCCGCGGTCGCGACGGCGTGGCGGGAACCGAGCCGCTGGACCTGCCCGGGCCTGAACAGGCCTTGCGGTTCTTCGAGTTCGCCCTCGACCGGGCCCGCAAGGCCGGTCTGGTGTGGGACGGCGCGGCTGTGGAACTGGTGCCCAAGCCGCAACTCGCCGCCGCGATCAGGCGCTCCTTCACGTTCACCGGCATCGGTGAGGTGGAGGTGTGAGCCATGTGCCTGCACGTGACCGTCCAAATGATGACCCCCCTCTACCAGGCAGCCCAGTCAGGTGACCCGGACCGCCCCGAGTGGCCCCCGCACCCGGCCCGGCTGTTCAGCGCCACGGTGGCGCACGCCGACCTGAGCGACGCCGCCCAGTGGGCCGCGCTGCAATGGTGGGAACGCCAGCAGCCCCCGGTGATCACCGTGCCCGCACGCACCGCCCGACCCGACCATCCACGCTGCGCCTGGGTGGTCAGCCACAAGACCGATCCGGACGGCCGCCATGCCCGGTATCCCGGACGGACCGCGGGCGGGCAGATGAGGACGTGGGCGCACACCGCGGTCGACGGCGACCGGCTGGTGTTCACCTGGCCGCAGGAACCGCCCGCCCACACCGCCCGGCTGCTGGATGCGATGGTGCGCCGAATCCCCTACCTGGGCCGCGCGACCGGCGCGGTGGTGGTCGACGCCTGGTGCGGACCCGAGATCGAGCCGGACCCGGCCGCCGCGCAGCCGCTGGAGCGCTGGGTGCCGGCCACCGGGCCCGGCACCCCGGGAGCGGCCGCGGTGCGCGTGCCGTTCCCGGGCTACCTGCAGGCGCTGGAAGACGCCTTTGAGCAGGACCAAGGAGCGTGGAGCACGGCCTCCACTATCCCCTACCAGCGCACCTCTACGCTCCCGGAGCCCGAGCCGGCCTCCGTGAACGGGCCATTCGCCGATGTGATCGCGTTCAGCCTCGCTCCCGGGGTGACGCTGGACCCCCGCGCGACCATGGACCTCACCGGCGCACTCCGCGGCAAGCTCCTAGGCGTCCTGCGCACGATGGGACACACCGACGACCAGCTGACCAGCATCCACGGACACCGCGACCGCGCAGCCGACGGCCGGCCCGTTGCCTACCTAGCCCTGCCGTTCGTCGGCCACCCGCACGCGGACGGTCTGGTCCGCGGCCTGGCCCTGGCCCTACCGGCCGGCATGCCGGCAGGGGAGCGGAAGGCCCTTCTTGCGGCGGTGTTCCATCACGACGGCGGGCTGAGCACCATACCGGTCCGCTCGCTGGGCACCACGCTCGCGCTGCGCCGGGTCATGCTGGGGGAGCGGCGTGAACGGCGCACCGTCCTGCCTGACGCCTGGACAGCGGACTCCACGACGTGGGCGAGCGCCACGCCGGTCGTTCTGGACCACTATCCGAAGGCTCACGACCCGTACTGGGCCAAGGCTCTGGTAGCGACCTGTGCGAAGGCCGGGCTGCCCAGCCCTGTGGAGATGCGGATCAGCCGCCACGAGCCACTGCTGGCAGGCTCCCACGACGTCGGCTTCTACCACCGGCGCAGAACGCCCGGGTACACGCCGACGCCACCGGCCTGCCACGTCGTCCTGACCTTCCCGGAGCCGGTCCGCGGACCGGTCCTGCTGGGCCGCGGCAAGGACTTCGGCCTGGGCCTGTGCTGGCCCCACCCGGAGCCGAGGTGACGGGCGATGACCACCCTGGCCCAGGACTTCACGCGCTACGTCCGCGAAATCCACCACCACGCCCACTGCCCGCCCACCACCCGCGCCGCGAACTGCCGCGCCTGCCGCAGCTACCGCCCGTTCCCGTGGCAGCTGCGCTACCTGAAGGCCGCAGCCGGCGGCCGCTGGCCAGACCTGGCGATCCCCACCGGACTCGGGAAGACGAGCCTGGTCGACATCTGGCTCTTCCTCCTGGCCCGCCAGGCCGACCTCGGCGCCCAGCGTAGGGTGCCGCTGCGGCTGGTGACGGTCGTGGACCGCCGCCTCGTGGTCGACCAGACCTTCGAACACGCCCGCCAACTGGTCCGGGCCCTGGAGGAGGCCGAGGCTGGCAGCGACCTCGCAGGCGCCGCGGCCGCCTTGCGCCGCCTCGCCCACGGTCCCACCCCGCTGGTCACCGCGCGGATGCGCGGCGGGCAGCAGTGGGCCTCACGCTGGCTGACCAACCCGGCCCAGCCCGCCGTCGCAGTCTCCACCATCGACCAGGCCGGCAGTCGCCTGCTGCTGCGCTCCTACCAGGACAGCCCCCGCTGGGCACCGATCGAGGCCGGCCTGATCGGCATCGACGCCCTGTGGGCCATCGACGAAGCCCACCTCGCCCAAGCCCTCCTCGCCACCGCCACGGACTGCGCCGCCGAGCAGACCACCGCCACCGACAGCGTGCTTGCCGACCGGGCCCTGACTGCGCTCGCCATGACCGCCACCATCGGCACCGGTGCCGACGCCAGGGACGCCCTCTCCGTCGTCGACGACGACCGCGCGGATCCCGTCGCCGGCCCCCGCCTCAACGCCCGACGCACCGTCAGCCTCCTCGACGCCAGCGGCTGGTCACGGGACTCCGCGGACGCCTTCGCCCGCGCCGCCGAGCAGTGCCTCGAACTCGTCCTGCCACACCTGGAACTGCCCGCCGTCGCGGTGGTGGCCAACACCATAAGCCACGCCCGCGCCGCCCACCGCCGCCTCGCCACACGCAAGGACATCGACGTGCTCCTGCTGATCGGACGCTGCCGCAGCGCCGAACGCGACCTGCTCCGCACCGGCACGCTCGCCGAACTCCTCGCCGGCATCGCCCCCGCCCGCCCCCGACCGCTGGTCGTCATCGCCACCCAGACCATCGAAGTCGGCCTGGACATCTCCACCGGCGCGCTGATCAGCGAGAACGCCGACCTCACCGCCCTCGTCCAGCGGCTGGGCCGCCTCGACCGCTACGGCACCCTCACCTCAGCACCCTGCACCGTCATCCGCGCCTCCACGGGCACCGAACCCCGCATGATCCCCGTCTACGGACAGGCAGCCCACTACACCTGGCAGTGGCTCACCACCCTGACCCCCGTCCGCACCCACCCCGGCCAGCAACTCCCGCACGACGCCGTGGTCATCAACCCGACCACCCTGCCAGAACTCCTCGCAGACACCGACACCACCACCCTGCGCTGCGGCGGACCACACATCCCCCGCCTGCACCGACGCCTAATCGACACCTTCACCCACACCGCCCCCCAACCTCAGCCACCCGAAGCCCCAGGCCCCTTCCTGCACGGCCTGACCACAGCTCCACCCGACGTCGACGTCCTATGGCGCGCCGACCTCACCGCCCCCGACACCGCCCACTGGACCGACCGGCTGCGCCAGAACCCACCCCACCCCGCCGAAACCGTCACCGTCCCGGTCACCGCGCTGCGCCGACTCCTCACCGCCCAATCCCCTGGCGACACAAGCGACCTCGAAGGCGCCGACTCCACCGAGACACCACCCCCGGGAACCCACCGGCTGGCCGACCTGGTCCTGCAACGCGAAGCGGACGGAACCTGGCAACCCGTCACCGACCCGGCACGCATCCGCCCAGGCGCCACCGTCGTACTGCCCAGCGCCTTCGGCGGTCACGACGCCTACGGCTGGACCGGCCACCCAGGCCAGCCGGTCCCCGACCTCGCAGACCACCCACCGGCCACCACCGCCACCACACCACTACGTGCCGACCCCCACGTCCTCGCCAGCACCAGCGGCATAGACACGGCCCTGTTCGCCACGCCGATCACCGCCGCGGTGACCGCACTCCAGGACAACGACTCCCAGCCCCCACCAAGCCCCACCCGGATCGTCCACACCCTCCTCGACACCCTCGCAGACCTCCTGCCCGACACCGCCCCCACCGACCAGGCGCAGCGCTTCGCCCCACTGCTGCGCCACCGCCTGCACGCGCTGCGGCAGGTCCCCGCTTGGAGCAGCACCGACACCACCCGCGGGCGCGACCGCCGCCACGGCCTGTTCCTCATCGAGGACGGACCCGGCCCGCGCCTGCTCCTCATCCCACCGAACACCGGCCTGGCCGCCGCCATCGACGACGAGGAGAGTGACGCCAGCAGCCTCACCCGCCCCGTGGCCCTGACCACCCACCACCACCAGGTCGGCCGGCGATCCCGCGACTACGCCAACGCACTCAACCTGCCCGAACCCCTCGTCCGCGCCACCGAACTGGCAGGCCAGGGACACGACTGGGGCAAGCTCCACCGGCGCTTCCAGGGCATGCTCTGCCAAGGCGACACCCTGTACGCGGAATCACTCAATGCCCCGCTCGCCAAGTCCGGCACGGACCCCGCCGACCGCGCCGGCCGCCGCGCCGCGGCCCGCCTGGCCGGCTGGGACCCCCGACTCCGCCACGAAGCCCTCAGCGCCGCCGTGATGAAAACCTGGCTCGCCACCGACCCACCCGCCGCACGTGGCTGCGACCACGAACTGGTCACCCACCTCGTCGCCGCTCACCACGGCCACGCCCGCCCCCTGCTGCCCGAAACCCCCGACCCCAACCCGGTGGCCATCACCTGCCGCATGCCCGACCACCGCACCGTCACCGTCTCCAGCACCGCCATCGGCACCGACTGGAGCCACCCAGACGCCTTCCAGGCCCTTACCCGCCGCTACGGCCCCTGGGGACTGGCCCTGCTCGAAACGGTCGTCCGCCTGGCCGACATCGCCTGCTCACAGGAAGGCACCTGACGTGCACCAACTGGACCTTCCCGCACTGCAAGCAGCCGACCCCCTCGGCATGCTCGCAGCCCTCGGTATCCTCCAACTCACCCACACCGACCTCGACAACCCCTCCCTCCACTGGTCCGGCCCCACCGGCCACGCGATCCTCACCACCAACCGCCACCTCGACCACGACACCCTCGCCACGATCCTCGGCACCTACCTCCCACCGCCGGGCGCCGCGGACCCGCTGCCCCAAGCCCCCGAGATCCTCACCGAACACCCCCACACGACCAACCACAACGACGCCCTGCGCGAACCCATCGACCACGTCCACCAACACGTGCACACCGCCGCCACCGCCCAGCGCGCCAACCCCCACGACCAACGAGCCGACTACTACACCTCATTCATCAACCAACTCGCCTACGACGAGAACACCCCCGACCACCCCACCCAGCTCACCCTCCACTACGCCCCATGCGGCCAGATGACCCTCGCACGCACCTGGACCAAGACCGTCGAAGCATGCCTGAACGACCCCGACCAACTCCGCACCGCCCTGACCGGCTGGATCCGCCAACCCGGCTACGCCGGCGCCAACCTGGACCAACGCGACCTCGGCGACAGCCACCTCAACACCACAGGACACCCACGCCGCCAAGCCGCCCCCGGCCCCAACTGGTACGCCCTCCACAGCCTCCCGCTCCTACGGACCACCGGCCCCCTGCACCACCCGGCGGCCACCCTTCACACAGGCCAAAACGACGCCCTGCGCTGGCCCATATGGCACCAGCCCCTCACCCGAGCAGCCGTCGTGACGCTGATCGAACACCCCGCAGTCCAGACCAGTCACCCGAGCACCGAAACGCTCACCAACCTCGGCGTCACCGCCATCTACACCGCCCACCGCGTACGCCGCACCAACGCCAGGGGCCCACTCGCCGCCGGCCACCTGACCTGGCCATAGCCGCCGCTTAACCCGCAAGCACAGTCGCAGAGTTGCGTGATTCGGGTGCCGACACTGAAACGGTCCTTCCCACGGCCACCGCGTCCGATGGGGCGGCGGCTACGATCCTTGACAACTCCACAGCACCACCGTCAACGGCTCGTCGCCCACAAGCCGAGAAGTTCGGAACCCCAAGCACACCACGAAACCCCCGGTCGCACCGAAGCAGAATGCCGGAAACATCTCATATGTGCGTGACTGGGGCGGATGGACGGGCGGAGGGGATTGTAGATTTCCAGCTCGTCTGCTCCGTCCTCGCACCCGCGGGGTGCGGCACCGTCGCAGGACCACCGGCGACCTGCGCCCGGCCGTCACCACCACCCGTCCTCGCACCCGCGGGGTGCGGCACCGTCGCAGGCTGGCCAGCGACCTGGTCCCGCAGTCGGCGCGCCGCGCCGTCCTCGCACCCGCGGGGTGCGGCACCGTCGCAGGGACCGCCGCTCGTCGTGGGGCCCGCTGACCGGTCAGCCGTCCTCGCACCCGCGGGGTGCGGCACCGTCGCAGGGTCCACCGCGCCGCGACCTCACGCAGGATCACCCCCCCGTCCTCGCACCCGCGGGGTGCGGCACCGTCGCAGGGTCTGGTCGTACCGGCCGTACCACAAGGCCCCGTTCCGTTCTCGCACCCGCGGGGTGCGGCACCGTCGCAGGCTGGAGACGATCGTCCGGCTCATCTGCCGGTCGTGCCGTCCTCGCACCCCGTGGGGTGCGGCACCGTCGCAGGTTCATCGACGACGAGACGGGCGAGGTCGAGCAGATCCGTCCTCCCACCCGCGGGGTGCGGCACCGTCCTCGGCTACGCCGTCGACTGGTACCTGCCCGTCCTCGCAGCCACGGGGCTCGGCACCGTCGCAGCGGCAGGTCGGAGAGATCGATGGGCGGTCCGAAGCGCCGTCATCGCATCGACGAGGTTCGGCACCGTCGCAGCTACGATCCGCGCTCGGCGGCGGCCTCTGCGTGTTCCACCGTCCCCACGCCCACGAGGTGCGGCACCGTCGCAGCGCCGCGATCTGGTCTCGCACCGTCAGCGCGATCTCGCCCGTCCTCGCACCCGCAGGGTGCGGCGCCGTCGCAGGGACCAACTGCTCGGCTGGACACTGGAGTCCATGATCCGTCCTCGCATCCGCGGGGTGCGGCACCGTCGCAGCAGCCTCCCGCCGCTGTGCCAGGCCGTCGACCCCGACCCGTTCTCGCACCTGTGGGGTGCGGCATCGTCGCAGGCTGGACAGCCTCCCCGAAGTACCCAAGCCGACCCCCGCCGGGTCCTCCACTCCCACAGGAGAGGCACCGTCGCAGCGGGTACATTTTCAACGCTGGCGCTGGCCAGTGGCCGGCGTCTCCCGCACCCGCAGGTGCGGCACCGTCGGAGGGCAGTCCTGGACCCGCAGCTGGTGAGGTTCGCATCCCGTCCGCTGCACCCACGGGTGCGGCACCGTCGCAGCCCGCCCGCGCCAGTGCCGTTGAGGACAGGCCCGATGCCGCTCCCGCATCCACCGGTGCGGCACCATCGCAGCTGGTCCCACCTGTGCGGCCGCAACGGCACCCCGCCCCCGCACCCACGGGTGCGGCACCGTCGCAGCTCCCCCCGTGCGCAGGAGTGGGAACGCCTGTACAGGTCGTCCCCGCGCCCCACCAGGTGCGGCACCGTCGCAGCGACTCGGATGGACGGGAGACGATGAAGATCGTCCCGGCCGTCCCTAGAGCCGAGAGGTGTGGCACCGCTGTAGGATCCGGCCGTCCAGGGTGGTGCGTACGGTGCGCAGCCGCCCCCGCATCCCCGAGGTGTGGCACCGTCGCAGCTCGCTGATCAACCTGGTCTTGACCCGCGTCGACCGTCGCCCCCGCACCCGTGAGATGCGGCACCGTCGCAGCACCGCAGCCGACCTGGAACGCGCCCGAGCCGAGGACCATTTTCTCACCTGCGAGGTGCGGCGCCGTTGCGGCTCCCCGTCCGGCGCGGTGACCCGGACACCGGTGGCACCGTTCCCGCACCCGCAAGGTGCGCCACTGTCGCAGGTACGCCGACGTCCGGGATGCCGGCCTCGCGTCCCACGCCGTCCCCGCGCCCACGGAGGCGCGGCACCATCGCAGCTCGTAGTCCTCGAAGCGGGCGTTGGCGATGACAGTGCTGTCCCCGCACCCGCGGGGTGCGGCATCGTCGCAGCCGCAGCCCCGAGGTTGTCACCCGCGTCGCCGAGACCATCCCCACACCTGCGAGGTGCGGCACTGTCGCAGCACTGCCACGATGCTGCTCGGCTCCGTGACGGTCGTTCAGCCGTCTCCGTACCTGCGAGGTGCGGCAACGTGACAGCCGCCGGATCGTCGCCGCCTGGGGCGCTCGACTGGAGTCGATCTCAGACCCGCCTGGACGGCCACCATCGCAGGGTTGTCATTAGCGAGGCAAGCTGTCATGCCATCACGCCAAGGCTTGCTATCCCATTGGGCGCTCTACTCGTTGAAGAGAAAGTACGAATCGATGGCGTATACCTACAGCCTTGAGCTGATGCCCCCTGGACCCCGGCCCAGGTCGCCCAGACACTCATCGACGTCGCCCAGCCGCTGCGGCTCTTCGACATCCCCGCGACCGTCGACACATTGGTCGCGAACGGAGCGCCCACCGCGTACGGCACCTGGATCCGGGTAACCCCGCGCAAGCCCATCGCTTGGGGGACCCGCAGATCGGCGGTCGTGTCTTCACCCCGACTGTCTCGGTCGCCTTCCGGCTGGGCAAGGATACCGACCCCTTCGGCCAGCAGGACGACATGACCCGCCTGGCCGACGCCCTCCTCGCGCAGGCACCCGGAGACGCGGTCCTCTACCTTGACTGCGAGGACGTCTGGATAATGCGCCAGGACGGCCAACTGGCCCTCAGCGAGAACTCCGACTTGTGGCCACCGAACCGCCTCGCCGCCGTTTCGGGGCCCTACCGCCGCCAGGTGCACGAGTTCGCCGACAACGAGGACTGACTGCCAGCGCCGTCCGGGAATCCGACCCGGCCCCTCGTCCGTCCTGGACACGCCGTCGCCGGCCGGAGGTCCGGGACAGCGACGGCGAGTGCCTCCAGGCGAGAGCTGGCAGCGGCCGACCGAGAGGGCGCCCGAGCCTGACCCGACAGCGCGCTCGCCATTCCGTTTCGGCCTCGGCCCGACCCCGTCGCCCTGGACGACGACTTCCATTGGGACAATCTTCCGCACGCAGTTGTGGGCCTGCTGTTCGGAGTCGACCGCTCCACAGTCACCCGGCCCGTCGCCGAGATACGCACTCTGCTCGCCAGCCGGGGCGGACAGCCCGGACGTGCGGCTGCGGACTCTGGCGGTCGTGTTCGCCTACGCGCAGGTCCAAGGTGTAGTCCTGCGACTGGATGCCACTGAAGTCCAGGTCCGCCCGGCCGGCCACTGGGGCGGCCGGCGGGCGTTCATGGCCGTGCTGGCGGGAGCTCGGCCCAGAGGCGTTGCAGTCCGGTCGTCGCTCGGGCTGCGGATTCGGACAGGTTGACTCGCAGGTGCTGGCCGGGGTAACGGGCCTTCCAGGCGGCTGCGGTTCCGGCGTGCAGGAGGGCGGGGTTGAGACGCAGTCCGTTCACTCCGCACCGGCGGACCGGCGGACCCAGTCCAGGAAGTCCATCTTCTGGAGGCGCAGGTACGGGAACGCCGAGTACCCCGCTACTGGGACAAGGCCGTCGGCGAAGGCGAGGGGGCTGGCAGGTCAGGTGAGCAGTTCGCTGTTGCTGCGGAAGCGCCGGCCATGACGGTCAAGTGGGCGTGGATCTGGTGGATCGTGGCTGCATCGGGCCGGCCGTGACCGTGGACGATCTACTGTGCCATCTCGCGACGCTTGTCGAGGAGTTCGATCAGGCCGTTGGCCGCGTGGAGGAGAGCTGCGTGGAGGACCATGAGGAGCGCGGCCAGCGAGGATCTGGTCGGGGCGCGGTCGAAGGCGTCCGCGGACAGGTGCTGCTGCCGGGGGCGGTTGCGGGTGATGATCAACCTCCGTGAGTTCGAGATCTCCGAAGGCGCCGTTGGCGGGAACCCAAGGGTATAGACCGCACCATGCCAGGATCTGGCACTGCGGTTGGCGACGCGTCGCGGAACCCGCGGCGTGGTTGGGACGCTCGAACTTGTTCTGCGCCACGGGCCGGGTCGGTCGTCACCGTCGTTGGAACGGGGGACCGGCTCGGCCCGGCTCGATCCGAGGTCAGTTCGGTCGGTCGTTGCCCCGGTACAGCTGGGCGCCGGCGACGACGATCTGACGGTCCGGGTCGGGGTGGGCGTTGAGTTCGTCGGCGGCGCGGTAACCGAGGACCACGCTGGTGCGGGTCGTTCCGCCGGTGTTCTGGCCGGCGGTGTGGAAGACGGTGCCGTCGAAGAGCAGGACGCCGCCAGCGGGGACCGGCACCGGGACTGCCTGGTCCGCGAGCTCGGCGAGTTCGGGGTGCTCGTCCATCCACGTGCCTCCGCCATCGGGCTGCGGCACGCCGACGTAGGGGGCGCGGTGGGAGCCGGGGACGATCCAGGTGCAGCCGGTCTCCACGGTGGCGTCCTCGAAGTACACGACGACGGTCAGCAGGCCGCGGGTGGGCTGGAGGATGTCGCGGTGCAGCCGCACCTCCTGGGCGCCAGAGGCGTTGAGGGAGCCCTGGTTGTGCCGGTTGAGCACGTAGATCACGTTGGGGCCGAGCAGCGCGGTCAGCGGCCCGGTCAGGGCGGGGTGGGCGACGAGACGGTGCATCAGGGCGCGGTCGTGCTGGTAGAGCCGGTACACCTTGGCCTGGCCAGCGGGCAGGCGGGCGGCGCGGGCGCGGACCACCTCGGCCACCTCGCCGAGGAGGTCACCGGGCAGGCCGGGGTCGGGCAGGCGCAGGTAGCCGAGGTCGCGGAAGTGGCGGGCCTGCTGCTCGGTCAGCGTGGACAGTTCGGTGAACACGGTGCTGATCCCCTTTCAGGCGGTGGTGCGGCCGAAGGCGGCCAGGCGGTCGGGGGTGCCGAGGTCGGGGGCCGGGGTGCGGATGTCGTAGGCGCCGACCGAGTGGCCCTGGCTGATCGCCCAGGGCATGAACTGCCGGTAGAGGTCGGCCTCGGCCGGGTGGGCGAGGCGTCGGGCGTACTTCTCGAACAGCGCCCAGAACTGGGCGGGGGCGAGGATGACGGCGCCAGTGCTGGTGGCCTGCCGCAGGCCCTGGCGGCTCCCGGCGGGCAGGGTGGCGTCAACGCCTTCCAGGGCGTGGACGACGAACTCGCCCTCGGGGTCCAGGAAGAGCCGGCCCGCGTTCTGTGCGCCCTGGCCAGGCGCGGTGGTCACGGTCCACGTCACCGCCGCCGAGCGGGAGTGGTGGGCGGCGACGGCGGAGGGCAGCAGGGTGAACGGGAAGAGGGTGTCGGCGGGCAGCACCACCGCGGCCGGGGTGTCAGGCAGGTGGTGCAGGGCGGCGTAGGCGGCACCGGCGGTGCCGAGCGGGTGGTCTTCGCGGTGGACGGTCAGGTCCACCTGGCGGGCTGCGTGGGTGAGGGCGTAGGTCTCGACGGCTTCGGCGCCGGTGGCCGGGTCGGTGCTGGTGAGCACGGCGATGCGGCGGAACCCGGCGGCGGCGAGCTGGGTGAGGGCGTGTCCGAGCATCGGGGTGCGGCCGGCGGGGGTATCGATCGGCACCAGCACCTTCGGCGTGCCCTGCAACTCGGGATCGGCGGCGGTCCGCAGCCGGCTGCCCTTGCCGCCGGCCAGGACCAGGGCGACGGAGCGGGCGGGCAGGGAGACCAGGGTGCTGGTGTAGTAGGGGGCGGCGAGGTGGGTGGTGTCGGTGGTGCTCCGTTCGGTCACGGGGGTCCTCCCGGGGTGGGCGGGTGAGCTGGGGGTGCCGGGCCCGCCCGCCCTCTCCGGGGTTACAGGAGCTGGAGGCAGTCCAGGGCGAGGTAGGCGGCGGCGGTGTCGGTCATCTCGCCCCTGCGGAGCACGGTGGTGCGGAACTCGGGCAGGGGAAGGGTGACGACGTCGATGAATTCGGTGCGCTCCGGGGTCGGCTCGGCGACCTTGACGCAGTTGGTGGCGAAGAAGGCGATACGCAGGGCGTTGGAGTAGGCGTCGTGCCAGTACGGCCCGGCGGCGTGGACTTCGCCCTGGTAGCCGGTCTCCTCCAGCAGCTCCCGGGCGATGGCCTCGGCCGCCTGCTCGCCGGGCTCGATGAAGCCGCCGGGGAGTTCGTACAGCTCGCGTGCGGGGCCGGGCCGGTACTGGCGGGCGAGGATGACGTGCTGATCGGGGGTGAGGGCGAGCACCGCGCCGGCCGGGCGCTCGCGCTTGAGGTAGAACTCCTCCTTCCGTCCGTCGGGCAGCTCGAAGTCGACGCGGTCCACGGACCGGCCGAACTTGCTGAAGACGGTGGTGCGTTCGATCTCGCGCCACGACGCGGTGGTGTCGGTCATGGCTGGACTGTACGACCCAGGGCCGGCCCCAGGCGCCCATTGCGCCGCCTGCTTGCGGTCGGCCCCTGACGGCGAGCGGGGCACATCCAGGAGACCACCTGATCGGGTGAAGGTGGCAGGGCAGATCGGTAGGCAGTCCAGGCGGCGCTCGGTACGCTGAGTCCTCGTCCTGAACCGAGAGTTGGGGGTGGGACGCCGTGGTGAACGCGCTGTTCAGGCGTGCGCGGATGGCTCTGAATCTGACGCAGCGCCAGCTCGCCGACCAGGTTCGAGGGGTGGTCGAGGCGGCGACCGGGCGGGAATCGTCGTTTGACGCTGGCTACGTCTCGCGCATAGAACGTGGCCTCATCACCTGGCCGCACGAGCACTACCGGCAGGCCCTCTGTCTGGTGTTGGGGGTGGGGACGGCGGCCGAGCTGGGCCTGGTCGCCAAGCAGATCCACCACGATCATCCCGATGAGGTGAGTGACTCGAACCGCCGAGACGTTCTAGCCGTCGCGCTGGCCGCCATGCTGCCGCCCGCCCGGCCGGTCTCCCGCCTGCGCAGGGCAGATGTCGCCGCGATCGCCGAGCGCACCAGCGTGCTGGAGCACTGGGACCGCACCTCCGGTGGCCGGGCCGTGCGCGACTTCGCACTGCGCGAGCTGCAAACGGCCATCAACCTCACCGCGGCCTCCACGACCCCCGCCGTGCGTACCGCGCTGCTCGGCGCGATCACCCGCCTGGCCAACCTGACCGCCTGGTCCAGCTTCGACGCCGGCCTGTACGACGAGGCCCGCCCGCTGTTCCAGCTCGGCCTGACCGCCGGTCGCGAGTACGGCGACCCCGGGCTGCTCTGCCACTTGGCCACCAACGCGGCTCGGCAGGAGATCCACCTGCGCCGCCCCGACCAAGCCCTTCTGCTGGCCGGGCAGGTGGACGGGCGCCTGCCCGCCGCCGCGCGGGCGATGCTCGCCGCTGTCACCGCCCAGGCCCACGCCCTGGCCGGTGACGAGCGGCAGTCGGCCCGGCACCTGCTGGCCGCCGAGCGCACCTACGAGCGCGTCACCGATCTCGCCGCGGGGCCGGTCTGGACGCAGACGATCACCGCCGCCAAGGTCGGAAGCGATACCGGCTTCGCCCTCTACCTGCTCTCCGCCACCACCGGCCGCCACAACCCCCAGGTCGTCGCGGATCTGCGCCGGGCCGCCGAGGCTGACACCACCCGGGCCCGGGTGCGGGCGATGGCCACCGCGCGCCTGGCCGCCGTGCTCTACCGGCAGGGCGACCGCACCGAGGCCGACCACCACGCTGCCCAGGCCGCCGCGCTCGCGGCCACCGTCGGCTCCGCCCGCCTGGCCTCCGCCCTCACCGATATGCACCGCGCCGCCGGTCCGCTGACCGCCCGGTGACGACGTACGGCCTGCCCGACTTCGCCGAAGCGCAACGGCTCACTGTGACGAAGCGGCCGACCCGCGCCCGTCGGGAGTCGACTTGCGCAGGGCGTACTCGACGACACCTTCCTGTTCCACGGTCGAGGTATAGCGCAGGGCAGCGCCGACGGTCAGGCCGAACAGGTCGCACACGCGTCGGATGTCTCCGCCAGTGGCTTGCGCCTCGTCCAGGATGCGGTCGAAGTGCAGGCGACTGGCCGGTATGCCGAGCAACTCGTTGATCCACACACCGCTGACCGGGGCGGTGCCGCACGCGGTGGTCAGCGAGATGAACAGGTGCTCGTTGGCCGTCCTGGGCCAGCGGTGGGTGCGGTATCTCAGGTAGGCGTTGAGCCTGCTGCGGACCTCGGGCGCGAGGAGGATGCGCCGGTCTCCGAGAAACAGCCGGCCGTCGCGCACGTCCGTGGTCTTGAGCGTTCGCAGCTGTCCGCTGGTCAGGGCGTGGAAGACCACCAGGGCGGCCAGTGCCGCTCGGGTCCGGTCGCCGTCGAGGACCTGCCGCAGTGTCTCGGGCTTCACCGGGAGCGGGGTGGTGCCGGGCGGCATGCCGCAGAAGATCCGCATTGTCCGCCGGGTCGCCGGTCAGCGCGCGGTAGTCCGGCCACTGGGCCGGGATGATGCCGTAGCGGGCCACGACGTCCGCGCCTGTGATGTGGCGCCGGTACTCGGCGAGCATCGTGTTCAGCAGGCGCACCTCGGGGTCGGCGAGCAGCTGCAGGAAGTCCTTGTCGCCGCTCATCACGTCCACCGGCCGGCCTTGTCGACGGGCGAGGATAGCCAGGGTCGCGATGACGTCGTCGCCTTCTCAGTCGTTCTGCTCGATCCACCGCACTCCGCTCTCGTCAAGGGAGGCCTTGATGTGCGTGAGGGACTCCATCAGGCCCGGATCCTGCTCGACGGCCCGGTGGGCCTTGTAGCTGTCGTCCTGCTCGACGCGGGACTGGGCGCCGTACTCGGAGTCGAAAACGGCGAACACCTCGTGGTTGGCCGCGTGCTGCAGCTGGGCCTTGCGTAGCAGCGCGGTGAAGCCGAACACGCCAGTGCGGTCGTGCTGCCTGTCACGGTTGTGGATCGGGGGTTGAGGGACATCTCTCTGCCGGAACGTGTGGCAGCGGCAGATCGGCGCGATACCGCAGATAACGGGGCCGCTTCGCGCTTCGCCCGGACCATGTTCCGGCAGGTGGGGAACCGCTCTGCCGCAGACGCACAGACGGCTTCGCGGGCCCGGTAGGCGGCCTGCCGACACGGCCCCGGAATCCTGCCCCGTTCCGTGTTCTTGAAATCAGCCAGCCGCCCTATCCGAAACAGATAGCTTGGGGGCATGGCTCTTCTTCGTCGCCGGCCCATGCCGGACTCTTACGCCATCGCCGACATCGCCTCCCTGACAGGCCTTCACCGGTCTCGGATCTCCCAGCTGCACCAGTCCAACGCCCCGGACTCCCTGCCCAGGCCGGACGGGGCGGACAGCACCGAGGCCCGCCCCCGCTGGGCGCCGGAGACGATCGCGCGCTGGTGCGCGAAGGTCGGCCGCCGCCTCGACCCCGAGATCGCCTCGTGGCTGACGCCGGGCCCCGACGGACCACACCTTCGACGTGCCGATGAACACATCGTCCGCCTGGACCCCGACCCGTCCGCCGGCGCACTGGGTCGCCTCGCCCCCCAGCCGCTCGCCCTGCACGTCACGCACTACGCCCCGGTCAGCGGGAGCGGCCCCTCGGTCTGGCTGGTCACCCCGCTTGCGCCCACCGAGACGATCCACCTCCTCGGCTGGCCCCCGCGCTGGCCCCACGGCCACCCCCTCGCCCACCTCGTCCACGAGATCCTCGCCGACCACGACGGCCCACTGCCCCGCCGCGGCGACGCCCTGCTGGGCACCCTGGTGCTGCTGCCGACCACTGCCAAGCCCGACCATCACCCTCTGGCGGCCGAGGCGCGGCTGCTCGACCTCTACAGCAGCGACATCGACCAGCCCGGCCGGCAGCGCGGCGACGTGCACGACCGCCTGCGCATCAGCCGTCGCCGCGGCGACGACGAGCTGCTCGACCTGGTCCGAGCGATCGGCCACCGCCTGCCGCTGTGGCACGCGGGGTGCGCCACGATCGAGCTGATCTCCGCCTGGGAGCCCGAGCGTGCCGACCACCTCGTGCCCGGCCGCCTCCCGCCACCGCTCGCCCCCGAGTGGTCGTTCCTCCAGAGGTGTGAGGCCACCGCTCGCACCGTGGACGACACGCTGGCCGAGTCCCTGCACCAGCTCGGCGCCTGGCGATGGGACACCGCCTCCCACGACTGGCAACCCGGCCCGTACGGCTACCTCGACCTGCCCGAGGGCTGCGACCCGCAGGTCTGGCAACGGCCGGTGGCCTTCGAGCTGCCCCCGCGTCAGCCCGTCAACGGCGACTTCTGGCAGGCCCTGGAATGGCTGATGGAGGAATCACCCTCCCGGCTCCTGGCCGAGAACGCCGCCGACTACTACGGCGACCCCGCCAGCGCGGGCATCGCCGTGGTGGACCCCCTCCTGCTGCCCCAGCCCGCCCGCGACCACCTCGCCCAGGGCATCACCCCTGCCCCGAAGTCCTCCAGCTACCGGGCGCACCGGGTGGTCGAGGCCTTCGACAACGCGTGCCTGTCCGGCGCGGCCCGCGGCGCCGACCTCGGCCGGTGGCCGCTTCCCGGCGGTCCCACGTGGTGCGCGACCGCCGAAGGGACCGCCCTGGTGGCCGTGCACGTGCCCCGCCGCACCCCCGCCCCCCACGAACCGGTCACGGCCCCGGTCGGGCTGGACAGCGCGGGCGCCCCGGCCGGGCCCGACGAGGTTCCAGTCGGACAGCCGCTGGAGGTGGTCTTCGTCCCCACGGCCACCCCGGCGGTGTTCGTCGGCCTCGTCCTGACCGACACCGACCAGACACTGATGCTCCCGGCCCTCGGCGACGCCGAGACCCTGGCCGCCGCCGTCGAGCATGTCGCCTGGCACCCGGGTGAACGTGCGCTGCCGGTCGGGTTGCCGCGCGCCCGCTCGCGCGCGCTGGTGACCGCCATCGCGGCCCGCCTGCTCGCCGGGACGGCCTGCGTGGGGTGGCAGGAGCTCACCCTGCTCGTCGGCGAGCACGACAAACGCCCCTGCCACTACTGCACCCGGCGGCCGGCCCAACCGCGCCCCGCCTGATCCGCAGCCGGCCCTGCGTGGCGTGGGGGCCGGGGGGAACCACACCCACCGCGCCCCCCACGCACGCCCGACGCACGGGACGGGGGGTGCGCGCGGGGAGCACCAGACCC
>NZ_JBHVRS010000050.1:0-17699 GCF_042885595.1 Kitasatospora sp. NPDC058046
CACCCGGAGGGTTCCCTCCCGGGTGGGCCGCCGCCGTGTGAGGAGCGCGGTGCTCAGGTGGTGGTGCCCCCGGCGCCGCCGGCGCCCGCACCGGACCCGCCGGACCCGGGCAGCCCCGGGATGGTCGGCAGCTTGCCCTTGTAGTCGGTGATGCCCTTGACGATGGTGTCCATCACCGCGACGTCCGGCGACTTGTCGGCGATGTCGAAGCCGAAGTGCACCGAGACCAGCGACTTCCCGTCGGCGGACGGGAAGACCACGGTCTGTACGTAGCCGTTGTTGCCCTTGGGCGCGTCCACCTTCCAGCGGACCAGGTAGCCGTCCTGGCCGTTGACCTTCACGGCCTCGGACTTGAGCTCCTGGTGCCCGGTGACGTCGCCGTACGCGGCCTTGGCGGCCGCCGCGATGTCGGCCTTGGCCGCCGCCTGGGCGTCGGTGCCGCCGCCGTCGATCCGGCCGGTGTTGGCCCCGCCGAGGGAGCAGGTGCTCTTGCCGTCCACGCAGGTGTACGAGCCGACGCTGAGCATGGCGTAGCCGTCGGTGGTGGTGCCGGCCTCCCAGCCGTCCGGGACCGGCAGGGTGAGCTTGTTGACCACGTCGATCGCCTGGTCGGTGCTCGGGCGGGTCTTGCCGCCGCCGTTGCCGTTCCCGCCGCCGCCCTTCCCGCCGTTCCCGCCGTTGCCCCCGTTGCCGCCCTTGCTGTCCCCGCCCCCGCCGTTGCCGGGGTCGCCGAAGCCCGGGAGGCCGCCCCACGGGCCGTAGCCGCCGCCCTGCGGGGCCGGGCGGGCACTGCGCGGGGCGCGGTCGCTGTGGCCGTCCACCGCGAGGTAGGTGACCCCCGCGCCGACGGCCAGGCCGAGCAGGGCGGCGACGGTGGTCGCCAGCACCAGCTTGGAGGGCTTGCGCCGGGCCTTGCGCGGCGGCCCGGCGGGCGAGCCGTAGGCGGCGCCGAAGGGCGGCGGCTCCGGGTAGCGGACGGTCGGGCCGCTCTCCAGCACCTCGCCCTCCAGCACCGTGGTCTGCCCGGCCGCTCCCGGCCCCGGGGCCGCGGCGGCCGTCGGCTCCGCCTCCGGAGCCTGCGGTGCCGGGGCGTCCGAGGGTGCGGGCCGGGTGTCGGCCGTCCAGCCCTTGCCGTCCCACCACCGCTGCGGCCTCGGGTCGCCGGTGGTGTTCTTGGGGTCCGGGTACCACCCGGCGGGAATCTGCTCGCTCACGGTAGAGAATCTAAAGGCAGCCGGATAAACGCGAAATCAGCGCGGCCCGGAATTCCCGCCGTTTTCGATGAGATTCCGGTGAGAACCCCGACTGCGACCCTTCCGCGGCCCTTCCGCGGCCCTTGTGCGGCCCGACCGCCGAGCCCGCGGGCGGCTACAGCGGTGTGACGTACGCCCCGGAGATGCCGCCGTCCACCAGGAACTCGCTCGCCGTGATGAACGAGGAGTCGTCGCTGGCCAGGAAGGCCACCGCGGCGGCGATCTCCTCGGCCCGGGCGAACCGGCCGAGCGGGATGTGCACCAGCCGGCGGGCGGCCCGCTCCGGGTCCTTGGCGAACAGCTCGCGCAGCAGCGGGGTGTCCACCGGCCCCGGCGAGAGCGCGTTGACCCGGATGCCCTCCCGGGCGAACTGCACGCCCAGCTCGCGGGACATCGCCAGCACCCCGCCCTTGGAGGCGGTGTAGGAGATCTGCGAGGTGGCCGCGCCCATCCGGGCCACGAAGCTGGCGGTGTTGATGATCGAGCCCCGCCCGTGCCGGCGCATGTACGGCAGCGCGGCCTTACAGCACAGGTAGACCGAGGTCAGGTTGACCTCCTGGACCCTGCGCCAGGCGTCCAGCCCGGTGGTCAGGATCGAGTCGTCCTCGGGCGGCGAGATGCCCGCGTTGTTGAACGCGACGTCCACGCTGCCGCAGGTCTCGTACGCCTCGTCGAACAGCGCCTCGACCATGTACGGGTCGGTGACGTCGGTGTGCACGAACAGCCCGCCGACCTCCTTGGCGGCGGCCCGTCCGGTCTCCTCGTCGAGGTCGGCGCAGACCACCTTCGCGCCCTCCGAGGCGAGCCTGCGGGCGGCGGCCAGGCCGATCCCGCTGCCCGCGCCGGTGACCACGGCGGTGCGGCCGACCAGCCGTCGGCAGACGGGCTCGTCCGGCGCGGCGTGCTTCTCGCTCATCGGGCTGTCACTCCTCGCTGTGGATGAAGACGTTCTTGGTCTCGGTGAAGTGGCGCAGCGCGTCCGGCCCCAGCTCGCGGCCCACCCCGGACTCGCCGAAGCCGCCGAAGGGCGTCCAGTAGCGCACCGAGGAGTGCGAGTTGACCGACAGGTTGCCCGCCCGTACGCCCCGGGCCAGGCGCAGCGCGCGGCCGACGTCCCTGGTCCAGATCGAGCCGGACAGGCCGTAGCGGGTGGCGTTGGCCAGCCGCAGCGCGTCGGCCTCGTCGGTGAACGACAGGACGGCGGCGACCGGGCCGAAGATCTCCTCGGTGACGGCCGGGACCTCCGGGTCCTCGGGGGCGACCACCGTCGGCGGGTACCAGTAGCCGGGCCCGTCCGGGACCTTGCCGCGGGCCAGCACCGGCAGGTCGGGGGTGAGGTAGGAGGCCACCCGGCGGACCTGGGCGGCCGAGATCAGCGGGCCGAGCTGGGTCTGCGGGTCGGTCGGGTCGCCGGTGCGCAGGGTGTCGACGGCGGGCAGCAGCAGGGCGAGGAAGTCCTCGTACACCTCGCGCTGGACCAGGATCCGGCTGCGGGCGCAGCAGTCCTGGCCGCTGTTGTCGGCGAAGGAGAGCGGGTCGGCGGCGCGGGCCAGGTCGGCGTCGGCGAAGACGATGTTGGGGCTCTTGCCGCCCAGCTCCAGGGTGACCCGCTTGGCGCGGGCGGCGCAGCGGGCGGCGACCTCCTTGCCGACGAGGGTCGAGCCGGTGAAGACGATCTTGCGGACGGCCGGGTGGTCCACCAGGGCCCGTCCGGTGGTGGCGCCCGCGCCGGGGACGGTCTGGAACAGGCCCTCGGGCAGGCCCGCCGCGAGGGCGAGTTCGGCCAGCCGCAGAGCGGTCAACGGGGTGGCCTCGGCGGGCTTGAGCAGGACGGCGTTGCCGGCCGCCAGGGCGGGGGCGAAGCCCCAGGCGGCGATCGGCATCGGGAAGTTCCACGGCGCGATCACCCCGACCAGGCCGACCGGCTCGTGGAAGGTCACGTCCAGGCCGCCGGGGACCGGGATCTGCCGGCCGGTCAGCCGTTCCACTCCCCCGGCGGCGTACTCCAGCAGGTCCCGGACGTTGCCGGCCTCCCAGCGGGCGCTGGCCTGGAGGTGGCCGGCCTCCGCCACCTCCAGGGCGGCCAGCTCCGGGACGTGCACCTCGACCTGGTCGGCGAACCGGCGCAGCAGCCGGGCGCGTTCACCGGGGGCCAGCGCCGCCCAGCCGGCCTGGGCCTTCACCGCGCGCCGGACGGCCGCGTCCAGCTGCTCGGGGGTGGTGTCGGGGACGGTGGCGAGCACCTCGCCGGTGGCGGGGTTGCGGACCGTGCTGCTCCCGGCGGTCGCGTTCGGCTCGGTCACGGCTCACATCCGTTCGAAGGATCGGTAGCGCTCCCAGTCGGTGACCGCCCCGTCGTAGGCGGACTGCTCGACCCGGGCCATGTTCAGGTAGTGCTCGACCACGTCGTCGCCGAAGGCCTCGCGGGCCAGTGCGCTGTCCGCCCAGAGCCCGGCGGCCTCGCGCAGCGAGCCGGGCACCCGCGCGTACTCCTCCACCGCGTAGGCGTTGCCGAGGCAGGGCGCGGGCAGGTCCAGCTTGCGCTGCAGCCCGTGCAGGCCGGCCGCGAGCATCCCGGCCACCGCGAGGTACGGGTTGACGTCGCCGCCCGGTACCCGGTTCTCCATCCGCAGGCCGGGGCCGTGGCCGACCACCCGGTAGGCGCAGGTGCGGTTGTCCCGGCCCCAGGCGACGGCGGTCGGGGCGAAGGAGCCCGGGCGGTAGCGCTTGTACGAGTTGATGTTCGGCGCGTACAGCAGGCTGAACTCGCGCAGCGCGACCAGCTGGCCGGCCAGGAAGTGCCGCATGGTGTCGGTCATCCGGCCGTCCCGGTCGGCGAAGGCGGGGGCGCCGACGGCGTCGCGCAGCGAGAGGTGGATGTGGCAGCTGTTGCCCTCGCGCTCGTCGTACTTGGCCATGAAGGTGAGCGCGCAGCCGAGTTGGGCGGCGATCTCCTTCGCGCCGGTCTTGTAGACGCTGTGCTGGTCGCAGGTGGTGAGGGCGTCGGCGTAGCGGAAGGCGATCTCGTGCTGGCCGAGGTTGCACTCGCCCTTGGCGGACTCCACCACCAGGCCGGCGCCGGCCATCTCGGTGCGGATCCGGGACAGCAGCGGCTCGACCCGGGCGGTGCCCAGCATCGAGTAGTCCACGTTGTAGAGGTTCGCCGGGGTCAGGCCGCGGTAGCCGCCCAGCCAGGCCTGCTCGTAGGTGTCGCGGAAGACCAGGAACTCCAGCTCGGTGCCGATGTCGGCGGCCAGTCCGTACTCGGCGAGCCGGGCGATCTGGCGGCGCAGCAGCTGGCGCGGGGCGGCGTCCACCGGGTGGCCGCCGTGCCGGGCGAGGTCGGCGGTGACCTGGGCGGTGCCGGGCTGCCAGGGGGTCAGCCGCAGGGTGCCGAGGTCGGGGCGCATCGCGAAGTCGCCGTAGCCGGTGGCCCAGGAGGAGAAGGCGTAGCCGTCCACGGTGTTCAGGTCGACGTCGACGGCCAGCAGGTAGTCGCAGGCCTCGGCGCCGTGCTCGGCCACCTCGTCGAGGAAGAACCGGGCGGCGAAGCGCTTGCCCTGGAGGCGCCCCTGCATGTCGGTGAAGGCGAGCGCGACGGTGTGCACCTCGCCGGTGTCCACCAGGGCGCGCAGCCGGTCCAGGGTCAGCGGCGGCCGGGGCGGCGAGCCCGCGGCGGCCCGTTCGGGCGTTTCGGACATACCGAACCCTCCTCCTCGATCACTCTTCGAGATCAAACGGTCACAGCGAACCGTACGGCCTGCGACTCGCGGGGCGGAAGAGGGCGGGTGGGTGTCGGGCGCCCGTGGCGCGCCGACGCGCGTGGCTGACGGTGGATCAGGTGCTCCGGGGGGAGAATGCGCGCCATGGATCGCAGGCCTTTGATCGGCGTCAGCACCTACCTGGTGGACGCGAGTTGGAGCGATTGGCGGGGCCGCCGGGTGGCCCTGCTGCCCGAGCGGTACACCGCGCAGGTCCGGGACTCCGGCGGGATCGCGGTCCTGCTGCCGCCGGACGTCCCGGAGCGCGCCCCGGAGGTGCTGGCCCGGCTGGACGGCCTGGTGATCGCGGGCGGGCCGGACATCGACCCGGCGTACTACGGGGAGCCGGCCCACCCGGCGACGGAGGTGGACTCGCCGGAGCGGGACGCCTGGGAGGTCGCGCTGCTGCGGTCGGCGCTGGCGGCGGGGATGCCGCTGCTGGCGGTCTGCCGGGGGATGCAGGTCCTGAACGTGGTGTGCGGCGGGACGCTGGTGCAGCACCTGCCGGACGTGGTGCCGGTGGACGTGCACGGCGGCTCGCCCGGGTGCTACGGCTCGCACCTGGTGCGGCCGGTGCCGGGGACACTGCTGGGCGGGCTGCTGCCGGAGAGCGAGCTGGAGGTGCCGACCTTCCACCACCAGGCCGTCGACCGGGTGGGGGCGGGCCTGCGGGTGAGCGCCCACGCGCCGGACGGGACGGTGGAGGCGGTGGAGGGGCCGGGGTTCGCGCTCGGGGTGCAGTGGCACCCGGAGCAGGGGGACGACCTGCGGCTGATGCGGGCCCTGGTCCGGGCGGCCACCGCGGCGGTCCTCGACGCGATGGCGCTGGGGTAGATCAACTGGGCGCGGGGGAACGGGAGTTCGGGAGGCCGGCCGGGTGCGGAGTGAGCCGGATCCGGCCGCCCGGACGGGAACGACAACGGTCACCAGTACAACCTTTGGATCTTTGTCGATTCTGCGGTTCACTTCGGTTGCGGGGCGGTCGTATCGCGCCCCCTTTCCCACCCGTGCGCCCAGAGAGGACTTCCATGGCCGGGCACGAGCACTCGCACGATGATCATGCGCATGACCAGAGGCACTCGCCCTCGCCCTCGCACTCGCACGGCTCCGGGGGGCACGCGCATGGTTCGGGCGGGCACTCCCACGGCTCCGGGGGGCACGCGCATGGTTCGGGCGGGCACTCCCACGGCTCCGGAGGGCACGGCGGCCACTCGCACGGCGTCGCCGCCGACGCGGACCGCCGCTGGCTGCTCAGCGCCCTCGCCCTGATCGTCGTCTTCATGGCCGGCGAGGTCGTGGTCGGCTTCGCCGCCCAGTCCCTGGCCCTGATCTCGGACGCGGCGCACATGCTCACCGACGCCGCCTCGATCGTGCTCGCGCTGATCGCCATGCGGCTCGCCGCCCGCCCGGCCCGGGGCGGCTACACCTACGGCCTCAAGCGCGCCGAGATCCTCTCCGCGCAGGCCAACGGGGTCACCCTGCTGGTGCTGTCGGCCTGGCTGGGCTACGAGGCGGTCACCCGGCTGCTCGAGCCACCGCAGGTCACCGGCTCGCTGGTGCTGATCACCGCGCTGATCGGGATCGTCGTCAATCTCGCGGCCACCTGGTGCATGTCCAAGGCCAACCGCAGCTCGCTGAACGTCGAAGGCGCCTTCCAGCACGTCCTGACCGACCTGTACGCCTTCATTGCCACCGCCGTCGCCGGCGCGATCGTGCTGACCACCGGCTTCGCCCGGGCCGACGCCATCGCCTCGCTGATCGTCGTCGCACTGATGCTCAAGGCCGGCATCGCGCTGGTCCGGGACTCCGGGCGGATCTTCCTGGAGGCCGCCCCGGCCGGGATCGACCCGGACGCCGTCGCCGACCGGATGGTCACCGAACCGCTGGTCGAGGAGATCCACGACCTGCACATCTGGGAGATCACTTCCGGCCAGCCCGCCCTGTCCGCGCACATCCTCGTCACCCCCGGCGGCGACTGCCACGCGGTGCGGCGCTCCCTGCAGCGCCGGCTCTCGGACGAGTACGGCATCACCCACTCCACCCTCCAGGTCGACCACGTCGGCGAGGACGAGGCCGGCGCGCTGCTGCAGATCGCCACCCCGCCCGACTCCACCGCCGCCCCCAACGGCGCCTCCGCCGCCTCCTCCGCCGCCGAGCACTGCGCCGACTCCCACGGCCCGGTCCACCGCGCCGGACCGCACGAGCACTGAGAACCGGCGGTCCGTCACCGCCGTACGGCATGATCTGAGACGTGACCGCACCGCGACTGATGCTGCTCGACTCCGCCAGCCTGTACTTCCGGGCCTACTACGGCGTACCGGACACCCTGCGCTCGCCGCAGGGTGAGCCGGTCAACGCCGTCCGCGGCCTGCTGGACTTCATCGCCCGGCTGGTCCACGACCACCGGCCCGACCAGCTGGTCGCCTGCATGGACGCCGACTGGCGCCCGCAGTGGCGGGTCGACCTCGTCCCCTCCTACAAGACCCACCGGGTCGCCGAGGCCGCCGAGGACGGCGAGGAGGAGGTGCCCGACACGCTGGCCCCGCAGGTCCCGGTGATCGAGCAGGTACTGGACGCCCTCGGCATCGCCCGGGTCGGCTCCCCCGGCTACGAGGCGGACGACGTGATCGGCACCCTCACCGCCCGCGCCACCGGCCCGGTGCAGATCGTCACCGGCGACCGCGACCTCTTCCAACTGGTCGACGACGCCCGCGGGATCACCGTGCTCTACCCGGTCAAGGGCATGGGCAACCTCCAGGTCACCGACGACGCGCTGCTCCAGGAGAAGTACGGCGTACGCGGCGCCCAGTACGCCGACATGGCCGCCCTGCGCGGGGACCCGTCCGACGGCCTGCCCGGCGTCAAGGGCATCGGCGAGAAGACCGCCGCCCAACTGATCAACGAGTACGGCGACCTCCCGACCATCCGCGCCGCCGCCCTCGACCTCGGCTCCAAGCTCACCCCGGCCCGCCGCCGCAACATCGTCGAAGGCGCCGCCTACCTCGACGTCGCCCCCACCGTCGTCCGCGTCGCCCCCGACGCCCCCCTCCCGGACTTCGACCCGGTCCTCCCCCGCGAACCCCTCTACCCCATGACCCTGGAAGAACTCTCCACCCGCTGGGGCCTCGGCACCTCCCTCGACCGCCTTCTGGAATCCCTCGCCACCCGCTGACCCCGATTCCACCCCGGGGCCCGCACGTTCGCCTCGAACGCGCGGGCCCCTGCCCTACCGGCCGACCGCTACGCGGCCGGCCAGCCGTGGTGCGCCAGGCCGCCGGGGTCGGTGAGGGCGCCGCGGATGCCTGCGGCGGGGTACGGGATCAGGTCGTCGGGCAAGCCGCCCTCGGCGAACCAGCGCAGGTCCAGGCACTTCTCGGGCTCGCGGTTGACGGGCTCCCCCTGCCACTCGGTGGCGAGGTAGAACAGGCCGAGGCGCAGGGGCGCGGGGGCCTGGTGGTGCAGGACGGTGTAGGCGAGGCGGAGGCGGGCCGGGTCGGTCGTGATGCCGGTCTCCTCTCGCAGTTCGCGGGCGGCGCCGTGGGCGGGCTTCTCGCCGGGGTCGAGTTTGCCGCTGGGGGCGTGCCACTGGCCGTAGCCGTAGGGGCCGCCGCGCTGGGAGAGCAGGATCTTGCCGTCCGGGGTGCGCAGGACGACGTGGACGTCCACGATCGGGAGCGGGGCAGGGCCGATGTCGCTGATTGTGCTCATGTTCTCTCTAACTCCCGTACGGGATTTCGGTGTTGACCGTCCGGTGCGATACCGCTTCCAGGATGGCCTGTGCGGTGTCGGGCTCCGCGGTCAGCAGGACTGCGAGGTCAGGGACGTCCGCGCCGCGTAGGCGGCGGCGAGGAGGATCTCGGAGTCCACACCGTTGGCACTCTGGAGGACGAGGCCGAAGGGCAGGTGTCAGCCCAACAGTTTCGGAGCCCAGCGGCCTCGCTCGACCCGAGCGAGGCCGCAAAGCCATGTCTCCGGGGCCGACCGATCAGGCGGCTCAGGCGGCGGCACCGTACTCGCGCGTCAGCCTCCGGACTTCGGCGTCCTTGAAGGCCAGTACCTCCTCCACGATCCCGCTCTTCGGCAACTCGGCCACGGGCACGCAGAGGTCCATCCGCTGAATGCAGACGCCCACCATGTACTCCCCCTGATCGGTTAGGTACAGGCGGATGCCGTAGTAGCCCTCCTCGCAGTCCGTGTCGTTGTTGAACCGGCACGACGCGCAGGTGTCGGGGAGCCGCACGGGCAGCAACCGCTTGACGTACACCGCCCGGCTGCCGAGCGCCCGGTAGAGGGTGCGCTCGTCGGAGGTCCCGGCGGTGAACGTCCGGAGCACCGGTTCCGCGCCGACCCGGGCCAGCACTTCGGAGATCGCCGCGACCGACTCCGGCCCGTCCTGGATGCTGGTGAGCATCCGCACGTCCGCGAACTGGCCGTACGACTCGACCAGGTTGACGACCCGGCCGACGTGGGCCATTCCGGGGACGACGATGTTCACGGAGACCTTCACGCCGTTGGAGACGGCGGCACGGATGGTCTGCTCCGCCGCCCGGATCTTCGCCTCGGCCAGACCCGGCGTCCTGAAGCGCTCGGACTGAACGACCCGGAGTTCTGCGGCGGTCGTACCGAAGACCGACACGTTGACTCGGCCGAGACCGGCCGCGGAGCACTCCGCCATCACCTGCCGGCCGCGTTCCCCGTTGCTGGTCATCCCGACGCTCAACCCCATGCCGGTGAGTGCCGCGATCAGCGCGGGCACCTCCGTGTGAAGGGTGGGCTCCCCACCCGTGAGGTGAACCTCGTGGGCGTCGAACGCCCTCGCCACGGTTCGCACCGCCCGCCGGAAGGACGCGTCCGGGGCCATCCTCGCGGCAAGGAAGCCGACCCCGTTCGTCTCGCTGTAGATCGACACACGCCCGGTCCTGCCCGGGCCCGCGACGAAGGGCAGTTCGGCGCGGCCTCGATTGTCGGCGGTGACCGGCGTTCCCTCGTTGTGGCAGAACGTGCAGGCCAACCCGCAGTCGTCGATCACCTTGATGCGGATCGTCCTGTCCCGGACGACCCTGATCGCCGGACGATGGGTAGCTGACAAGGCTTGTCTCCTGTCACTCGAACGTGAGCCGGGGAATCGCTTCGATGTCGATCCCGTACCGGCGGTAGACCTTGGTGGTGTTCTCGCTCGTCAGCTCCTCCAGGGGGAGCTTGAGCGCGAGGGCGGTCGCGTGGACGTGTTCGGCGCTGTCGCCCTCGATCTCCAGGTAGGGGGGAATCAGCGGCCAGTAGTCGATCTCGATGGCCGCGCCACCGAGCGTCCAGGAGGACCGACGGTTCTCCTGGTACGCCTTCGGCTGGTAGCCGAGCTTGCCGAGGAGCGTGTTCGCGGCGTCGAAGTCACCGACGGTCGTCTCCGTTTCGGCCACGCCGTCGATCGCGTCGGAGTGGATCTCCTTGACGCACAGGGTGACGTCGGTGCCCGTGTCACGCAGCCGGACCCACGCTCCCGGCCGGCCGGGGATGTCGTAGACGTAGCGGCGCTGGAAACGGTCGACCACGTGCTCGGCCCCGGCCTCGGCGAGGAGAACGCGGATCTCCTTCGGATCGACGTCGAGGATCTTCGCTTCGAACTCAGTTGCGGTCATGGGGAATTGCCTTCCTCGATGCGGTGCGGGCATACGAGCGCACGGTATCGGCGATGCTGCGAGCCACCTCGGCAGGCGTGCGGTCGGTGCCGTCGACCCGCAGCAGTCCGAACGCCCGGTACACGCGGGAGCTTTCGGCCACGTTCGGCTCCTCCCGCCGGTGCCAGGAACTCAGCGTTCCCAGCTCGGCCCGCCGCCGAAGCCGCTCCTGGCGGACGCGTTCGCCCACCTCCAGCAGAATCGGCACATGCGGGAGGAGGACTCCCTCCGGGTACTCCGGCGCGCAGTCGTGACCCATCGCCCTGTGCGTGGCGATGGTGCGCGGGAAGTAGGAATCGACCACCACGGTCCGGCCCGCCCCGACAACCGCGCGAGCGGTCTCGGACTTGATGTGATTGGCCATCATCCACCAGTGGAACCGCGCCGCCAGGATGCCGACGGCGTCCACCTCCGCACGCATGCGGGGGAAGGTCGGCAAGGTGTCGTCCGTGAGGTGGACGCCGTCAACGAGGGCCGCGACCAGCGGGGCGACCGTGGTCTTCCCGCTCGCGCTGAGACCGTCGACGGTGATGAAGAATCCTCGGGTCACGTCCATGTGAACTCCGTTTCCTGGTTCGGGCTTTCATCGCGGCCCCCAGTTCCACGGGACCGGGTGTGCGCCGCGCAGGCACGCGAGGCGGTGGGCGGCCTCCTGGCGGATGTTGGCGTCGAGGTGGGCGCGGCGGACCGTGTTCATCACCGTGGTGAGGACGACGATGTCGCGTACGACCTGGTAGCCGGACCAGGCTCCGATGTAGGGGTGGTCCGGGAGCCGATCCTCCCGCTCGTAGGAGAGGTAGGTGTCGGCGTAGGTCCGGTGGTCCTGACGCGGGCCGGTGAGCAGTTCGGAGCGCCAGCGGGCGGCGACCAGGTCCCACTCGCGGTGGCCGCGTCGGAGCGGGCGGCGCAGCAGGAGTCCGACGTGGACTCCGTCGTCATGGCAGGGGACCATGCCGAGGGCACCGAGGACGACGGTTTCCGGTGTCGGCCAGTCGAGGTAGTCCCACTCTTCTCGCAGTTGGGCGGCGCGTTCGCGCAGGAACCGGCGGGCGGACTCGTCCAGCGGCGCGTCGTCCAAGCCGTCCAGCAGGTGGGCGAACGGGTCGTGCTCCCGCAGCCACGGAGCCGTCCCGGGGCCGATGCGGTGGGTGAGGGCGGTCACCCACGCGGAGAGGGACGTGTCGGCGCTCGGCTTCCCTGGGTCCTGCCAGAAGGTCACGGCCTGGCCGTCGACGGCCGCGCGGACCTCGGTGTAGTAGGCGGAGGTGACGGGGAGCAGGTGCTCCCGGAGGAACTGCGCGCCCTTGATGAGCGCCCAGGCCTCGTCCACGTCCGGGTGGACGATGGCGAGTGCGCGCGAGCGCGAGCCGAGCGACCACAGGTGGTTCGGGCTGTCGCTGAGCAGTTCGGCTTTCGCGGGGTCGTCGCCGGTGGCCACGCAGGCCTGCGTCAGGGCCTCGTAGGAGGCCGCGATGTCCAGTCTGCGGGCGGGGCTGATGGTCTTGAGCAGCTTTCTGGTTCGCGTTCCGACGCTCATGGAGCAGTCCTCGGGTACGGAGTGGAAGGGTGGACGGGAGTGGCGGCCCGGCCCGGCCCGTGGAGACGTCGGCTCGCGGCTGTCGGCACGACGGTGCGTTCCCCAGGCCGTTGTGCCGGTCGGTTCGGCCTCGGCGTATTCCCGGGTGCGTGCCCGGGGCCGACCATCAGGCAACGCTCGGGGGGCCGCACGACGGCCTTCGGCTGCACTTCCGCCTCAGCGGCGGTGGCCTGGCCGAAGGTCGCCGGTTCCACGTCGAGTTCGAACCAGACGGACCAGCCGGTGGGCCGCCCCTGAAGGTCGATCCGCTGGTGCCATCCGATGTCGTCCGCGTAACCGTCGACGACCACCAGTCCGCGGCCACTGGTCGCGTCGAGGTCGTCGACGCTGCTGTTCATCGCCGCTTCGACCACGCTCGGGTCCGTCACTGTGGTCCGCAAACGGCCGCGCTCCCGGTCGACGCCCACTTCGATCAACAACACGGCTTCACGGTCAGGGCCTTGACCGGCGGCGTGCTTGATCGCGTTGTCGACGAACTCCGACGAACACACGCGGAGCGCGTACGCCCGGGACTCGTCGAGGACGATGCCGGCTCTCGCGACCTCCTCGGACAACAGGTTGCGGATCGCGCCGAGGGACGCGGTTGTGACCTTGGCTTTGACCTCCAGGACACGGTGCATGGCTGTTCCTCCTGGCTGGACATGGGCAAGTGTTCCCGGGTCATTGGCGGGGGTGGCGAGTGGTGGCCATCGCGTGTCCACAGAGACTCGCCGCGTCAGAGTCGAGGGGCAAGCGGAAGAAGTTGCCGTTACGAGCCGGACTCACTGCTTTGACGCCAGCGGTGATGCAAACCGGCAATGAGTTACTGGTTTTGACGGTCAGTCAGTGACCCCGGGCGACTAGGCTGTCGCTCGGCGATAGTGGAGGTGGGGCGTGGGTCACAAGCCGTCCTGCGCAGCGAGTACCAGGGCCCGTGCCTTGGTGAACGGCTGGACGATCGACATGGCGGTGGCTGCGATCGTTGAGTGCTGTGGCGTTACGCGCCTCCGTGCTCACCGCTTCGCCCGGGGGTGGACACGAGCTCGTGCCGTCAGCGAACTGATCGCCCTGTGCGATGGGTTGGCGCTCGACCGTCCGAATCCGGACGCCGAGCAGCTGGGCGCGTGGGAGCGGAGCGCTCGGATGCCGCGGGCTCAGACCATCGACCTTCTGTGTCGCCTCTACCGGACCGATGCGCAAGGACTGGGACTTTCCGGTGGCTACCGGGCGGATGTGTGCTCGCCCGTGACCGTGTTCACGCCGCCCGTCGCACCCGATGTTCCGGTGACCGAACGTGCGGCCGCACCCGGGTCGCCTGACGTGAGCGACCCGTTCGATGCTGTGGCCCGCGCACACCGGCGCGCCATCGAACGCACGCTGGCGAGCACGACGCTCACCACCGGGGAGCTGGAGTCCCTGGACGGGAAGCTCCTCACGCTGCGACGGGACTACGTGTCCGACCCCCCGATGGTGATGCTGGCACGGCTGCTGACAACCCTGGAGGAAGTCCGGCAGTACTCCGAAGAGCGGCAGCCGGCGCTCGTCCAGGTGCGTCTGTCCGAGATGATCGCCGTGCTGTCCACTCTGACCGCGGACGCCCTGATGAAGCTGGGACGAAAGGAGCAGGCCCGGGACTGGTACGGGACCGGGAAGTCAGCAGCCGACGACAGCGGCAACCGCGAACTGCGCACACGAGTGCGAGTGCAAGCAGCAATGCTGCCGTTCTACTACGGGCCTCTGACCGAGGCAGCAGCCCTTGCCCACGAGGCTGTGCTCCTCAACCGCGGGCGGCCGTCCGCGACAGGAGCGTTCGCCGCCGCCGCGGAAGCCCGGATCAAGGCTCGCCAGGGAGACGAGGACGGCGCCCGCGCGTCGATCGCACAAGCCCGCGGGCTGTTCGAACGCAGTCGGCAGGCAGCCCTGGAGGACGATGCCTGGGCGTTCCCCTATCGGCGGCTCCAGCTCTATTTGTCGGGCGCCTTCACCGCGCTCGGCGACACGGTGCAGGCCGGCCGTGCCCAGGAGGAGGCTCTGCGCCTCTACCCCGACCACACCGGTATCGACCCGGCGCTGCTGCGCTTGGAGCAGGCCATGTGTCTGGTTCGGCAGCGGAGCGTGTCCGAGGCCTGCCAGTTGGCCCGGGACACCTACCTGGCGGTGCCCGGTGACCACCGTACGCAGATCCTCGGCACCCGCGCGGCGGATGTCATCAAGATAACGCCGAAGGAGGCGAGGCCTCGCGCAGCCCGGGAACTCGGCGAACTCCTGGCGCTTCCGTCCGGCGGGACGTGACAGATGCTTCCCCTGCCCGTCAGCCTGACAGGTATGAGTGTTCCGGTTGTCCGGGTCGGCGGGTTCGCCGAAGCCGAGGTCGTCACAATCCTCAACGCCGCGTGCGACCAGGTCGGGCTCGACCCGACCGGAGCCGTGATGCTGCGCGGCCATACCAACGCCGTCTACACGCTGCCGGCCGCCGGGGCGGTCGCCAAGATCGCGAGGGCGGGCACACCCTTGGAGAGCGTCCGCCGTACCGTCCGGCTCGTTCAGTGGCTCACCAGCAAGAACTTCCCCACCGTCGAACTGCTGCCGATGAAGCAACCGGTTGTGGTCGACGGGCATGCCGTGACGTTCTGGCACCACCTGCCCCAGCCCGACCGTCCCGTCCCGGCGGCGCATCTTGCTGTTCCCCTCCGCATGCTTCATGAGCTTCCACTACCTCCCTTCGATGTCCGTCCCGTCGACACAGCCGGTGCCATCAGGCGGTCGATCGCGAAGACCACCGCATTGCCGGCGAACGATGTCGCCTACCTCGAACGGCGGCTGACCGAGCTGGAGGACGCGCTTCGCCAGGTCCGCTACGTCCTGCCGCCGGGGTTGTCACAGGGGGACCCTCAGCACCGGAACGCGCTCCACCACGAGGATTCCGCAGTCCTGTGCGATTGGGACACCGCCTGCTTCGGGCAGCCGGAACTCGACCTCGTCACCGTCGAGATCCACTGTCGCCGCTTCGGCTACGGCCGCGCCCACTATCAGGAGTTCGCCGATGCCTACGGATTCGACGTGACGTCGTGGCAGGGCTACCCCGCCCTGTGCTCGCTCCGTGAACTGCGGATGATCACCACGAACGCCAAGCGGGCCTCAGCCGGAAGCCCGACGATCGCGGAGGTACGACACCGCATCCAAGGGCTGCGGTCCGGACACGACCGGCTCGAATGGAACATCCTCTGACCAGGCCCCGGTTCGGGCCAACGAGTTCCGACGCAACCACTTCGCCCGGATCACATGCCTCCGCCCTCTGCCTCTTGGCGAATCATCCTTGCCGGACTGCACGCCTCAGGGGCGGCAAGGAGCTTCGAGCGCAGCCTCGCGCCCTGGAAAACTTCCTCATTCTCGGTCACCTCAGCCTCGTGAAGGCCGGGCAGCGCTCCAGGGTCGCACTATCTCATCCCAGTCACTCGACGCCATGCAAACCGATCGACGCCGTCGACAGGCGCGCTGCCGAGTACTTGGCAGCCACCATCTGACCCGTCGCCCAAGCGCGGTCCGTTCCAAGGAGAGGAAACACATGAGTGACGTCTTCAGCGTGGAAGCGCTCGGGCACGTTGTAGGAGGTCGAACGGAACCGACCGACGACTACTGGGGAGGGACGCGCGCCATCATCCGGCTCGACGGAGACAGATTCCCGCTCGACGCGACGAAGGGGCTGGAGGAGTTCTCCCACCTCGACGTGATCTTCCGGTTCCACAGGACCGACCCGACCGATCTGAACTTCGGCGCGCGCCGCCCCCGGGACAACCCGGACTGGCCCGAGGTCGGTGTGTTCGGCCACCGGAACATGCGGCGCATCAACTGGCTCGGCTCCTCCCGCTGTCGGCTCGTGAAGGTCGACGGCCTGGACCTGCACGTCGAGGACCTGGACACCATCGACGGCACCCCGGTCCTCGAAGTGAAGCCCTGGTTCGAGGAGTTCGGCCCGCGGGGAGAAGTCCGCCAACCCACGTGGACCAGCGAGATGCTCCGCGACTACTTCGCCCCGGCGCCGCCCACGGTCTGACCGGCGGCATTGGCTCGTTCGCGTCGGCTGTCTCTTCTCCACGAGAAATCGACTGGGCCGACTTCCTGCGCAACGCTGTTGAGGCCCAGCGGCGAGGCGAAGCCGAAGCCGCACAGGAGGTGGAAGGTGACGGGTGAAGCGCCATGGCCGAAGGCTTGGCGCTTCACCCACCTTCACCGTCTGACCGACCACGCGACTGCCGGGGAGGGGCTCGCCCTGCTGGACAGGGCCGAGGTGCTGGCGGACACGTACGGTACGACCCACCAGCGAAGGAGCGTCCGAGGCATCCGGTCCGGATTCCAGCGGGAACGGTGCCTTCAGTGAGCAGGAGAAGAACGTGGCGGACACTCAGCAGCGCGAGATCACCGACCGACAGTGGGCGGACGCCACGCTGATCTGGGAATACCACCAGATGGGGCACGAGCGGCGGCCGTGCGATGTGGCGATCGGTCTGGGCTGCCACGACCTCGGAGTGGCAGCCCAGACGGCAGGCCTGTACTTGGACGGCCTGGTGCGGAGGATCGTGTTCACGGGCGGGCCGAATCCGTCCCGGCCGGAGCTCTTCCCCCGAGGTGAGGCCGTGCACTTCACCGAGCACGCCATCGCCCTCGGGGTCCCCGAGCATGCGATCCACCAGGAGCCCCGCGCCCGCAACACCGGGCAGAACATCCAGTTCTCCCGTGACGTCCTGGAGGCCGCCGGCATCGAGGCACGGTCGGTGCTGCTCGTGACCATGCCGTACATGGAGCGCCGGGCGTTCGCGACATGCCGCAAGGTGTGGCCGGAGGCCGAGGTGGTGTGCGCCTCGACCCCGATGGGCCTGAACGACTACGTGAAGAGCATCGGCGACGACAAGCTCGTGATCGACAGCCTCGTGGGCGACCTCCAGCGGGTGATCGAGTACCCGAGGCGCGGGTTCGCCGTTGCCCAGGAGGTTCCGGAGACGGTTCATGATGCGTACCAGCGGCTTCTGGCCGACGGATTCGACAGCAAGGCCCTCAACTGACGCGGCGCCGCCCTCCGGGCTGGTGTGCGCTGTTCACCAACCCAACTTCCTCCCCCGGTGAAAGCGGCCCTCGAAATGGCATGAGAGGTGTTCGGCATGGCAGTCGAGTTCCTCTTCTCCACGGGAAGTCGACCGTATCGATTTCCTACGCACCCCTCACAGGTTCCTTGCCGCTTCGGCGGCGCCGAAGCGGCAAGGGCCACTCCCTTTCCGTCGTCGTGCCTCTGCCCCTGCCCCTGCCGTCGGCGAGGGCAGGGGCATCTCTACTTCTGCGCAGGAAGTCGGCTGGGCCGACTTCCTGCGCAACTCCGTGGAGGCCCAGCGGCGAGGCGAAGCCGAAGCCGCGCGGGGGGTGGGGGGTGGGGGTGGGGGGT
>NZ_JBHVRS010000051.1:0-14930 GCF_042885595.1 Kitasatospora sp. NPDC058046
GCCGGATGCCCGGAAAGCGGGCACGTCCGGTTCGGAGGGAGGCCGGACGAAAAAGGACCTGCTCAGCAGGCACCTCGCCGTCCGGCCGACCCTACTCCGGTGATCTCGCTCCATCTGGCCCTCCGTCGGTGTCGTCGGCCAGCGGGAGGCTGCTGGTCGTCCGGGTCCGGTTCCACAGCGGGGGACGGTAGGGCGCGGCGGTGCCTACGGTCGCGTCGAGGCGGCGGATCGCAGTTCGGCGACGGTGGCTTCAAGTTCGGCGATCCGGCGGGCCTGGTCGGCTTCCCGCGCGGCGCGTACGGCGTTCTCCTCGCGGGCGAGAGCGAGTGCTGCCTGTGCCTGGCCCCAGGCCTCGGCCATCTGGGTGCGCAGCCGGGCGATGTACTGCTCGGCGTCCACGGTGACGGGTTCGGCGGTGTGCGCCATGGTGGTGGGGGCTCCGTTCACTTGGCCGGGTTGGGGGTGTCGCCGGTGGTCGGCCGGGTGCATGCGCAGGCGGCCGACTTCCGCAGGCGCCGGACGCCGGCTCTCAGCAGGGTGGCTTCGGCGGGGGTGAGTCGGCGGCGGTCGGCGGTGCCGAGCAGGTGGTCGAGCTGTTCCGGGGTCGGGTGGTTGGTCATGCCGTCTCGTCTCCGTTGCCCTGGTGGGCTTCGTCGCGTCGGGGCAGGGCGGCGTCCCGCACCGGTGTGGTGAAGGCCTGCGGGTCGGAGCGGGCGGTAGTGCCGTCGGGGGACGGCTGGGGTTGGGCGAGTTGCTGCCGGGCCTGCTCCACGAGTTCGGCCTTGGCCGCCACGCCCTCGGGGGTGATGCCGTGGTTGCGGCGGATCACGTCGAGGGGGTCCTGCGCGGGCCGTGCTGCCGCCGCTCGGAGCGTGCCTGCGGCGGGGCCGGCCGTGACGGCGACACGGGTTCGCTTGGCGTGGGCGATCCGGTCGAGGTGGGCCTGGCGGGCGGTGGCCCGGTCGGGCGCGTTGTGCAGGGTGACAGGCTCGGTGTCCCCGGCGGCGAGGCCGTTCACCGCCTGGGTGGCGGGGGCGGTGAGTCCCTTCGCGGCGGCCGGGTCGGTGTGGCCGTTCTCCAGCGGGTCCGGGACGAACGGCTCGTGGAGCAGCATGTCGAGGATCATGTCGATGCCGGCCGGGGTGGTGTGGTCGATGTCGTACTCTACGGCCCGCCACTCCAGTGAGGAGGTCGGGAAGATGGTGATGTGGTGCTCTCCGTCGGGCCGTTGCTGGCGCACGGCCCAGCACGGCGTGGATCCGACGCTGATCCGGGTGGTGTCGAGCACCCGGTACTGCTCGGGCATGGTGATCCCCGTTCCTGTCAGATGCGGTAGCACCAGAAGCCGACAGAGCCGTCGGCGCTGGCGGAGGCGAGGGTGGTGGTGAAGCCGGTGAGGCTGGACGCGGTGACCTGCCAGGCCCGGACCGCCTGCCAGTCCCGCAGGGTGACGATCGGCACCATCGGGGACTTCATCGTCGGCCCGTAGGAGAGCGACATGGCCGTCCAGTTGGTCATCCCGGCGGTGCCGGTGAACAGCCCGCGGTCCGGCTCGGTGTACCAGTAGTTCGGGAAGGTGCCCTTGTACTGCAACGCCGAGTTGTCGAGCCACAGTTCGCTGTCGCTGCCGTCGTCGTTGCGCCGGCCGAACTGGGCGCCTCCCTGCGATGCGATCACGTAGCCGTGGACCTTGTCCTCGACCATGTAGGCAAGCGCGGCGCCCTCGCTGGCGTTCATCCGGACGGTGCCGCCCCAGGGCTTCTGGGTGTCGGTGCGGATGGTCTCCAGGGCGGAGACGTACTCGGTCAGGTAGAGCCGGTAGGCCGCGGTCTGTCCGTTGTGCGGGAAGCTGCCGGAGTTCAGTCCGATGTACGCGGCGCCGTTGTTCCCGCCGATCGCGTTGATGAAGGCGTAGTTGGAGCCTGCGGTGGGGAAGAAGCGGATCTCCGGGAGGCCGGCGGTGGGGTTGATCTCGATGCGCTGGCCGCTGGTGCCGCTGGACAGGCCGCCGACAAGCTTCACCTCGCCGGTGTTCGCGGAGACGGACACGGTCTTCACACCGTTGGCGTTCCACGCCTCGATGCCGCCGGAGTTCAGCTCGACCCTCGCGCCCGCGTCGCCGGTCTTGATGCGGGCGGACACGGTGATGTCCGCGTTGAGCTTGCCCACGGTCAGCTTGCTGGCGGACACGGTGCCGATGTTGGCGTCCTGGATGGTCGCCAGCGCGATCTTCGCGCCGATGATCGTGGCGTCCGCGAGCTGGGCCGTCCCCACGATCTGGTCGGCGAGGTCGGACCTGATGACGACGGTCGGGATGGCGGAGGCCTCGGCGGATGGCTGCGAGGAGTTTCCCGCCCGGTCCCGGGCGACGAACTTGACGTAGTAGGTGGTGCCGTAGGACAGGCCGGCGATCGGGGCGGCCGCCGCTCCGGCGAGCCGGTCGACGATCGTCGCCGCGCTGGGGGCGAACCCGGCCGCCGTGGAGGCGTGCACCTCCAACTCGGCGAAGTCAGCGGGCATTTCCTCGCCCTGCGCGCCGCGGCCGTCCCACACAGCCCGCACCGCGCCGATCAGCGAGGTCACCACGGGCTTCGACGGCACCGGCGGCGGCGTCGTGTCGCTGGCGAGGATGATCTCCTCCGACAGCCGCCAGGTGGAGGAGTTCCCGGAGGCGTCCACGGTGCGCACCCGGGCCTGGACGCGCTGCCCGGCGGGCAGCTGGTCGTAGTGCGCGATGGTGCCGTTGACGGCCTGCTCGGGGGACCACTGCGGGTCCTGGCCCGCGATCCGCAGGCCGGGCAGCAGGTAGGAGACGTAGTAGTTGCCGGCGTCGTCGTACACGGTGCCGTCGGCGTTCCGCGTCACCGCGGGCCAGGACACCGCCAGCGCGGCGTGCTGCTGCCCGTCCCGGTCCAGGTAGGCCCAGGAGCCGACCAGCACCGCATCCGGCTGCTTCGGGGCCACGGTGTCGTTGCGGTCGCCCAGCGGCGGCAGCGGGGTACGGGAGGCGGTCGCGGAGCCGTTGGTGAGGGCGTCCAGCTGCCGCTGCACCCGGATGCGCTGCTCCACGAACAGGTCGTTCAGTTCCAGGCTGCTGGTGGGCTGGCCAGCGTCGTCGTACGTGGTGGCGATGGTGCGCACCCTCAGCGGCTCCAGGCTGGTCGGGTCGGTGCGCCGCTGGTCGTAGCGGATGTAGTCCCCGGGCCGGTAGTCGATGCCGGGCCGGTGCCGGGTGGCGGCCGGGTCCAGCTCGATCGTGAAGCCCTCGGAGGCGGAGCCCATGCCGCCGAGGGTGACCCGGGCGAGCTCGGCGAGGGTGGCGCCGTCGGTGATGCCGCCCCGGCCGTCGAAGGCCTCGCGGCGTCCGTAGCGGGCGGCCGCCGTCGGGTTGACGACCTCGGCGAGGTTGCCGGAGTCGCCGACCGCCAGCAGGTGGGAACGCACCGAGCGGCGGGAGCGCTGCCGGGGGCCCTTGAGGACGTCCCGGCCCAGGTACAGCACGATGCCGGGGTGGTCGGTGGCGCACACGGTGTCGGGCACGTAGGCGCGCAGCCGGTAGCCCTCCATCCGCACGTCCGCCCACCCCGCGCCGGTGATCGCCGCGACGGTCTTGAGCAGGTCGCCGCCGGCGTCGTACTGAACCGTGTACGTGGTGGGCCAGGGACGTCCGGCGCTGTCGGCAGCGGATGTGAAGTCCCAGGTGACCTCGGGCAGGGCACCGCGGGCCTGCGCGCGCTGCAGCAGGGTGGCGAGGATCGCTCCGGGGGTGGCGTTGACGAACGGGAAGTGCGCGTCGAGCCCTTGCACGGCCTGTCCGGGGGTGTGGCCGACCGGGTAGATCACGGCGCGCTCCAGCAGGGCGAGAGCGCCCCGGCAACCGACCTGAACCGGCCGGGCCTCGCCCGCGTCGTCGGCCGGGTCGTCGCCGTCGTCCTCCAGCAGGTACCGCTCGGGCTGCTCGGCGCCGTCGATGACGAGGGAGAGCCGCGGGTCGTCTCCGGACAGCAGGCCGGCGCCCGGGGCGTTGCGCGGGTAGGTGAAGGTCAGCGCGCCGGCGCCGTTGTGTTCAGCCTGTGTCTTGAGGTCGGCGGGGTAGGGCAGCAGCCCGAGCAGGTTTCCGCTCGGGCTGGAGATACGCAGGTGCACGGCCACGGTGTTCTCCGGTCAGGTCAGGTAGGCACGGTGGCCGGTGACGGCGAGCCGGGTGGTGGGGCCGGTGTTGGTGCCGTTCAGGCGCACGCTCGGCGGCTTGCCGGGCCTGCCGGGGGCCAGGCGCAGGAAGGCGGGCCCGGTGTTGGTCAGACGCCCTGGGTCGGGGACGAGGCCGCCGGTGCCGGTCAGCTGCCAGGTGGCGGCGTCCACGGTGAGGGTCTGTCCGGCGCCGATCTGCCCGGTGTAGGTGAACGAGTCGCCGCCGGTCGCGTCGGTGGTGTCGGTGACGGTCGGGGCGGTGATCGGGCCGGTGAGCAGGTAGGCGAGCTGCTCCATCGGCGCGGTGGCGTCGGCGAACTCGGTCAGCACCAGGTCCTGGGGCACGGGCGCGCCGGGCCCGGTCGCATGGGTGCTGGTGTCGGCGGACACCCAGTACCCGGCGGGCACGTTGACCTCCAGGCTGATGCGCATGCCGCTCTGGCCCAACGGCGCCGGGGTGAGCGCGGACAGGACCTCGCCCTCGCAGCGGCGGATCTGGCCGGCGGCGGTGTGCCGCTCGAAGGTGAGCAGCCGCTGCGGGCGGGCGACGACGCGCAGCAGGTCCTCCCACGCCGCTTCGACGTCTTGCCAGCCGCCTTTGGTGGGGGCCAGCCACAGGGCGAGGGTGAACTTGCCGGGGCCGTGGTGCTTGGGCCTCCACAGCTCCCCGGTCTTGTTGGGCACGGTGGCGTTCGCGCCGATGACGGCCGGGGTGCCGGTCAGCCCGGCCCGGTACTCGACGTCGCGCACCAGGCCGTCGGTGAGGTCGTAGCCGTCCACCAGCCAGCGTTCGCGGGCCATCAGGCGCTCTCCTTGTCAAACAGGCCGAAGCTGGCGAGGGCCCGCAACCGGGTGTTGACGGTCTCGCCGGGGGTCTCGGGCAGCGGGTTGGTGATGTACTGCACGATCGCGCCGGGCGAGATGACAGTGCCGATGCGCTCGCCCTGGCCGCCGCCGTCGGCGAGCTGCCCGCGGGCGGCGTTGATGGCGCTGACGGCGCCGCCGCCTCCGAGGCCCCGTACGGCCTGCGGCGTGAGGACGCCTTCGCCGGGGCTGAGGCGGGCCAGGGCGCTGTCCTGGCCGGGCGCGTAGCCGGGCACCACTCCCCCGGTGGCGTAGCCGCGTACGAACGCCAGCACGCCGTCCACGGCCCGGTTGACCATGCCGCGCAGCATGCCGCCCCACGCGGTGTCGGGCATCCAGTTGAACCAGCCCCTCACCGGGTTGAGGGCCTTGGCCAGGGCGCCGGCGGCCCAGCCGCGCATCTTGTCGATCGCGCCGTCGACGAGGCCGCCGAGGAAGAAGCCCTGCACGGGCGCGCCGGCCTCGGCGAGCCGTCCGGCGCGGGCGGCGTCGTTGAGGGCGGTGATGCTGCCTTCTCCGCCGAGCTGGCGCACGGCCTGCGGCACGAGTACGCCTTCGCCGGGGGAGAGCATGGCGGGCACGGTGTCGCGGCCGGGAGCGTAGCCGGGCACGACGCCGCCTCGGGCGAACCCGACGGTGAAGCTGGGCAGTTTGCCGAGGCCGAAGGCGTCGGCGATCCAGTTCCAGGCCTTGCGGATCCCGCCGTCGTACACGGTGTTGACCAGGAAGCGGATCGGCGGGGCGAAGATCCCCGACAACTTGCCCCACGACCAGGCCGCGAAGGACACCATGCCGTCGAGCGCGGAACGCACACCGTCGGCAAGCCCGCTGATCGCCCCGTTGACGGCGTTACGGAACCAGTCGACCTTCTGGTAGGCCGTGACGAACCCGAGCACCAGGGCGGCGGCAGCGGCGACGATCAGCATGATCGGGTTGGCGGACAGCAGGGTCAGGGCGCCGCGCACGGCGCCGATCGCGTTGGCGACGAACATGATCCCGCCCGCGACGCCGGCCATCGTCAGCAGCGCCGAGACGAAGGCACCCATGCCGGGGATCGACAGCAGCACCTGCACGGCTGTGGCGACGGCCTGGATGACGAACAAGAACCCAGACAAGGTGTTGCCGAGGCCGCCGAGTTGAGCGGCGATACCGACGATGGACGTCAGCAGTCCGAGCAGCTGGTCCCACAGCTGGCCGTTGCCGAGCGAGCCGGCCAACTGCATGACCGCGGGCAGCACTTCGGTGCGCAGCCGGGCGATCAGCGGCGCGAGTGCCGGGTTGTTGGTGAAGTTGAACCAGGCGACGCCCAAGGCGCCGACCAGTCGCCCGACTTCCTGGAGGACGGGGACGGTGTTGGCGAAGTATCCGGCGAGCTTGGCCTGCGTCTCGCCTTCGCCGGTGAGCGTGCGGAAGGAACTCGCTGCCAGAGCGAGCGAGTTGAGGAGTTGCTGTCCGGCCGGGGCGGCGGCGCGCCCGATGTTGAGGACACCGGCGCCGATGTCCCGCAGGATGCCCCACAGCTGTGCGCCGGTGTCACCGGCGCGCTGGAAGAACCCTTCGAGCTGGCCGCCGTCGCGGCGGGCCTGGATGAACGCGGCGGCCAGGGCGAAGCCGCGCTCCGTGGCACTGGCCAGGCGCTCCAGCAGCGGCGCGGCGGCGACCGTGATGTTGCGCAGGCCGTCGGCCGCGCTCAGGCCGGCGTTCGCCAGCGAGCCGATCACCCTGGTGTTGGTCGAGGCGACCTGCGCCAGGTCCGCCCGCCACGGCCCGGACGTGGCCATCTCCGCGCCGCGCTCGGCAGCCTGGCCGAGTACCTGCCCGGTGTCGCCGATCGCACGGTTGAAGATCGGCAGCAGGCTCAGAGCCCGGCCGATCCCCCTCTCCAACGGAGGCAGCAGCGCCTCCTGCGCGGTGTCCCGCAGCCCGCGCAGGGCGGGCTGCACCGTGCCGGAGATGAACCGGGCGAAGCGCTGCCCGGCCGGGGAGAGCGCTTTGAGTGCCTCCTCGGCGGCGTTGGCGGCGCTGCTGGTGCTGTTGAGCGCCTGGGACTGGTCCCGCAGCGCGCGGGCGACGTCCCGCTGGGCGTCCGCTACTTGCTCGGCGGAACGTTTCTGCTGGCGCTCCGCTTCGCGGACGGACTTGTCGAGGTCGTTGTGCGCGTCCTGGACCTCGCGCACCGCCTCGACGCGGGCGCGGGCGGCCTGCTGCTCGGCCTCCTGGACGCCCCGGACCGCGTCCTGCTCGGCCTCCTGGGCGCGGGCCAGCTGCTCCTTCGCGGAGGTGACCTGGTCACTGCCCTCGACGCCCTGCTGGTTGGCCTTCCTGACGTCCTCGGCGAGCCGCTTGTTGCGGGTGCGGACGTCCTCGAGCTGGTTGACCGCCTCCTGGTAGGAGATCTGGGCTTCGCGCCGGTCCGCCTCCGACGAGAACGGGGAGACGTTGACCTGGTTGAGCCGGGAGCGGGCCTGCTCCAGGGAGAGCAGCGCCTTCTGCTCCTCCAGCGGCCCCCGGGCCGCGTCCCGGTTCAGGTCCTCCAGGGTGCGCTGCGCGGCCTGCCGGGCGTCGTTCAGCGCCTGCTGCGCCTGCGCGGCGGCCTGGTGCGCCCGGGTGACCGTGAGCTCCGCCGCCGCCAGCTGCCGGTCGGCGGCGGCGACCTGCGCCGCCGCCCGTTCCTGGACGTCGGCCAGCCGGCGCCGGGACTGCGCGACCTGCTCGGCCCCCCGCAGGGCCTGCTCGTCGCTGTCGCGCTGGGCGGTGCCGAGTCGGCGCTGCGCGTCCGCCACCCGGTCGGCGGCGGCCTGCCGGGCCTGCGCGGAGGCGCCCGCCGCTCCGGCGGACTGCTTGTCCGCCTGGCCGAGCGCCTTGACGGCGGCACCGATGCCGGAGAACGCGGCCAGCAGGGTGCCCAGGCCCTGGACGGCGGCGCCCGCCGCCCCGGGAAGGGCACCGAGCAGCCCGACCGCGGGCGCGGCGGCCGCGCCCATCGCGAAGAGCCCGGCGGCGACCTGGGTGACGGCCTGGCCGAGGGCGAGCGCCCCGGAGGCCATCGCGGGCAGGCGGGCCAGACCGGCGACGGTGGAGCCAAAGCCCTGTGCAGCTTGGAGCAGCCCTCCGCCCCCGCCGTCGCCGCCGGCGGAGCCCCGGGCGTTGAGGGGGACGTCGACCGGCCGGGACGCGAGCGTGCGGAACGCCGCGAGGCGGGTGGTCGCGGCGGCGGTGTCGACGTCGACCCGCACCCGCACCGACAGGCCGGCCAGCGCCTCCTTGACCCGGGCGCGCAGACCGGCCGTCTCGACGTCCAGGTCGACCTTGACCGTGGCGGCGGCGGCCTCGGCGGCAGCCCGGACGCGCTGGCGCAGGTTGCCGGTGTCGAGTCCGACACCGACGCGCACGTACGCGGCGCGGGCGGTCGCCGCCCGCACCTTCTCCGCCAGCCCGGAGGTGTCCGGGTCGACGGCGACCTTGATGCGGGCGCGGGTGGCCTGCGTGGCCGCCTGGACGCGCTGGCGCAGCCCGGCGGTGTCGATGTCGACCGTGACCTTGATGCGGGCGCGGGTGGCCTGCGCGGCGGCTTCGACGCGCTGGCGCAGCCCGGAGGCGTCCGGGTCGAGCCGGATCTTGGCCCGCAGGTTGCGCACCGCCGCGTCGACGCGCGCCCGGGCGTCCGTCGCGAATCCCGTCGAGTCGGCGACGACCTCGACCACGAGGCGGCCGGAGTCGATCTCCTCAGCCACGGTCGGCCGCCTTCCCGCTGCGCCGCAGCACGGCGACCGCCCGGGCCATGCCCTTGCCGTCCCGCTCGCGCGCGCGGCCGGTGCTCAGGTGAGCCGGGCGCGGCAGTTCGACCGGTCGGCGCAGGCGGTGCTCCGCCGCCAACACCGACAGCAGCTCGACAACCTGGGCCAGCAGCTCCTGTGTCAGGCCCCAACGGTCCGCGCCGACCTCCGCCTCGTCCCGGCGCAGCAGGGCCTCGGCAGGCAGCCCCCGCATCAGGGTCAGGAGGCGTCGGGTGCCGAGGAATCCAGGGTCACCGGGCCGTCGCCAGACACCGCGGGCGTCGAGCTGGTAGTACCGCTGGAAGTCGGCTTCGAGGTCGTCCCACCGCTCGAAGCAGTCGCGGACGGCCCGATGAGTTCCCCCAGGCCCCCACCACCCCAGAAGTACTTGGTCCAGGCGTAGCGCACCAGCTCCAGGAGGTCGGCGTGGCTGGGGCGCTGGGCCATCAGCTGCTTGTAGCCGTCATCGCCCAGCAGGCGGCGGCCCATCTCGGCGGCGGCGGCCAGCAGATCGGACGGCAGGCTCGGCTCCGAGCCGAGCACGTCCACGATCAGGCCGGCCGCCTGCGTCTGCTGCTCCCCCTGGGCCTGGGCGGCCTCCACCAGCGAGCGCAGCAGCAGCGGCAGGTACGGGATGCCGATCAACGGCTCCCACACCGCCAGCGGCAGCTCGGCCGGCAGCATCGCCACGGTGGCGCCGCCGAAGATCAGCGGCTCCTCGCCGACGGTGTACTCGGCCTTGGCGGCGCGCGCCGTCTCGGCGGCGGCGGCCAGACGGCGCTCACGGGCGACGTCCAGGTCGATCCCGACCATGTCGGCTCCTCGGTCTGTCGGCAACGGAACGCCGCAGACCGTAGGAGGCGAAGGCAGTTAGCGTCTCTCTGAGGAGATCTACCGAAGGAGCCCACTGCCTAACTCCGCTGTGGAAAGCTCATGGCGGGCCACGAGCGCGTCGTTCAAGGGGGAGCATGGAGCCACCACCGGCCAGAGTCAGGCTGCCGATCACGGCGTGGGTTCACCAGCGGGTGCGGGCGCGTTCAGATCTCGCCGCGTCCCAGAGACTCCTCTTCGCGTCAGCCGCGTTGTCAGTGCTTGGGCTCAACAGGCCTCGGCTCCAGCAGGTCCACAGGAATATCTCTGACTATGAACGCGGCATCCTCATGGTATTCGCTGCGACGGCTTCCCCAGCAGTTTTTCTCTTCATTCCGAAAATCGGAAGGACACTCGCCCTGGACATGCTGAGACTAGGGCAGCTAGTGGCGACCACAGTCGGAGTTGCCGAGAAAAGAGACCCTGACTTTGCGGCCCGCACCTTGGAATTCACTAATCCCTGGGGAAAATTTCTCGCAGTCGCGATAGCCGCCGCAGTCGTTTATCGATTCGTCACCAACCTCCCCGGTCCATTCGGAGGCTTTCACCGCAACCGCGTACCCACGCGATGCGTGATGGCCATCGCTGCATGCGGCTACGACGCAGGCATGGAAGTCAGGGCACCCGATGGGACCGTCATCGCCCCCGAGCCGGATGCTTCGCTGGCGACTAGGGGGAATCCGATGGACGTCTCGTACTCGATACGAGCTACAGCGAGGTCGCTCCTTCGCATGCACCGACATCGCAGCGATCTGTCTCGCGGACGCCGCCGACAGATGAAAATTCACTGCGCCCGAGTCGCAGCCACCCTCTATCATGCGGAACTGAAAATCGATGTCGCCCCGGAGGAAGGCCGCCGCGAGCTGGCAGAGATGCTTGCTGAAGTAGCTGAAAACTTTGCCGCGAAGCGCTTCTCCGCGCTCTATCCCGACGAGAAGCTTCTGCCGAAGCCCGCCCACGACTGGGATCGACTGCGCTCAATCGGCTGCGCTGCGGCCGGTATCCTACTGCTCTGGTGGGTGAGCTCTTGGGGCCTTGAAGGTACTGCGGGGACGGCTGCGTGTGCCGCCGCCTTCGTTGCACCGTTCGTTGCCACCTACGGCCGCGATGGCGCGGCAGCTGCGATGGCGCTCTGGCGGAACCAGTAGTCGACTTACAGAGGCGATGCCCCGGCCGGGGGGGGGATGGCCGGGGCATCGCGGGTTCGGGCAACCCCAGGGGGGAGGGCTGCCCGACGTGATCCACAGTAGGCGTACGGGCCGCGAATGGGCACAGGCCAAAACGGCTACCAGCAGAGGTAGTTCACGGCGCAGCCGGGGCGAATCCCGGGTCGTCGGTCAGGTCGTACCACGGGTCCGCTCCCTCCCCGCCGATCACCTTCAGCTCGAGGGGCAGGGTGGACTCGGCGTCGTTCGGGTACTTCTGGGCCACCGACGCGACCTGGTCGCACAACGGCACGATCCGCCGGTAGTGCTTCGCGCCGTCGATCAGCTCGACCACCGCCGCGAACGGCTTGCGCCCGCCCACCTTCGGCGGGCTGTACCGGTAGAAGGTCTTGCCGTTCTGGGTGACGCTCGTGACCTCGCCGCCGCCGTACGTCGCGATGATGTTGCCGGCGTTCCACTCCTGAAGCTCGACCTTGACGGTCGCGGCGTCCTCGGTCTGGATGGTGCGGGCCGCGTACCTCAGCTGGTGGCTCTTGAGGTCCTCGAACTTCGGGTCGGTGTTCCACTCCAGGCTGCCCGGCTTGAACAGCCCGGCTTCCTTCCATCCGGCGGGCATCGCCGCCACCGGGTCCGTGGGTGCGACCGTACCCGGCGCCGCCAGGTACAGACGGGCCATCTGGGCTACGAACAGGCTCTCCGCGGGCACCGATCCTCCTCAACGTGGGCGCCAGGGACGAGCCGGACCGTAGGCCCCGCCGAGCGGTAGCGTCGCGCCGTCACCGCGCGTGGGGCTGTCGCACAACTCGCGCAATGTCGCCTCAGGCGGTCGGCGGGTGCGCGGTGACGGCGACCACGCCGACGTACCGGGCCTGGCCGGTCGGCTCCGGCAGCCACCCGCCAGCCGACAGCGCCCGCACCGCGGTCACCACCGGCAGGCCCGGCACGGCCGTCTGGTCCGCCAGCTCGTGCAGGGCCTTGATCGCGGTGGCGAACGCCCGGCGCAGCAGGGGGCGGGGCGTCGAGCGGTCCAGGTCGCCGAGTGCTTCGACCTGGAGGTGGAAGGTGGCGGTCCAGCGCCAGCCCGGGGCGGAGCCTCCGGGAACCTGGGCGATGCGGATGCGGGGGTAGGGCGGAGTGTTGCGGGCACCGACCCGGCCGGGGCCGCCGAGCGCCGTTGCCAGCTCGGCGTGCCCCGACAGCCAGGCGACGGCCAGTTCCTCAGGATCGAGGGCAGCGAGGTCACCCACTCGCCTGCCCTGCCGCCTTGTTCGCCGCCGGCTTGGCCGTGGCCGGCTTGCGCTCGACCGGGGCGAGGGCCTTGGCGACCGCGTCGGTGTCGGTGGGGTCCACGTTGGCGACGTACCCGGCGCTGATCAGCTGCCTGGCCTCGTGGTGCGGCACCTCGATCTCGTCGCCGGGCATCAGCTGCTCGCCGTCCCGCGTGAGGTGGTGGGCGAGGACGATCCGGACGTGGTCGGGCTGGGCCATCTCGGCTCCTTCGGGCGGTGTTGGGGTGACCGGGCGAAGGAAAGCAGGGCCCGGCCTCTACCGTCCGCCCCGCCCGGGCCGGGCCTCGCCGCTGTCGGGCGCCGGCGGGCGGGTCAGCGGTGCCGGGCGGCGACCTGGGAGGCGGCGCCGCTCATGAAGTGCGTGCCGTCGCCGTGCGCGAACTCGGCTTCGGCGGCCTGCGGGAAGTCGCACGTGACCGTCGCGCGGACACGCTCGCCGTCGATGGCGGCCTTGGTCGCCGAGATCGTCGCGGCGACGGCTTCCGGCTCCTCGGTGACCGTGCACCGGCACCCCGCGGTCTCCTCGACGGGGCCTTCGGGGTCGCGGGGCCCGGAGAGCGTGGCGTTCCCGACGGAGAACGGCAGCGGTGCCGGTACGGTCTGCCCGTCGGCGGCCTGGTGGCTGGGCCGTGCCTGGCCGTCTTCCTGGGTGTGCCACGTCTTGGCCGCCGGGGCTCGGCGCCGGGCCTCTTCCTCGACTTCCTCGGCCAGGCGCTGGGTGTGCTGAAGCATCAGCGGGGCCAGGCGGCGAGCAAGGTCGGCGGGCAGCTCGAGGTGGGCCATCACGGGTGTCCTTCCGGCCGAGTGCCGTCCAAGACGCGGGCACGCCCCTTGATCCGCACGTAGGCCAGCGCCGGGTCGTCGGTGTTCGCCAACTCGTCGGCCGCCAGCACCGTCCACTGCGTCCCGGTGGCCGGCTCCACCACGACGTCGCCGGCCAGCAGGAGGCCGGCCTGCCCGTCCAGGGCCAGGTGCCACGTGCCGTCGGCCTGCGGCACGGCCCGCCCTGGCCACGGTCCCCGCAGCGGGCCGAGCGGCCCGGTCAACTCGGCGCCGTGCGCATCCAGGACGGGCACGCCGCGTGTGCGGACGCCGAGCTGCCGGTCGGCCAGCAGGACCGCCATCAGAGCCCCCCTGAGCCGAAGTGTCCGGGGATCGTGAGCCCGGGCGGGTTCGGCCTGGTCGGGGCCTGGTAGACCCGGCGGCCGCGCAGCCGCCACCGGTCGGTCGTGGTGAGGTCCGGCGGCGCGAGCACCACCGGCGGCTCGGCCGCGGTGTCGTACGTGACCGACTGGCCCTCCACGGAGGCGGAGGCGACGCGGCGCTGGCGCGCGGGCGCGTCCGCCAGCAGCGGGTGGTGGCACGCCGTCGCACGGACCCACAGGCGCAGCGGGGCGGTCTGCGGGTCGGTGCGGGCGTCGATGCCGGCGGTGTAGGTGACGGTGTACGTCGGCGTGCCGAAGGGACCCGACGTCGTGCCCGTGTCCAGGACGGCGGAGATCACCGCGATGACGGGACCGTGATGGAGCACCCAGCCGTCCGCCCCTGCGTGAACACCGCTCTCGGTGTACTGCGCGGGCAGCAGTGGCCGTCCGAGGTGCGCGACCAGGGCGTCCTGGGCGTCCTCGACGGCGACCTCGATGCGCTGCCGCACGAGGTCGCCGAGGGGGGTGGGGTAGCCGAGGCGGCGGGCGACGTCCTCGGCTGTCACGATCAACTCCACCGTCGTCCTCCTCGCGCTGCTGGGTGGCGAGGAGGGACGGTAGGCGGCGTCACTTCCTTGTGTCGTCCCGTACTGCGTGGCGCGCAGCCGGGATCACGGCAGCTACCTCGCAGGCGGCTGCCGGCCTTCGTTCACCACCTCGGCGGATGAGCGCTCAGACCTCCTGGTGACGGTCCAGCCAGATCGCCGGGTCCTGGATCTCCCGGTTGGTCGGCATCCACTCTTCATCCTTCAGGAGGCGCTCGACCGCGGGGTACCCGCCGTAGGTGTAGACGGCGGCGACGAACTGCTCGCCCAGGTCGTAGGCATCCGCCCTGGGGGACTCGGCGGTGAGCCGGGTGAACAGCTCGGTCGGCTCGGGCTCGTCGTCCAGGCGTGTGCGTGTGGCGATGCCGCACAGCCGCTCGGACGCCCTCGCCTGGACCCAGGAGGCGTGGCCCTCAAGGACAGCGGACGGGAAACGGCATTCGTCGTGGGGCCAGCGGGCCAGCTGATCCTGGGTGCCGAGGCGCACCACGGCGTAGGGGAGGGTCGGGTTGAGCTCGAACTGGGCGAGGTGGGTGATCTCGTGAGCGAAGACGGAGGTCAGGAAGCGGTCGCTGCCCCGGGACTCGGCGTGGGCGGTGGGCATGACCACCAAGGCCGGATCCTCGGCACGATAGATGATCGCGCCCTGGACCGTGGGGGCGAACTTCGCGTACATGGCCTTGCCCTTGGTCTTGACCGCCAGCGTCGCCGCCGTCCTGAGCAGCCGGCGCTGCACGCCGCCCAACCCCAGGGATTCAATGCCCTTGTCGACCATCAGCTGGTTGTGCTCGACCTGCCAGGCGACGAACTGCTCTGGGGTCGCTATCCGCACGGTGATGTGCTCGGGCAGCGGCAACTGGGAGAGGTCGGCCGCCAGCGGGACGGCGGCTTCCATCAGCCGTTCGTACCGGCGCTGGTCGTCGGCAGTGGCGTTGGCGTCGTTGTGGATCGTGAACATCGTGGATCTTTCCGTGGTCGGACGGTTGTCGCGCAGCCTGGGCGCCCCCGCAGGAGCGGCGTTGGC
>NZ_JBHVRS010000052.1:0-14898 GCF_042885595.1 Kitasatospora sp. NPDC058046
GCAGGCTCGGGTGAGACGGCGGCGGGCCCCCCCCCCCCGGGGGGCCCCCCCGGCCGGTCCCGGCGCGTTCGCGGTCCGTTCCCGGGGTCCCGGGCCGGGCGGCCGGCGGTCGGACCGCACCACCGGTGGTCGGCGCACACGCCGGGGCACGGGAGCACGTCGCGACTTGGTTGAACGTTGAACGCAACGTCCGAATACCGCCGGAGGTTTGAAGGGCCCCGGGCCAGGATCGAGTCATGTCCGAGATCGGAACGAGGAGTTCTGGAGATATGACGATGAACGGTGCGGCAGTGCTCGACAGCCTCGACGGCAAGGTGGCCCTGGTGACCGGCGGCAGCCGGGGGATCGGGGCGGCGGTCGCCCTGCGGCTCGCCGAGGACGGCGCCCACGTGGTGCTGACCTACCAGGGCGGCGCGGAGCGGGCCGAGGAGGTCGCCGCGAAGATCACCGCGATGGGGCGGACCGGCTGGGCCGTACGGGCGGACAGCGCCGACCCGGAGGCGGTGCGGGGCGTGGTCGAGGCCGTCGTCGAGCGGTTCGGGAGGCTGGACGTCCTGGTGAACAACGCGGGCGTCGGCGTCCTCGGCCCGATCGGCGACCTCACGCTGGAGGACGTCGACCGGGTCCTGGAGGTGAACGTCCGGGCACCCTTCCTGTACGCCCGGGCGGCCTCCGCGCACCTGACCGAGGGCGGGCGGATCGTCAACCTCGGCAGCTGCATAGCCCAGCGCGTCGCCTTCCCCGGCGCCACGCTGTACGGGACGAGCAAGGCCGCGCTGATCGGCCTGACCAAGGCGCTGGCCCGGGAGCTCGGGCCGCGCGGGATCACCGCCAACCTGGTCCACCCCGGGCCGATCGACACCGACATGAACCCGGCCGGCGGCCCCGCGGCGGAGGGCCAGCGCGAGCTCACCGCGCTCGGCCGCTTCGGCACCGGCGCGGAGGTCGCCGCCGCGGTCTCCTACCTGGTCGGCGAGGGCGGCCGGTACGTCACCGGCGCCGAGCTGGCGGTGGACGGCGGCTTCGCCGCCTGACGCGGGTTCGACGGCAGGCCCCCGGGGCGTGTCCCGCAGGCCCGGCAGGGATCCGCGGGGCGCGCCCCGGGCGGCGGCGGGCCCGGTGTCGCGCCGGGCGGTTGTCGGCGCACGCGCTTACGATCGCCCGGCACGACCCGTGCTCCCGGACCGGGACCCGTACCGAGAGGTGTGCCATGACCGCAGCGGAAGACCCGATCGGGCTGCTCGCCCGGGCGCTCGCGCAGACCGCCGGGCTGATCGACGGCACCGGCGTCGAGCTGGCCGGCCACCCGACGCCCTGCCGCTCCTGGGACGTCGGCGACCTGGTCAGCCACCTCCTGCACGACCTGCGGCAGTTCACCGTCCGGGCGAAGGGCGGGCAGCCGGACTGGTCGCAGCCCTTCGAACGGGTCGAGGAGGACTGGCTGCACGCCTTCGAGGCCGGGGCGGAGGAGCTGGTCGACGCCTGGCGCGCGGCCGGCGACCTCGGCGGCACCCTGGAGGTCCCCGGCGTCGGCACCCTCCCGGCCCGCTTCCCGGTGGACCAGCAGACCACCGAATTCGCCGTCCACGGCTGGGACTTGGCCCATGCCACCGGCCAGTCCACCGAGGGCCTGGACCACGAGGTCGCGCTCGCCGCGCTCGCCTGGGCGGCCGGCGCGCTCAAACCCGGGTACCGGGGCGCCGAGGAGGAGCAGCACGCCTTCGGGCCCGCCGTCGACGTCCCCGAGGACGCCCCGGCGTACGACCGGCTCGCCGCCTTCTTCGGCCGCGACCCGGCGGCCACCTGAGGCGTCGGACGCCTACCGGCGGCTCCAGCGGAACTCGATCTCCGGGTGGCGCGGGGACGGGGCGTCGAGGAGCGGGGCGGGGCGGTCGCGGAGGAAGTGGTCGGCGAAGGCCCGGACGTAGGTGCGGGTGAGCGCGGTGGCGCGGGCGGGCGCGATGGTGCCGAGCAGGGCGGCGTAGCGCTCGGGGGGCAGGTGGCCCGGGAGGTTGCCGGGGACGGCGGCGTGCGGCAGGTCGGTGAAGCTGAAGTGGCCCGCGCCCAGGGTGCGCAGTTGGCGGCCCCAGGCGTGGTGGTGCTCGCGCCATCGCCGCCAGGTGTCGTGGTCGTCGAGCGAGGTGAGCAGCAGGAACGGCCGGTCCAGCCCGAGCTCCGGGACGGGGGAGCCGAACAGGCCGCCGTCCAGGTCGAGGCCGATCCGGAACCGCGGGTCCTGGCGCAGCGCCTCGGCGGCCGCGGCTCCGCCCATGGAGTGGCCGAGCACGCCGATCCGCGCCTCGTCGACCCGGAACGGCAGCCGGCCGCCGGTCAGTCGGCCGGTCACGAAGCGCAGGTCGCCGACCCGCGCGGCGATCTCCTCGCGCTCGGCGGCGTCCCAGTCCGGCGGCTCCTCCGACAGGACGCTGCGCACCAGCCGGCCGTCCGGGAACTCGACGGCGGCGGCGTCGTAGGTGTGGTCGAGAGCCGCGACGAGGTAGCCGTGCGCGGCCAACTCCTCGGCCAGAGCAGTGCAGTTGCTGCGCCCGCCCTTACGGCCGTGGCCGAGCAGCAGCAGGGGGAGCGGGCCGGGGTGGGCGGGTGCGCCGGCGCGGGCGGTGGGGCGGACCAGGCCGAGGGTGCCCGGGTCCAGCGGCAGGGCCTGTTCGATCACGGCCGCGACCCGGGGGGTGGTGTACGGCGCGCGGGGCCGGCCAGCGGTGCCGCGCGCCGGGTACCAGAGCTGCACCATCAGCTCGCGCGGGCCGGGCGTGGGCGCGAAGGGGTCGAGCCGGTCGTGGTCGACCAGGTGCAGGCTGACGGTGCCGACCGGCCGGCCGACGGTGGGCGCGGGGAGGTCGATGGTGCGCGGCGGGGCGGTCGGGGCGGCGAGGGCGGGCCCGGCGGGCAGCAGGGCGGCGGTCCCGCCCAGGCCCGTGAGGGCGAGCAGTGAACGGCGCCTGATCATGCGTCATCCTTGCCGGCTCGGCGACGGGGTCCGGTCAGCCTAGGTGGTCTGGACCGGTGACGCCAGGGTTCGGGACGGCGGAGGATCGGCGGCGGGACGGCGGTGGGCCGAACCCGGGCTCAGGGCTCAGGGCTTGGCGCCCTGCCGGGTGGCGGCCTGCTTGATCGCCTCGCGGATGCGCGGGTACGTGCCGCAGCGGCAGATGTTCTGGATCTGGTCGATGTCCGCGTCCGTCGGGTTCGGGGTGCGGCGCAGCAGGGCGACGGCGGTCATGATCTGGCCCGGCTGGCAGAAGCCGCACTGGGCGACGTCGCAGGCGAGCCAGGCCTCCTGGACGGGGTGGAGCACCTCGCCGTCGGCCAGGCCCTCGATGGTGGTGACGGTGTGGCCCGCGCAGTCCTTGACGGAACGGGTGCAGGGCTGGAACTCCTGGCCGTCCAGGTGGCTGGTGCAGGCGCGGCAGACGCCCACCCCGCAGCCGTACTTGGGGCCGGTGACGCCGAGCTTGTCGCGCAGCACCCAGAGCAGGGGCATGTCGTCCGGGGCCTCGACGGTCACGGGCTGCCCGTTGAGGACGAAGGTGTGGCTGGGCATGGGGGTCGCGGTTCCTCGGCTGGCTCGGCTGGTGGTCAGAAGTTGATCGGGAAGGAGCGCGGGCTGGTGCCGGTCGCGCGGGCGTAGGCGTTGGCGACGGCGGCGGAGGCGGCCGGGACGCCCAGCTCGCCCGCGCCGCCGGGCGGTCCGCTCGGCGGCATCAGGTGGATCTCGACCACCGGCGGGGTGTGCCGCTGCCGGGCGTAGTGGAAGTCGCCGTAACTGCCTTCCCGGAAGGCGCCGTTGTCCAGGTGGTTGCCGGCCTGGAGGATCACCGAGATGCCGTCGACCAGCGCGCCGGTGAGCTGGGCCTCCAGGCCCGTGGGGTTGATCACCCGGCCGACGTCGGCGACGACGACGGCCTTGGTGACCCGGGGGTTGGCGCGGTCGGTGGCGTCCAGCTCGACCAGGTAGGCGACGCAGGCGCTGTGCTCGTCGTGGTAGCCGATGCCCTGGGCCTGACCGGGGGGCATCGGGCGGCCCCAGCCGCCCCGTTTGGCGAGCTCGTCGAGCACCGCCCGCCCGGTGGCGCTGCGCATCCGGTCGCGGCGGAAGGCCAGTTCGTCCTGGCCCATCCGGCGGGCGAGTTCGTCCATCATGATCTCGTCGGAGACCCGGACGGTACCGGAGTAGACGGAGCGCCAGCTGCCGGTGTGCAGTTCCAGCGGCACCTCGGCGAGCAGCTGGTTGGTCACCCCGACGTCGTACGGGATCTTCTCGGTGAGCAGGAAGAACAGCTCGGCGCCGGTGAGCCCGGCCAGCGGGAGCTTGTAGCCGGCGGCGGTGAACACGTCGCCGAGGCCGTGTCCGAGGTCGGTGCGGACGCCGGCCACGTGGTGCTCCCAGCTGAACACCTGGCCGAGGCCGTAGGTGGCCCGGACGATGTGGTGGCTGGCGGGGCGCATCCGGCCGTGGCGCATGTCGTCGTTGCGGGTCCACATCAGCTTGACCGGGCGGCCGGCGGCCTTGGAGACCTGGGCGGCCTCCAGGGCGGCGTCGAAGAACAGCCGGCGGCCGAACGAGCCGCCGCCGCGCACCACGTGGACGGTGACGGCGTTCGTCGGCAGGCCGAGTTCGGCGGCGATGGTGCCCTGGGCGAGGATCGGGCTCTGCGCGGCGAACCACAGCTCGGCCCGGTTCGGCCGGACGTCGGCGACGGCGGTGAGCACCTCCATCGGGGCGTGGTTGACGAAGGCGAAGTCGAACTCGCCCTCCAGCCGGTGGGAGAGCAGCGGCGGCGGGAGGGACGGCAGGTGGGCGGCGCGCAGCCGGGACCGTACGTCGGCGTCGGACAGGTCGGCGACCGGCCCCGGGTTCCAGGTGGTGCGCAGTGCGTCGCGGGCCTTGAGCGCCTGGTCGAAGGTCTCGGCGAGGACGGCGACGCCGGTCGGGATCCGCACGACCCCGAGGACTCCGGGCATGGCGCGGGCGGCGGAGGCGTCCAGGGACTTGAGGGTGCCGTTGACGGTGGTCGGGCGGGCGACCACGGTGGGCACGGCGCCCGGGACGTCGAGGTCCCCGGCGTACTTGGCACGGCCGGTGACGATGTCGCGGGCGTCGATCCGGCCGGTCGGCCGGCCGACCAGGCGCAGCTGGTCGGGGGTCTTGGGGAGGGCCGGGACGGCGGGGGCGGCGACGGTGGCCGCCTCGGCGGCGAGGTCGCCGTAGCCGAGCCGGCGGCCGTCGGGGGCGAGGACGGCGGAGTCGGCGGTGCGCAGGGTGGGCGCGGGAACGTTCCAGCGCCTGGCGGCGGCGGTCACAAGCCGGGCCCGGGCGGCGGCGGCCGCGGCGCGGACCGGGTCGTAGAGCGAGCGGATCGAGTTGGAGCCGCCGGTCAGCTGGTTGAAGAGCAGTTCGGGGCGGGCGTCGGAGAGCGGGACGTCGACGTCGGAGAGCCGGGCGTCGAGCTCCTCGGCGACGATGACGGCGATCGCGGTGGTGAGGCCCTGGCCGACCTCCAGCCGGGGCAGGTGCAGCACGGCGCGTCCGGCGGGGGTGACTTCGAGGACCAGCAGGTGGGCGGTCGGCAGCCCGGCGATGATCATCGCGTCGCCGAGGTCGACGATGTCCGGGATGCCGGGCAGGCCGATCAGCTGCTGGGGGAGGGCGGTCTCGCGGACCGGCACGGCGGCCGCGGCGGGGGACGGGACGGGGCGCGGGGCGGCCTGTGCGGTGGCGGGTGCGACGGCGTCGGCGCCGAGGCGGGCGCCGACGGTGAGGGTGGGCGCGGCCAACAGGTAGGTGAGGAAGCGCCGGCGGCGGGTGCCCTCCGGGCCCGGGGCGCCCGTGGCAGCAGCCGTACCGTGCGGGTGCCCGGCGTCGCGCGGTCGGCCGTTGGAGTCCGAGGGGGCGAGGGAGGTGCTGATGGGAGGACACCCTTCGGGCCGGAGACGGCGACGGAACGGGCGGGCGGGGCGGCCCCGGGCCGGTGCCGGATCGCGAACGCCGTTGAGCATAAAAGGAGGCTACTGACGGGTCAACACGGTCAAAGTTGGCCCTTGGTCGGCCCGATCACGGTTGTGCGACGGTCGGCGGGAGCGGAGTCGGAGCGGGTACGGACGGCGCTTCGGAGCTGCGGGCGGGGCCGGAGCAGGGCCGCCGGGACGGGCTCGGAGGCGCCAACTGGCGCCCCTCGCACGTGGGTTCAGGGGTCGGTCGACGGTGCGGCGGCAGAAGGAATTGGCCCAGGAAATTCCTTGATCACTGGACCGTTCCACTGGGCCGGTTCTTCCGTAGGCTGGGGGCGCACCCGAACCGGCGGTTGCGAAGACCGACTCCGCGCGCCGCCCGTCCGGGGGCCGCGAACAAGGGTGACGGTCCGTGAGGCGTTTACGGCCGCGGGGCGTTGACGGCCCTGGGGGCGCGCGCGGGTGACCGCCCGGACGCCTCCGGCCGGTGGCGCCCGCGAACGAGTGAAGGAGGGGCATGCCGTCCGACCGAACCGCCCGTTGGGGCGCCCTGCCGCCCGCCGGGCCCCAGCGGACCCTCGCGGCCGCCCAGTTGGCCGCCGCCGTGGGCGACGGCGCGTACTACACCTGCTCCGCCCTCTACTTCACCCGGGTGGTCGGGATGTCCCCGACCGCCCTCGGGCTCGGCCTCACCCTCGCCTGGGCGCTCGGCTCCCTCGCCGGCGTCCCGCTCGGACACCTCGCCGACCAGCGGGGCCCGCGCCGCACCTCGATGGCGCTCGCGCTCGGCACGGCGGCCGTGGTCGCCGCCTTCCTGGTGATCCGCTCCTACCCGCTGTTCCTGCTCGCGGTCTGCCTCTACGCCACCGCGCAGTCCGGCCTGACCGCCGCCCGGCAGGCGCTGGTCGCCGCCCTGGTGCCGCCCGCGCAGCGGACCGCGCTGCTCGCCCACATCCAGTCGACCCTCAACGGCGGACTGGCCGTCGGCGCGGCGATCGGCGGCATCGCGCTCAGCGTCGGCACCCGCGCCGCCTACCTGGCCGCCTTCGCCGTCACCGCGCTCGGCTTCCTGATCGGCGCGCTGGTCCTGCGGCGGCTGCCCGAAGCCCCGCCCGCGACCGGGCCGTCGGACGCCGGGCCGCGCCTGGCCGTGCTGCGCGACCGCCGGTACGCCGCCGTCACCGCGGTCAACGCCGTCCTGCTGCTGCGGATGCCGCTGCTCAGCCTGATCATCCCGCTCTGGATCGCCGCGCGCGCCCCCGGGATCGGCTGGCTCGGCTCGGCGCTGTTCGTGCTCAACACCCTCGCGGTGCTGGCCTTCCAGGTCCGGGCGGCCCGCGGCATCACCGGACTGGAACCGGCCGCCCGGGCGGTCCGCTCCGCCGGGCTGCTGCTGCTCGGCTCCTGCGCCGTGTTCGGGCTGTCCGCGCTGGACGTGCCGGTCTGGGCGGTCGGCGCGCTGCTGGTCGCCGCCTCCGTCCTGCAGGTGGCGGGGGAGATGCGGCAGTCGGCCGGCAGCTGGCAGATCGCCTTCGACCTCGCCCCGCCCGGGCGGATCGGCCAGTACCAGGGCTTCTTCGGCACCGGCGTCGCCGTCGCCCGCACCCTCGGACCGCTGCTGCTCACCGCGCTGCTGCTGGAGGGGGGCCTGGCCGGCTGGCTGGTCCTGGGCGGGGTGTTCCTCGCGGCGGGGTACGCGATGGGGCCGGTCGCCCGCTGGGCGGCCCGGGACCGCGGTCACGCGGTGTCACCGCCGGCGCCGCCGGTGGTGGCGGGGGCGGCGCCAGGGGCCTGACCGTACGGGACGGGAACCCCCAAGGCGGCCCAGGGAGCGTCCAACGGGACCGGACCGGGCCGGAAACCCGGTGGCCCCGGGCCGCCGCCCGCTGGCATGCTGGCCGCGTGGACCGACCCCAGATCCAGCTCGACTTCGCCCCCGAGCTGCACCTCTTCGTCTCCGCGCCCCGGCGGGCCGGCCGTACCGCGCTGCGCACCGACGGCGCCTCCACCCTCGGCCACGTCGTCGAGTCCCTGGGGGTGCCGCTCACCGAGGTCGGCGCCCTGCTGGTGGACGGCCGGGCGGTGCCCGACAGCCACGTCCCGGCCGACGGCGAGGAGATCACCGTCCGGGCCGTGGCCAGGCCGCAGCCCTCGCCCGTCCCGGCGCGCTTCCTGCTGGACGTCCACCTCGGCACCCTCGCCCGCCGGCTGCGCCTGCTCGGCGTGGACGCCGCGTACGAGAACCCCGACATCGGCGACGCCGCCCTGGCCGCCCGCTCGGCCGCCGAGCAGCGGATCATGCTCTCCCGCGACCGCGGCCTGCTGCGCTGCCGCGAACTGTGGGCCGGCGCCTACGTCTACAGCCACCGCCCCGCCGAGCAACTGCGCGACGTGCTCTCCCGCTTCGCGCCGCCGCTCACCCCGTGGAGCCGCTGCACCGCCTGCAACGGCAGGCTGCACCCAGCCACCAAGACCTCGGTGCGCGAGCAGCTGCGGGACGGCACCGAGCGCTCGTACGACGCCTTCGCCCAGTGCGAGGACTGCGGCCAGGCCTACTGGCGCGGCGCCCACCACGCCCGGCTGGAGGCGATCGTCGCCGAGGCGGTGCGCGACTTCGGCCCAGGCCGGGCCGACGGACCGGGCCAGGAGCCCGGGCCGGTCGGGGAGTTCGGGGAGGTCCACGGGTCCGGGGAGGGCCAGGGCCGGATCGGGGTCGTCTCAGGGTAGCGCGCTCTGGCGGACGGCCCGGCGCCCGTGGTCCCATCGGCGGTGGGGGACGAGACCACGCTACTCACTCGCAGGAGAGAGGCCAGGTCGTCGTATGAGTACTCAGCCAGGGCAACAGCCCTTCCGCACCACGGACACGGGGGACACGGACACCGCGGTGGTGACCATCCCGGTCGGGGCCGAGGCACGCCCGGAGGAAGGCCCCCGGAAGGAGACCGTCCGATGAGGCGGGGAGTGCTGCGCCGCCCGCTGGCGGCGCTGGTCGCCGCCGCGGCCGTGCTCGGGCTCTCGGTCGCCCCGGCGGCCGCCGCCGGGCCGTCCGGGCCCGCCGAGCCGCATCTGCGGTCGCGCTACGTGACCATGCCGGACGGGGTCCGCCTCGCCGTCGACGTCTACCTGCCCGAGGGCACCCGGGCCGGCGCCGACCTGCCCACCGTCCTGGTCACCCAGCGCTACTGGCGGGCCAGGGTCAAGGCCGGCGAACCCGGCGGCACCAGTGGCGAGGCCGAGCGGTGGACCGCCCGCGGCTACGCCTACGTGGTCGCCGACCTGCGCGGCACCGGCGCCTCCTTCGGCACCCTCACCTCCGAACTCGGCGCCGACGTGACCGCCGACAGCGGCCCGCTCAGCGACTGGATCGCCGCCCAGCCCTGGTCCAACGGCCGGATCGGCACCACCGGCATCTCCTACGGCGGCGACACCGCGATGCTCGCCACCTCCCTCGGCAACCACCACATCACCGCCGCCGCCCCGATCTCCTACGACTTTGACCCCTACGAGGACCTGGTGCGCCCCGGCGGCCTGCTCATCGAACCCCGGGTCGCCCCGTACGCGCTGCTGCTGCGCATCCTCGACCAGGCCGGCGGCACCACCTGCGAGACGGACGAGGACACCCGGCAGCTCTGCGCGCGCATCGGCCTCACCGGCCTCCAGCCCCGGCCGGTCGACGGGCCCGACGGCCCCGCCCTGCTCGCCGCCGCGCGCGCCGAGCACGCGAACAACGCCAACCTGGTCGAGATGGCGCACTCCGGCGTCCACCGCGACTACCGGGACGGGCCGAAGAGCTGGACGGTCGGCAGCGTCGGCGAGCGGACCGACGCCGTCGAGGCCGGCGGGGTGCCGGTCCTGACCAGGGCCGGCTGGCTCGACGCGGGCACCGCCAACGGGGTGCTCTCCCAGTTCACCGGCCTGTCCAACACCCAGGACGACTGGATCGGCCCGTGGAACCACGGCGCCGGCTGGTTCGCCGACCCGTTCCAGCCCGCCCGCCCGCTCACCGGGCAGGAGCACCAGGAGAACGACCAGCGGGTGCTCGACTTCTTCGACCGCTACGTCCGCGGCGACGCCCGCCCCGACGGCACCCGGCGGGTGCACTACTACACCTTCAACGAGGGCGTCTGGCGCACCACCACCCGCTGGCCGGTGCCCGGCACCCGCACCCGGCGGTTCGACCTCGGCGCGGGCCGCTCGCTCACCGACCACCCGCCCACGGGCCGTTCGTCCGTCGACGGGGCGGACGACCGCCGCGGCGGCTCCGACCAGCTGCTCCTCGACCCGACCGCGGGCACCGGCCCGCTGGACCGCTGGAACACCAACCTCAGCGGCGACGAGGTCAGTTACCCCGACCGCGCCGCCGTCGACGCCAAGCTGCTCGGCTACACCACCGCACCGCTGGGCGCCGACACCCGGGTCACCGGCAACGGCAAGGTCACCCTCGACGTCACCGGCCTGGCGGGCTCGGCCCGCGGCGCCCTGCACGTCTACCTGGAGGACGTCGCGCCGGACGGCCGGGTCACCTATCTGACGGAGGGTCAACTCTCTTTGGCGGACCGGGCGGTGGCGGACCGCTCGGACAATCCCGACTGGCGCCGGCTGCGCACGCCGCGCAGCTACGCGGCCGAGGACGCCGAGGACTTCCCGCAGGGCCGCGCGCAGCGCGTCACCATCGACCTCCAGCCGGTCTCGGTGCTGTTCCGGGCCGGTGAGCGGATCCGGCTGACCGTCGCGGCCGCCAACCCCGACTCCTTCCAGCTGCTCCCGGCCGACGGGAAGGCGGGCTACCGGATCGGCTGGGGCGGCGACCGCGGCTCGGCGCTGGAGCTGCCCGTCGTGCGCTGAGGGGTGCGACGCGGGGCACCCGGTCTCGGCCGGGCGCCCCGCGTCGGCACCTCACCTCACGTCGTGTCGCGCCGGGTCAGGCGTCCACGACCTCCAGGCCGTACGCGGTCACGGCCTGCCGCAGCCCGCCCGGGTACCCGGCGAGGGCCGGGGTGAACTCCCAGTCCCCGGAGGGCTCGCGGTCGAACCGGCCGAGCCGCATCGCGGTGTTGGTCTCCGCGCCGTCCGCCAGGTGCACCACGGCCGCGTCCTGTCCGGCGCCGGCCTCCAGGATCAGCGCGGGCCCGGCGAACCCGCCCATGGTGGCCCCGGGGTGGTTCTCGGTGTCGGCGGCGGCGATGACCACCAGCCGGTCGACGTCGGCGGGCAGCGCGTCGAAGTCGACCATCAGGCAGGCGTTCGCGTCGCCGTAGCCGGTCACCAGTCGCACCGAACCGTCCGGCGTGGAGCCGTTGTTGTAGAACACCAGGTGGTCGTCGGAGAGCGCCACGTTGCCCCGGCAGACCAGGGCGGCGATGTCGTACTCCTCCTCCCCGGTCCAGTGCAGGAGCAGCCGGGAGGGCTCGGCGGCCACCTCGATCGCGGGCAGTCCGTCCAGGGCGCCGGCCTCCGCGGAGGCCTCGTCCTGGACGGCCGCGAAGACCTCGTGGAAGCCGTGGTGCTTGAGCAGACCGACCAGCTCGGAGCCGTTCAGCAGGGTGATCGGCTTGCCCGCGACGAACTGGTGCGAGCTGGGGCCGAACCTGCTGGTGGTGACCAGGACGGCCTTGGTCGCGGCCTGGTCGTGCCGCAGCGTCCCGTACAGGTCCCGCACCGCGGTGGGCGCCACCGTGTCCCGGTACCGCTTCACCTGCACGATGACGTTGCCGCCGCGGAACGGGTCGGGGTCGATGCCGCGGACGTCCACCCCGCCGTCCCGGGACCGGGCGGTGAGCTCGACCTTCATGCCCATCGCCTCCATCAGCCGGGCGATGAGGCCTTCGAACTCGACCGGGTCCATCGCCAGCAGGAGCTGGAGTTCGCGGACGCGCCTGGCCATCCGGCCGCGGTTGGCGTTGGTGTCGTCGCGGAGGTGACGGAAGAGCGCGCGCTGGGCGCGGCGTTCGTCGGCGTCGGGGTTGCTGAGGCGGTGGAGCTTCCGGCTCCGGGACATGGGCGTGCCCCCTCTTGCATGGTGACGGCTGTTGCAGGCGTCACCGTAGAGGAATCGTGGACGAAGAATTGTCGGGCCGTCACTTCCGCCGCACAATCGAGACCTGGCGCACGGGTACCGGCGTGCGCACGGGCCTCGGGCGGCGCGGGGGCGGCTCGACGGCGGGGGTGCTTCCGGTGGCCGTCCGGACGGCGGACAATCCCCCCCAGGAGCCGAGGAGGAGGCCAGCGGTGGAGTTCGAGGTCATGATCGAGACCCCGCAGGGGTCGCGGAACAAGTACGTGATGGACTTCGTGGCGGGCCGGATCCGGCTGGACCGCACCCTCTTCACGGCCACCGCCTACCCCGCCGACTACGGCTACGTCGAGGGCACCCTCGGCGGCGACGGCGAGCCGCTGGACGCCCTGGTGCTCGGCGGCGAGCCGGCCGTCCCCGGCTGCGTGCTCACCTGCCGGGCGGTGGGCGTGTGGGTGATGCGCGACGAACGCGGCCCGGACCAGAAGGTGCTCTGCGTCCCGGCCCACGACCCGCGCTACGCCGACCTGCGGGACATCGGCGACCTGCGCGAGTTCGACCTGCTGGAGATCACCCACTTCTTCCAGGTGTACAAGGACCTGGAGCGCGGCAAGTCCGTCGAGGGCTCGCACTGGGCGGGCCGCGACGCCGCCTACGCGGAGATCGCCGAGTCGCGGGCCCGCGCGGCGGGCACCCGCTTCGCCGACCCGGCGTAGCGGGCGCCCCCCCGGGCCGCCCCGGACCGTCCCCGGGACGTGCCCGGACGGTCCGTCAGATCCTGGCGGCGCTCAGGATCGCGCGGACCTCGTCGCCGATCGCGGCCTCGTTCTGCTCGAACTCGGGTGCGGTGAGCCGGTCCGGGTCGGCCGGCAGGCCGTTCAGGACCGGGGTGTGCAGATGGCCGCCGGGGAGGTCCGGGGCGAGGAACAGACGCAGCCGGTTGGAGCGGTAGGCGACCTCGTTGGAGAGGTACCCGCCGCCGCCACCGGAGACCGCGCGGGAGCCGGGGGTGGGGCCGTCCGGCCGGAAGACCGGCCCGGTGCCGCCCGCCGGGATCTCGGTGACGAAGGTGTCGAGCAGCACCGGGAAGGGCTGCTGGACGGCCCGCATGGCGTCGGTCGGCAGGGTGGTGCGGACGAACTGCGGCCCGGGGGCCAGCCCCGGGGCGTCCACCGGGTGCTGGGAGGTGCCGCCGGAGAGCGCGGCGACGTTGTCGGTGGCCGGGTCGGCGGAGCGGGCGCGCCCGGCCCACTCCTCCAGGGTGAACTTGCCCGGGTAGCCCTGGCTGATGCTGGTGATCAGGTCGGCGGACTGCCGGCCCGGCCGCAGGTGCGGGGTGAAGGCGCGCTCCACGATGCCCTTGTCGAAGTCCCCGTAGCGCACCGGCAGGACGACCGCCCGGACCTCGGCGGCGCTGCCGTCGGCGAGGGTGATCCGCTGCCCGTGCAGTTGCAGGACGGCGGACCCGGAGGGGTTGGCGCGGCGCGCCTCGGCGTCCAGGCCGAACGGGTCGAAGCCGCTGACGAAGATCCGCCGGACGCCGGGGGCGGCGCTGAAACCGTCGTCCAGGCCGCGCGAGGCGTCCTCGAAACGGGCCCGCAGCGCGGCGTGGTCGACGTCGAACCGGGGCTGCCAGCGGGCGAGCTGGACGGTCATGGCGAGCCTGGTCCAGTACAGCGGGCGGTCGTCCCGGGCGGGCAGTTCGCCGCTCGGCCGCCGGCCCTGGGCGCGGTCCACGCCCGCCTGCCAGAGCGTCCGGCCCCAGGTGTCGGCCACCCGCTCGGCCTGCCGGGCGTTGCGGGCGGCGCACAGCGCGGAGGGGAAGCCGCCGAGCAGCTCGCCCAGGCCGGAGCGCTCGGTGAAGCCGGCCGTGCGGGCGTCCTGGAGGCGGGCCTGCTCGGCGTCCAGCGGCACCGTGGCGGAGGTGCGGCAGCCGGCCGGGGCGGCCTGGGCGGCGGCCGGGGCCAGCAGGGCGACGAGGGTTCCGGCGAGCGCGGCGGCCAGTCCGGCGGTGCGGCGTAGACATGTCATGTGCGCTGACAATAGGTCCGGACCTGACGGCCCGCCAGAGTGCCGACCCGGCGCGCCGTACGCCGGTCCAAGGGCCGCCGGACCGGCCCGCCCGGTACCGGGAGGCGCCGCCGGGGGCCCCTCGGGCGGCGTTCCGCCGCTGGTGGGACGGCGTTCCGGCCCGGACGGAAAGCCGGCGGTTCGACCGGGAACCGCCGCGAGTTCTACAGCGTTGTCGTGGTCGAACAGCGGTACTCGTACGGTGGTGGAGGAAGTTCCATGAGCGTGGCCCTGACGAAGGGTGGCAACGTCTCCCTGGGCAAGCAGGCCCCCGGGGTGCGGGTGGTGCGGGTGGGCCTGGGCTGGACGGCCGGTGACGGGTACGACCTGGACGCCAGCGCGCTGCTCTGCGGGGCGGACGGGAAGGTCGCCTCGGACCAGCACTTCGTCTTCTTCAACAACCTGCGGAGCCCGGACGGCTCGGTCCGCCACCTGGGCGGGGCCGGCGGCGGCGCCGACCGCGAGCAGGTCGAGGTCCGGCTCGCGGAGGTCCCCGCCGGGGTGGAGAAGGTCGTCTTCGCGGTGGCGATCTACGACGCGGCGCAGCGGCGGCAGTCCTTCGGGCAGGTCCGCGGCGCCCACATCCGGGTCGTCGACCCGGACAGCGGCACCGAGGTGGCCCGGTACGACGTGGCGTCGGAGGCCGGCAGCGAGACGGCGATGGTGTTCGGCGAGCTGTACCGGCACGGCGCGGACTGGAAGTTCCGGGCGGTCGGGCAGGGGTACGCCGACGGGCTCGCGGGCATCGCCACCGACTTCGGGGTGGACGTCCTGCAGCCGGCGCCCGCCGCCGCCCCGCCCGCCCCGGTGAAGCCGCCGGTCGCGCCGCCCGCCCCGCCCGTGGC
>NZ_JBHVRS010000053.1:0-13268 GCF_042885595.1 Kitasatospora sp. NPDC058046
CGGTGACACAGCACCGGGGCGCACGCCACGACCACGGCGCTGTACGGTCGGCGGATGCACCCTGGCGACCACCCCAGTCCGGACGAGCCCGCACCCAGGCCAGCCGGGCAGCGCGCCCAACCCCACCGTCGAGAACCTCGTCGACAACGCCCTCGACACCATCGTGCTCACCGGCGACCCCGCCGTCGTGCGGGGCCTGCTCGCTGAGCTGACGCACCGTGGTGATCACACGCTCTGGGAGGCGGCCGTGCTCCTCCTCGGGCTTCTGGCGACCCGGCCGGTCTACGGGCTCGGGGAGCACCAGGGCGTCGAGTGCCTGCGGCAACTCGCCCGAACGGCGGACCCTGTCACCTCCCTGGTGTTGTCGGTCCAAGCCGTCCATCGGGCGGAGGGCGCCGCCGCGGCTCGGGAGGCCTGGCAGCAGGCCCCTGTGGCACCCCGGGGTCCCGCTCTGGCCCAGCTGCTGATCTCCGTCGCCTGCACGATCGGTACAGGCGACGGACGGCTTGACCCGCAGCGCACGGTGCGGCTCATCCGCGCATCGCGGTGATCGCTTTCCGCTCCCAGGTGGTGTGGGCCGGGGCGGGGGAGGGGCGTTCGGTGATGCGCGAGGTGCTGAACAGGGCGAGGACGGTGTCGATCCGCTCATGGGTGGTGAGGGCAGGGAGGGCGGCGAAGAGGATGTCGACGGCGATGGTCAGGACCCGGGTGGCTCACTGATACGAGGCGCCGCCGGCCAGGCAGCGCCTCGCACCGTTCCCGGAGTCACAGTCGAGAAGGCCAGGCAGTGCGGGCCAAGGCCCGCGTCTGCACGGCAGCCGGCGCTCTGCTCCAAGGGAGAACCGACTGATCGAAGAAACAGCTTGTACGTCCCCCGAAACCGGACGATGTGACGCAGTCCGAGAGAACAGGCAAAAGATGCAAGACCTGTCAGGAAGTCCGCTCTCCTTCGCCGACCCTGACAACCGCGAGCAGGGTCACCACCGGATTCTGGCCGCCATGGCCCGTGGCAGCAGGAGCCAGCTTCCAGGCTCGTCCAGGCCGACAGCCGGTTGTCCCCGAGGTCATCTCCCTTGATGGTCGACCCGAGCCCTACCGTGTGGACTGCCGTAGCGCTTCGAGTCAAGGGCCTGGCCAGGGTTCAGGGGCTGGCAGAACACCCCCCAAGCAGAAGCCCGCTTGCCGGCCTCGGCGCGGCCGACCTCATCGGCCAGGCCGAGCTCTCCGCGGACAATGCAGTTGACGATCAGATTCGGTGTGCCAGCGCTGGGCGGTACCTACTTCACTGTCTGCTGCTCCGATTGATGTGTGTACTGGATCCGATGCCCACCTCTTCGGCTACCAGACCCTGATCTGGGCCGGGAGGACGAGGTTCTGGCTGTCGCCTATGAAGCTGCACCACCGATGCCACGGATCCGGCACCAGTGGTGGTGAGAGTCGCCGTGGCTGTGGTTCCTGCAGGACCGTCCCACCGTTACGGCGGAGCTCATCCCGGACACTGCCGCACCGGCAGGGAGCAAGTCCCAGTACACCTACAGCGGCTTCGCGGCCCCGTCGGCGCTGCCCATACCGGCCACCCCAGGGTCTGTGGACGAAACACGCCAGTGCTCATTTGGGGAACGGATCGTGCCCGCTGTGGCTGTCGAGTCCACCTTGCACAACCCCAGCCCAGTCATGGGTGCTCTGCGCGTTCGTTCGGACTCGCCATCACGGGTCCCCGGGGTCTTCCACCCGACGGCCGAGACTGACTGAGCGACACGCTGTCTGCTTCCTGCAGGCACCGCGGAGGAGCGGGCGGCGGCAGACTCCTGGTTGGGACAGATCCGACGCCGACAGCCCTTGACATGCCAGCAGCCGCCCCTATGTTGCGCACCGTCTCAGCGTCGAAGGCCGGAGGTCAGCGCCGTCCTGCGGCGTCCAGCAGTGCTCTTGCCGCGGACTCCGACGTGCCGACACCAGCGGAACCTGTGCTGCCCAGCCCGAACCCGGAATCCCGGCAGTCACGCACCACCCGCGACCCGCTGTCACCCTCTCCCTGAAGTGGAGTTCACCGTGCCTTCCTTCCTCGACAGAATCTCCCGCATTGTGCTCGCTGGTCTTCCGGAGCGCCCCAGTCGGCGCCGACTGGAGGCGCTGCGGCTGGTGGAGCCCCGCCGGCCGGGGGCGGATCACCTCAGCGCTACGTCAAGTTCTCTCCCCGCCCTTCCGGTTCCCGGTGAATACCGGGTCGCGGTCCTGCTGAACGTCGCCCTCAGTCCGGAGGGAAGGATGGTCAACTTCGATGGCTTCCAGGAGGGCCATGAGCTGGCGGTGGCCAGTCCGGCCGAGGGAAGCCCCTTGCTGGTCCTGACGGTCACCGCTCACGACCTGATGTTCGCTGCCGAACGAGCCTTCAACATCGGTAACCGCCAGGACACCGACGACAGGGGCGTGGAGTGGCCCTGTGACCTCCGTTCCGTGTCCGCCGGTGATGTCATGTGCATTTCTAGCCCGTCTGGCTCCTGCTACTACCTAGCGGTGGCGCGCAGCGGCTTCACCCGCATCGATCCTCCGCTCAGGAACTCCATCGTTGCGCTGACCGGCAGTTCAGCGACATCCCGTACCTGACTGGCTCAGCAGGAACCGGAGAACCGCCCCGCCGCGGGAACGGCGGCTGGCCTGCGCTGTCGGCCAGCACTTCGAGGTCGAGTACGGCGTGATCTATACGGGCCACTGCGGCATGGCAGGCTTCACAGCCTGCCATGCCGGCGGGAACCTGTCGGACGGCTCCGTCCGGATCCTTCCGCACGACGCCGGCCCTCACGGCAATGCCTTGCCAACTGTCCGGCGTCGAGGCCGCGGTCACGCTGTCTCCCGACGGCGATGCCGTCCACCTTCGCATCGCCTGCGACGTGCAGGCCTCGGCCCGCTGATCGCCGCGCACCCTGAGGTGAGCGACGGCCACGAGAGGCAGCTCTCGCCCACCAGACCGGTTGGCCTCGCGCATCGGATCCCGGAGCAGAAGACACTCTCGCCGCTTCGGCCTTGCGTTGAGGCGGCGGTGCACGATCCCGTCGGACCTCAGCGATCCGATGGCCGCCAGGAAGCGCCCTGGCTGTACGCGCAAGAACTGCGACGAACTCGGAGCCAAGGCCGAGGTGGCCCGGACGCGAGCCGGCCCTGGGCGTCTCTCCCGCAGCCGTCGGAATGTCGACCCGACGGCAGTGTCCGCCAGGACGCCCGTGATCGTTCCGAGTGGCGATTCCACGCGGTGCGCGTCCACACACTCGGGCTGGAGGGTCAATGGACTGCGTCTCGCCAGCCTGGCCCAACGAAGGCCGGGGCTTATACGCCTCTATATGAGAGGCGGCTCCGAACGGAATTCAGCCTTGCCAAATCCTGGCTTGACTGGCGGTTCAGAGGTCATACCTTCACCTCCATCGAAAGCGGCCAAAAAGGGTCGCCAAAAATGGGGAGAGAAATAAATGGACACCCCGAAGAGCCATCGAGACCTCCAGCAGGGAAGAGTCGTCCCGTTTCCCATCTCGCCGGAGTACGTGAAGGGCTGGACCACCCCGAGGGCGATCGTTGAACTGATCGCCAACGCCCTCGACGAGGACCCCAACGCGACGGTCCACTGGGCCGACGGGATCCTCACCATCGAGGACAGCGGCCCCGGAATCGCCCAGGACGCATTTCTCCTCGGAGCCTCCAAGAAGACCGCCGACAAGATCGGTCAGTTCGGAGAAGGAAAGAAACTCTCCGCACTCGTCCTGGCGCGCGACCCGAACATCGGCGAGATCTGGTTCGAGACCGTCGGCTACGCTTTCACTCCGACCATCGAAAACCGTAGCCTCCTGGACGGCATCGTCCCGACCCGGGACGGCAAGGCATCGGCAACCCTGGTCTACACGCTCTACCCCCTCGACCGGACTGTCGGGACGAAGATCACCATCCAGTGCTCCAAGGAGCTGGCGGACGAGGCCATCGCACGCGTCCTGTATCTCACGGAACCCGGCTACACCCCACCTGCGGGAAAGGCCCGCATCCTGCTCGGAGGGGTCCCCGGACGGATCTACATCGGCGGGATCCTCGTGACCGACGACTCGCGGCTCTCCGTCAGCTACGACCTCCCTCTGGCCCTCGCCAAAGGGGACCAGAACCGGGACCGGACCTTCATCGACGGCCGGGCACTGGAGCGGCACCTCAGGGAAGCGCTCGCCAAGTGCGCCGAACCGGACGTCATCGAGCACTTTGTGAGCAGGGCCCTGTCCAAGGTGTCCATCGTCGCCCAAGAGCAGTACTTCTCCGCTGTCCGCGAGTACGACGTCCGACTCGCATTCCGGCGGATCGCCGGGCAGCTCCTCCCAGCCGGAAAACGGGTGTACTACCAGGGCAAAGGCGAAGGCGTTGAGGGCCTCGAAACCGACGCCTGGCTCCTGGACAGCGGCGTACACCTCGTGGAGACCGACCTTCCCAGGTTGCAGCACCAGGATCTCATGCAGCTCCTCGGAGTTGAGCGCAGGCACACCGCAGCGCACAGGGAGGTCAACCGGCAAGAGCGCACGACCACGTGGATCAACCACAAGGATCTCACCGAAGAACAGCGCCAGAACCTCGACGGCACCGCAACGCTGCTCCGCTCGGTCCTCGGTGAAGACAGCGTCGGAAGGACTCGGGCCTACACGGAAAGCAGCCTGGTCGGCTACGGCAGTCTCGGCATCTACGACCAGAGGGCCGACACCATCGGCCTCCACCTCGATACACTGAAGAGCCGAGAAGAAACCATCAGCACCGCCATCCGCATGGCAGGCCACCGCAAGGCCTACCTCCAGAAGACACACCACACGGAAGGCGCAGCCGGATTCACGCAGGCCCTCACGGAGATAGCCGCCACCTTCCTTGAGGCCTACATCGCCTCGGCTGGCGGCGCGACTGTCGGGAGGCAGCCCACCGCCGACGGGACCCGGCAGGATGAAGCCACCCCCAGCAGCACCCGCTCCACCCACACGCCCCCCATCAAGCACACCAAACCCAATCGCGACGAAATCGCACGTGCGAGGCAACTGCGCGACGCGCCACCGGTGCGCCGCCGCCTCGCCGAACTGCTCCACCAGCGCATGAAAGAGGTCCAGAACGCAACCGAGACCAGGAGCGTCGCCCGCATCCTCCAGACCGTTGCCCTGGCCAAGGTCTACTGGGACGTACTCGACAGCCCACGCCCTGTGGGGTGGCGTCGAGGCCAGGGTGTGAGCTGTGTGATCGACTACGACAAGATCACTGCGATCGCCGACCTCGTGGGAGTCAACCCCGCTGTGATCTTCCTCGCCCACATGGCAGAGGAGGCACCCACCTACGGTCGGCGCGGCAGCGGCGATAGCCAGAAGCCGTGGTACAGCCGCCTCCAGGGACCGGTCACCCGGGCCATCTCCGATCTCCAAGCCGCCGGGGGCGTCTACGCCGAACAAGTCCCCAGCATCCAGGCCATGGCCAACGGACAGACTCCCTGCGACAACGACGGACAGTGGTTGAAGCCGCTTCACGTCCTACTCAAGGCCGAAGAGGAGCGCCTCGGTTAAATCACCGGTGCCGCCCGGCTCACCCTATGGGGAGCCGGGCGGCACACCCGTGCCTACCTGTCGGCTGACTTCGGCCGGGGGTTGACCGTCGGGTCTGGGCAGTCGGCTTCTGCGGCTGTTGCCCGGGCCTGTGGAATTACCCGGCGGTCGCCATGCCGCCGGACCTGCTGGCCTGGTGGCCACGACTCGGCAGGGCAGCGTTCGGGCGGGTCGGCTACCCGCTGTTCCTACGAACTGAGGAGGAAATCCTCTGCACCACCTGACCTTTGAGCCGACGTCCACGGTGACGTGACCGTCGTGTTGTCAGCGGGTGGTGGTACCCCGGTCCCGGCCGGTGCTTGTCCTCCGGAACCAGTCGAGGGCGACGGTCACGACGGACCGCGTCGGCGCCCACGCCGGTGCCCAGGAGCCTCAGGACTGCGACGGTCGGACCATCTGAGGGCCTTGGTGCTTTGCGTTGCCGTCGTGCCGGTACCCCGACCTGGGGGAACGGGCACGACGGTGTCCCCAGCCCGGTGGTGTGGTGTTCCCGGGCGGGTGGGTGTTCGGACTCCGGCCCTGGACGGTTCCAGCACTTGGTGTGCTTGACCGGCTCGGTCTCGTGGCTACGTTCCTTCCCGGGGAGAGCACCCGGCCCGGCTGGCCGCGTCACGCGGTCCGTCCACGCGTTGCCATTGCGGCCGCCACCAATAGCCGCCTGTCCTACGGCTGTCGGCGTGCCGCGGCCCGCCATCCTGTCGCCGTCGGCGCCGGCCGCCGTCGATCACCGCCGCGTCGCCGTACCGGCGTCTGCGGCGCCGGGGCTTCTCCCACCCCTCGTTCGTCACCGACGCCTGGGAGGGCCCTGCTATGCCCGCACACCGCCGTTCCCTTTTGCGCCGCCCGCCAGCCGCCGCCCCGGCCGCCGCGCTGTTCACCGCCACTGCGTACCTGAACGTCACCACCGGTCCCCACGGCTGGCCCGAGCACCACTTCGGCTACCAACCCGGGCACGTCCTGGCCCAGGTCATGGACCCCGACCTGCCCGCTCTGCCGCTGACGTTCGTAGTCGAGGCCCCCGACCCGAGGGTCGCTGCCGTCAAGGCCGCCGCGATCGGCCGCCGGCTGACCGTCGACAAGCACGCCAGCTACTGGCCGCTGCCGTTGCGTCGCCTGGCCGTCGGCGATGTCGTCGTCCTCACCCCTCGCACTCCCACCGCTGGGAAGCGCCGTTTCTGGGCTCTCGCTTCCGGCGGCCACCTGACCGAGCTGGAGCTTGTCGACGGGACCCTGCGGACCCCGCCACCCGCCCCGTAGGAACTCGCTCCGCCACTCCCACCCCTGCGCCGCGCCCCGGCCTCCGGTTCATCCTGCTGCGCCCCATGCCTCGACTCCATGGTTGAGCGTGGGGCGCAGCGGCGCGTCCGGTGCCTTACCGAGGTGCCGGGCATCAATGAGCCCCTTCCCATCCATCGGCTGCCGCAGCTCCCGTCCGCTCCCGAGTGTTGCTGACTCGGGTCCCGTTCTCTGGCGCGGCTGCGACCCCGAGGGCGACCGCGCAAGCGCCGCCTGTACCGGCTGCGGGTCCGTCACCGGCACCACGGACCTGTGGCAGTACCCGGGAGTCGTCGACCACCCGGCTGTCTCCCGCAGGTTGTGCGCGAGGTCACCGCAGGCCGAGTCAGCCGCTACCACGCACCGGTGACCACAGACGTGCCCGGCGGCCGTGCGAGTGGCCCCTGCGCTGTGTCGGGGCCGTGAGGGCATCCTCCGGGCGCCTGCCGTCAGCGCCGTCACCTCCCGAAGCCAGGCCACCTCTGCCGGCTGTTTGCCCTGTCCCAGCCCCCCTTTGCTAGTTGAGCCAGGGGTGCTGGTCCTGTCCCTCAGGTAGAGGCACCGCCCAGCTGTCCCTTGATCGGCCGTTCGGCGTTCCTACGGTTCGTCTTGTTCTTCCGCTGTGCCCTGCGCCCTGTGCCAGAGGCGCAGCACGTACCCCTGGCGATAAGGAGGCCACTGATCGTGACCGTGTTCGATGATCACGTCCGTTCGTTGCTCACCAAGAAGGGCGTTGCCAGTATCGGCCGCGCCCTCATCGCATTCGAGGAAGGGATCCAGCAGACCGCCCCGTTGGAGGGGATGAGGGCGCAGGATGAGGAGCGGACGCCGATCAAGCTGATGACCATCTGCCGCCCGGACAATGCGATCCGCTACTTCCCGGGCGTGGAGCCGGGTGAAATGCCCACGGCGTTCGTCGAACTGGTCCCGCCCGGGCGGCTTCCCAGCGGAAGCACCACGTTCCCCACCGACATGATCGACTATGCTTGGTCCCTCGTCGATGACGCCCGGACCCCTCGCCTGGACATCCTCGGCGTTCCCGAGGGGCCGACCGTGGGAGTGCTTATCACCGTCGGGCGACGGGCGCTCGGTCTGGACGGGCCGCTCCGTCAACGCGTCCTGTTCGCCGTCCTGGCCGACGGCACCACCTTCGGCATCGTGCGGACCCACGGCGAGCCGACCCCCCGCCGGTCTAGCAAGCACATCGCCACCATTAGCCACGACCTGATGTCAGCCCTGTGGCTTGTCGGTCGTGCCCTGCACGTCTTTCCCGCCCGTATACCTCCTGCGCCTGCCGTCCGGCGGTAGCCGGGCGATCGGGGCTGGCCGGGTGGGGCGTCTTGGGTGGTGGCTGTGTTGCTGCCCGTCCGCCTCCCTGCTGCTACAACTTGGCTGTGGCCCGGGGCGGTTGCGGGGTTGTTCGGCTGGGTGTCGTGTCTAGGTTCCGCAGTGATCCCAGCGTGGTCCTTCGCCCGGTGCGTGTTCCTTTTGCCCTCCCAGCTGTGTTGCCGTCCCGCTGCTCGTGCGGGAGCGGTGAGGGAGGAGACCCGGGGAACGGCTACGCGGGGTCGTTGTCCGGGGCCCGTGGCCCCGGTGTGTGGTTGTTCATCTGGCCGGACGGTGACCACACCCCGGGGCGGGGTCCTCAACTCCGGTTCAGGAGAGGTGGATCTCCACCATGGCACACCCGCGTTCGATGGTTCCAGGTGGACGGAGGATTGCCGTGGCGCGCCCGGCCGGCGGGCGGGCCGGGGCTGCCCGGCGGGTGCGGTGAGGGGGCGGGTTGATCCGCCCGGGGACATCCCTACGTTGTGACTGCTCCGCACCGGCCGCGTCACCGACACCCCGCGTGGCCCCCGCGCACCGTGCGCCCCGGCCCCGCGTCCCGGTTTCGTGGCCGTGCTCCTCCAACGCTTCGGGGCCCCGTGTGGCGCTGCTCGCCCGAACGCGGCCGTGTCCCGAGTCCCGTCGTGGCCCGGCAGCCGGGGCGGTACCCCTTCCACCTCATCCGCCGCCAGGCGGTACTTCGAAAGAGACGCCGTGACCACCTTCCCTTCCAGTGACAGCCGAACCGCCACCGACTCCGGACCCCAGACCGGGCCCGGGTGCGTGAGGATACGCACCGCAACCCCCAACGACGTCGACACCGTGACCGGCCTGATCCTGCTGATCGACCTGCACCAGAACGACGAAGGACTGCGCGAAGTCACCGCCTGGCTACGCGACCTGATGACCCAGCAAGCCACGAGCATGCTGTCCATCGAGCACCTTGATCCCCACTGGAACCTCTCCCACGGCTACAACCATGTCCTGATCGCCGAACACGAGGGACACCCCGCCGGAGTGATCCGCTGCGGACCTGCGCCCTGGATCGCCAACCACGCGGAGATCCAGCGCGTCCCATTCCTGGCAGGCCGTCTCATGACGAGGATCGGCACGATCGGTGAACTCGCGGTCCTGCCCGAGCTCCGAGGCCGGGGGATCGCCCGCGCTCTGGTCTCCCACGCCGAGCAAGACCACCGGCAGGCAGGCTTCCGCGCCATGTCGTTGCGCCATGAACGGGATCTGACGCGCTTCTACACCGGACTCGGATATGCCAGCGCCTCCCGTCTGACCCTGGACGTTCCCGCGCTCGGCCGCGTGCACTGCGTCAGTCGCGGCTGGAGGCACGCGATCAAGCCCCTGACACCTCCCGCTTCGGTGCACGACGTACACGGCGACCCCGTGCTCACCGGCATGGTGGACTGACCGCCACCGCCCGTCCACGACCACCAGCAGCGCCCCGGGATCGCACCTCCCGGGGCGCTGCCGGCGGTTGCGCAGCCGCCCGACCCGCCGCGGGTTGGTTCGAGCGGCGCAGAGCCCTGTGATCGCTGCTCCAGGCGCCGGACCGCCCGTGGCGGGCGGGGGCCTGGCCGCGCGGCCGTTCGGTACCCGAGGGACGCCGCCGCCCGACGGTGCCAGCGGGCCCTGGCCGCGCTCGGAACCCAGTGCCTATGCCCCACTCCCTCCCGGGAGTGGGGCACGGTTGCCGTGCGAGGTCAGCGGTGTCCGGGGTTGACCGGCTGTCTGCCGGTCCTATGGTGTGTCCTGTTCCCGCCCGGTGGTCGTGTTGTTCCGGCCGTACGGGCTTCCCCCCGGCACCGTGCCCGCCCCTCGCCGTCTTGGGCGGGGCACACGCAGGTGCCGCTGCCGTCCCGCAGCCCGCGCTCCCCGGCCCAGGTGCGGGACGGCCCCGAACCAGGGCGCTCGGTCCCGTTGCCCCGGGCCGTTGTCCCGCCCCTACCACCCATCCTGTGACGAAAGGGAAGTCCTCATGCACCAACTCAACTTCGACCCGCAGAGCGCGCTGGGAGCGCAGGTCGTCAGGCTGTTCAACCGCATCAAGACCGAGATCGAGAACCGTGACGGCTCCTGGGACGGCGGGGACGTCGTGAACGAGCTGGGACCGTGGCTCGGCGATCTGGGCATCGACATCACGGGTGACGCGATCGTCCCGGACGCCGCTGCTGCCGGTGTCACCCCGCGGACCCTACTCCCGGACACCGTGGGCGTCGTTGCCACCCCGCGGGCGCTTGCCCTTGCCGTTGCCAGCAGCATCGCGGGCGCCGAGGTTGCGTCCCGTCGTACGGTCCGGCACGCCGGCGGTGTCCCCGCGCTGCCTGCCACCCTGGAGCACTTGAACCGTGATGACCTGCACGCCCGGGGCTGGAACGACTACCTCATCACAAAGCGTCTCGGCGAGCCCGACCGCCGTGACATCCTCCACCGCGGCACCACCGCCCGCCCGGTCGGTACCTGGAAACGCGACCGCGTCCTGGCAGCGGAACACGACCTGCGCGGAGAGAAGCCCGTCACCGCCGACAACGCCGAAGGCCTGTTCGGCACGCGGGTGCGCATCGAGGCCACCGGCCTCACCGGCGTGCTGCGCCACCTGAAGCACGACACCGGCAACGGACGCACCCTGGCGGGAGTCGACCTGGACACGCTGCTGCCCGTGGGCATGACGACGCAGTGGACCGACCTTGGCCACGGCGTCGCCGTGCTGACCGACCAGACCCCCGTGCGGACCGACGCCCACGCGCAGCTGACGCGGGAGCTGCGGCGGCTGAAGACCGAACGCGCGAGGGCCCAGCGCACCGCCCGGGCGCTGGAGGCCCGCTCGCGGGCACTGAACGAGACGGCGGAGCAGGCCAAGGACACGGTGGCGCTCCACCTGCCGCAGGCCTTCGTGGAACTCGCCCAAGGCCTTCCCGTGATGCAGCTGCCCGAGCCGGAGATGACGGACTCCCGGCTGCTGAAGGTCCGTCTCGCGTGGGAGGGCGCCCGGGCAGCCGACGTAGGCCCTGACCGCAACGACGGCCTGCTCCTGGTGGCCGTTCTCGACGTGATGTGGTGGTTCGACCGCCTCGCGCTGCAAGCGCTGGTCGGACGTCTCGGCCCGCTGACGGTCCACCAGCTGAACGCCTGCCGCCAGGTACGCGATCACGTGGAACAGATCTCCTAGAAGCCCCGGACGAACCCGGTACGGGCCCAGACGCATCCCCCGGACCGCGCGCTGCTCGCCCTCGACGCGCCGCACGCCCAGCTCAGCGTCACCCGACTCCCCGCCACCACTCACCGACACCGCTGCGCCCCCTGAGGCCGGGCCGATACCGGCCCCGGGGGGCGCAGCCCGCCCGACATCGCCGGAAGAGCGTCCGGCGCCAGCGAAAGGACACCCCGATGCCCCACCAGCACCCCGAGGCGGCGACCATCCTCGCCGCGCTGCACGCCGCCGCACTCACGGCCACCGTGGAGCAGGCCGCCGGCGGCGGCCACCAGATCCACGCCCCGGGCCCGTACGGCACGTACGCCCTCATCGGCTGCCCCAAGACCCTGCCCGCCGCCGACGAGCCGCTGAAGGCCATCCACTGCGAGGTGCACGACGCCGACGGGATCGTCCCGGACGTCGCGTTCCACCGCTGCGCCGACCCCGCGTGCGGGCAGAGCGGCTGCGGCGAAGGCGCGTCCCTGGACCCGGTGCTGCTCGCGATCGCGCTCGCCGACGCCTTCAACTCCCGGCGACCGGCCTACATCCCGAACAGCTCCCGCTTCTTCAATGACGAGGGCCTCCAGTACAGCGCCTACTTCAACCCGGCCTTGCACGAGGTCACGATCGTGCAGTGCAAGCGCTTCGGTCCCTGCGGCATCTCCGATCCGCTCGACACGGACCCGGCGGCCACGCTCGCCGACGCCGAAGCCGTGGTGCGCGGACTCGGGTATGCGCGGGCCACGGAGTGGGCGGGCCCGGACGTCCACGGCGGCCTGTACTGCTACCTCTCCCCGTCCCCGACCTCACCCTCCTTCGGGGCGCCCCGAATCCCCTGATCCTGGGAGGCATCCGAAATGCAGCCCGGCAGGCACGGCACTGTCCCGCGCCCATCGGGCGGCACCGGCTTCCTTGCGACGGCGGTACCGGACCAACCGCGACCGCCGCCCCCACGACCCCGGGCAGCCCATGGATCGATCCGGGCACGGTGAGAGGATGACACGCGTGACGACGAAACAGGCAGGCTGGCGGAACGTCCCGGTACCGGAGGCGTTGGCGGGGTTGCCGCGGGACCACCGCGGATACCCGGTGCCGTGGATCGCCCAGTGGGAGGACGGCGACGAAGCGGCCGCCATCCGGACCATCCCCGGCACCGGCCGTGTCAGGTCGTGCACCTGTGGTCCCGGGCGCGGCCGCCCCGTGCTCGGGCGGCCGTGCCCGCAGCGCCAGCGAGCCTGCATGGACGAACGCCGGTGCCAGCTGTGCGGGCGCCGCATCAAGCCCCGCGTCCGGGCCGTGTTCCTCGCCGGAGTGTCCGGAACCGACGGGCCGGCCCTGGTGAGCGAACCTCCCCTCCACCGGGCCTGCGCCGCCTACGCGATCCAGGTCTGCCCGCACCTGATACTCGGCCATCGCAACGGCTCGCTGTACGTCGCCGAAGCCGAGGAGTACCTCCTGCTGGAGGAGCGGGTCCGCCCCCGCAGCCTGGACCCCGCCGCCGGCCTCCTCACCGGCGTCTACGCCCGCGGCAGCGAGGAAGCGCGCGCGTTCGGAGTCCTTCAGACCCTTCTGGCCGCTCTGCCCGGCCCGTGGACGCCCGCCCCGCAGTGGCTGGAGCAGTACCGCACCACTGTCTGAACCCCACCAGACCGACCCCACCAGGCGCGGCCGCCACCCGCGGCGGCCGCGCCGCACCGGCACAGCCCTGCCCACCGTGCCCCGCCCTGCTTTTGCGGCGGCAGGCGGTTGCGGGGCCCACACCGCCCCTCTGGGCGGGTTAGGTCTGCCTGTGTGTCGGTGTGTTGCGGTCTCGGTGTCGGTGTCGAGTGGTGCGGCGTGTTCGGGGCCGGTCGTCTGCATCGACG
>NZ_JBHVRS010000054.1:0-2545 GCF_042885595.1 Kitasatospora sp. NPDC058046
CCAGCCGTTTCCTGGTCTCGCGGGTGGGAGTGGCGGTGGAGGCGGCCACGGTGTGCACGTCCAGGTCCGGCGCCGGAAGGTGGGCGATGTCGGCGAGTAGTCGGCGTCCTTCCGGGGGCAGTCGGTCGATGGTGTCGGTGATCATCACGGGGAGGCGCTCCTCGTAGGGATGGGGTCGGCCGTGGTCCGGCCGGGTTGAGGGCGGGACCTCCACCGGCGCGCCCGACTGCCGGCGGCAGGCCGCCGCAGAGGTGTCGTGGCGGCCTACCGCTCGGGGTGCGGCGACGGCGCGCTGCTCGCCGGTGGTGCGGCGCAGCAGGACGAGGCCCGGTCTGGACGCGGGCGTTGGCAGGTGGAGGTGGTGGACCGGTGGGCGGCGCTGCGCCGCTACCCCTGTGCCGCCGCGAGCACCAGTTCACCGGCAGGGGTCGTGCTCGCCGCGTGGATGGCCAGGGCAGCCCGGATCAGGCCGTCGTGCGACAGGCCCTGCGGGTAGTTGCCGAGATGGACTTGCTCGGCGAGGTCGTACTGCTCGGCGAGGAGACCGAGGTCGCTGCGCACCGCCAGCAGGCGGCCGAACAGGTCCTCGGCGTCGGCGTGCCGGCCGATCAGGGCGAGGGCTTCGACCATCCAGACCGCGGCGCCGACGAACGCGCCTTCGTGGCCGGACAGCCCATCCACGTTGTCGGCCGCATCGGTACGGGTCGGGTAGCGCAGGAGCATGCCGCCGCTGGCGCCGAGTTCGCGTTCGATCGCCTCGACGGTGCCGATCACCCGCTTGTCGTCGGGCGGGAGGAATCCGGTGCGGGCGATGTGCAGGAGGGAGGCGTCCAGGTCGTGGCCGTCGAGGTACTGGGTGAAGGTGTTGCGCCCCTGGTCGTAGCCGCGGGCACAGACCTCGGTGTGGATGGCCTCGGCACTCGCCGCCAGCCGCAGCAGCGTCTGGCGGTCGGCGCCGCCGTGGCGTTCCAGCACCCGCACCGCTCGGTCGAGGGCCACCCAGGCCCACACCAGGGAGGAGACGTACCGGCGCGGGGTGCCCCTGCTCTCCCACATCCCGTCGTCGGGCTGCTCCCACAGCTGCTCGGCCTTGAGCGCGAGGGCGAGCAGCAGGTGGTCGGCGTCCGGGCACGGCGGGATGCCTGCGTCGTCCATCTGCGCGAGCAGGTCGGCGAGTTCGCCGTACACGTCCAACTGGTGCTGTTCGGCGGCGGCGTTGCCGACCCGGACCGGCTCGGAGTCGCGGTAGCCCGGCAGGTGGGGCTGGGGCTCCTCGGCCGGCACCGGGCCGCCGTCGATCCCGTACAGGGGCTGGAGGGCGTCCGGGTCGATGTGGGTGGTCAGCCAGGTGCGGTAGGCGATGGGCTCGTCGGTGTATCCCAACGCGAGGAGGGACTGCATCATCCACGCGGTGTCGCGCGGCCAGGTGTAGCGGTAGTCCCAGTTGCGTACACCGCCGATGGGCGCGGGCAGCGAGGTGGTCGGGGCCGCGACCGCGGCGCCGCCGAGGTCGCACAGGCCCTTGAGGGTGAGCGCCGACCGCAGGACGGCGACCCGGTTGGGGCCGTCGTAGGTGCAGGCGGCCGCCCACCGCGTCCAGTACCGCTTGGTCTCCTCCAGCACGGTGGTGTCCGCCGGCGGGGCGGGCGCCTGGCTGCCGGTGGACGTCCACGTCAGCGCGAAGACCAGGCTCTGCCCGGCCTTCAGCGGCGTGTCGCAGGAGGCGGACCCGCCCAGGTTGACGGTGTGGCGGGGCCCGTCCAGCCAGTACGTGTCGCTCCCGGCGGTCACGCGCAGCCGGGGCGTGCCGTAGTCGGCTTCGTGCAGGGCGGGGGTGAGGGAGCCGTAGCCGGGGCGGGGCCGGAAGTTCGAGGCCAGACGTACCGTGCCGCTGCGGCAGGTGGCGATGCGCACGACCGTCGGCGGCGCGTACCCGGTGGCGTCCGGGGCGGGCAGGAGGTCGACCACCTCCAGCACGCCGCTGCCGGTGTCCCAGGTCTGTTCGACGGCGAGGGTGTCGCCGACGTAGCGCCGTCGGCTCTCGGGCGGCGTGTTGGTGTACCTGGCCGGGCCGAGGCGCCAGAATCCGGCCGAGGGGGTGCCGAGGAGGCTGGCGAAGACCGCGGCGGAGTCGAAGCCCGGCAGGCACAGCCAGGTCATCGTGCCGTCGGGTCGGGTGAGCGCTGCGGTGCGTGTGTTGCTGAGGAAGGCGTGTTCCTCGATCAGCGGGTCGTGCACGGTTGAACTCCTGGGGTGGGATGGTCGGTTGGCGGGGTTGCGGCCCTGACCCGGACGGCCGCCATGGGTGGTGCGTGTGGTGCGGTGCGCGTGAGCGCGGTGTGCTCGCCGGGGCGTGGCCCGGGCGGTCCGCAGCAGGCCTCTTGCGGGCCTGCCGGCGTCGGTCACGGACCGGGGACGGCTTCGCGTCCAGGGCGGCCGGTGGGCAGGGATTCCGCGCCGACCAGCCGCAGCGCCGGGAGGCGTCCCCGGTCGTTCTGGTCGCGGGTCAGGTGGAACAGCGTCCAGCCGTTCCAGTTCCCGGCGC
>NZ_JBHVRS010000054.1:2644-8475 GCF_042885595.1 Kitasatospora sp. NPDC058046
AGTCATCGTGCGGCCCCTGCCCCTGCGGCCTTCATGACGGCGGTGTTGCCGAGGTTCCAGTGCCAGGGGAAGCCCGGCAGCGGGTCGGTGAGGAGGGTGGCGAGCCGCAGGTCGGCTTCATGCTGCCAGTGGGGTTCGTCCCGTGCGTAGCCGGCGGCGGCCAGCCAGGCGCTCACCGCGAACGCGGGGGTGAGCGCGTGGTGGTAGGTGCGGCCGTCGGCGTGGCCGGTCACGTCGAGGCCGTAGGCGGCGGTGAAGGCCTGGTACTCGGCCGGGTCGGCTCCGTAGACGTCCCGGCGCCAGCCGTACGCGGCGAGGTCCCACAGGACCGGGCCGATGGCCATGCGCTCGAAGTCGATCAGGTGGGCGACGCCGTCGGCGGTGACGACGCAGTTGCCCGGGCCGGCGTCGCCGTGCAGCGGGGACATCGGGCCCGGCCATGCGGTGGTCTGCCAGGCCTCGCGGGCCGTGTGGAGGAGTTGGTGGAGGCGCCTGCGGTCTCGGGCCGATCCGGCCGGGAAGAGTTCATCGATGCCCGGGAACAGGCGGGTGAAGGGGTCGATGGCCGGCAGGCGCAGGCGCGGCCCGGTGGGCACCGGCAGTGCGTGGAGTCGGCGCAGCAACAGCGCGACCTGGCGCGGCGTGGCCGGGAGGGTGCTCGGGCCGAGGTCTTCGGTGACCAGCACGTAGACGGTCTCGTGCCCGGTGTCGTGGCGGTAGGGGTAGCGTTCCTCGCCGACGGGCCGGGGGGCCGGTATGCCGCGGTCCAGTACGTACCGCGCGGCCTGTGTCTCCCGGTACGCCTGCGCGAAGGTGGCGCCGGCGCCGCGGACCTTGGCGATGACCTTGCTGCCGGGCAGGCGCCAGGTGTGGTTCTTGCCCGGCTGGAGCAGCGTCGCTCCGGCGGAGTCCAGGTGGTGGCGCCGGGCGGCCGCGCGGACTGCCGCCAGGCTCTGTTCTGGTGTCAACGTTCGTCCCGTGGTCGGTCGTCCACCGCTGTTCAGCGGGCGGCGGGGGTCTTCTGCGAGATGGCCTGCGTGGTCTTGGGGTGGTAGTGGGAGCAGGAGGGGCAGTCGGGGTTGCGGGGGTAGGTGACGGCGCGGGGGGTCTGGTCGGCGGGGGCGATGAGGCTGTGCCGCTGGATGGTGCCCGTCGGGTTGGCGCTGCGGGTGCCGGTGAGGTGGGTGAGGGCGGCGTGGGCGGCGTAGGTGCCGGCCAGCAGTGCGCTGGTGGAGATGACGGGGTTTCCGAGCGGCCGGGGCAGGGCGGCGGCCAGGACCTCGCCGTGGGTGCCGGGCAGCCCGTAGGCGGTGGCGTCGAAGTGGCGCAGGCACTCCCAGCAGGGGCCGTCGCCGGTGCCCGGTGTGTAGAGGGCGGTGCCGATCAGCGGGCCGTGGTAGCCGGGGTCGATCCATGCGCAGGAGGTGGTCAGGGCGGCGCGGTTGGCGGTCAGGCGCAGGTGGTCGGGGTCGTCGGCGGCGAGGACGAGCAGGTCGCAGCGGCGCATCAGGCGCGCGAACTGCGCCTGGAAGGTGACCTGGTCGGGGTGCAGGACGACGTCGAGGTCGGGGTGGCGTTCCAGCAGGCGTTCGCGGGCGGCGTCGACCTTGTACCGGCCGATGTCGGAGCGGGTGTAGAGCAGCTGCCGGTTGAGGTTGGAGTCCTCGACGCGGTCGTGGTCGGCGAGGATCAGGCAGCCGATTCCGGCGCCGGCCAGGGCGGCCGCGGCGGTGAGGCCGACGCCGCCGATGCCGACGACGGTCACGACGGTGCGCGCCAGGATCTGCTGGATGTCCGCGCCGGTACGGCGGGGGTCCTGGTCGACCATCTCCCAGTACTCGATGCCGCGTTGGTGGAGTCGGGCGGTGCCGGAGTCCAGTCGCACGGCGGGGCGGGCCGCGGTGGCGTCGCGGACGTGTCCGGCCTCGGCGAGGTCGAGGAGCAGCCGCTCGACCTGGGCGGCCGGGACGTCGGGGTGACGGCTGGTGACCGCCCGGACGGCCTGGTCGGCGGTCAGGGTGCCGTCCAGGAGCTGCAGGAGGTGCAGGCGCCAGCCGCCGGGGTCGGGCAGGGTGCTCGCGAGGCCGGGCAGGGAGCCGATCTGGATCCGGCCGTCCGGTCGGGTCGTGGGCTGGTGCTCGGCGCGCAGGCGGGGGTGGCTCACGGTGGGCTCCTCGGGTCGAGGGCGAGGACGGGGCGGGGGCGGGGGCGGGGCCGGCGTGTCGCCGGGCCCGCCGCTGGTGGTGCCGGTGGGCTACTGGCCGGAGACGGTGCAGCCGAGCAGTTCGTGGGCGGCGGCCGGGCGCAGACCGCTGTCCTCGGTCTGCTCGGTGTCCTGCGGGTCGACGGCCACGGCGGTGGTGAGGGTGGTGTCCATGAGGCGTCCTCCTGAATTTTCTAAAGGGATGGTGGCGAATCAGCCGAGACCCATGAAAGCATTCACCAACTCGCCCCGGAAGGGTTTTCCGGGAATTTTCCGAAAGACTTTCCATGCCCTTTTCTGGGCAGCATTCAAATCCGGCCCGGAATGATTCTGGGCCGGTTTCGAGAAAGGGTTTAGAGGTGGCTGATTTCCTTTCCGGCCTGGATGACGCACTGGCCGGGTACGCGGAGCTGGTGCCGACGGGGGAACTGGTGCCCTCGGTGGAGGCGCTGACCGGGCGGTTGCGCGAGGTGGCCCGGCGCGCGCCGGGGTTGTGCCGGATGCGGCGGATCGGCAGTTCGCGGCAGGGGCGGGCGCTGGACGTGCTGTCGGTCGGCACGGGGCGGCGGCCGGTGCTGGTGGTCGGCGGCCCGCACCCGAACGAGCCGGTCGGCTATGCCACGATCGCGTTCCTGGCCGAGCTGACAGCGGCACGCCCGGAATTGCGCGACGGCATGTCGTGGCATTTCCTGCCATGCGTGGACCCGGACGGCGCCGCCCTGAACGAGGAATGGACGAGCGCCCCGCTCGACCTGCACACCGAGCACCGCCATTTCTTCCGCCCGGCCTTGGCGGAGCAGCCGGAATGGACTTTCCCCATCCCCTGGCGGGGCGGGGTCCACCGGTTCGGCCTGCCGGAGCAGCAGGCGCTGGCCGACCTGGTGGACGAGCTGGAGCCGACCGCCGTCGTGAGCCTGCACAACGCCGAGTTCGGCGAGCCCTTCTTCATTCTGAGCCGGGACGTTCCTGGCCTGGCGGCCCGCCTGGCCGCGGTCGCCGCGCGCAGCGGCCTGCCGGTCGGCGAGGCGCCTCCGTCGGACGTCGTCGGCTGGCCGGTCCTCGGCGACGGCGTCTACCGCATGCCGCCGATCGAGGAGTTGCTGATCCGCGACCACGACCGGCAGGCCCCGGCGTACGGCGCGCACCTGACCCACTACGCCGCCCGGCACGGGTCGCTCACCCTGCTGCCGGAAGTCCCCCGCTGGCACGCGGCCACGCGCTTCCACGACGGCCCGCCGACGGCCCTGACCGCCTTGGCCCGGGCCCTGACCGGGGAGAGCGAGGAGGTACAGCGGTTGCTGGAGCAGGCCGGCCCTCACGACGACGCGTTCGCGCGCGCCGCCGCCGACACCCTGGCGGTGGCCGACTCCGTCACCCGCGCCTGGCTGCGGCGGGCCGAGGACACCGCCCCGGTCACGGGGGTGGAGCTGGCCGAGGCCCACTACGCCCGGGTCGTCCTGACGCTGCGCTCGACCGCGATGGCCCTGCGCTCCGCCACCGAGGCGCAGCCCGGCCGGGCGGCACCGCACGTCCGCGAGCGGCTGGAGGCGGTGCTGGCCGAGCGCGCCGAGCGCTGCCGGCGGCGGCTGCGCATCCGGCCGGTGGAGCTGCGCCGTCTGGTGGCGGTGCAGGCCTGCGCGGCGCTGGCGGCCGCCGCCCTCACCCGGTAGCCCCCGGCGCGCGGCCCAGGGTGCTTCGCTCCACACGGTCGTCCGGCGTGGCCGGGGGCGGTTCACGACGCGCCCCGGGCCGCGCAGGACGGGCACGGCACGGCGGTGGCGTTCAGGACCGGGGGCGTCACTCCGTGGAGCCGGTAGACCGCTGCCGGGTTCCACGAGACACGCATCCGGGAGCGGACGATGGCCAGGTGCCTGGCGACCGCGTGCTTCGAGAAGTTCCTGCTCCTGGCGATCTGGGTGCGGCTGTTGCCGTCCGCCAGGGCCTGGAACGAGGTCAGCACGGTGTCGGTGATCTCCCTCTTCAGCGTGGCCCGGCGCGGGACCAGCAGTCCCGTCCGGCAGCCGATGTCGATCATCTGCGGCGTGGTCGCCGCACCGAGCTTCTGACGGAGCGCGGCGAGGCGCCTGCGGACGGCGTGCTCGGAGACATCGGTACGGGCCGCGATCTCCACGCCGCTCAGGTCGGCGGCGACCAGCGCCATCACCTCGCGCTCCTGCGGCGTGAGGTCGGTGTAGTGCCCGCACCGGCGCACCCGCGGCTCCCCGACCACCGGCACCCGGTGGTCGGGGGCGGGCGCCCGAGGAGGCATCTGGACAACTTCGGCCGACGTGCGGCGCATCAGGGTCGTGCCTTTCCGGCCCGCCCTCCGGGCAGGCCCTCACGCTCGATCGTTGACGGGCTGGGGCCGACCGTCCCCAGGGGGCGCAGCGGCACCACCCTGCGCGCGCCCGCGCCTGGGGACGGTCAGCGTGGGATCGGCCGTCGCCGATCCCGTTCCTGGCCGGGCCGTCCGGCGGGAGTGAAACGGCCGGGCCAGGGGCCCGCTACGGCCCAGGCGGCCGGTCGTAGCGGGGGTTCAGGGGTGGTCGTGGCGCAGGCGGGCGCAGGCGCGCCGCAGGGCCACGGCCAGGTCTGCGGGATCCGTCGGTCTTCGTTCGCCGTCCGGCAGGACGAGCCAGCTCCGTCCGCCGAGCCGCTGCATGCCGGGGGCGGGCATCGCGACCGACAGGGGCTCGCGGCCCTCTGCGGGGCGGCCGATCAGCCGGGTCTGCGGCATGTCCCACGCCGTGTCCGCCCGGATCGTGACCAGGAACTCGACGCACCCCTCGGCGCGGTTGTGCAGGACCGGGCCGACCGGCACGTCGGCGTGCCACAGGTCCGCCAGCGCGGCCCGGCCCGTCCGCACGTCGCCGACCCGCACGACGTTGAAGACCTCGCCGGTCTCGATGGCGGCGAGCCGGCCCGCCTTCCACTGGTCCATGGCCGCTTGCGGGTCCCGGTTGGCGGAGGCGAGCCAGGCCGCACCGAGGTTGAAGTTCGGGGCGGCCGATCGGAGTCGGCCGCTTCGCGTGTACGTCATGGGGTCGTTCCCGTCAGGCCGGGCAGAGCAGGTCGTGGATCGCCGTCCCGGGCTCGGTGCGAGCGGCCGGGGTGGCGTTGACGATGTAGACGACGGTGCCGTGGGTGATCGCGATCGCGTGGGACCGGCCCTTGGCGAGGTCGTCGGCCGCCCGCCCCTCGGCGGACGGGGCGTCCAGCCACAGCAGCTGCTCGTCGCCCTCGGGAAGGCCGAGTTCGTCGGCGAGCGCCTCGACCCGCTCGCGCAGCACCCTGACGGCCAGGCGCACACTGCCCGCACCGCCGCTCCAGAGCATGATCGGCTGCCCGTACCGGTAGTAGGCGGTGACCGTGCACCAGAACGGCACCGGCGACGTCCAGGGACGCGCCCGGACGAAGACATCCTCGGCGGCCACCTGGTGGTGCTGCGGCGCGGCGGGCCGCGACCGGTTCGGCGCGGTCCTGCGCCGACGGCCGGACGCGGGCCAGCCGAAGACCTGGGCAAGTTTGCTGAGTTTCACCGCGTGGCTCCCGTGTCGTCGGCGAGAACGCTCGCCCATACCTTCTTCGTCGTGGCCGTCGTCACCACTCCCACGGCGAGCGCCAGGCG
>NZ_JBHVRS010000054.1:8573-11482 GCF_042885595.1 Kitasatospora sp. NPDC058046
GTTCGACGGCCACCATGTGCATCGCTCCCGTCAGCAGGAGCACCTGGACGCGCCCCGGTCGTGGATCGCTTGCGGTGATCAACCCTGGACCGGGACGGTGGACATAACCACTGGCAGAACAGGGACACTTGGTCCCCATTCGGGTGAGCCTAGGGACAAACCGAGGACAGTTCGAGGACACTTCTTCCCGGCCTGTGTGATCTCCGGGCTGGCGGTGGTAGGCAGAGAACGACGCGGTTCGCACGGGCTGCGACGAAGGGACCGTGATGAACCTGCTCGATGCCTTAATCACCCAGTTCGGCATGGACTTTCGCGCGTTCCAGTCCGAGTACCGGCGGACTGCCGCGCTGCTCCACGAAAAGACCGGCGACGCCGCCTTCAGGAACATCGTCCTGACGGAGAAGTCCGTCTCGCGGTGGCGCTCCGGGCACGTTGCCCGACCCCACCACCCGGCGCCCGCGATCCTGAAGCAGCTCTTCGGCAGACCGGTGGAAGAGCTCTTCGCGCCCTTCACCGGCGATCAGGCCCAGATGCTGCGGGCGCCATCTGCTCCTGTGCTCGATGAAAGTGAACTCTCCATGACTGCACGCGATGCCAGCACCCACGCCTCCGACGCGGCCGCTCAGTTGCTACCCGACCTCACGCTCGACCAGCTCGAAGACGATCTCGTGAGCTTGGTCCAGGACACCAGCACGAAGCCGCCGCACGTGGTCTTCGTGTCGGCGAAGGAGGTACTCGGCGTCGCGAAGGTGCTGCTGGACCGCACCCAGGTACCTTCGCAGTGCCAGCGCCTGTACCTCGTGGCCGGCCAGGCTTCCGCACTACTCTCCGCGTGCGCTTTCGACCTCGGCGCGATACCCCACGCGTTCGAACTGGCCCGGGCGGCTGCACTGTACGGCCAGGTTGCCGAGTACGGACCCCTCCAGGCCTACGCGCACGGGTACTTGGCGGTGCTGTACTACTGGACGGGCAAACCCGCCCAGGCGGTGCGCAAGATCGAGGAGGCAAGGTCGTTTCCCGGCGTGGGCGCCACGGGCAAAGCCCGGCTGGCGGCGATCGCGGCCCGCGCCTACGCGCACCGCGGCCTGATCGAGAACGCGCAGCTGGCCATCGAGGAGAGCCTGGCCGAGCGTGGTCCGGTCGAGGACGACCTCCATGGCATCGGAGGAGAGTTCGACTTCAGCCTTGAGCGGGTCGCCATGAGCAACAGTTCCACCCTGCTGATCCTTCACGACGGACCGGGAGCCGAGGCATCCGCCCGCCGGTCGCTGGAGCTGATCGCGGCCAACTCGACCAGTTCCAACCCGCTCGTTGTGGCTCCGCAGGCCCGAGCCGATCTGACCTCCGCCCTGCTGATGCGCGGCGACCTGGACGGCGCCGCCAACGCTCTCAGCCCGGTGCTCGGTCTTCCTCGGGAGTGGCGCGGGGCCGGACTCACGGCAAGGGTCAATACGATCCAGGCCGCGCTGGCGACGGCAGCCTTCCGTGACGCCCAAGTCGCCCAGGATCTCGCGGAGCGGATCGAGGACTTCACCATCCTTGCGCCCCCACAGGTCCTGGGAACCGGAACGGCGCGGCTTGCTCTCGGCAGGGGCAACGGCTAGCCGGCGCTCGCCAGGACGGCGCGCTCCTTGTCCGGATCGAGGCCATGCTTCTCCCAACGCCTGTGCGGCACTGGCTTGTTACCGCTTCTGAGCCACGCCCACGTGTCGGCCACGGTCTCCGTCAGAGGTCGGCTGACGAAGCCGGCCTCGACGGCCGAGGTCGCGTCGATCGCGGATGTGCCCGGGTGAGTCCACCACAGCGGCAGCTCGGTCCACTGGCGCAGCCCATGGCGGAGCAGGACGTCGTCCTGCACCCACACCAGGGTCCCGCTGCTCCCGGTCGTGTCCACGCACGCCTGGAGGAGTCCGCCCATCGTCTCCCGCCCGATCGGCGCGGCGAGGTTGTGGACCTGATGGCCCACGCGCAGGGCTTGATCGAGGGCGAACACCGCGACATCCCGCACGTCCACGGGCTGGACACTCCTCGACGGGTCTCCCGGCGCGAGAATCCGTCCGCCTCGCTCGGCCCGGTGCAGCCACCATGGCAGACGCCCGACGTACTCCCCAGGCCCAAGCAGCACGCCGGGTCGCAGAAGGCTCGTCCGGGCAAGGCCGAACGTGTCGGTCACCGCGCGTTCGGTTCCGGCCTTCCTTCGCCCGTAGACGGGGTTGATGCCCGACGTTGCCCCGGGGGGCTGCTCGAGTTCCTGGTCTACACGTACGAGGGCTTCCCATACCGCCGAGTCGGTGCTCAGGGGTTCGGTGGGCCAGCCCTCGTACACGGCCACCGTGGACACGTACACGTACCGGTTGGCGACCAGTTCCAAGGCGCGGGCACCTGCCAGTACGTCGCGAGAGCTGAGAGCCGAGGCGGACGTGTCGATCACGGCGTCCCAGGGGCCGTACTCGTCGGCCAGCCGGGCGAGGTCGTCGGGCCGCTCTCGGTCGCCGTGCACTGCGGTCGCTCCGGGCAAGGCGATTCCGGAGCGGCCTCGCGTGAACGTGGTCACGTCCCAGCCCCGTGTCACCGCGCCGGCCACGACGGCCGGTCCCAGGAACCAGCCGCCGCCCAGGACGAGAATCCTCATGCGGCTGATCCTGCCAGCCACCGGCTCCACCCGCAGCCCTGAGGACAGAAGCGCTCTGACCGTCTCCGGCAGAGTGCCACGGAGCCCGCCCCCTGCTGCCGGGGACGGGCTCTGTGGCTTGCTACTCGCCGCCGAGTGCGAGCCGCACGCGCTCGACCTCGTCTCGGGGGATCGACTGGGTCGGCACGTAGAGCAGTTGCGTGACCGTCCGGTGGGTGCCGGGGTAGGTCCGGCGCTGGTAGATCCGCAGTCGGGGGAAGACGACGGTCTGCTCGGG
>NZ_JBHVRS010000055.1:0-10992 GCF_042885595.1 Kitasatospora sp. NPDC058046
GGCACGTAGAGCAGTTGCGTGACCGTCCGGTGGGTGCCGGGGTAGGTCCGGCGCTGGTAGATCCGCAGTCGGGGGAAGACGACGGTCTGCTCGGGGTGGGAGAGGTCGAACAGCTGCTCCAGGTCGTGGGGCAGCAGGGTGCCGTCCTCGTCCACCAGGTCGACGTGGCCGGAGGCCAGGGGCTGGTGGGCGGCGATGCCCGGGGTCGTCGGCTCCGCCTGGTCCGGCTCCGGCTCGGCGGTGGGGCCGGGCGGCGGGTCGAGCGGCGCGGCGGCCGAAAGCTCGGCGGGCGGGGTCTCCAGGTCCGGGCCGCCCGCGCCGGCGGTCTTCGCCGCGGGGGCGGCGGCGGGCTTCGCGGTGGGCTTGCGGGCGGCCATCAGTGCGCCTTGAAGGTGCCGTAGACGAAGCTCTCGGGGCGCGGGACTTCGAGGCCGATGCGCTCGGAGCCGCGCATGGTGACGACGCCCCTCTCGAAGTTGTCGCGGTTCTCCGTGCTGACCTGGACCGAGACCTGCTCCCGGTCGTACAGGCGCGCGCCCAGGCCGAAGGAGCCGATGAGGAACTTGCCCTGGTTGACGAGGTGGTCGTCGTGGAGCCCGCGTACCACTCGCTGCTCGCCCCGGTGCTGGCGCGTGGCTGCCGGGTGCGCCGGTGGCGGCTTCGCCCGGAGGACGGGTTCCGCCCGGACCTGGAGGAGCTGCGGCAGCTGGCCACCGACGCCACGAAGGCGGTGATCGTGAACTTCCCGCACAACCCCACCGGCGTCACCCTCACCACGGGGGAGCTGGCCGAGCTCGTCGCGATCGTGGAGCGGCACGGCTGCTACCTGCTGTGGGACGGCGCGTTCGAGGACCTGGTGTTCGACGGGCCGCCGCTGGCCGCCCCGACGCACTACGAGCGGGCCCTGTGCTTTGGGACCATGTCGAAGGCGTTCGGTCTGCCGGGGCTGCGGGTGGGCTGGGGCATCGCGGCGCCCGAGATCGTGCACGCCGCCGTCGGGGTGCGCGACTACACCACCCTCGCGCTCTCGCCGCTGGTCGAGTGGGTGGCGCAGCGGGCGCTGGAAGGGGCCGGACGGCTGATCGGGCCGCGCATGCTGGCCGCGGCCGCCAACAGGCGGCTGGTACAGGAGTGGCTCACCGCGCGCCCTGGTGAGGTGTCCTTCACCGCGGGCGGGGCGGGCGTCGTCGTCTTCCCGCAACTCGCCCGCGTTCCGGACACGATGGCGCTGTGCGAGCGGCTGATGCGCGAAAACCGGGTGCTGCTCGTGCCCGGCGAGTGCTTCGGCGTCCCCGGCCGTGTGCGGCTCGGCTTCGGCGGCACCACCACCGATCTCGCCGCCGGCCTGGACGCCCTCTCCCACCTGCTGGACACCATGGCCGAGGAGGCCGCGTGAACCCCAACGACACCTTCCCGGACATGTGGCGGCGCAGCGTGGCCGCCGACCCCGGCAGTGTGGCGATCGACAGCCCGGCGACCGGGACCCACACCTACGCCGAGATGCACCGGCAGGCCGAGTCCACGGCGGCACGGCTGCGCGCCGCCGGTATCGCGCCCGGCGTCCTGGTGGGCATCAAGGCCTCGGACCGACACGCGTTCTGTCGTGCCCTGCTGGCGGTGTGGCTGGCCGACGCGGTCGCGGTGCCGCTGAACGCCGACGCCCCGCCGTCGTGGACACGGGAGGTGGCCGAGCGAGCCGGCGTGGCCGGTGTCCTGGTGGACGGCGAGACGCCGGGCACCGTCCTTCTTCAGGAGCCGCTGACGTCTGGTGCCCGGACCGTGCTGGGCGCGGCGTACGTCATGCACACCTCCGGGTCGACCGGGCGGCCCAAGGCGGTGGTGCTCTCCCACCGGGCGCTGGGCGCCTACTGCCGGGCGTTCGGCGTCGCCATCGGCCTCGGCGCTCGTGACCGGTTCCTCCAGCTGGCGCCGCCGTCCTTCGACGTGGTGTTCGAGGAGGTGCTGCCCGTGTGGTGCGCGGGCGGCACTGCGGTCCTGACCGGGGCGCAGCCTGATGACCCCGCCCAGCTGCTGCGTGAGCTGGAGCGGCGAGGTGTCACCGTCGCGGAACTGACAACCGTCTACTGGCAGCTGCTCGTGCGGCATCTGCGCGCCAACCCGCTCCCGCTGCCGGAGTCGCTGCGGCTGCTGCTCATGGGAGGGGAGCAGGCGCCGCCCGCGCTGATCGAGGAGTCCTTGGAGCGGGGCCTGCCTCTGGCGCACGTCTACGGGGTGACGGAGGCCGGCATCACTTCGACCGTGAAGGTCTTCGACCCGGGTCGGCCGGTGGCCACCGACACGGTGGGTGCCGCGTTGGACAACAGCACCGTGCAGGTCGTCGGTGAGGACGGCGTCCCGCTCGACGCGGGCACGGTCGGGGAGGTGTGGATCGGCGGCGAGAGCCTGGCCGACGGCTACCTCGACGCCCCCACCGCGACGGCCGCCCGCTTCATCGAGGCCCCGGGCACCGGCCCGCTGCCGCCTGGGCGCTACTACCGCACCGGGGACTTGGGTCTGCTGGACACGGCGGGTCAACTGCGGGTGCTGGGCCGCATGGATGCGCAGGTCAAGGTCAGCGGTGTGCGCGTGGACCTGACCGAGCTGGAACGCCACCTGGTGGCGAGCGAGACGGTGGCCGAAGCGGCGGCCGTGGCCGTGCCCTGCACGGCCGGCGGGGCGGCGCGCCTGGTGGCGTTCGTGGTCCCCGCGACCGGAGCGGACCCGACCGGCCTCGAGGCCGGGGTACGGAACTGGTTGGCGGGGCGCGTGCCCGCGCACCTCGTCCCGCACCGCGTCGTGGCCCTGGCGTCGCTTCCGGCGACCGCGCACGGCAAGGTCGACCGGCACCGCCTGCCCGAGTTCCTGACCGTCGCCGGCCCCAGCGTGCCGGACACGGTCTGGTCGACGGCGACGCAGCGCACCGTCGCCCAGGCGTGGCAGGGGGCGCTGGGCCGTCCGCCCGCAGGCCCCGACGAGCGGTTCGCGGACGCGGGCGGAACCTCGCTCGACCTGCTGACGTGGACGGTCCGCCTGGGTGAGCTGGGGATCGACGTCACGGCGGCCGACTGCCTGGACAACCCGACCGTGCGCGCGCTCGCCGCCCACGTCGACGGCACCACGGACGAGGCGCCCGCTCGGCACGACCACGGCGCCCAGCGCAACGAGGCACGGGGCGTCTCCTGCGCCGGCGCCGCACGGAGACGGAGGGCCGGTCATGACGCCGATCCCCGAGGACGCCATCGCCGTCGTGGGCATGGCCGCCCGTGTGCCCGGCGCCGACAGCGTCGAGGAGCTGTGGGACAACGTCCTCGCCCACCGTGGCGCCGTCATCCGTTCCACGGACGGCCCCCACCTGTACGCCCGGGGACAGCTGGAAGACGTCGAGCTGTTCGACCCGGCCTTCTTCGGCATGTCGCCGCGCGAGGCCCTGACCTGCGACCCGCAGCAGCGACTCCTGCTGGAGTGCGCCTGGCAGGCCTTGGCCGACGCGGACGCCGGCCGCCCGCAGAACACCGCCGTCCGCGAGCGGACCGCGGTGTTCTGCGGCACCAACCACAGCGGGTACCGCGACCTGCTGGCGCAGGCCGGACCGGTGAGCGCCCTGGAGTTCGAGGCCGGCACCGACAAGGACTTCGCCGCCACCCGGCTCGCCTACCGGCTCGGGCTGCGGGGACCGTGCGTCGCCGTGCAGACGGCCTGCTCCTCCTCCCTGGTGGCGGTCCACCTGGCGTGCCAGACCCTGCTGCTGCGCGAGGCCGACCAGGCACTGGCCGACGGAGCGTCCATCGTTCTGCCCAACTCCCCGGGCTGGCAGTACGAGAGCGCGTCGATCCACAGCGCCTCCGGCCTGTGCCGGCCCTTCGACGCGACGGCCGACGGCACGGTGATGGGCGACGGCGCGGCCCTGGTGGCGTTACGCCGCCTGGAGGACGCCGCGGCCGACGGGTCACGGATCTACGCGGTGATCCGCGGCTCGGCCGTCACCAACGACGGCGGGCGCTCGAACGGGTTCACCGCGCCGAGCGGGAGCGGGCAGGCGGAGACCATCCGAGCGGCGCTGGCCCGCGCGGGCCTCGACTGCGGGCAGATCGGCTACGTCGAGACGCACGGCACCGGCACCGCTCTCGGCGATCAGGTGGAGCTCCAGGCGCTCGCGGACGTGTTCGCCTCCCACCCCGGGCCGGGTGGGGTGACGCTGGGGTCCGCGAAGGGCGGGCTCGGGCACCTGGACATCGCGGCCGGCGTCGTGGGCCTGATCCGCGCCGGCCTGGCCCTGCACCACGGCGTGCTGCCCGGCACGGTCAACCACACCACGCCCTCCCTCGCCCTGGCCGCCGCCGCGCCGCTGCGGGTCCTAACCCGGCCCGAGCCCGGGGAGACGGCCGAAGGGATGCGCCGGGCCGGGGTGAGCAGCTTCGGCGTCGGCGGCACCAACGCCCACGTCGTCCTGGAGGAACCCCCGGCACCCGGCACCGGGCCCCGGCCGCGCCCGGCGACGCTCCACGAAGCGGGCTACCGGCCCCGCCGGATCTGGCCCGAGCCCGTCACCGGCACCACCGACAGCGTCGGCGCAGCCGAGCCCGCCGAAGCGCAGGTGGAGTTCCGGCGCAGCGCCTGGGCCCAATGGTCCGGGCGCCCCGTCGATGGCGCTCCCCGCTGGGCGTGCGTCGTCCTGATGGCCGAGCAGGACCACACGGGCCGTCGGCTGTTCGACCTGCTGTCCGCGGCGGTCCCCGAGGGCACCCCGGTGGTGTGGGCGCCGGACGGCCTCGCCGAGGAGCCGCAGAGCAGGACGCTGGTGGTGTGCGGGTACGCGCTCGGCGCTGGCTCCCAGTCCGTGCAGCGTGCCTACGACGCCCTCGCCTCGCTGGCCGCCCGCGCCGCGGGCTGGCCCGCCGCCTGCGGTGTGGACGTCGTGGCGCTCACCCGGCGCGCTCACCCGGTGCTCGGCACCGAGGGCGGTGACCCCCGGTCGGCCACGCTCACGGGCCTGGCCCGAGCGCTGTCGATGGACGTGCCCGCGCTCCGCGTCCGCACCCTCGACCTGGAGGGCACTCAGCCCTGGGCGCTGGCCGAGGCGGTACGGCGCGGCGTGGACTGGGCCGCCGAGCCCGTGCTCGCCCTGCGCGGCCGCCGCTGGTGGAGCCCCGTCTACTCGCCCGTGCCCGAACCCGAGCCGGGATCGGGCGGCGGCGTGTCGCTCGTCGTGGGAGTCGGGCAGATCGGCACCGCCGCCGCCCGCGTCCTCGCCGCCACCGGCGGCACGCTGGTGCTCGCGGCCCGCCCCGGCCCTGGCCTGCGCCACGCCCACCGCCTGGCCGACGACCTCGCCTCGCAGCCGGCCCGCATCGTCGTGCGGGAGTGTGACGCCGCCGACCCGCGTGCCCTCACGGCCCTCATCGCGCATGTCACCCGTGACCTGGGCCGGATCGAGCGGATCGTCATGGCTGCCGGGATCTCCGGTCAGGCCGCCTACCAGGACGGCACCCGCCTGCCGCAGTGGGCAGGCGAGCAGCACTTCGCCCTCAAGATCGACGCTGCCGCGACGCTGCGTGCCGCAGCCGCCAACCATCATGTGCGGCACGTTGTGCTGATGTCCTCCCTCGCCGGGGTGCTCGGCGCGATCGGCTTGCCGGCCTACAGTGCGGCCTCGGCGGCGACCGACAGCTACGCCCTGCACGCCGAGTACGCCCGCACCCGCTGGCTGAGCATCGGCTGGGACGCCTGGCAGCACCACGACGCCACCGCCTCGGCCCACGAACATCGCATGGTCCAGGGCGGCCTCACCCCGCAGGAAGCCGAGCAGGCCCTGACCCGTCTGCTGCTGTCCGACCAGAGCGGGCACGTCCTCGTCGTCAAGGGCGCACGCTTCCTCGACCGGTACGAGCGGTACGTGCGCGCCCCGTTGAGCACCACGCACGCCCCCGAACCGCCGGTGCCGGCCGACAGGCCGCAGGCCGACCTGCTCGTGACCCTGCTGGATGCGTGGCGCAGCTGTCTGGCCGACCCCGACCTGGGCCCGGACGACAACCTGGCCGCGCACGGCGCCGACTCCCTCACCGCGATCGACGTCCTCGCCCGGGTCGGTGCCCAGACCGGCCGCGTCCTGCCCACCGAGCTGTACTTCGCCTCGTCCTCGGTCCGCGACCTCGCCGCCGCGATCGACTCGACCACGGCCGCCGGCCAGCCGGCGCCCACCGCAGCGGTCCGGCGCTGGGGCCAGGGCGACCGGTCGACGCTGTGGTGCATGCATCCGATCAGCGGATCGGTCGACGTCTTCGCCGCCTTGGCCGCCCAACTCGGCGACAGCCACCAGGTCCACGCGCTGCCCGGCCCGCCCCTGTCCGACGTCACCGTCGAGATCCCGATCGAGGACCTGGCTCGCCGCCAGCGCACCGCGTCCCGACGTCGTCGTCGGCTTCTCCTTCGGCGCCCACCTGGCCCTGGCCGTCGCACAACACGTGCACGACACCACCGGGCACGCCCCCACCGTGGTCGTCCTCGACATGCCCGCGCCCGCAGGCCCCGGTCCCCGCAGCATCACTGAGGTGCCCGCCGCCGAGATCGTGGCCGCCATCACCAGCCACCGGGCCCGGTAAGCCGGTCAGCGCCTCACCGTGGATCCGTACAGCCTGCGCCACGACCCTCCCGAGCAGGCGATGGCCGATCTGCTGGACGACCTACGCGCCCAGCAGATCGTGCCCGGCTCCTTCACCACCGAACACGCCACCCGGCTCGCCATCGGCTACCGGCACCGCCTTGCCGCCGCCGAGCACTACCGTCCCCGCCCCTACCCGGGCCGCATCGTGGTGGTGCGCGCCGCCGAGGCCGAGTACGACGACTCGCTGCTCGCGGGCGTCCTGCCCGCCCCTGCCGGTGACCCCTCCTGGGGCTGGGCCGCCCTCGCTCAGCACGGCCACGCCGTCCACGTCCTCGATGCCCACCACACCACGCTCCTCCAGCACCCGAGCGTGGCCGACATCGTCCACTACAACGCCCCACGTCCGGAAGGACCTTCGACATGACGCCGCTCCGAGCCGTCTGGGCGCCCGACGGCGCCTTCACCTCGGCCCGCACGGCCGGGTGGGCGGACCTGCTCACCACCGGCCACGCCGACGAAGCCGCCCCGCTGCTCCTCAACGCCGACCTCGCCGCCCGCCACCCCGACGGTCCTCACCGCCACCACCCGCGAGCTGCGCATCGAGGTGCCCCCGGTCTGGCGCGCCGAACTCCACCTCGCCTGGGACGGCGCCAGCCTGCTGATCTCCTCCGACCTGCGCACCCTCGCCTGGGCCGTCGGCGCCCGCACGCCCGACCCGGACGGCGCCGCCGCGTTCCTCAGCGGCGAACGCTGGACCCGTGGCCTCCTGCCCTCCCTCTACCGCGACGTCCTCACCCTGCAACCCGGCCACACGGCCGTGGTCCGGCCCGACAGGACGATCCGCTCCGAGGCGACCTGGGCCCCGCACCGCGACCCCGCGCACGCCTCCCAGGCGCTGGAGACCAGCACCGTCCAGCTGCGCGATCGTCTCGATGACCTCGCCGACCGCATCCTCACCCGGCACCGTCGTGTCGCCTGCCTGTTCAGCGGCGGCCTGGACTCCACCCTCGTCGCGGCCGCCCTGCTGCGCCGCGCGCCCGAGCGCGTGGTGCTGCTCAACGTCGGCAGCGACCTCGGAACGCCGGCCGAAGAGCGGCTGCGGGAGCGGTTCCTGCGCCAGTACGGGGCTCGGAGTGAGCCGGTGGACCTGCCCGACAAGCCCGGCCTGGTCGCCGCCCTGCGCGACGTCAACGCCATGACCGCTCTCCCTACCGGGTCGCCCTTCGCGGCCGCTTTCGAGGAGATCGTCGCCGTCGCCCACGCCGACTTCGACTGCGACGCCATCGCCACCGGCGACGGCGGCGACGAGGTCTTCGCCGAACGCGACGAGCTCCTGGTCGACCTGCTCGCCCGTCACCCGCGGGCCCTTCCGACGGCCCTCGGCCACCAGGCGTTGCGCACCCAGCAACGGGGCCTGGGTGCCTTGAAGCATGCTCACCGCACCCTGCGCTACCTGCGCGGACACGCCCCGGCTCCCGGCCACACGGCTGGCGTCCTCGGCACGCTGTTCGGTGACGCGCTCGCGGAGCGCTTCGCCTCCGCCCGCGCCCGCGCCCTGCATGCGGACCGCGAGCGGTGGCTCCAGGGCTGGACGTGGTCCGCGCTGGGCTCGGTGCGCCGAGCGGTGGCCGTCCCGGAGTGGGAGCCCGCCAGCACGCAGGCGCCCGGCATGGCCGTCCTCAGCCCCCTCGTGGACTCCCAGGTCATCGCCCCTGCCCTCGCGCTGCGCCGTACGGCCCTGCAGCCCTCGGTCGCCGGGTTCCAGCCGAAGTGGCTGCTGCGGCAGGCGGCTCTGGCCTGGCTGGACCCGCAGGTCGCGCTCCACCCGAAGATCGGCAGTGCCGACGGCACGATCCTCCAGGCCGTTCGCAGCGACGAGCACGGCGACCTGCTCGACCTGCTCGGCTCCACCACCGCTCAGCAGATCGGCCTGCGCCTACCGGCCGAGGCCGAGCGCCCCGACCACCCGCTGTGGCACGGCGAGGAGTGGATTCGTGCCGCCGCCCTCACCGCGTGGTTCGACCAGCCCGCTCCCCGCCCTCACCAGCCTTCCGTGGTCCTGAGCAGCCCGCCGGCCCCGCCCGCTCTGGAGCGTCCGCCGCTGCCCGCCTCGCGGCACCGGCGCCGTGCTGCCCGCCGACACGTCGTCGCCCTGGCCGCGCTCAACATCGCCCACCAGCTACTCCCCGGCACATCCGTTCCGCCCGCCCGGGCGACCGCCGCCGATCCGGAGCTGGGCGAGACGCTGACCGACCTGGCCCGCCGGGCCTGCGCGTTCCCGCTCATCAGCGGAGCCTCCCAGCCCATGAGCCAGGCGCTCGCCCACTTCCTGCGGCTGCGAGGACGCCGCGCGACGGCGGTGCACGGCGTCCAGGAGGGGCGCCCCGGGCCCCGGTACTGGGTGGAGACCTCCACCGCCCACGTGGACGTCCACGGGGCGGAAACCCCTCTCACACGGACCCCGGAGATGACAGATCATCACCTGTCGAACTCCCGTCCGGCCAGATGACATTGGGGCAGACCGGGCCGCTCGCTCGCGTACCATGCGGGCCAGCGGCCCGGCCCGCCGGCACCGACCGAACCGCCACCCGGCCGCCGTCACGGCGAGAACACACCGCACCCGGAGGACCCGTGCTCAACCCCAGCGAAATCGACGCGCTCCTCGACCCGGACCTGCCCGAGCCGTCCTTCTGGGAGCAGCAGTACCCCGCCCGCCAGCTGCCTGCCGGCGCAGAGGTCACCCGGTTCTGCCCCAGCCCCACCGGCCACGCGCACATCGGCGGCATCCACGTCGCCGCGATCGACGCGGCCATCGCCCGCCAGAGCGGCGGCGTGTACCTCGTGCGCATCGAGGACACCGACCAGGCCCGCGAGGTCGAAGGCGCCGTCGAGCGCTTCGATCGCGCCTTTCGCCACTTCGGCGTGTCCTCCGACGAGACCGACGCCACCGGCCTGTACGGGCCCTACACCCAGTCCCGGCGCGCCCGCATCTACCAGACCTACGTCCGCGAGCTGATGCGCCAGGGCCGGGCCTACCCGTGCTTCGCCACGAAGGACGAACTCGAAGCCCTGCGCGCCGACCAGCTCGCCAAGAAGGTGCCCAGCGGCCACTACGGCGAGTGGGCTCCCTGGCGGGACGCCGACGACGACGCCGTCCGTGAACGGCTCGCCGCCGGTGTCCCGTACGTGGTGCGGTTCCGTTCCCCGGGCACCGACGCGGGACGCACCACCTTCCGCGACCGGATCCGCGACACCATCGAGATGGACGACAACCGCGCCGACACCGTCATCCTCAAAGCGTCCAACACCGAGCCGCGCCTGCCCACCTACCACCTCGCCCACGCCGTCGACGACCACCTGATGGGCGTCACCATCGTGATCCGCGGCGACGAATGGCTGTCCTCCGTCCCCGTCCACCACCAGCTCTTCGACGCCCTCGCCTTCCCCCGCATCCCCTACGCCCACATCGCCCCCCTGATGAAGCAGGAGGACAAGACGCGCCGCAAGTTGAGCAAGCGCAAGGACCCCGAGGCCGACGTCGAGTACTACGCCCAGGCCGGCTACCCGACCAAGGCCGTCTTGTACTACCTGCGCGGCCTGGCCAACGGCCGGCTCGCCGAGATGCCCCTCGACCAGGCCCTGCGCGAGCCCCTGCGCCTGGAGGAGTGCGGGGTGACGGGCGCGCTGATCAACCTCGCGAAGCTGGAGGACATCTGCGCCGACCACGTCGCCGCCCTGCCCGGCCCCGCCATCCTGGAGCGCGTCAAGGAGTGGGCCAAGGCGTACGACGTGCCGCTCGCCGAGGTGTTGGAAAACAACGAGGACCTGGCGCTGCGGGCCCTCGCGGTGGAGCGCGACGGATTCGACAACCCGCGCAAGGATCTCCGAATGTGGAGCAACTTCCGCACCCACTACGGCTTCTTCTTCCAGCAGCTCTTCGTTACCGTCACCGATCCCGCCGATCCGCGGTTCGGCAGACTGGCCCCGGACGTGGTCCAGGACCTCAGCCGGCGCCTGCTCGACCGCTATCAGCCCATCGAGGACGGTGACGGCTGGTTCGATCAGATCCGCGCTGTCGCCGCCGAGCTGAACTTCGCTGACAGCGCGAGGACTTACAAGCAGAATCCTGGCCTGCCCCCGGGCTCCATCAAGGAGGCGGCCCAGGCCATCCGTGTGCTGATCACCGGATCGACCCGCAGCCCCGCACTGCACCTGGTGGCGGCGACGCTCAGAGAGGCCGAGGTACGACGGCGCCTGGACGCCGTGCAAACGGCCTGACCACGGGCTGGGGCGTCGCAGGGGCGGACACACATCGTGTGTCCGCCCCTGCGACGTACGTGGTAGCGGGGACAGGATTTGAACCTGCGACCTCTGGGTTATGAGCCCAGCGA
>NZ_JBHVRS010000056.1:0-10580 GCF_042885595.1 Kitasatospora sp. NPDC058046
AGTTGCCTGCGCGTCACAGCCAACCGTTCTACCGGGTTCTGCCCTCAGGCGAGGGCAGAACCCGAAGACTGATCGCAACCTCACACAGGCCCTAGCGGCCACGGGCTGGACTTCGAGGGCCGGGGAGCGGTCGGCCGCTGGCGATGAGCAGGTCGGCGGGGAGCCGTGCTGGAGCCAGGCCCGGCCGGTGGTTGAGGCCGGATCCAGCAGCGCGGCCTTCTGGCGGCCCATCAGGTCGGACGCGGTCCGCGGTTCGATCGCCAGTCCGATGCATGCTGCGGCAACAGGCTCAGGCCAGGTCGGATCGAGGGCGGTGGCCTGCCCAGGCGCGGCGCATCAGGCGTGATCAAGGGGAACTCCCTCGTGCCAGGCGACTCCTTCGACGTAGGCCCAGTCACGGGCGATCGCCCAGCTCACGGACTCGACGTGGCAGTTGCCGGGATCACCAAGTGCGCTGTCCGGCCACGACTGCGGGGTGTACAGCTGGCCGACATCGAGCAGCAGACCCACGGCGGACGAGTACCGCCATCGCGGCACCGGCGGCCAGCGATCGGCGAAGGAGCGAAGGGCGGTGAGCATCTCGATTTCGGCGGTTGACGTTGTGTCGGTCGGCTCGCTGATACGGGGGGCGCGCACGATCACTGGCCTTCTGCGAAGAGGCGGCGCCGGCGGATGCCAGCGGTCACGCTCTCGCCGGCGGTCCTCGGGGCGACGAGGCCTGAGGTCGCCGGCCGGGGGATGTTGCGCGGCAGGTGAGCCGCGTCGGTACGGCTGCGGGCAACGGGGAGCGCACGTCGCCCCCCTGGCCGGGGTTGGGGCGGGGAGAGGAGAACGGAAGGCATGGAGCCACCGTAGCGGCCGCCCCGGCCAGCCGGGGCGGCCTGCTCCGAGGCCCTCAACGGTGCTGCGGTCCCTCGCCCTTACGAGGAGCTGGTCCTCACGTGGCGGGGCACCGCGGTCATCGGCAGCCGGCCGGGCGACACGGTCACGGCCTGGACCGGGTGCACGACGTGCCCAGGGACGGGGCGCAGCTGCCAGCGGGCCAGGAGAGTCGCCAGGACGATGGGGATCTCGGTGAGCGCGAACGCCTCGCCGACGCACTGCCGGTTGCCCATGCCGAAGGGCAGGTAGGCGCCCTTGGGGAGCGAGGCGGTCTCCTCGCGAGTCCACCGGTCCGGGTCGAACCGGGTCGGGTCGGCGAACAGGTTCGGGTCGTGGTGCGTCAGCAGAGGGCTGACGATCACCTCAGTCCCGACGGGGATCCGAACGCCGTTCAGGTCGACGGGCGCGACCGTCTTGCGCATCAGGAGGTTGGTCGGCGGGTGGATGCGCAGCGCCTCCTTGACCACGGACTGGATGTAGGGGAGCCGGGGCAGGTCGTCGAGGGTGACCGCCAGGTCGCCAACGACGTGGGCGGCCTCGTCGTGGGCGCGCTGGTCGATCTCGGGGTGCTGCCCGCGTTCGTGGAGGATCCAGGCCAGCGTGTCGGCGGTGGTCTCCATGCCGGCGGCGAGCACGTTGATGACCTCGTTGCGCAGCTGGTGGGCGGGCATCGGCTGGCCGGTGTCCTGGTCCCGGGCGTTCATCAGCATCGACAGCAGGTCGGCTCGCTCGGTGTCGTCCTGCTGGTACTCGGCCACGATCTGGTCCAGGAGACCGCGAAGACGGGTGATCGCCGTGTCGAAGGCCCGGTTGCGGCGGGTCGGCAGCTTTTCCAGCAGCGGCACCGGCGACATCGCTCGCCGCAGGATGGTGTCCTGGATCGGCGACGGCCTCGTCGATCGCGTCGGCCGCCTCGCGGTCGGCGGCCAGGTGGACGCGGCCGCGGTAGGCGGCGACGATGTCGGCGACGGCGGCCAGGTCGACCACGGCGGGGACCTGGTCGACCTGGTCGAGCCGGTCCACTGGCACCCAGCGCAGCAGCTCAGCTGGGCGGCGAGTTCGGCGTCCAGGCGCTCGGCGTCGCCGGGGAAGCCGTGGCCGGCGCGCAGGCGTGTCGGTGTGCCCGGCTCCGGGTCAGGCCTTGTGCTGTCGACGGTAGCCGCCCGGGGCGGGGCCGCGGGCCCGTTCCGGACGACACCACCCGCTGCCCTGGGCACGGTGTCGCGGCCGAGGCCGCCTGGGCCGCCGACCCGAGCGAGGAGAGGCGGGTCGGGTTCGCCGGGGTCGGCGGCGAGCTGTACGGCCACCCGTTCTGGGCGACGGCGGGTTCCCGGCACAAGGCCGAGATGGCGCTCAAGGCCGCCGTCCGCCCAGGTGCGCCACTGGATGTACCCTCCGGCACCGCGCCCCGGCGGGTGTTCCAGGTACTCGCCGCCGAGCTGTCCCATGGCAGTTCCAGAGCCTGCCCGGCTGTTCGTCGGGCAGACCGACCGTCTCGCCGGCGGGCTCACAGCGGCAGGCGCCAGCCGGGTCCGTCCTCAGTTCCGAGCCAGACCCGTTGTCCGTCGCCGTCGATCGTGATGCCGAAGCGCTCCTGGTGCGGTGTGCCCGCCGCCTGCCAGGTCTCGACCGCGTCCTCGACCTGGTCCCACAGGCGCAGCGGGCCGCGCTGGGTGACGGTCCATCCGCCGTGGCCATCGGGTTGGGTGCGGGCTTGGGAGCCGGTGGCGTGGTCGATGAGGATCTGCTGGTCGCCGGCGTCGATGCGTTCGGCGGAGGGGGCGGCGAGTTGGGCGACCCAGGTGCCGGTCCAGGTGGTGATGGTGGCGGGGTCGACGCGGGTGGGGCGTTGGTCGCCGGGCAGCAGGGTGGGGTTCTGGCGCGGGAGGCGGTCGTGGGGGCGGGCGATCATGAAGCTGGTCCAGCCGGGCAGGAAGCGGCCGGTTGCCTCGCCGGGGTCGGTGACGGTCAGCAGGGCGAGGGCGTAGCCGTACTGCCAGCCGGAGAAGGTGACGAGGATCTTTCCGCCGGGCCTGACCTGGTGCAGCCAGGGGTAGGGCAGGGTGCGCACCGCGCAGGTGGCGATGAGCCGGTCGTACGGCGCCAGCGGCTTGTGGCCGGCGAGACCGTCGCCGACGACCAGGTGCGGCGCGTACCCGGCGGCTTTGAGGGAGGCGGCGGCGCGTTCGGCGAGGCTGGGGTCGACCTCGATGCTGACGATGTTCTCCTCGCCGAGCCGGTGGGCGCCGAGCGCGGTCGAATAGCCGGTGCCGGTTCCGATCTCCAGGACGCGATGGCCGTCGTGCACGTCGAGTTGCTGCCACATGCGCAGGACCAGGGAGGGCAGGGTGGACGAGGAGGACGGGGATCCGGCGACCGGTTGGTCGGTGTCGGCGGGGTGGACGCGGCCGTCGAGCTGGGTGACGAGGGTCTGGTTGGTGTAGACGGCCTCCAGCCAGCCGTCGCCGTTCTCACGGACCGGTTCCCAGGAGGTGGGGAAGGAACCGGGGACTTCGCGGAAGTAGTCGCCGACGAAGGCCTCGCGCGGTACGGCCGCCGCGGCGGCGCGCCAGAGCGGGTCGGTGAGGCCTTCGTCGGCGGTGAGCTGCCGGACGAGGGCTGCGCGCAGGTCCGCGGCGGCTGCGGTGGTGGTCATGCGGCAGGGCCCTTCTGGAGCTGGTCGGCTATCGCCGTGGCGATGGCGTCGGTGGTCGCAGGCGGGAAGAACGCCCACTGCCCGTTGGCGTTGCACTCCAGGAACACCCAGCGGCCGTCGGTGGTGACGGCGAAGTCGAAGGCGCCGTAGACGAGCCGGAAGTGCTCCAGGTAGCGGGCCACGGACCGGCGCACGGGGAGTGGGACGTCGATCGGGGTGTGGGTGACCAGGTCCTGGCGGCGGCGCCAGTCCAGGTCGGGGCTGTCGATGCGGACGGCGAAGAGCTCGCGGCCCACTGCGGTCAGCCGTACGTCGTGGTCCTTGGCCAGGCGTGCCTGGAACAGGTGCGGGCAGGCGGCGACGGCGTCGGTGATCTCGTCCGGGGAGACCTCGGCGACCCAGGCCTGCACCGGCCGGCCGTCCTCATCCGTGTAGGGGGAGTTCCACAGCGGCTTGTAGACCGCCCCGCCGGGCTGTTCGGCGCAGAAGGTGCGCGCCTGCTCGGGATCGGTGGTCACGATCGTGTCGGGGACGGCGAAGCCGGCCGCGAGCGCGGCGTCGAGCTGGGCGGGCTTGTGCTCGGCGGCCCGGATCCGCCAGGGGTGGTTCACGTAGCGGGCGCCGGGCAGCGAGGCGAGGACGCCGCCGATGCCCCACTGGGCCTGGGCGCGGGCGAAGTCGGCGTCCTGTCCGTCCATACCGGCCGGTGTGGCCCAGCCCGAGGGGCGCCGGTACCAGACCGCGCGGACCCGGTCGAGGTCGAGGGCGCGGCTGGCGGTGGTGAGGGTGCCGCGTCGGCCGGCCGCGCCGTAGCGGGCGGTCAGTACGGCGCCCTGGTGGAGGTCGGCGCCGGGATCCGCGCGCACGACCGGCACCTGCCGTTCGGCCAGGATCCGTAGCACGATGTCGGCCGTCGGGTCGTAGGCGCAGGTCAGCACCAGGACCGCCGCCTGCCGGTCACCCGCCATGGTTCAGCTCTGGTCCTGGTCGTTGGACGTCACGGTGTCGACGTCGGTCGGCTGGGCCTGGCCACCGCTCTGCCCGTCCCCGCCACCGCCGCCGGTGCTCGTCGGGCCGGTCTGGTCCGTGCTGGTCCCGTGCTTGCCCAGCTCGACGGTGCGGCCCTGCTCGTCGTGGAAGACCGCGACCTGGGTGTCCGGGTCGATGACCGGTGTCAGGGCGGGCCAGGGCGGCGTGTCGCAGTACGGGCGCATCCGGGTGGTGCCCCACGGGGCGGTGACGGTGTTGGGCATCCTGATCTCTCCTGCACCTGATACGTGACGCTGGCAATGCGATCGGTAACCATCAGTCATGATGCCGGTGAACAGGCACGGGTGGAGGCGATTCGGTGAACTTCCCCCGCCGCCGGGCCCGGACGCCGACGGCCAGGAGCACGGTTGGGTCGACCCCGAGGCTGGCACCGGTCGACTTCGGCCCCCGTGCCCCGGGTACCGACCACGCCCGGCTGCGCGGACCAGGCGGCCACCGCCTCCGCGCAGCGGGGCGCCCGCAGGGCTCGACGCATCAATCATCCGTCAGCCCTCGGCCGAGGACCACGCGGGACCGGGCCGGCTCGGCCGCCTACCGACCGGCCGTCGGGCGCTGCGGCCCCGAGGGCGTGCCCGCGTGGTTCTGGTGGGCGGGGGCGCCGGTTCCCTGCGGGTGGGCGGTAGGTGGCTCGGGCGGGGGCGAGTCTACCCGGTCCGGGCGCCGCGCCGGGTTCGGAATCCGAACAGGACGCCGCCGAGTGCGAGGAGGAGCACCGTCAGCAGCAGCCCATTACCGCCCGTCAGCCGGGTGATGCCGACCTTGAGCTGGTCCCAGAATCCCTGCTCCGGCGCCTGGACGGTGCCGCCCAGCCAGATCGAGCCGTCCGGTGCCGTGACCTGGCGGGTGACGGAGTCCTGAGCGGCTCGGGTGACCTGCGGGTAACGCTGCCGTGCATCCGCCTCGGTGACGCCGGTCAGCCGGACGTTGGTCAGATCGGCACCGCCGAACACGTACCGGGTGACCTGCTGGACGCCGCCGTCGGTGCTCTCCCGGGTGATGTCGAACTCGTGGTCGCGGTACGAGCGCACGTAGTCGTCGAAGACCTGCTTCGGGCGCCAGCCGTCCTCCAGCCGGGCCGGCCCCAGCTCCTTGGAGTCGATGATGTCGTCGAACGCGGTCCGGTGTCCCTGCTGGTGCCGCTCGCGGGCCCACTGCGCGATGATGCGCGCCATGAACGCCCGGCGCAGGGGTGCGTACTCCGGGTCGGTGTTGACCGCCTTGATCACCTCGGGCAGCACGAGGGTGCGTTCCAGTTCCTCATGGTGGGCATCGGTGGCCGGGTCGGTCTTGCACCCCTGGGAGTACGGGTCGTCGATGTTCTCCGACTTCGTCTTCACGTCGAGCAGCGCCTTGAGGATGTAGAGCGACCCGCCGTCCTCGCGCACCTCGACCTGCCCGGGCACGATCCACATCCGGGAGGAGAAGCAGAGCGCGCCGTCCGAACTCGACTGGAGCTGCTGCCAGTACTTCGCGCCGGTCTCCGAGTCGGGGTGCAGGATCTTCGCCTCGGTGCGCTTCATCTGGAGGTCGGCTTCCAGCATGGCCTTCCCGGCGTTGGTCTGCCCCAGGGCGGGGTCGACGATACGGTCCGGCTCGGTGGGGTTGAGGTTGACCCAGAACTTCTGCGGGTCGAGGACCAGCCAGGTCCGCAGGTCGTCGCCCAGGTTCTTGACCACGCGCGTGCCGAGGTTGTTGTCCTGCTGGTACCCGCCGGGCAGCGGCTGCGCGGCGTACGCGTATTGGATCCCGTCCGAGGTGTCGGAGATGTAGCGCATCTCCAGCGTGGAGAAGTCCACGCCGCCGTTCGAGTCCGCGGATGCGAGCGCCTGGTCGATGGCCCCGCCGCGGGCGCTCCCGCCGTCCTCGTCGCACGGATCGGCGGCGGCCAGTTGCAGGGACATCCCCATGACGGGCCCCCCGGCACCACGGCCCATCGAGGAGCAGTGGGTGGTCGAGCCGGCCGGCCCGGGCATAGCGGCCTTGGCCTGCTTCTTCTTTTCCCTTTTCTCCTTTTCGAGTCGAAATTTTACATATGGAAGAATCTGATCAAGCTTCTTCCATGCGGAACTTCTATCCGCGCGGGTCGTGTAGTCAACCAGGAACTTGAACTTCCCGCCCTTTTCGTCGATCCCCTTGGTCACCTCCCGGCAGGGTTTGCAGCGATCCCGGTCCGAATAACCGTCGCGATCCCCTCCCTTTACGCTCTTGAGCTCATCGCCTTGGATGTCCAGATACGGACTCTGGAGGATGAGCGACAGGACCCGGTAGATGGCAGGCTCGGAATGCTCACCCTCGTCCTCCTCCTCGGATAGATTATCCTTCGGGGTGTTGACGGCGGCGACCTCCAGCAGTACGCCGTCTTTCGCCATACCCAGGTGGTCGAACAGTTCCTCGCGCCCCTCTCGTTTGAACAGCCTCATGTCGCCCACCGGATCGGGCCATTTCTGGGCCTTCTTTTTCTCTGCGCCGAACCATTTTTCGAGATTCTTTAGATGGGATTTCTGGAATCCGGTCAGGTCGAACAAGACGATGGCGAGATTGCGCCCGGGATCCCACATGTTGAGCCTGTCATGGGCTTCCATCCCGAGCCTTAGGAGCGGGTCCGCCAGAATCTCGTTCACCCTGTCCGCAATATCGCCCGCCGGCTCGGACAGGACAGGGTCCGGGGTGCCGTCCGCGACCGCCGCAGGCATCGGCAGGCCGACCACCAGCATGGCGGCGACCAGGACGGCCTGGACCGCCCGGGTGAAGCGACTCCACCAGGCCTCCCGCGAGCGCCGCGCGCTACGGTGCGCCATGGCCGCGTCCGTTCTCCGTCGGGGTCACTCCCGTGGCCTCCAGGTAGGCCGTCAACGCCGGATCCGGCTCCGGCCCCACGGCCCGTTCTCCTCGCCGGTAGGCGCGCCGTCCCGCCACGCCGAGGGCACCGAGGACCAGCACGGCCACGCCGCCGGCCCCGGCGAGCGACGTGCCGGTCGAGCAGGTCCGGTGCTGGCGCAGGTCCGTGAGGTCCAGGGAGGGCTTGTAGCCGATGCCGACCGTGCAGGCCGAGGCCGGCGGGGCCGACAGCATCGTGCTGCAGGCCAGCAGGGCGGCGGTGCCCGCCAGCCGCGCGGCGACCAGGCGGCGCGTCACGAGCCCACCACCGTCCGTGCGCCCTTCAGCCGCAGTACCCGTGCGCGCAACTCGTCTCCCTGTGGTTCGAGGTCCGGATCGTTTTGCGCCCACCAGCTCGCGAGTTCCAGCTGCGCGCTCTGCAGCCGGTGCAGGCGCAGCGCCGTGCCGGCTCCGTGCCGGCGCCAGGTGCCCGCCACGACCCACAGCCGCTGGGCGGGTGAGACCAGGACGGGTTCCTCCGTCGGGGTGATGGCGGCGCGGCCGGTCGCGGTCTCGGCCGCCGCCGCAGCCCGCAGCATCACGGCGCGCTCGCGCAGTCCGAGGACCAGGAGCACCACGGCCAGGGCGATGAAGGGAAGCTGCGGGAGAAGCCAGATCAGCGGCGAGACGACCAGGGTGTCCAGCGCGCTGCCGGTCTCGACCTGGCCCCCGATCCGGCCGGAGAGCCATCCGGACAGCGTCTCGGCCGCCGTCGCGCCACCGATCGCCGCCACCAGGGCCGCCGAGGCGACCAGCGCGCGCCGCTGCGCGCGGGCTGCGAGGGTGAGCCCGGCTCCCAGTACGGCGCCGAGGGCGACCTGTCCGCCGAGCAGGCCGATCGACTGCCGGATCCAGTACTCGAAGCCGCCGGTCGTCCCGAGAACGGAACCGAACGTGCCGTAGATCTTGATGAACAGGATGCTCTCCACGAAGCTGTACCCCAGCCCGACGGCGGCGCCGAGGGTCAGGCCGGTCACGGTGTCGGTGATGTGGTGGCGGAACAGCAGCAGGAGCATCAGGACGCCGGCCGCGACGACGAGTACGTTCACCACGCCGAGGTGGACGACCACCAGGTCGATGCTGCGGAAGATGCTTGCGGTGAACCGGCCCAGCCCCAGGCTCAGGTCGCCGCCGGAGGGGTTCAGGTAGTCCTTGGGGATCATGTAGCCGCTGATGGTGGCGAACGCGAGGCCGGTGTAGGCGCGGCCGAGGCCGAAGACGATCAACGCGCCCCAGCCGAACGCGGCCAGCAGCGCCGCGAGCGGCACCCGGGCGAACCGCACTCCGCCTCGCAGCAGGAGGAGCACGAACGCGGTGCTGGGCAGGCAGGCCAGCGTCACCGGCAGGTACTCGATCATCACCACCAGGGGGATCAGCCCGAAGGGCAGCAGCAGGAGCCCCAGCGTCACCCAGGTCAGCACCGCTGCCCGCCGGTCGGGCTGGCGGGTGACGGCGACGAAGACCTGGATCAGGACGCCGGCCGCGATGCCCGCCAGTACCGTCCAGAAGACCGCAACCGGCATGGCCATCAGCTTCTCGAACGAGTCCGAGAGGCCGGGCATCTTGGTGATGCCGGACGGCATCCTGTAGAAGATCGACAGGGAGGGCTCGTCGGGCTGCAGCCGGGGGCGGGTCAGGTTCGCGACCAGCTCGACCAGGTACAGGGCGATGGCACCGCGGGCGATCAGCAGCGCCCGTGCGGTGGCTGCCCGGTCGTCCCGGAGGACCCGGAGTACTCGTCGGCTCACGAGCCACCCCCCGGCAGGCCGCGCAGGCTCGGGAAGGCCGTGGGAAGCCCGGGGAAGCTCGTCGGGAAGCCGGACGGGAGCGTGGTCGGGAACCCGGACGGGAAGGACGTTGGGAGACCGGACGGCCTGCCTGTCGACAGGTCGGTCGGGAAGGACGTCGGGAAGCCCGACGGGAGGTCCGTCGAGAAGGACGTCGGCAGTGGGGGAAGTTTCGGCAGCTGGGGGACGCTCACGTCATTGGCCCCCGAGAAGTCGACCACCAGCGAGGCGGTCAGGAGTACCGCCCCGAGGAACCCACCACCCAGCAGCACACGGACCTGCCGGCCGGGCGGGCCACCTGGGGCGGCGCCGGGGACGGGTTTGGGCAACAGTTCGGTCACGCTGTACTCCACTCACCTGGGCAGCGCGCAGCAGGCCCCCGCGAGCCGCCGCGAACACGTCAACAGGACGCTATCGAAGGACCGGTGGCATCGCCGCGAAACGCGGAAAGTCAGATATTCCGACTTACCCAGGGCCTGTTCGCTCCCGGTGGCGCTCGTCGTTCCCGTCGGCCGGGGGCCCGGCGCCCGGGCCGCTGGACGGGTCGCCAACCGACCGGACCAGGCGGACTGGGCCCGGCAGGCCAACAACGTAGGCTCCTCTCCGTGCCCGATGACATCCCCATCCCCGACGCCCTGATCGCCCTGCAGCTGGCGGCCCGGGCCGCGCAGCGCGCGGTCGAGGAGTTCTCCGCCGGAATCGCGGCTGAAGCCCGTGAAAGATTCCCCGCTCCGGAGCAGTGGCTGGAGCGGCTGTGCTGGCCGGCCGATCCGCCGGAGGGTGGCTTGCAGGACGGGCCCGCCGCCTCGTTCTGGCCGCCGGATCTCACCGTGCGGCTCTGGCAGCTGAGGTCGGAGGCCACCGCCGCCTGGACGACGGCGGGCGAGCATCCGGCCTTCGGAGAGGCCAGGGCCGCCGACCGGTACCCGAAGTTCCTGGTCGTACTACACCAGCGCATCATCGAGGCCGAAGCAGCGACTGCCTGACCGCGATCCGATCAGGTCCCGCCGCGCCCGGGCGATCCCGGCACCGGGGACTGACATGGCATGTTCGCGATCAAGAGAGGATCAGGTCAAAGCTCTGGCCGCCTGCCGACCAGCGGACAGGGTGCAGGCGCCTTGGCGCAGCGGCAGCCAGCCGACAGCATCACGGCGTCCAGGGCCAACCGTCCTCCCGCATCAGCCCGACCGGGCGGCCGTCCGCGTCGCGCCGCGTCCGGCTTCGTCCCAGTGCTAGGCCGTGTCTCATAATTGATCTTGTGGTGGGTCGAGGAGAGATAACGGATGCTGCGTGGGCTCGTATAGAGCCGTTGTTGCCGCAGCGGGACG
>NZ_JBHVRS010000057.1:0-10241 GCF_042885595.1 Kitasatospora sp. NPDC058046
CGTCCCGCTGCGGCAACAACGGCTCTATACGAGCCCACGCAGCATCCGTTATCTCTCCTCGACCCACCACAAGATCAATTATGAGACACGGCCTAATCCCAGGACTCGTCGGTCCACCATCTCTGTAGCCGTTCGCGACACCAGCGCACCCCAGGGACCCCGATCTGTTCCAGAGCTCGGCGGCTCGCGGAGATCGACAAGGGGTTCGCCCTGGGGCGGGCTCGCACCACCACGACAACGAACACGATCAAAGGGTGGGTTCCGCGGCGGCCCGAAGACACCGGGACGCGCCGCTCTCTCAGAAGGCCTCACATAGCCAGGGCGTTATCAGGCATCGGCCCGGTGCCTACGCGACCACCACGAAACCCACCACCGTGACAGCACCGCTCTTGGGTTAGGCCTTGCTGGCCAGGAGACACCGAGGCGTCTGTCACCCGCGGACAGTTCCAGGGCCCCAGCCGGGGTGATCCGGAACTACCTACACAAAGGATTAGGGCGTTCGATAGGGGAATCCCCCCAACTGTCCGGCTTCCAATGGCACGGCACGGACTCGGTACCAGGAGCTCGTAGCGGCCGGGCCCGCGTCAGCGGTATTGATCAATCGTGACTCAACGACGCCGGTACCCCTCGGACCTGAAGGACGACCAGTGGCAGCTCATCGAACCGATGCTGCTGCGCTGGCAGTCGGCTCGCGCCGAGGGACGCGAGCCGACCACCGAACTGCGTGAAGTGGTCAACGCGATCCTCTGCGTCGCGCGGACCGGCATCGCCTGGCGCTACCTGCCGCACGACTTCCCGCCCCACACCACGGTCTACGGCTACTTCAAGGAGTGGGAAGGCGACGGTGCCGCCGAGCAGATCCACGACACGCTCCGTGACCAGCTCAGGGCGAAGAAGGGCCGGCGGATCCTGCCGAGCGAGGCGATCATCGATGCCCCGGTCGATGAAGGCCTCGCCGAACGCCCCGGCCGACAGCCAGGGCTACGACGGCGGGAAACGGGTCAAGGGCCGCAAGCGCCACATCGCCACCGACACCCTGGGCCTGCTCCTGGTCCTGATCGTCACCGCCGCCGGAGTCCAGGACTCCGCCGGCGGCAAACAGGTCCTGGACACCCTCGCCGTCCGGTGGCCCACCGTGACCAAGGCGTGGGTGGACGCCGGCTACAACAACGCCGTGGTCAAGCACGGCGCCGCCCTGTCCATCGACGTCGAGGTGGTCGCCCGCGACAAGGAACAGAAGGGTTTCGTCGTCCAGCCGATCCGCTGGCGCGTCGAGCAGACCTTCGGGATCATGTCCCGGTGCCGGCGGCTCCGCCGCGACTACGAGGAACTGTATCGAATGCCCCTAAGGAGTTGTCGATGCTCATGTCGCGTGTTCCCTCGTGTCCTGCACCTAAAATGTCAGCTCTAAGTCTGCTTCAGGTTTCAGTGGTCGGCGGGTTGATTTTGGTGAGGTAGCCGGCGAGGGAGTTGAGGATCTCGTCGGCGGTCTTGGTCCAGGTGAAGGGCCTGGGGTTCTCGGTCAGCATGCCGAACCATCGTTCGACCTGGTTCATCCACGAGGAGCCGGTGGGGGTGAAGTGGACGTGGAAGCGCGGGTGTCTTCGTAGCCACGTCCTGATCTCGGCGGTGTTGTGGGTGGCGTAATTGTCACAGACCAGGTGGACATCGAGGCCGGCGGGCACAGCCTTGTCGATCATGACCAGGAACTTCTTGAACTCGATGGCCCGGTGGCGGCGGTGCAGTGCCGATATGACAGTGCCGTCAGCGATGTTGAAGGCGGCGAACAGGCTGGTGATGCCATGCCGGTAGTAGTCGTGGGTGCGGCGTTCGGGCATGCCCGGCATCATCGGCAGTACCGGGGCGGAGCGGTCGAGGGCCTGGATCTGTTGGGTCGGGGACGGGACGCCTTTCGGCCTTCCGGCCGTAGGTCTTCCCGTCCCCGCCCGCCGAACCCGCCGTGCGGGTCATCCCCGCAACGGGCTCTCCACGTGATCCGATGGTTCAGTTGACGAGTTCCGAAACCTGCCCGACGAACGCCACGTCGTCGTGGCTGGTCCGGCGGAAGCGTGCTCCCGACGGATCGACCTCGTCGATGTTGTACGGCGTCGCGATCTGCGCTCCGCGGAAGCGGTAGCGCTCGACTCGCGTCTTCGCCGGATTGTAGAGGACCAGGCCGTCCTCACAGATCCGGTCTGCCCCGTAGAAGCGGCGCCGGGTCTGCTTCCAGGTCATGTGCGGGTGCTTGCGGCGGATCCAGTAGATCATCCTCCACCAGGCATACCAGCCCAGGTAGGAGAAGGTCTTCTTGGAAGCGCCGTAGCGGAAGTAGGCAGCCCAGCCTCGCAGGACCGGGTTGATCATCCGCAGCACCTGCCCAATCCGGAGTGAGGTCGTGCTCGCCCTCGTGGCCTCCTTGATCTTGTGCATCACCCTGGCCAGGGCGTCCTTGGACGGGATGGTCAGCACCACACGGCGCCCGTCTCCCCGCTGCCACCGTTGGATGCGGAAGCCCAGGAACACGAAGCCGTCGTCGATGTGGGTGATGTGGGTCTTCTCAACCGAGAGGGTCATCTTCAGCCGCTCGGCCAGCATCTGCGCGATCTCCGTCCGGATCGCCTCCGCGTCCGACCGCTCACCGTGCACGAGCACGACGAGGAGAGTCGGCGGCGGGAATCTCACCCGCCGCCGCTCGCAGAACCGTGCGGGAGCCTCTCGGCTCACACGGCTCCCATCGTCCAGCCGTCAGGCTTGAGGCCGAACCGCCAGTGGGCGAACAGGTTCGGGTAGCGGCGGGCCGCGCCCGCCAGCAGTTCCCTCGCCCGCTTCTCGCGGCGGTGCAGTCGCTTGTACTTCCGGCAGGCCCAGCGCACCAACAGGTCATTGATGCGCCGGAGGAGGGGATACAACATGGACTTGTAGAAGCGCCCGTAATAGTTGATCCATCCCTGCACGATGCTGTTGAACATCCGTGCAAGGTCCATCAGGGACTTGTCACTGCGGCAGGCGATGCGCCAGGAACGGATCTCCTTGCCCATCGCCTTGATCGCCTCCTTGCTGACCGCGGGCAGGAAGTTCACGAAGTGCTTCCCGAACCGGTTCTTGGCCAGCCTGGGCCGGAACGTGTACCCGAGGAACGTGAACGACGTGTGCTCGTACGAGCCGCGCCGGTCGGCGTCCTTGCAGTACACGATGCGCGTCTTGTCCGGATGCAACTCCAGACCGACCTGCGCCAACCTGGCCGCGAGAGCGTCCCGCACCCGGCGGGCCAGCCTCTCGCTGCCACAGTGGATCACCGCATCGTCGCAGTACCGCTCGAAGGTGACCTGCGGGAACTCCCGCGCCAGCCACACATCGAACGCGTAGTGCAGATACAGATTCGCCAGTACCGGAGAGATCGCCGACCCCTGCGGAGTCCCGCGATCCCTCGGCACCACCGTCCCGTCCATCTTCGCCAGCGGGGCGACCAGCCACCGCCTGACGTAGAGCAGGACCCACTTCCCATCCTCGTCGACGTGCCGTTCGACCGCCTTGAGCATCAGCTCGTGGTCCACGCTGTCGAAGAACGCCCGGATGTCGAGATCGACCACCCAGTCGCTTCTCCAGCAGCGCTGCCGGCACTGCTCCACCGCGTCCAACGCCGATCGCCGGGGTCGGTAGCCGTAGGAGTCCGGGTGGAACACAGGCTCCACCCGACGCTCCAGATACATCGCGGCCACCGTCTGGGCGATCCGGTCGGCCACGGTGGGCACCCCGAGCACGCGGACACCTCGCCCGCCCGCCTTGGGGATCTCCACGGCCTTCACCGCCGGAGGGAAGTACGAGCCGGACGACATGCGGTTCCACAGCTTGAACAGGTTCCTACTCAGCTCCTGTTCGAACCGCTCGATCGTCACGCCGTCCGCCCCGGGTACACCCTTGTTGGCCTTGACCCTTTGAAATGCCTGCCACACCATCCACTTGGGGATATCAAACGACTTGCTTGTGACCTCGGCCTGCGGCCTCGATCCGTTCACCTGGCTCCTCCCGGGAACTCCGGTTGACCACCGAACAAGACCAGGACGACCCGCCCCCTTCGCTCCACCCCCATTACAGGGGTTTCACCACTACTACGAGGCGGTCCGTCCCCCTGCCACGCATCGGTACTCTGCCCCTTGCAGTTTCAGCTGCTTGAGGTTCTCCCTTGAAGCCGACTGACCGTCAACACGGCCACCGGCAGCATCGCGGCGAGGGGTTCCCACGTTCCACACCGGCGCCTGAGCCGAGCTCGCGCCACCTTCATGCCGGGCACCACCTGGCCAGGAATACAGGAACCCGCCAGACTCATCCCGGGGCAACAACTGGACCCCGGTTTCGGCAACCGCCCATACGCTTTCGACACTTCGGCAGTGGTTCACTCGCGTTCGCCTTCTCGGCTCGCACCTGACGCATCAATTGCGCCTTGTCCGCAGTGCTCACCACCCCGGCTCATTCACCGGAGCAGCCTGCGGTGGTTTGAGACCTCCCCCTGCGTGGGCGGTCCCGGAGGGCCTACCTCCATCACCAGTGCAGCACCACATCAGCAGCTTCCGTCTACACCGAAACCTCCTGATGTGTTCGTGGCGCACAGTCATCCGCGTAACGGATCAGACGGTAGTTCGGCTGTCCGCGCCGTCGTCGCTGCTGGCGACGCTAGGGCGGGCTCATCTCCCGTTCCCAGATGCCAGCGAAGTGGCGGTCCAGGACGGAGAGATAGATGTTGGCCAGCAACAGAGAGGCGACCCCGCCCTGCGGCGTGCCGGTCAGGCTCGCGACAAGGGCACCGTGGCGTTCGACGATCCCCGCCCGAAGGAACGCGTGGACCAGCCGCAGCACCTTTCGGTCGGTGATTCGCTCTTCCACCAGGCCCATCAGGACCTGGTGGTCGACGTTGTCGAAGCACGCGGTGATGTCCCCTTCCACCACCCACTCATATGAGCGGCTGGTGAGCTGGTGGATCTCGGCAATGGCATCCTGAGCCCGGCGCCCGGGCCGATACCCGTAGCTGGACGGGTAGAAATCGACCTCGAACACTGGCTCCAGGAGCAGCTTGAGGGCCATCTGCGCAACCCGGTCACGCAGGGTCGGGATCCCCAGCAAACGGATCTTCCCGTTGCGCTTGGGGATGGACACCTGCCTCATTGGCAGCGCGGTGAACGTGCCGTCCCTCAAGGCGGAGCGGAGCTCCTCCAGGAAGGGCAGCACTCCGACGTCCTCCTCGACGTGGCGGCGGGTGACCGCATCCACGCCGGCTGTCCTGGCACCCTTGTTGCCTGCGACCCGCTCCCAGGCGACCAGCAAGGTCGCCCGGTCGCAGATCAGGTTGAACACGTCACCGAACCTGCGCTCAGGTTCGGCCCGTGCCCATCGGTACAGCTTCCGCTGGTGGTCGAGTACCCGACGTTCGGCCTCGAAGATGTTCGGCCACGACGGTGCGCTGTTGTTCAACGGCGCGTCTCCCCTCCACCAGTCATGCTGCTGATCACGCTGCCGCCCTTCCCCACGTGGCCAGCTCTCCTGACCTCCGAGTACTACGGCGGCTCCGCCACGATCCGATGCCCTGGGCGGGCGTTGCGCCTGCCCTCCGCCCGGCTGGAAACCGGAGGGGTAGGGCGGCATCGGACCGCTTCCCACGTTCACTGATGTCCGTTGTGACGGGTGTCGGCGTCCGGCTATACCTCGACGGCATCGCCACGGGCCGCACATCGCAGTCTTGGCCCGGGCCTCCCGCCGCCCAAATCTCACGGACGACGGAAGCGGGCAGGTCAAAAGCCACGACCTGCCCAGCACCGCAAAGTGATCCATCCACCAGATTCAGCAGATCACTGACGACTAACGGGGCTTCTGACACCGGTTCAGTTCCCTTACCCCTTTCCCGTCCTCGCTAGCGGGCACGAGCCGTCTGGTAGTACCGGCCCGCCCCTACATTGTCGAGGCCGCTTCCAGCCTTGCCCCCAACCCGGGGCTCAGCCTGCCTCCAGCTTCGACCGGTCACTACGATGACCGGCGGCGGGTCCTTCCTCCCGCACGGATCCATCAGCGCCTCGTGGCGCACGCGACTTCTCGTCGACCGACAGCACCACCGCCCCCTCGGGCGGGTCGAAGCAGAGCCCGACCACGTCGTGGACCTTCTCGACGAAGAACGGGTCGGTGGAGAGCTTGAAGGTGTCGGCCAGGTGGGGCTTGAGCTGGAACTTCCGCCAGATCCGCCCCACTGTGGACTTCGACAGGCCACTGCGGGCCGCCATCGAGCTCCGCGACCAGTGCGTCGCGTTCTTCGGGATCTCCTCCAGCGTCGCCACCACCACCGCTTCGACCTCGTCCACCGCGATGCTCGGAGGCCGGCCCGGCTGCGGCTCGTCCACCAACCCGTCCAGCCGCTCGGCGAGGAAGCGCCGCCGCCACTTGCGGACCGTGTCCGCGGTGATGCTCAACTCCCGTGCCACGCCGACGATCGACGGCACATCCGGGCCGTCGCAGGCCAGCACGATCCGGGCCCGCAAAGCGAGCGCCTGGGCGGATGTCGCCCGGCGGGCCCATCGCGTCAGCACCTCCCGCTCCTCCCCGGACAACAACAACGGCTCCAACGCGGGACCGCGACGGCGCACCGGCACATCCGAAGAATCACTCACGCAAGATCTAACGACGAATCTCCGTCGCAGGACACTAGCGGTTGTCGGGCGGTCACCCCACGGGGGCGTGCGCGGCATGGGACGGCGGGCCGGGGGTGAGGCGTGAGGGCACGCCTCCGTCCCCGGGCCGGGACCGGTCAGGCCCGGTCCCGGGGCAGCGGCTTCGGGCCGGGCGAAGGGGTTGCGCCGCGTGCGCCCGATGTCGGCCGGGCGCACGCGGCGCGTTGGGTGGTGGGTGGTTCAGACGCGGTCGGCGGCGATCATCAGGTAGTGGAAGCTGCCTTCCTTGTAGGCGGTGAGGAAGGCGTCCTCGATGCCGGTGGCGACCTCGGAGGTGGCGCGCAGTTCCCAGTAGGGGATGGTGGCGGCGGTGAGATCGACCACGCTGATCGGGATCAGATTGTTGGCGGCCATCGCGGCGAAGTAGGCGCTGCGCGGGTGGATGTCGCAGATGTAGTGGGCGTCGATCTGGCTGACGGCGCGGGAGGGCTGGCGGCCGTGGACGTCGTTGTAGCAGCCGGTGATGGTGACGTAGCGGCCGCCGGGGGCAAGGACGCGGGCGTGTTCGGCGAACAGCTCGTGCAGGTCGACGTACATGGTGCTCTCGTTGTTCCACACGGCCTGGAAGGTGGCGGTGTCGAAGCCGTTGTCGAGCATGTTGCGGAAGTGGAAGGCGACCTTGTCGTCGACGCCGCGGCGCTTGGCCTGGTCGTTGGCGAAGTCGACCTGCTGCTGGGAGATGGAGATGCCGTTGACGTGGCAGCCGAAGAGCTGGTTGGCGACGAAGCTGGTGCCGCCGCGGCCGGAGCCGGCGTCCAGGATGCGGCTGTTGGGGCCGAGGTCGCCGAGCTGGGCGGCGAGGTAGTCGGCCTGCGCGGCCTCCAGGCGGTGCAGTTCCTTGACGATCCGCTCCTCGCGGGTCTCCTCGGGGCCCTGGAGCGCGGCGTGGTCGACGTCGCCGATGCCGTAGTGGTGGTGGTAGGTGCCGGAGACGTTGCCCAGGCGCAGGTTGACCGGGTCCTTCTCGTTGTTCCAGTAGTCGGCCACTGTCTGCTGGTACCGGGTGGTGATGACGTTGGCGCCCGGGGTGGTCGTGGTCATGGTGCCTTCTTTCGTCGGTGGTGTGGGTGGCTGGCAGGAGGTGGTCGAGGGGTCGCGGATGGCGGCGATCCGGGCTGCGTGCGCTCACGCGCCGGTGGCGCTCGCCTGCCGGGGCAGGGGGTAGCGGGCGGAGAAGGCGTGCCAGGCGCGGGCGCCGGCGATCCAGGCGCGCAGGCCGTCGAGGAACCGGGCGACCATCAGGTCGGGAAGAGCGGTGCGCAGGGTCCGGCACGCCTCGTCGAACTCGCGTACGGCAGTGTTGTGCGCCCGGCAGGCGGCCGAGATCGCCTCGGCGCGTGAGTAGCCGCGTTCGTGGGCGATAAGGGCGGGCAGGGTGACCGCGCCGGGGGCGTCCTTGCCCTGGGAGTACAGGTCGTTGACGATGACCATGGCGAGGTTGGCCAGGCGCAGGGCGCGACGCACGCCCGGGTGCTCGTAGTGTCCGGGGCCGAGTTCGTAGCCGCCCATGAGGTCGGTCAGGGCCAGGGCGGGTCCGAAGCCGTCCGCCTGCCGGGCGGCGAGGAACTCCCACACCGGCGGGCGTATGCCGGCGGTGCGCCAGCTGATCGGGGCCTGCTGGGCGGTGAAGACCGTGGTGGTCTCCGCGCGTATGCGGGCCAGTTGGCCTGGGGTGGCGTGGCGGCCCAGGAGGGTGAAGCTGGCGCCGAGGTGGCGCAGGTACGGGCGGCGGCCGAGTTCGCGGCGCAGGCCGGATTCGTGGGGCTCGGTCAGGTGGGCAGGGTCGAGGGCGGCGAGGGCGAGGGTCAAGTAGGCGCCGGCGTGAGCGGGCACGCCGGCGGCGTCCTCGTCGTCGCAGACGTCGTCGACGGCGGCAATTGCGGACATCCAGCAGGCCGCGGCAGTGAGTTGAGCCACGTCGTCGCAGTTGGGGAAGACCATGACGGCCAGGTGGCCGAACCGGGCCGAGGCGAGGGCGCGTGCGCGGTGCGTGTCGAAGCCCGCGGCGAGGGCCTGGTGCGCGACCTTCTCGTCGATGTGGGCGGCCAGCGCCGTATCGGTCCTGGCCGGCGGGCGGGTGAGAAGCTCCGGGAACCGGTCGTCGTCCGGCTCACTGCCGGTGGCGGCGCGGTCGTCTGGACGGTGTGGTGCGGTCATGGCGGCGGGTTCCAGGTCTGGTCGGCGGTGGCGGGATGGCGCGATTTGCCCCAATGGTCTATACCACTTCGTGGGCTGTCAAATACTGGCGGCGGTGGCGGGAGGGGTGGGGTCGCGCGGCTGTTGTCGCGCGGGTCCGTGGGCAGGTAGGCCGCCCGCTCCTCAGAGGACGTTCGTGTCATTGATGTCTGATTTGAGGCATTTGCTGATGGTCGGAAATGTCCAGCAGGTGCGAGTTGCCCAATCTGCTTGGTCCATGAGGCGGCACTCGGAACAACGATTCGTCCGAGTTGGAGGTGATAGTTCCTGTCCGGTTTGAAAATGCCGGGATCACGGCGCGGCCATCACTCGATCGAGCGATAGACCATTCTCAACTCCGGCGCATACCAGTGTACTTATGACGATTCAGTCGCAGCGCAAGGCCTATCCGAGCGACCTGTCCGACGTGCGCTGGGCCCTGATGGAGCCGGTCCTGGCCGCCTGGCGCGCCGAGCGGCAGAAGACCTCGCTCCATCTCGGCGGGAAGGTCACCGACCTGCGGGAGGTGATGAACGCGGTCCTGTTCGTGAGCCGAACTGGCATCCCCTGGCGCTACCTGCCGCACGACTCCCCCCCGGCACACCACCGTGTTCTCCTACTTCGGCGCCTGGGCCACGGACGGCACCATCGAGAGACTCGGCCTGCGCCTGCACCGTCTGGTACAGGGGAAGGAGGGTCGAGCACCCGAGCCGACCGCGTGCGTGATCGACGCCCAGAGCGTCAAGACCGCGCCCAGCGTGCCGACCGCCACCCAGGGCATCGACGCCGGCAAGAAGATCGTGGGCCGCAAGCGCAGCATCGTCACCGACACGCTCGGCCTTCTTCTGCTCGTCATGGTCACCGCGGCTAGCGTCTCCGACAACGATGCCGGGAAGCAGCTCCTGACCCGGCTCGCCAAATCACATCCCACGGTCACCAAGGCCTGGGTCGACACCGGCTACAAAACCCAGGCCGTCGAACACGGAGCAGTGCTCGGCATCGACGTCGACATCGTCCCGCGAAATAAGCAGGTCAGAGGCTTCTCGGTCGTCCCGAGGGGGTGGGTGGTCGAGCGAGGATTCGGCTGGATCATGATGCACCGCCGACTCGCCCGTGACTACGAGACCAAGCCCGAGCACTCCGAAAGCATGATCCGCCTCGCGATGATCGACAACATGACCCGCCGTCTCACCGGCGAATCAACACCCACCTGGCGAGGCACCTGAACCGGACATCATGGAACTCGCGAGACCAAACGCCCTCTGAGCTTGACTCTGTCGGGGATCTTGGTGTTCGGCTGTCGGTGAGCATGGTGGTGCGCCAGTCTCGCGGGTGTACAACGCCCGCGAGATTCCC
>NZ_JBHVRS010000058.1:0-9223 GCF_042885595.1 Kitasatospora sp. NPDC058046
GGGCGGCCCCCTCACCAGACTCCTATGCGGACTCGAAGCCCAAACATCATGCGGCGTCAGCGGATGGCCCCCGCACCGATTTTCACGCGGGCAAGACGTCATCCGCAGGTGAACGGCTGACTCCTATGGGCTGTCAAGCGGTGGTGAGCCAGTCGCGGTAGGCGTTGGCGAGGTCGTCGTCTCGGCGGAGGCCGCGTTCGAGGGTGGAGATGGTGGCGGGCCAGACCCCGAAGTGGTTGGCGACGGCGGTGGGGGTGATGTTCTTGGACTGTCGCAGGGGTCTCAGGTCGGCGATGCCGGGGACAGTGACCGTGGTGGTCAGGCAGCGGAACACCTCCCGGGCGACGGCACGTTTCAGGAGCCGGATGATCTCCTTCTTCGTCCGGCCGGCGGCGGTCTGCCGGACCACGTACTCACGGGTGCGGATATCGCTGACCATACGGACCAGGGCGATGCGGTAGAGGGCCGCGTTGGCGGCCCGGTCACTGCCGCGGGAGAGACGGTGGCGGTTGGTGCGGCCGCTGGAGGCGGGGACGGGGGCGGCTCCGCACAGGGCGGCGAACGCGGCCTCGGAGCGCATCCGTTCGGGGTTGCCTCTGGCGGAGGCCAGGAGCTGGCCGGCGGTCTCGGGGCCGACACCGAACAGCTCCAGCAGCGCAGGGGTGGCCTTCTTGACCAGCGGGCCGATCTCGGTGTCGAGCCCGGCGACCTCTTCGTTCATCGTCTGGTGGCGGCGGGCCAGACGCCGCAGTGCCGCTCGGGTCGCGGCCAGTGGGCCCGAGAGGTCGTCTCCTGACCGCAACCTGGCCAGCGTGCGTATGAGCTCCGCCCGTGACAGGCCGGCGAGCTGCTCGCGCAGCGCCGCCGGCGCGGAGACGAGCAGGCCGAAGATCTGGTTCATGGCCTGCGTTCGGGCCTTGACCGCGCTGCGGCGGGCGACCCGCAGTACCCGCACGGCCTCGACCAGGCCGTCCCGGCTCTTGGGGATGTCGGTGGCCCGCCCGGAGAGCACAGCGGTGGCGGCCGCGTAGGCATCGATCGGGCCGGACTTGCCCTTCATCCGCCGGGTCTTGCGGTCCGGCCGGTCGACGTCGATGACCGTGACCCCGGCGGCGGTCAGCACCCGGGCGAATTCGGCCCCGTAGGCACCGGTGCCCTCCACCTCGACCGCGCTCGGCGTGCCGTGCGAGCGCATCCAGGCCAGCAGTTCCCGGTAGCCACGGATCGTGGCCGGGAACTCCCGGTCAGCCAGGTGCCGGCCCAGCGGGTCGATCACCGCCGCGTGATGGGTCAGGCCGTGGGTGTCGACTCCGCCGGTGATCTCCGGGCTGTCACGCGTCATGCTGGTCATGTCCGTCCTTGCGAGTCCGTTCCGAGGGCGGCACGCGCCGGTCGGGCGGGTGGACAGGACAGTGACGGGGCTTCTGGACCAAGCTCCTGACTTGTTGAATCGAGCCCAGGCGCTCGGTCTACAGCCGTAGCGTCCAGGGTGTCGGTCGGCACGGGCCCGCAGTGCGCCTTACCGCCCACGGGCTGGCTCTCTCATAGCGTGCCGCCGCCGGCCGACACCCCGCGCAGTGTGACTCGAAAGAGGCATGAGGACGACACGGTGACTTCAAGTCAGGATGCTCACCGCACTCCCTCCCCGCTCCCATCGAGTGCAAGGCCAGCCCGTGATCCTGATCGGTATCGACCCGCACAAGTCCTCCCACACCGCCATCCATCGCCGTCGACGCCCTCGGGCCACCAACTGGCCAAGCGCCGATTCGTCGTCAACGCCGGCACTTTCCGCCAACTCATGGCCTGGTGCGAGCAGTGGCCCGAGCGCGGCTTCGCCGTCGAGGGCGCCGGCGGCCTTGGCTGCTCGCTCGCCCAGCAGCTGGCCGCCGCGCCGGCGAGGACGTGGTCGACGTGCCGGCCACGCTCTCCGCCAGGGCACAGATGCTGGCCACCGGCGGCAACCGCAAGACCGACGAGGCCGACGCCCGCCACGTTGCCCAGGTCGCCCTGTTCCGCCCCGACCTGCGGCAGGTCACCGCCGAGGATCAGACCACGATCCTGCGACTGCTGACCGAGCGGCGCGACGACCCGGTCCACGAACGCACCCGAGTCCTGAACCGGCTCCACGCCGTTCTGCGCGACCTGCTGGCCGACCTGCGGCGGATGGACCGCCTGGTCAGGGACAACGAGATCCAGATGCGCGAGGCGCTGGCCGCCACCCGCAGCACGCTCACCACCCTGCCGGGCCTGGGCGCCGTCCTGGCCCGGCAGGGTTCTCGGCCATGTCGGCGACGTCAGCCGCTTCCCGAGCGAGCACCACTTCGCCAGCTACACCGGCAGCGCGCCCCTGGACGTCTCCAGCGGCAACGTGCGCCACCGGCTCAACACCGGCGGCAACCGCGCGCTGAACTCTGTTCTGCACGTCATTGCCGTCGTCCAGATCCGTGACGGCGGCCGCGGCCAGGAGTACTACCAGCGCAAGATCGCCGAGGGGGAAGACCCCTTCCGAGGCCCGCCGGGCGCTCAAGCGACGCCTGTCCAAGGTGGTCTACCGGATCATGAGACGCGACCATCGCGCCCAACTCACCGCAGCTGCTTGACACACAGAGGCGCTATAGAGTCACAGCGCCCGTCCGGCCGCGTGCGTGGTGATGCCCCATCGGGCCGACAAATCCCAAACAGGACAGTCAAGACGTCAGTCAGGCGGAGAGTCGGACCCGCCGGCAACATCACCACGTCACATCCTCACTGTCAGGCGGGCGGCCACGCCATTCTCGCGGCAGATCCGCTCGAAGAGCACCTCTGCGGGAAACGGCTTGGTGAAGCGGCCGGTGAACTGCTTGCCATTGTCCGTGAGGACCTCCGAGGGAACTCCGTAGACGCTCATGGCCTCGGCGAACGCTGTAGCAACCGCCCGGCCTGTGGGCTGGGCCAGCACCTTCGCGATCACGATGAACCGGGAGTGGTCGTCGATTCCTGTCACCAGCTTGCACTCGCGGCCGCCGGCCAGGAGGACACCGCCCATGATGTCCAGCTGCCACAGCTGCATCGGGGCATCGCGTTGCCAGCGGCGGTAGACGCGCCGGTGGTTCTGCTCCTGGTGTCGGACCAGGCCGTTGCGGACCAGAATCCGATGGACGGTGTTGCGTCCCGGGACCGTGTTTCCGCCGCGGCGCTCAAGCTCGTGGACGATGCGCCGGGCTCCCCAGCGCGGGTGGGCCGGCCGCAGCTCGCAGATGGCTGCCTCCACGTCCCCGGCGATCTGGGTCGGCGAGGTGTGCGGGCGGCGGGAACGGTCGGCCAGGGCTTCCAGCCCGCCATCGTCGTAGCGGGAGATCCACGAGTACACCGACTGCCGGGATACCCCCGCCTGCCGGGCCACCTGCGCTACCGGGTCGCCGCTCTTGACCTGCAGCACGGCCCGATACCAGTACTCGGTCAGCCACCTTCGATCGCTGACGTCATCCTGGCCCTTCTCGCCCATACCCGCTCCAAAGACGATCTCGCGTCAAGAATGTGCCCGGACCGTCCAACATCTCACCGGACTACCGTGCCCAACATCTCCTGGCACTTCACACACCGGGGGAAATCCCGCTGTCCCTTGACAGATGGAATCCAGGGGTGGTCACGATGTCCTCCAGGTAGCGGTGCCGACAATGCCGTGCAGAGTGCGAGTGACGGCGTGTGGGAAGTCGGCTCGCAGCAGAGCCTCGTGTGCCTGCCCGCCGCGGCGACGGATCATCCGCTCGACCTCGGAGCGCGCGCCGGTGGCGGTCAGGACCTCCCGTACGCGCGCGGCGTCTTCGTCATTCAGGGCCGGGTCGCCGAGGTGGCGACGCAGAAGTGCGCGCTGGTCCGGTGTCGCGTTCCGCAAAGCGAGGGCAACGAGGACGGTGTGCTTGCCCTCGCGCAGGTCGTCCAAGGCGGACTTGCCGGTTCTGCGGGGGTCGCCGTAGACGCCGAGGAGGTCGTCGCGCAGTTGGAAGGCCTCGCCGAGAGGCAGGGCGTAGGAGGTCATTGCCTCCAGGACGGATGCGTTCGCTCCCGCGATGGTCGCGCCGATGTGCAGGGGGCGTTCGACGGTGTACTTCGCCGCCTTGTACCACATCACCGTGAGCGGTACGTCGAGGCCTCCGCTGAAGTCTGCGGTGGCGAGGAGGTCGAGGTACTGCCCGTACATGACCTCGGTGCGCATCGTGTCCACGGTGGGGAGCGCGGCGGCGAGGCGTTCGAGGGGTAGGCCTGCGGTGTGCAGGAGCTCGTCGGACCAGGCCAGGGCGATGTCACCGATCAGGATTGCGGCAGCGGTGCCGAGTTCCTGTGAGGCCGTGCGGCCGCGTCGCCGGTACCGTGCGGCCATCGCCCGGTGAACGGCAGGGGCTCCCCGGCGGGTGGCGGAGTGGTCCATGATGTCGTCGTGGATGAGGGCGAACGTGTGGAACATCTCTAGCGACGCGGCCGCCTGCACGACCGGGGCGGTGTCGCCCTGGCCGCCGGCCGCGCGCCATCCGCACACGCACAGCAGCGGACGCAAGCGTTTGCCACCGGAGAAGAGGAACCGGCGCAGGACGCCGACGGTCTCGTCGGGCGCTCCCTGGGCGGCGGTGAGGGCCTTGCCAGAGAGGAAGCCGGCCAGGCAGGCGTCGACGGCCTGCCTGGTCTCGTCCAGGTCCAGGACGGTCGTCGGTGGCGGTGCGGAGGCGGTCACGGCAGCGTTCCCGTTTGGTCGTTCTCGCTGTCGGCCAAGAGCAGGGCCTGTTCGACGAGGGCGTCGACGATCTGGTGCTCCGGGACAGTGGCGACGACCCGGCCGCGGACGAAGATCTGTCCCTTGCCGTTGCCGCTGGAGACCCCGAGATCGGCTTCCCGGGCTTCGCCGGGGCCGTTGACGACGCAGCCCATCACCGCGATACGGAAGGGATGGGGGAAACCCTCGAACGCCGCCTCGACTTGTGACGCCAGGCGGTGCAGGTCGACCTGGAGGCGTCCGCACCCGGGGCAGGAGACAATCTCCAGTCTGCGGGGCCTGAGGCCGAGGGACTGGAGGATGTGGACGCCAGCCTTGACCTGCTCGACTGGGTCGCATGAGAGGGAGACGCGGATGGTGTCGCCGATCCCCTCGGCCAGCAGAATACCGAGGGCGACGGCGGACTTGATCGAGCCCTGGAAGACCGGGCCGGCTTCGGTGACGCCGAGGTGGAGCGGGTAGTCGCAGGCCCGGGCGAGGATCCGGTTGGCCGCCACGACGGTCATCGGGTCGTGGTGCTTGACAGCGATCTTGAGGTCCCGGAAGCCGTGTTCCTCGAACAGGGAGGCTTCCCTCAGGGCAGATCCGACGAGGGCCTCGGGGGTAGCACCGCCGTACTCGGCCAGGAGCCGCGGGTCCAGGGAGCCGGCGTTGACACCGATCCGGATCGGTATGCGGGCCGCGGCGGCTGCTCGGGTGATGTCGGCCACCCGATCGTCGAACTCACGGATGTTGCCGGGATTGACGCGTACGGCGGCGCAGCCGGCGTCGATCGCGGCGAAGACGTAGCGGGGCTGGAAGTGGATGTCCGCGATGACGGGGATCGGGGACCTGCCCGCGATGCGGGGGAGGGCATCGGCGTCGGCGGAGGTGGGTACGGCGACGCGGACGATGTCGCACCCTGCGGTGGTGACGGCGGCGATCTGGCGGAGTGTGGCGTCCACGTCGGCGGTGGATGTGGTGGTCATCGTCTGGACGGAGACCGGTGCGCCGCCTCCGACGGGGACCGTGCCGACCTGGATCCGGCGCGACGGCCGGCGCGACGGGACGGGAGGGGGCAGCCGGGGTATACCGAGGTCCGTTCTCATCGGGCCCCCTTCGGGCCGGTGCCTCGTGCTCCGGGAGCGAGGTGCAGTCGGCGCCGGGCGGCGAGCACGGCGGCGGCGATACCGTCGGCGTCCAGACCGTTGTCGGCGAGGAGTGCGCCCCGTGCTGCATGGGGCAGGAAGGCGCGGGGGAGGCCGAGGTTGTGGACCGGGACGGCGAGCCCCTGGTCGGCGCAGGTCTGGGCGAGGTGGGTGCCGAAGCCGGCTGTGCGGGTGTTGTCCTCGACGGTGACTACGAGGCGGTGACGTGCGGCGAGGCGGGGCAGGGCCGGATTGACGGGGATGAGCCAGCGGGGGTCCGCGACGACCGTGCCGAGGCCCTCGTCACGTTCCAGGACGCGGGCGGCCGCCAGGGCTTCGGCCGCGGTGGTTCCGGCCACCACGAGCAGGACGTCCGCCCCCCGGCGCGTCGTGTGGTGGAGGACGTCCATGCCATCCACCCGGGCCAGAGAGGGGATGTCCTGGTCGGCGGTGGCCTTGGGGATACGCAGGCAGGTGGGGCCGCCGGTGACGTCGACGGCCTCGCGCAGGAGTTCCCTGAGCCGGGCGGCGTCCCGAGGGGCACCGATGCGCAAGCCCGGGACGGTGCCGAGCACGCTGATGTCCCACATGCCGTGATGTGACGGCCCGTCTGGCCCGGTGATCCCGGCCCGGTCGAGGACGAAGGTGACCGCGAGGCGGTGAAGGGCGACGTCCATCAGGACCTGGTCGAGGGCACGGGTGAGGAACGCCGAGTAGAGGGCAACCACGGGGTGGTAACCGCCCAGGGCCAGACCGGCCGCGGAAGCGACCGCGTGCTGCTCGGCGATGCCGACGTCGAAGACCCGGTCGGGTAGTGCCTCGGCCATCGCGTGCAGGCCGGTGGGGCGCAGCATGGAGGCCGTGACGGCAACCAGGTCGGGGCGTTGCCGGGCGAGGGAGAGGAGTTCGGCACCGAAGACATCCGTCCAGGTTCGGGGAGCGGGTGTCGTGGCGCTCCGCCCCGGGTCGGCGGGGGGCCGTCCGGTGGCGGGGTCGATGACGCCGATGGCGTGGAAGTGGTCCCGCTCGTCCGCCTCTGCCGGCGGATAGCCCTTCCCCTTGACTGTCAGGACGTGGACGACCACCGGTTGGGCCAGGGCTCGTGCCTGGTGCAGCGCTTGTTCGACGGCCGGGATGTCGTGTCCGTCGATGGGGCCGAGGTAGGCGAGGCCCAGGTCCGTGAACAGGTTCCGGACGGGCACCGGGCCGCTGCCGGGCGCCGGTCGGCCGTGGCACTGACGGGCCAGGTGGTTGGCCAGGGCGCCGGTGGTGGGCGCGTAGGAGCGGCCGTTGTCGTTCAGGACGATGATCACGGGCCTGTTGGTTGCCGCCGCGATGTTGTCGAGGGCCTCCCAGGCCATCCCCCCGGTCATCGCCCCGTCTCCGATGACCGCCACGACCGCCCGGTCGGTCTGCCCTGCCAGCGCACGGGCCTTGGCCAGGCCGTCCGCGTACGAGAGCGCGGTTGAGGCGTGCGAGTTCTCGATCACGTCGTGCACGGACTCCGCGCGGCAGAGGTATCCGGACAGCCCGCCGGCCTGTCTCAGGGTGGCGAAGCGCTCCTGGCGTCCAGTGAGCAGCTTGTGTACGTATCCCTGGTGTCCGATGTCGAACAGCAGTGTGTCCCGGGGAGAGTCGAACACCCGGTGTAGGGCGATTGTCAGTTCGACTATGCCCAGTCCCGGGCCGAGATGTCCGCCTGTCGCGCACACTGTCTTGACCAGGAGCCCTCGGACTTCCCGCGCCAGGTCGCCGAGTTGGCTGGCTGGCAGCCCGCGCAGGTCGGCTGGGCAGGACACTTGCTCCAGGAGTCCGGGGCCAGCGGATTTCTCCTTGTTTGACGGCTTTCGCCGACGGGGCATGCGGTACGTCGACACACTCATGTCGCACCTGCCTTTCCGTACTGCGCCTCCAGGTCTCCCGGGCCGTAGCGATGGCAGTCCCGGTGCCAGCCGACGATGCCCGCAAGCCAGTCCTCCAGTTGCGCCACGTATACGTCGACCAGCCCCCGGGATGGCCGGTCTAGCCCGACGTCCTCGCACATGACCGGGAGTTCCTTCTGTGTGATGTGCTGGAACCGGTCCAGCCGCGCGCGCATGAGATCGTCGACGATCCGGACTCCCGTCGGGTAGTCGCAGCCGAAGAAGTCCTGCATCACCAGGACGGCATTGTGCAGATCGCCCTCGTACTCGACCTCCTTCTGGTAAGAGACGAGGTCGTTCATCAGGCACGCACAGTCCACTGCGGCGTGTTCCAGCGCCCGCATCGAGCCGTGGGCGTACACCTCGTCTGGCAGATTCTCGTTGCGGCCGATCCGGGCGAGGAGCATGGCGATTTCGGAACCGAAGGTGGAGCGGCGCATCTCCAGGTAGTCCACCGGGTCCGGGATCCGGTTTCGGATCCGGTTGGCCAGCTCCCAGGCCCAGCCCGTCAGCATTGCCCCCACACCGGTACGGAGCCGACCCCGGTATCCGGTGTCGAGCAGGACGGCGGTGCGCTCCCATAGGTCGGCGAGGCCGCGCTCCAGAGCGTTGACCGGCTCCGGCGCAACGGTGCCGTCCAGCGGTATGAACAGCGACAGCCTTTTGTTGGTGGCCTTGGCGCCGGCCACGTCCCTGGCCGCCCAGAAGGCCTGCGGGAGGTAGTCGTCGGCCCAGGTGGTCCAGACCATCCACTGTGCGGTGAGGTCGAGCTGGTCGGCGTCCGCGTCCGGGTAGGCGCCCGCCGCGCAGAGGGGGAGGTCGAAGGCACGAAGCGTTCCGGCATCCCAGATCCCGGAGCCCGGCAGCGCTGGGTCGGGAGCCAGCAGGCCGATCCGCTCAGCCCACTCCGCAGCGTGCTTCCGGGCGCCGTCCAGGTGCGGGCTCAGCCGACGGGCGTAGGGAAGCCGGAACTCGGGCAGTGCGGACGGCTTGACGGCCCGGTGCGGCACGTGGCTGTGCGGACGCCCCCGCCGCCCTCCCGAACCGGACGAACTCGCCGCTGTCCCGCCGCTGTTCATGTACCGGCTGGAGCGCAGGTGCCACTCGTGCCCGCCGGACTGCCAGTCCTGGAGGCCCTTGACGTACGCCATCACCCGGGCACGGCCCGCCGGGTCCAGCCCGGTCTCCGCGAACAGCACCGGCAGTTCGGTGAGCACGGTGTTCTCGAACTGCTGCAGCCGTGAGGTGAGCAGGTCGTTGACCGCCTCGGCGGCCTCCTGGGTGGAGCACTCCAGGAACCGCTCCAGCACCAGGATGCCGTTGCTCAGCTCTCCCTCGTCCTCCACCTCCCGCTGGTACGAGAAGATGTCGTTGCGCAGGTGCACCCCGTCGGAGAAGGCGTCCATCAGCACCCGCAGCGCCCGCGA
>NZ_JBHVRS010000059.1:0-2500 GCF_042885595.1 Kitasatospora sp. NPDC058046
TTCCCTCAAATGAGACAACGCTAATAAAAGGGCAGGCGCCGTTTCTGCTTATCGCAGTACGGCGCTTTTTTAGAAACAAGCCGCTCGTAAAACTTTTTTGATTTTCTTTTAAAAAACTATTGCACTATTATTTGTGAGGTGGTATATTATTATTCGTTGCCGCTAAACAAGGCGCTGACGAAAAAAAGAAATTCAAAAAGTTGTTGACTTCAAGAGATTGATAAGATATAATAATAAAGTCGCTTGAACGAAAGACAAAATGATCTTTGAAAACTAAACAAGACAAAACGTACCTGTTAATTCAAAGTTTTAAATAAATCGCACAGCGATGTGCGTAGTCAGTCAAACTACTTTATCGGAGAGTTTGATCCTGGCTCAGGACGAACGCTGGCGGCGTGCCTAATACATGCAAGTCGAGCGGACAGATGGGAGCTTGCTCCCTGATGTTAGCGGCGGACGGGTGAGTAACACGTGGGTAACCTGCCTGTAAGACTGGGATAACTCCGGGAAACCGGGGCTAATACCGGATGGTTGTTTGAACCGCATGGTTCAGACATAAAAGGTGGCTTCGGCTACCACTTACAGATGGACCCGCGGCGCATTAGCTAGTTGGTGAGGTAACGGCTCACCAAGGCGACGATGCGTAGCCGACCTGAGAGGGTGATCGGCCACACTGGGACTGAGACACGGCCCAGACTCCTACGGGAGGCAGCAGTAGGGAATCTTCCGCAATGGACGAAAGTCTGACGGAGCAACGCCGCGTGAGTGATGAAGGTTTTCGGATCGTAAAGCTCTGTTGTTAGGGAAGAACAAGTGCCGTTCAAATAGGGCGGCACCTTGACGGTACCTAACCAGAAAGCCACGGCTAACTACGTGCCAGCAGCCGCGGTAATACGTAGGTGGCAAGCGTTGTCCGGAATTATTGGGCGTAAAGGGCGCGCAGGCGGTTTCTTAAGTCTGATGTGAAAGCCCCCGGCTCAACCGGGGAGGGTCATTGGAAACTGGGGAACTTGAGTGCAGAAGAGGAGAGTGGAATTCCACGTGTAGCGGTGAAATGCGTAGAGATGTGGAGGAACACCAGTGGCGAAGGCGACTCTCTGGTCTGTAACTGACGCTGAGGCGCGAAAGCGTGGGGAGCGAACAGGATTAGATACCCTGGTAGTCCACGCCGTAAACGATGAGTGCTAAGTGTTAGGGGGTTTCCGCCCCTTAGTGCTGCAGCTAACGCATTAAGCACTCCGCCTGGGGAGTACGGTCGCAAGACTGAAACTCAAAGGAATTGACGGGGGCCCGCACAAGCGGTGGAGCATGTGGTTTAATTCGAAGCAACGCGAAGAACCTTACCAGGTCTTGACATCCTCTGACAATCCTAGAGATAGGACGTCCCCTTCGGGGGCAGAGTGACAGGTGGTGCATGGTTGTCGTCAGCTCGTGTCGTGAGATGTTGGGTTAAGTCCCGCAACGAGCGCAACCCTTGATCTTAGTTGCCAGCATTCAGTTGGGCACTCTAAGGTGACTGCCGGTGACAAACCGGAGGAAGGTGGGGATGACGTCAAATCATCATGCCCCTTATGACCTGGGCTACACACGTGCTACAATGGGCAGAACAAAGGGCAGCGAAACCGCGAGGTTAAGCCAATCCCACAAATCTGTTCTCAGTTCGGATCGCAGTCTGCAACTCGACTGCGTGAAGCTGGAATCGCTAGTAATCGCGGATCAGCATGCCGCGGTGAATACGTTCCCGGGCCTTGTACACACCGCCCGTCACACCACGAGAGTTTGTAACACCCGAAGTCGGTGGGGTAACCTTTATGGAGCCAGCCGCCGAAGGTGGGATAGATGATTGGGGTGAAGTCGTAACAAGGTAGCCGTATCGGAAGGTGCGGCTGGATCACCTCCTTTCTAAGGATTTTAACGGAATATAAGACCTTGGGTCTTATAAACAGAACGTTCCCTGTCTTGTTTAGTTTTGAAGGATCATTCGATTCTTCGAGATGTTGTTCTTTGAAAACTAGATAACAGAAGTAATTCACATTCAATTAGTAATGCAAGATATCACGTAGTGATTCTTTTTAACGGTTAAGTTAGAAAGGGCGCACGGTGGATGCCTTGGCACTAGGAGCCGATGAAGGACGGGACGAACACCGATATGCTTCGGGGAGCTGTAAGCAAGCTTTGATCCGGAGATTTCCGAATGGGGAAACCCACTACTCGTAATGGAGTGGTATCCATACTTGAATACATAGAGTATGAGAAGGCATACCCGGGGAACTGAAACATCTAAGTACCCGGAGGAAGAGAAAGCAAATGCGATTCCCTGAGTAGCGGCGAGCGAAACGGGATCAGCCCAAACCAAGAGGCTTGCCTCTTGGGGTTGTAGGACACTCTGTACGGAGTTACAAAGGAACGAGGTAGATGAAGAGGTCTGGAAAGGCCCGCCATAGGAGGTAACAGCCCTGTAGTCAAAACTTCGTTCTCTCCTGAGTGGATCCTGAGTACG
>NZ_JBHVRS010000059.1:5000-6326 GCF_042885595.1 Kitasatospora sp. NPDC058046
TAACCAATTTGAATGTATGCTTACTGTTATCTAGTTTTGAGAGAACACTCTCAATGGTTTGGTGGCGATAGCGAAGAGGTCACACCCGTTCCCATGCCGAACACGGAAGTTAAGCTCTTCAGCGCCGATGGTAGTCGGGGGTTTCCCCCTGTGAGAGTAGGACATCGCCAGGCAGACTTCATTCCGCAGTAGCTCAGTGGTAGAGCTATCGGCTGTTAACCGATCGGTCGTAGGTTCGAATCCTACCTGCGGAGCCATATGGAGAAGTACTCAAGTGGCTGAAGAGGCGCCCCTGCTAAGGGTGTAGGTCGCGTAAGCGGCGCGAGGGTTCAAATCCCTCCTTCTCCGCCATATGATTACAGATATCATAATTATCGGCCCGTTGGTCAAGCGGTTAAGACACCGCCCTTTCACGGCGGTAACACGGGTTCGAATCCCGTACGGGTCATATGGAGGATTAGCTCAGCTGGGAGAGCATCTGCCTTACAAGCAGAGGGTCGGCGGTTCGAGCCCGTCATCCTCCACCATTATGCCGGTGTAGCTCAATTGGTAGAGCAACTGACTTGTAATCAGTAGGTTGGGGGTTCAAGTCCTCTTGCCGGCACCACTTTCATATGGTAAGATAGACAAGTCGCTTTAAAAGCGAGCCATTAGCTCAGTTGGTAGAGCATCTGACTTTTAATCAGAGGGTCGAAGGTTCGAGTCCTTCATGGCTCACCATGTTACGCGGGTGTGGCGGAATTGGCAGACGCGCTAGACTTAGGATCTAGTGTCTTATGACGTGGGGGTTCAAGTCCCTTCACCCGCATTGCCAAACAACATAAAGAAATCCTGTAATGCGGAAGTAGTTCAGTGGTAGAACACCACCTTGCCAAGGTGGGGGTCGCGGGTTCGAACCCCGTCTTCCGCTCCACATATGCTGCCGGGGTGGTGGAATTGGCAGACACACAGGACTTAAAATCCTGCGGTAGGTGACTACCGTGCCGGTTCAAGTCCGGCCCTCGGCACTTATTGTTGCGCCCGTAGCTCAATTGGATAGAGCGTTTGACTACGGATCAAAAGGTTAGGGGTTCGACTCCTCTCGGGCGCGCCATACATACTTTTGAAAACGGGAAGTAGCTCAGCTTGGTAGAGCACATGGTTTGGGACCAAGGGGTCGCAGGTTCGAATCCTGTCTTCCCGACCATCTTTTATGGGGCCTTAGCTCAGCTGGGAGAGCGCCTGCCTTGCACGCAGCACCACCGCCCCGGCCGCCGTCACTGCCGCCGACGTTCTGGCCGCCGCGCCCGCAGCCGTCGCGCGGCCCGATCTGGGGCGGTCGCTGTG
>NZ_JBHVRS010000060.1:0-6254 GCF_042885595.1 Kitasatospora sp. NPDC058046
CACGGCGCCCCCGCCGACTTCACCCCGCTCCTCACCGCCGGCCACCGCACCGACCTCCCCACCTACCCCTTCCAGCGCAACCGCTACTGGCTGGACACCGTGGCCGGTGCGGCCGCCGTCACCACGGCGGGCCTCACCGCCCCCGAGCACCCCCTGCTCGGCGCGGCCGTGCCGCTCGCGGACGGCCACGGCCACCTGCTGACCGGGCTGCTCTCCCGGCACAGCACGCCGTGGCTGGCCGACCACACCGTGATGGGCGCGACCCTGCTGCCCGGGACGGCGTTCCTGGAGCTGGCCGTCCGGGCCGGCGACGAGGTCGGCTGCGGCCGCCTCGACGAACTCACCCTGGAAGCCCCGCTGGTCCTGCCCGAGCGCGGTGGCGTCCGGCTCCAGGTCCTGGTCGGCGCGGAGCAGGATGGCGTCCGTCCGCTGCGGATCGACTCCCGCCCGGCCGACGCCGCCGAGGACGAGCCGTGGACCCGGCACGCCTCGGGCACGCTCTCCGCGGCCACCGACGCGACCACCGACGCGGCGGCCGACACGGCAGCCGACGAGTCCGCCGCGGACCTCACCGCGTGGCCGCCGGCCGGCGCGACCCCGCTGGACGTCACCGACGCCTACCAGCGGCTCGCCGACGCCGGGGTGGACTACGGCCCGGCCTTCCAGGGCCTGCGGGCCGCCTGGCAGCACGGCGACCAGGTCTACGCCGAGGTCGCCCTGCCCGCCACCGAGCAGGCCGCGGCCGCCCGCTACGGGCTGCACCCGGCGCTGCTGGACGCCGCCCTGCACGCGATGGGCCTGGTGCCGGACGCCGAGCAGGGCAGGCTCGCCTTCTCCTGGGGCGGGATCCGGCTGCACGCGAGCGGCGCGACCGCGCTGCGCGTCCGGCTGGCCCGGACGGCTCCGGAGACCCTGTCGCTGACCGTCGCGGACCTCGGCGGCGCGCCCGTCGCCTCGGTGGACTCGCTGCTGCTGCGGCCCGTCTCCGCCGAGCGGCTGCGCACCGCCGACCGGGCCGTGCGCGAGTCGCTGCTGCGGATCGAGTGGCTGCCGGTGCCGGCCGGCGACCCGGCCGCCCGCTCCTGGACGCTCCTCGGCACCGACAGCGCCGACCGCACCGACGGCACGGACAGCACCGACAGCACGGACGGCGCCGGCAGCACGGACTGCCTGGCCGCCCTGGCCGAGCTGGGCTCGGCGGTGGACGCCGGCGCGGCCGTGCCCGACGTGGTCGCGGTGGAACTCGCCCCGTCCCAGGGGTCCGAGGCGACGGACGAGCTGGCCGCCGCGGTCGGCGCGACGACCGTACGGGTGCTGCGACTCGTCCAGGAGTGGCTGGTGGACCCGCGGTTCGCCGAGGCCCGGCTGGCCGTGCTGACCCGCGGCGCGGTCGCCACCGGGGAGGGTGCGCCCGATCCGGTCCTGGCCGCCGTGTGGGGCCTGGTCCGCTCCGCGCAGTCGGAGAACCCGGACCGGCTGGTCCTGGTCGACCACGACGGAGGTGAACTGCCGCTGGCCGCACTGCCGGTGGACACCGAGCCGCAGCTGGCCGTCCGGCGGGGCGCCCTGCTCGCCCCGCGCCTGGCCAAGGCGCCGACCGCCACCGGGAAGCCGGGTGCTGGTGCGCAGGTCCCGCTGGACGTCTCCGGGACCGTCCTGGTCACCGGCGCGATCGGCGGCCTGGGCGAGCTGACCGCCCGCCACCTGGTCGCCGCCCACGGCGCCCGGCACCTGCTGCTGACCAGCCGGCGCGGCCCGGCGGCCGAGGGCGCCGCCGAACTCCTCGCCGAGCTGCGCGCGGCGGGCGCCGAGGTCACCCTGGCCGCCTGCGACGTCGCCGACCGCCGGCAGCTCGCCGAGCTGCTCGCCGCCGTCCCCGCCGAGCGCCCGCTCACCGCCGTGGTGCACACCGCGGGCGTGGTGGACGACGGAACCGTCCTCTCCCTCTCCCCCGAGCAGTTCGACCGGGTGCTCGCACCCAAGGTCACCGGCGCGCTCAACCTGCACGAACTGGCGGGCGACGTCGGCGGGTTCGTCCTCTTCTCGGCCGCGGCCGGTGTGCTCGGCAACCCCGGGCAGGCCAACTACGCCGCCGCCAACTGCTTCCTGGACGCCCTGGCGCAGCGCCGCCGCGCCCAGGGCCGGCCGGCCGTCTCGATGGCCTGGGGCCTGTGGCAGGAGCGGTCCGGCATGGCCGGGCGCCTCGTCGACGCCGACCTGGAGCGGATCGTGCGGGGCGGCGCGGTGCCGATGAGCGCCGAGACCGGACTGGCCCTGTTCGACGCGGCCGTGGCCTCGGGCGAGGCGGTGCTGGTGCCGATCCAGCTGGACCGGGCCCACCTGCGCGGCCGGGCGGCCACCGTCCCCGCGCTGCTGCGCGGCCTGGCCTCCGGTGGCCCGGGCCGCCGCACGGCCGGTGCCCCGGACGCCGCTCCGGCGGGCGGTCTGGCCGGGCGCCTGGCCGGGCTCTCCGGCGAGGACCGCCGGCGGACCGTGCTGGACCTGGTCCGCGGCCACGTCGCCGCGGTGCTCGGGCACGGCTCGGGCGACGCCGTGGAGGAGGAGAAGGCGCTCAAGGAGCTGGGCTTCGACTCGCTGACCGCGGTGGAGCTGCGCAACCGGCTCAACTCCGCGACCGGGCTGCGCCTTCCGGCGACCCTGGTGTTCAACCACCCGACGCCGCGCGCGCTCGCCGCGCACCTGGTCGAGGAGCTGCTCGGCGCGGACGCGGACGACTCCGCCCCGGCCCCGGCGGCGGTGGCGGTCACGGCCGACCCCGACGAGCCGATCGCGATCGTCGCGATGAGCTGCCGCTTCCCCGGGGGGATCGCCACCCCGGAGGCGCTGTGGGAGGTGCTCGCCGAGGGCGGTTCGGTGCTCTCGGAGTTCCCGGCCGACCGCGGCTGGGACCTGGAGGGCATCTACCACCCCGAGCCGGGCACCCCGGGCCGCACCTACACCCGGACCGGCGGCTTCCTGACCGACGTGGCCGGGTTCGACCCGGCGTTCTTCGGGATCAACCGCCGTGAGGCGCTGGCGATGGACCCCCAGCAGCGGCTGCTGCTGGAGACCTCCTGGGAGGCCTTCGAGCGGGCCGGGATCGACCCGCTCGGCCTGCGCGGCAGCCGGACCGGCGTGTACGCGGGCATGGTCTACCACGACTACGCGACCTGGGTTCAGGACGTGCCCGAGGAGGTCGACGGCTACCTCGGCAACGGCAGCGCGGCCAGCGTGGCCACCGGCCGGGTGGCGTACGCGCTGGGCCTGGAGGGCCCGGCCGTCACCGTGGACACCGCCTGCTCCTCCTCGCTGGTCGCCCTGCACTTCGCGGCGGCCGCCCTGCGCCGCGGCGAGTGCGACCTGGCGCTGGCCGGCGGCGTGACCGTGATGTCCACGCCGAAGCTGCTGATCGAGTTCGCCCGCCAGCGCGGCCTCGCCGAGGACGGCCGCTGCAAGGCCTTCGCGGCCGGCGCCGACGGCACCGGGTTCTCCGAGGGCATCGGCATGCTGCTGGTCGAGCGGCTGTCGGACGCCCGCCGCAACGGGCACCCGGTACTGGCGGTGCTGCGCGGCAGCGCCGTCAACCAGGACGGCGCCTCCAACGGCCTCACCGCCCCGAACGGCACCGCGCAGGAGCGGGTGATCCGCCAGGCGCTGGCCGCCGCCGGTCTCGCCGCGGGCGAGGTCGACGTGGTGGAGGCGCACGGCACGGGCACGAAGCTGGGCGACCCGATCGAGGCCCAGGCGCTGCTGGCCACCTACGGCCAGGACCGCGAACTGCCGTTGCTGCTCGGCTCGGTGAAGTCCAACCTCGGCCACACCCAGGCCGCGGCGGGCGTCGCCGGGGTGATCAAGACGGTGCTCGCGATGCGCAACGGCGTCCTGCCGGGCACCCTGCACGTCGACGAGCCCTCGCCGCACGTGGACTGGACGGCCGGAGCGGTCGAGCTGGCCACCGCGACGCGGGACTGGCCGGAGACCGGCCGCCCGCGCCGGGCCGGCGTCTCCTCCTTCGGCATCAGCGGCACCAACGCCCACCTCGTCCTGGAGCAGGGCGACCCGGCGCCGACGGCCCCCGAGCGGAGCCACGAGGGCCCGGCCGTACGGCCGTTGGTGCTCTCCGGCCGGTCCGAGGAGGCGCTGCGCGGCCAGGCCGGGCGACTGCTGGAGCTGGTCGAGGAGCAGCCGGAGCTGCACCCGGCCGACCTCGGGCTCTCCCTGGCCACCACGCGCTCGCAGTTCCCGCACCGGGGTGCCGTGGTCGCCGCGGACCGGGACGGCCTGCTGACCGGGCTGCGGGCCCTGGCCGCCGGGACGCCGCAGGCGCCCGGGGTGCTGAGGGCGGTGGCGGCCTCCGGCCGGACGGCCTTCCTGTTCACCGGCCAGGGTGCCCAACGCGCAGGCATGGGGCGTGAGTTGTACGCGGCGTACCCGGCTTTCGCGGCGGCGTTCGACGAGGTCTGCGCCGAGCTGGACCGGCACCTGGAGCGCCCGCTGCGCGAGGTGATCGCCGAGGGCGGCGAACCGCTGGACCGTACGGGCTGGACCCAGCCCGCCCTGTTCGCCGTCGAGGTGGCGCTCTACCGCCTGGTCGAATCCTGGGGCGTCCGGCCGCACTTCCTGGCCGGCCACTCGATCGGCGAGGTCGCGGCCTTCCACGCGGCCGGGGTGCTCTCCCTCCCGGACGCCGCCCGCCTCATCACCGCCCGTGCCCGTCTGATGGACCACCTCCCCATCGGCGGCGCCATGGTGGCGCTCCGGGCCACCGAGGAGGAGGTCCTGCCCCTGCTCACCGAGCGGGTCTCGATCGCCGCCGTCAACGGCCCCCGCTCCCTGGTCATCGCCGGTGACACCACCGAAGTCCGGGCCGTCGCCGCACAGTTCGACAAGGCCCGCGAACTGCGCGTCAGCCACGCCTTCCACTCCCCGCTCATGGAACCGATGCTCGACGAGTTCCGCGACGTCCTCGCCGAGCTGACCTACCACGCCCCCGCCATCCCGATCGTCTCCACCCTCACCGGCCGACCCGCCACCACCGACCAGCTCACCGACCCCGACTACTGGATCCGCCACGCCCGCCACACCGTCCGCTTCCACGACGCCGTGGAGACGCTGCTGGCGGAGGGCGTCACCACCTTCCTGGAGCTCGGCCCCGACGGTGTGCTCACCGCCATGGGCCAGGAGTTCCTGGACGGCACGGCGGCCGGCGGCCGGGCGGCCCTGGTCGCCGCGCAACGCCGGGACCGCTCCGAGGAGTTCGCCCTGGCGTCCGCGCTGGCCGCGCTGCACCTGCGCGGCGTGCCGGTGGACTGGACGGCGTTCCACGCGGACGGCCACAGGGTCGACCTGCCCACCTACGCCTTCCAGCGCGGGCGGTACTGGCTGGACGTCGTCCAGCCGAAGGCCGGGGCCGGGACGGCCGACCCGCTGGACGCCTCCTTCTGGGCGGCCGTCGAGCAGCAGGACGAGGCCTCGCTGGCCGCCGTCCTGCGGTTGGAGGGCGACGGCGGGAACCTCCCGTCCGAACTGCGGGCCGCGCTGCCGCTGCTCGCCGCCTGGCGGCGCGCCGCCAGGGCGGACGCCCCCGCGCCGCGGCCGGCCGACGCGCAGGACGCCGACGCGCCGGGCGCCGGTGAGCGGCCGGACCGGTCCGCCGGGTTGCGGGAGCGGCTCGCCGGACTCACCGAGCCGGAGCGCGACGAGCTGCTGCTGGAGCTGGTCGAGGAGTGCGTCGCCGGGGTGCTCGGCGACGCCCCGCACAACGGCCTCGACCCCGAGTGCGGCTTCCTGGAGCAGGGCTTCGACTCCCTGACCGCGGTCGAGCTGCGCAAGCTGCTCACCGATGCCACCGGTCTGCGCCTGAGCAGCACGCTGATCTTCGACTACCCGACCCCCGCCGCCCTCGCCAAGCAGCTGCGCACGGCGCTGGACCCCGAGCTGCCGGGCGTCGGCCCGGCCGCGGGCGACGGCGCCGGGGCGACCGGCACCGCCGAGGCGGTCGGCGACGAGCTGATCGACGACATGGATCTGGCCGAGCTGCTCCGCCTGGCCCGCGACAACTCCTAGGCGGCCCCGGTGATCCGCGCCGAGTACCCCGCGCGGATAACCCCCCCCCAAGCCCCCACCGGAGCTTGATGTACCGAGATTTTTGATTAACGCACCACCCCCGGAAATCCTGTCTCTTATACACAACAGACGCTGCCGACGACTCTATGTGTGTAGATCTCGGGGGGCGCCGGAGCAGTACAGCAGGG
>NZ_JBHVRS010000061.1:0-6186 GCF_042885595.1 Kitasatospora sp. NPDC058046
CCTGTCCGACGTTTCAAACTCTAGCCGATCCCCGCTCCGAAAAGCGAATCCGACCGCAACCCGATAAAACGAGCACGCCGAATAAGCACCAGGTCACAGCGCCGAAAAGCGCAAACGACCGGCACGAACCGGAAGTGGTGTTTCAGAGGATTGGCCACCGCGGGACCGTCCGCGCAGATGCGTGTCCGGTGCTCCCTGCCAGGCAGCTCGAAGAACACTAGACCTCTGGAGTCGCCGGGTCAAGTGGCGCAACCGAATTCTCGGTGCCCTCCTCCGCCGGCAGCTGGAAGGCCAGGACGGCGACGTCGTCGTCGTGCTCGGAGGTCACGCCCATCGCCCGCAGCAGCCGGGCGCAGATCACCTCGGGGGCGCCGATCGCACCGGTCAGGGTGCGGGCCAGGAGGTCGAGGCCCTGGTCGATGTCCTCGTCCCGGCGCTCGACCAGTCCGTCGGTATAGAGGACACCGGTCGTACCGGGGAGCAGGCGCAGGGTGTGGGAGACGTGCAGGCCGCCGCCGGTGCCGAGCGGCGGGCCGTTCTGCTCCTCGCTGCGCAGGATGGTGCCGTCCGGGCAGCGCAGCAGGACGGGGAGGTGTCCCGCGGAGGCGTAGGAGAGGGTGCGGCGCCGCGGGTCCCAGACGGCGTAGGTGCAGGTGGCGATCTGGTTGGCGTCGATCTCCATGGCGAGGCCGTCGAGCAGGCGCATCACCTCGTGCGGCGGGAGGTCGAGGCGGGCGTAGGCGCGGACCGCCGTCCGCAGCTGGCCCATGACGGCGGCGGCGCGCAGGCCGCGGCCCATGACGTCGCCGATGACGAGTGCCGTGCGCCCGCCGTCGATGGCGATGACGTCGTACCAGTCGCCGCCGACCGCGGCCTCGGCGCCGCCCGGCTGGTAGGTGGCGGCAACCCGCAGGCCGGCCGGCTGGTCGAGCTTCTGCGGGAGCAGGCTGCGCTGGAGGGTGACGGCGGCCTCGCGCTGGCGGCGTTCCGCTTCGCGCAGGCGGGCCGCGGCGAGGACCTGGTCGGTGACCTCGGCGGCGAAGATCAGCACGCCGGCGGGCGGTCCCTCGGCGGGGGCGTCGCCGCCCTCCCCCGTGCCGAGCGGGACGCAGGAGACGTTGTAGTAGCGGTTGCCGGTGAGGCCGAGGATGCAGCGGGCCTTGACGCTGCGCGGGCGGCCGCCGCGGATGACCTGGTCCATCAGGGGCAGGACGCCCATGGTGGCGAGTTCGGGGAGCGCCTCGGCGGCCGGCAGTCCGGTGGGGCGTTCGCCGAAGAGTTCGCGGTAGGCGCGGTTGGCGTAGCCGAGCTGGTGGAGCGGGCCGTAGGTGACGGCGACCGGGGCGGGGATGCGGTTGAGGACCTCGCGCAGGTTCTGCGGCTTGTGCGGGTCGGGGAGCTCCGCGGTGGCGGCGGGGCCGGCCGGGTCGCGGGGGCCGGGCACGACGACGCCCTCGGGGCAGGGCGCACCGTCCTCGGTGCCGGTCCCGAGGGGCGGGAGGGCACGCCAGGGGACTCCGGCGAGCCGGGCGCTCCAGCGCATGAGGTTCAAACGACGGCCGCTTCCTCGTTTTCCAGGCATATCATCACTTTTTGTGTGCGCAGCAGCACACGGGGTAATGACCAGGTCGGGCTGATCCTGTCAGGCGGAGGCCCGGTTCCGGAAGTCGCGCGCCCGGCGTGGCCGCCCGATCCGCCGTCCGACCCACTCCCCGGTTCGCCGTCCGGTCGGCCGCAGGCCCGGGTCGGCGGCCGCGGTCACCGGGGAGCATCGGGGCCGGCGTCGGACGGCCGTCCGGGCTTGGGGCCGAACCCCTCCTCGAAGGCCGAACGCGGGTGCTCCATCGCACCCAGCGAGACCGGCTCGCGGGAGAACACCCCGCCCAGCACCCAGTCCATCAGCACCCGCACCCGGCGCTCGGTGCTCGGCAGCCGCCGCAGGTGCCGGGCCCGGTGCAGCCACCAGGCCCGGCGGCCGGTGAGCCTGCCGCCGCGCCGGGTGTGGGCGACGGCCCGGTGCGGGCCGAGCGAGGTCGAGCAGGCGGCGGGGCCGGGCCGGTAGTCGGCCAGGCCCGGGGCGTGCGGGCCGCCGTCCAGGGCCACCACGACGTTGCGGGCGAGCAGCTCGGCCTGGGCGAAGGCGTGCTGGGCGTTGGGGGCGCAGGGGGCGCCGTCCGCGTTCGGGTCCGGTACGGCGGCGCAGTCGCCGGCCGCCCAGACGCCGGGCAGGGCGCGCCCGTCCGGTCCGACGGCCTGCAGGGTCGCCAGGCACCGCACCCGGCCGAGGGTGTCCAGCGGCAGGTCGGTCGCGCGCAGCAGCGGGGACGGCCGGACGCCCGCCGTCCAGACCAGCGTGCGGGCGCCGAAGCGGCTGCCGTCGGAGAGTGCCACGACCCGGTCGGCGGCGGACTCCAGGGTGGTGCTCAGCCGGATGTCGACGCCGCGTTCGCGCAGCTCCCCCAGGGTGTGCCGGGCGAGTTCGGGCGACTCCTCGGCGAGGATCCGCCCGGTCGCCTCGACCAGCACCCAGCGCAGGTCCTCGGCGCGGACGTTGTGGTAGCCGCGCACGGCGGTGCGGGCCATGTCCTCCAGTTCGGCGAGCGCGCCGACGCCCGCGTAGCCGGCGCCGACGAAGACGAAGGTGAGCGCGGCCTGGCGCAGCGCCGGGTCGCGGGTGGCGGAGGCGAGGTCGAGCTGCTCCAGGACGTGGTTGCGCAGGCCCACCGCCTCGCCGACGGTGGAGAAGCCGAGGCCGTGCTCGGCGAGGCCGGGCACCGGCGCCGTGCGGGAGACCGATCCGGGGGCCACCACGAGGACGTCGTAAGGGAGTTCGACCGGGGCGGGGGGTTCGCCGGGGCCCGCGGCGTCGGCCAGGGCGCGCCGGGCGGCGTGTTCGATCCGGGTGATCCGGGCGGTGAGCACCCGGCAGTCCGGCAGGACCCGGCGCAGCGGGACGACCACGTGTCTCGGGTCGATCGAGCCGGCCGCCACCTCGGCCAGCAGCGGGTGGTAGGTGAAGTACGCCTGGGGCTCGACGACGGTGATCTCCGCCTCGCCGCGCCGCAGCCGTTCCCGCAGGGCGCGCTGGAGGTGGAGTGCGGCGGCCGTTCCGGCGCAGCCGCCGCCGGCGATCAGGATCCTGATGGTGCGCCTCCTGCCGATGCGACGTTTCGTCCCGGCCACCCCGCGGCCGGGGTGTCCCCCATCACGCCCCCTATGAAGGACCGGCGGGGGTCGTCTTGTCCACAGTCCGTACGGGGCTGGTTGCGACGCGAGTGACCGTCGTGGCCAGTTGTGCCTACTGGGCGACTTTCTGACGCACTTTCGGCCTCGGAGAGTGGTGAACTATGGTCGGATTGTGTACCGGGGCGGCCGTCGCCATGACAATCGGCGGCGACGCACCGTGGAGCGGCCACTACGGCCAGTTCCAGCGTTGGCGTGAGAACCCGACTGGGGGACGGTCATCCGGGGAAGGGTAGTTCCCGGACAGGGCCCCGGTCGGTGCCGACGCGCCGAGCCGGACGTGGACCCGGCACGGCGGCACGAACCGTGGTCACCGGATCGGGACGGGCGGCACGAGCATGGGTCATCGGGTCACTTCTGACGGGCCGAGCTGCACCGGGGGGTGCAGGGGCGGGCGACGACAGGGTCCGGTTTCGGACGCCTGCGGGGGAGAGTTGGGATGATGGATCAGGAGCAGGTATTGGGGCGGGCGGGTGCGTCGCAGGTCGGACCGGGCATGGTCCCCGAGCAACGCGGCCCGGTGGACCTGCCGCAGGGCGGAACGGCACCGGCCGGTCTGGCCCGGGCGGCCGTCCCGTACCGGGTCGAGCCCGCGCCGGCCGCCGTGCCGGTGCCGGGGGCCCGGTTGCGGGTGGACGCCCGGCGGAACCTGGAGAGCGTGCTGCGGGCGGCGCGCGAGGTGTTCGGCGAGTTCGGCTACGGCGCGCCGATGGAGGAGGTGGCGCGCCGGGCCGGGGTCGGGGTCGGCACCGTCTACCGGCGCTTCCCGAGCAAGGAGGTGCTGGTCCAGCGGATCGCCGCCGAGGAGGTGGCGTGGCTGACCGCGCAGGCGCGGGAGTCGCTGTACGGCGGTGACGGCGCCTGGGAGGCGCTGGCCGGCTACCTGGCCCGCGCGGTGAGCAGCGGCGCCGGGCGGCTGCTGCCGCCGGAGGCGTTCCGGTACGCGGAGGAGCTGGGCCGGGTGCCCGAGCAGCGGGCGGCGGAGCCGCCGGCCGCGGTCCGCTTCGACCTGCGCGGCGAGGAGGCCCGTTCCGGCGGGGCGGTCGAGCCGTCGGCGGCCGACGCCGATCCCCGGCTGCTGCTCCAGCTGCTGGCCGCGCTGGTGGCGCGGGCCGGTGCGGCGGGCGAACTGCGGCCGGGCGTCACGGTGTCGGATGTGGTGCTGGTGCTGACGGCCTCGGTGCCGGTGCACGCGGCCCGTCCGTCGGTCTCCGCGCCGACGGCCGTCGGTTTCTCGCCGATTTCTCCGCAGACGGAGGGCCAGCCGGTCGCCGGGCCCTCGGACCGGCTGCTGCAGATCCTGTTGGACGGCCTGCGGGAGCGCTGACGCCCGTCGGCCGGCCGGGCCGCCACGCCGGACGGGCACGGGAGTTGGGAGGAGGACCGGCGCGCGACCCGAGTGCGCGCGCCGGGGTGCGGGAGTCGCACACCCCACCACCGCACGCTGGGCGAACGCCCCCGCGACGGCCCCTCGGAGGAGTGGAAGGCGACCGGTCCGGCTACCGCCGATCCCTGCGCTATGCCATCCTTTGCCCGTGGTTGGAGCCAATGTCCCGATGCGCGCCGTTCGCGCGCCGTCGGCGCCGTACGCCGGGGAACCGTGCGCCTACGCACTCCCGCGCGCCCTGCCACACTACGGGGGCTGTCGTGGAATCTGGGGTCCGTTGTGAGCGCCGAGGAACAGAACGACTACGGGTACGGCCTCGACTTCGGGGGCCGCTCCGGTGAGACCGCCGAGGGGTCCGCCGCGGGCCCCTGCAGTCTCGGCAGCGCCGGCGGGACGGCCCAAGTGCCGGGCACCGCAGCGGGTTCGGCCGCCGGACACGTCCCCGACCAGGCCGGGATGCCCAGCCGCGAGACGCTCTCCGCCTCCGCCGCCGCACTGCCCCCCGGCCGGGTGCCCGGGCAGGCCCCGGCGGGCCGGGGTGGCGTCGCCCCCGAGGCGTTCGTCGGCGAACCGTTCACCGGCGACGGCCGCACCGCCCGGCCGACCGTGCCCGCCCCCGCCGACCCGGTGGACGGCGAGCGCCCGGCCTCCGACTCCGAGTTGACCGCCCGGGTGCGGGCCGGCGACGACACCGCGTACGAGGAGATCTACCGCCGGCACGCCGACTCGGTGCGCCGCTACGCCCGCACCTGCTGCCGGGACAGCTTCACCGCCGAGGACCTCGCGGGCGAGGTCTTCGCCCGCACCCTGCAGGCGCTGCGGGCGGGCAAGGGCCCCGAGTTCGCCGTCCGCGCGTACCTGCTGACCGCCGTGCGCAACGTCGCCGCCGCCTGGCACCGCAGCGAGCGGCGCGAGCAACTCGTCGACGACTTCGCCGTGTTCGCGCAGACCTCGGCCGCCGTGGTCGACTTCGACCTCGCCGACCCGGGCGCCGACGCCTGGGCGATGGCGATGGCCGACCAGCGGATGGTCATGCAGGCCTACGCCGAACTGCCCGAGGACGACCGGATGGTGCTCTGGCACACCGAGGTCGAGCGGGAGTCCCCGAAGACCGTCGCGGTGATGCTCGGCAAGACCGCCAACGCCACCGCCGTCCAGGCCCACCGGGCCCGCGACCGGCTCGCCGCCGCGTTCCTCCAGGCGCACGTCTCGGGCAGCCAGGACAGCGCCTGCGAGGCGTACGCCAACCGGCTCGGCGCGTACGCGCGCGGCTCGCTGCGCAAGCGGGCCTCGGCGGAGGTCGGCCGGCACCTCACTGAGTGCGACCGCTGCACGGCCGCCTGCCTGGAACTGACCGAGATCAACACCGGGCTGCGCGCCCTGCTGCCCGGCGGGGTGCTGGTCTGGATCGGCGTCGGCGGGTTCGGCGCCGCCGCGGCCGCCGTGGGCGGTGCCGCCGCCGTCGGCGGTGCGGCAGCGGCCGGGACGGCCGCCGCGACCTCCGGGTCCGCGGGGGCCGCGGGCGCTGCGGGCTCGGCCGGTGCGGCCTCCGGCGG
>NZ_JBHVRS010000062.1:0-5158 GCF_042885595.1 Kitasatospora sp. NPDC058046
CCGCGACGACGATCTTCGCGGAGGTGGTGGCGCGGGTGGGGGCGGCCGCGTTAGAGCTTGCGAAGTCCACTGAGGACCCTTTCGAGCAGCGTGACGTCGGGCTGGTTTCCGGTTTCGCCGCCGGAAGCGGGCTGGTGGATGGCGACCAGGCCGGCCTCGGCCAGGTCGGCCACGAGGATGCGGGCCACTCCCAGGGGAAGGGAGAGCAGCGCCGACACCTCCGCGACGGATTTGACCTCCGTGCACAGCGTGCAGATCCGCTGGTGCTCGGGGAGCAGGGTGGCCATGCGCTGCGGGTCGACGTCGGCGGAGACCAGGGCCTCCAGCGCGAGTTCGTAGCGCGGCCTGGTCCTGCCACCGGTCATCGCGAACGGGCGGATCAGCGGGCCGGAGTCGGGTTCGTCCTCGAACTCCTCGACGTGGCCGGGCTCCTGGGCGGGCAGGTAGCCGGGGTCCGGCTCGGGCGCCGGGGCCGGGTAGCCGGGCGCCGGGGCGCCGTACGAGGGCTGCCGGGCGTACTGGTCGTACTGGCCGTACTGCTCTTCGGGCCGGGGGTACGGCTGCCGGGGCTGTCCGTACTGGTGCCGGCCGTACTGCTGACCGTGGCCGACGCCGGGTGCTCCGAAGGCGTCATGGCCTGTGCCAGGGTACGGAACACCGTATTGGCCGCTGCGGTCGTCGGGCGGTGTCACGGTTCCTCTCCTCACAGGGTGCGGCGGTGCGGTGCGAGCTTCGGCGCAGGTCCGGAGCCGGTGGTGCGAAGGCCGTACAACGTCCGAACCCGAGCCCGCCGAAGCGGGCCCGGGAAGGACGCGGAGGTACTTCGAATACCTGGACGGTATCCGACGAACCGTCAGTGCAGGAGACTGCCCTGGAGTTCCGCGCGGAGTGCGGGGGTGAGGACGGCGCCGGCGCGGTCGACGAGCAGGGCCATCTCGTAGCCGACGAGGCCGATGTCGGAGTCCGGCGCGGCCAGGACGGCGAGTGCGGAGCCGTCGCTGACGGCCATCAGGAACAGGAAGCCCCGTTCCATCTCGACGACGGTCTGGTTGACCTCGCCGCCCTCGAAGATCCGGCTGGCGCCGGAGGTGAGGGAGGTGAGGCCGGAGGCGACGGCGGCGAGCTGGTCGGCGCGGTCCCGGGGGAAGCCCTCGGACATGCACAGCAGGAGGCCGTCCGCGGAGACCACCACGGTGTGGGACACCCCGGGGGTGTTGTCCACGAAATTGGTGATCAGCCAGTTCAGGTTCTGTGCGGCCTGGCTCATCTGAGTCAACTCAACGCTCCTGGTGGTTCGAGCCGCCGAAGAGATCGGTGCTCCGGTTCTGTCCGTTGCCGGACTGGTCTACCTGATCGGGGTCGATCCGGAAGCTTCCGGTGTTACCGGCGCTGCGGCCCTGCTCCACACCGCGGCGCAGGTTGGTGAGGCGGCCACGGACCTCCTCCGGGCTGCGGGAGACCTGCGGCCCGTCCTGCGGGGTGGACTTGGCGTTGCCGGGCACCAGGTTCTGCTTGGGCACGCGCCGCGGCAGACCGGCACCGGTGGTGCCGCTGGAGGAGGGCTCGCGCAGCTGCTCGGCCCGCTGCCAGTCGCCGTCGTTCGGCGACTGCCAGGCGGCGCGGGCGGTCGGGCCGGTCGGGCCGTAACCGCCGAGCGAGGACACGTCGTGGCCGCGCTGGGTCTCGGGCGCCGAGGTGTCCTTGGCGCCGGCGAACCAGTTCGGGCTGTCGCCGGACTGGCCGCCGCCGGCCGGCGCGGCGGGGAGGCCGCCGCCCGCCAGCTGCTCGCCGGGACGGCGCTGCGGCAGCCCGGACGGCAGGGTGGCGTGCGGCTCGGCGGCGGGCAGCGCGGGCGGCTCGGGGGCGTACGGGTGGCCGGCCGGGGAGTCCTGGGCCGGGCGGCCGTACTGGTCGTCGGCGTACCCGTCCTGCTGGTAGCCGCCCTGGTCGTAGCCGTACCGGTCGTCGGCGTACTGCCCGCCGGCCTGGCCCTGCTGCTGGTCGTAGCCCTGGGGGGCGTACTGGTCGTAGCCGTCCTGGGCGTACCCGTCCTGCTGGTACTCGTCCTGCTGGTAGCCGCCCTGGTCGTAGCCGTACCGGTCGTCGGCGTACTGCTCGCCGGCCTGGCCCTGCTGCTGCTCGTAGCCCTGCGGGGCGTACTGGTCGTAGCCCTGCTGGTAGTCCTCCTCGACCTCGGCGTCGACCACCGGCGCCTGCGGGGCGCTCTCCAGGGCCGCGCGGCGGACCTGGTCGAGGCGCTGCGAGCGCTGGACGGCCTCCAGGGCGGGGCTGAACCCGCTGGAGCCGGCGTTGCCGGTGCCGGTGAGGTGGTCGTCGAAGCCGAGCTCGGCCGCGCTGCGGGCGCGGGTGTCCGGCGCCCACTCGGCGGCCGGCTCCTGCTCGGCGAAGATCCGGGAGACGGTGAACTGCTCGTCCGGCTCCGGCGCCGCACCGGACTGGGTGACGAACGGCGGGAGCATGACCAGCGAGGTGGTGCCGGCGGACTCGCCGGACGGGCGGAGCTGGACGCGGATGTCGTGCCGCTGGGACAGCCGGCCGACCACGAACAGGCCCATGCGGCGGGAGATGGTGGCGTCCACCGTGGGCGGCTCGGCCAGCTTCTCGTTGATCTCCGCGAAGTCCTCGGCGGTGAGGCCGATGCCCTTGTCGTGGATCTCGACCAGCACGCGGCCGTCCGGCAGGCGGGTCGCGTTGACCAGCACCCGGGTCTGCGGGCTGGAGAACGAGGTGGCGTTCTCCAGCAGCTCGGCGAGCAGGTGGACGAGGTCGGTCACGGCGGCGCCGACGACGTCGACCTCCGGGATGCCGGAGAGCTCGACGCGCTCGTACTGCTCCACCTCGGACGCGGCGGCGCGGAGCACGTCGACCAGCGGGACCGGGGTGTTCCAGCGGCGGCCGGCTTCCTCGCCCGCGAGGACGAGGAGGTTCTCACCGTTGCGGCGCATACGGGTGGCCAGGTGGTCCAGCTTGAAGAGGTTCTCCAGCTGGTCCGGGTCGGCCTCGTTGTTCTCCAGGTCGGTGATCAGCGCCAGCTGGCGCTGGATCAGGCTCTGGCTGCGGCGCGACAGGTTGGTGAAGATCGCGTTGACGTTGCCTCGCAGCAGGGCCTGCTCGGCGGCGAGCGCCACGGCCTGCTGGTGGACCTGGTCGAACGCCCGGGCGACCTCGCCGATCTCGTCCTTGCCGTGCAGCGGGATCGGGGTCACCGAGGTGTCGACCCGGTCGGGGTCGGTCTTGGAGAGCTTCTCGACCAGGTCCGGCAGGCGGTGGTCGGCGATCTCCAGGGCGGCGCTGCGCAGGGTGCGCATGCCGAGGATCATCGAGCGGGCCACGTAACCGGTCAGCAGGCCGGCCAGGATGAGCGCCGCGACGACGATGACCGTGTTGAGGATGGCGTCGTAGAGCGCGTTGTCCTTCAGGTTGCGGGAGTCGGTGAGGACCTCGTCCAGCAGCGCGAGCTCGGTGTTCCGCAGGGCCTGGATGTGGGTGTCGGTGGCCTGGTTCCAGTTCTCCTGGGTCAGGCCGGCGTTCTTCGCCTCGGTGTACGCGGCGTCGGCGACCGCCTTGCCCTTCTGCTGGCCCTCCGCGGCGGCCTGGCTGTACGAGGCGCCGAGCTGGAGCAGGCCCTGCATGGTGGGCGGCGCGCCGTTGGGCATCTTGTACGCCGAGCGGTCCTGGGCCGCGGTCTGCGCGATCTGCGCGGCCGCGTACTTGGCGGCGTCCTCGGGGGCGCTGCCGGTGTTGAACTCGTTGATGGAGACCTGTTCCAGCTTCTCCGAGATCAGGATCTGCTGGATCACGTCCTGGTTCTCGTAGCGCGTGGTGACGTTCGCCGAGATGCCGACCAGCAGGTTGAGCATCAGCGCGCGCTGGGTCGACGCCGCGGCCTTGGCCAGCGACATCGCGTAGATCGCGCGGCCCTTGCTGGTGGCGTTGGCGGAGCCCAGGCCGACCGAGTTGTCGAAGGCCAGCAGCGGGTCGAGCATCACCGAGTACGCGTTGGCCGTGGCGCTGATGAACAGCTCCGGGTTGTACGCGTTGGCCCGCAGGTGCGGCAGGTCGACCACCAGGGTCTGGAAGGCCTCGTGACGCCGGGGGAGCTCACCGGACTTGTCGGAGGCCGCGTAGGCGGCGTTGTACGCCTTCAGCGCGGCGTCGGTGGCGCCGCGGCGCTTGGCCACCTCGTTGTTCGGGTCCTGCTTGGTGAGCAGGGGTATGAGCGTCTTGTCGCGCTCGTTCTCCAGCGCCTCGGCGAGTTCGGTCGCCGCCTTGGCCAGCTCCGCGGTCTTCTCGGCGCGGGAGGCCTTGATGAAGCCGTCGACCGAGGTGTTCACGCGCAGACCACCGAAGACGAGACTGATGGTCACGGGGATCAGCAGGATCGCGATCAGACGGGTCGGCACGCGCCAGTTGCGCGGGCGGAGGAAGTCGTACCGGCTCGATCCGCCGTCGCCCGACGAGCCGCCGCCGCGGGGTGTCGCGGCCGGGGGCTCGGGAGCCGGGACGGTGCTCTGGGAGCGTTCCTCGGTGGGAGCGAACGCGGAGAATCCGGCCGGGTCCCCCGGGGTACCGTTCGGCTCGCTCTGGCGGGGCTCGGAGCGCCGCTGCGGGGCGGGTTGCTGCTTACGCCTCACTCGACAACTACCTCTCGGCCGACTGCCGGCCATGGATCAATCCAGCGCTACCCCTGGGCCCTGAACCGCCGCCGTAGGGGCCGGCGCAGGAGAAACCAGGGGTAGCTGGAATTTCAGCACGTGCGGGGATGGGGGACAAACAGCCGCCGTCCGGCACCCGCCTCGGTACATTCTGGACATTCACCGACATGACGGAGCAAAACCGTGGTCACCTGGCGCTGAGTGACGCTGTTTCGCCACGCTGAGTCATTGTTGATCACAAAATGCCTACCGAACTGTTATCCGCTGCTTATACACGGGTCTTGCGCGCGGCCCCCGGAGGTCACCCGCGGGTAGGCACCGCGGTCCCGACGGCCCGTCGCGGGGGACGGACCGTCGGGGCCGTGCGGTTCCCCCCTCGCTCAGCGGAGCCGGGCGAGCAGGGCGTGTTCGACGAGGGTGATGAGGGCGCTCTTGGCGCTGTCGCGGCGGCGGGCGTCGAGGGTGATGACGGGGGTGTCGGC
>NZ_JBHVRS010000063.1:0-4607 GCF_042885595.1 Kitasatospora sp. NPDC058046
TGGAGGGTGAGGGCGCCGGCGACGGTGGCGGCGGCGATCTCGCCCTGGGAGTGGCCGATGACGGCGTCGGGCTGGACGCCGTGGGCCTGCCAGAGCGCGGCGAGGGAGACCATGACGGCCCAGAGGGCGGGCTGGACGACGTCGACCCGGTCGTAGCCGGGGGCACCGTCGGCGCCGCGCAGGACGTCGATGAGGTTCCAGTCGGTGAACTCGGCGAGCGCGTCGGCGCATTCGGTGATCCGTGCGGCGAACACCGGCTCGGTGTCGAGGAGTTCGACGGCCATCCCGACCCACTGCGAGCCCTGGCCGGGGAACACGAACACCGTGCGTCCGGTGGTGGAGACGGTGCCCTCGACCACGGCGGCGCTCTCGGTGCCCTCGGCGAGCGCCCGGAGGCCTTCGGTCAGCTCGGTGCGGTCCGAACCCAGCACCACCGCACGGTGGTTGAACAGCGAGCGGGTCGTCGCGAGCGAGTGGGCGAGGTCGATCGGGGCGGCCTCGGACTCCTGGAGCAGCGCGGCCTGGGCGCGCAGGGCGTCCGCCGACTTCGCGGACAGCAGCAGCGGCAGCACGCCGTGCGCGGCGGGCTCGCCCGCCGGGGCCTCCGGGGAGGGCTGTTCGAGGATGACGTGGGCGTTGGTGCCGCTGACGCCGAAGGAGGAGACACCGGCCCGGCGCGGACGGCCGGTCTCCGGCCACTCCCGCTCCTCGGTCAGCAGCTCCACCGCGCCCGCCGACCAGTCGACGTGCGGCGTCGGCTCGTCCACGTGCAGGGTCCGGGGCAGCACGCCGTGGCGCATCGCCAGCACCATCTTGATGATGCCCGCCGCGCCCGCCGCGCTCTGGGTGTGGCCGAGGTTGGACTTCACCGAGCCGAGCTGGAGCGGCAGTTCGCGGTCCTGGCCGTAGGTGGCGAGCAGGGCGTTGGCCTCGATCGGGTCGCCGAGCCGGGTGCCGGTGCCGTGCGCCTCGACGGCGTCCACGTCGGCGGCGGTGAGGCCGGCGGTGGCCAGGGCCTGGCGGATCACCCGCTCCTGGGCGGGGCCGTTGGGGGCGGTGAGCCCGTTGGAGGCGCCGTCCTGGTTGATCGCGGTGGCCCGGACGACCGCCAGCACCGGGTGCCCGTTGCGGCGGGCGTCCGACAGCCGCTCGACCAGCAGCACGCCCACGCCCTCGGCCATGCCGAAGCCGTCGGCGGCCGCCGCGAAGGCCTTGCAGCGCCCGTCCTCGGCGAGGCCGCGCTGGCGGCTGAACGCCACCAGGCCCTCGGGGGTGGCCATCACGGCGGCACCGGCCGCGAGCGCCATCGAGCACTCGCCGGCGCGCAGCGCCTGGACGGCGAGGTGGAGCGCCACCAGGGAGGAGGAGCAGGCGGTGTCGATGGTCACGGCCGGCCCTTCCAGGCCGAGCGCGTAGGAGATCCGGCCGGAGACCACGCTGGCCGCGTTGCCGGTGACCAGGTAGCCCTCGTTGCCGGGCGGGGCGGCGGCCAGCAGGGTGCCGTAGTCCTGGCCGTGGGTGCCGACGAACACGCCGACCTGCCCGCCCCGGACGGACATCGGGTCGACGCCGGCCCGCTCGAAGGCCTCCCAGGAGGTCTCCAGCAGCAGCCGCTGCTGCGGGTCCATGGCGTGCGCCTCGCGCGGACTGATCCCGAAGAACGCCGCGTCGAACTCGGCGACGTCGTACAGGAATCCGCCCTCGCGGGTGTACGAGGTGCCGACCCGGTCGGGGTCGGGGTCGTAGAGCCCGTCGAGGTCCCAGCCGCGGTCGGTCGGCAGGGCGCCGACCGCGTCGCGCCCGGCGAGGACCAGCTCCCACAGGTCCTCCGGGGTGCGCACCCCGCCCGGGAAGCGGCAGCCCATGCCGACGATCGCGATCGGGTCGTCGTCCCGGGCCGCCGCGGTGGCGGCCGCGGCCGGTGCGGCGGCGGGGAGCCGGTCGCCGAGCACCTGCTCGCGCAGGTGGCCGGCGAGGGCCTTCGGGGTCGGGTAGTTGAAGATCAGCGTGGCGGGCAGGCGCAGGCCCGTCGAGCCGTGCAGGCGGTTGCGGAGCTCGACCGCGGTGAGCGAGTCGAAGCCCAGCTCCTTGAAGGTCCGTTCGGGGTCCACCGCCGTGCCGGCCGGGTACCCGAGCACCGTGCCGGCGGTGGCGCGGACGAGGTCCAGCAGCTCCCGGTCGCACTCGGGCCCGGTCAGCCCGGCCAGCCGCTGGGCGAGGGCCGAGCCGCCGGCCCGGTCGGTCGGCCGCCGACGGCCCGAGCGGGTGCGGACCAGGCCGCGCAGCAGCGGGTGGACGGCGTCGGACTGGGCGCGCACGGCGGCCAGGTCGAGCCGGATCGGCATCAGCGCCGGTTCACCGGCCGCGCGGGCGGCGTCCAGCAGGGCGAGGCCCTCCTCGGCGGAGAGCGCCGCGGTGCCGACGCCGGCCATCCGGCGCAGGTCGGTGTCGGTGAGCCGGCCGCCCATGCCGTTGCGCTCCGCCCACAGGCCCCAGGCCAGCGAGACGGCCGGCCGGCCCTCGGCTCGCAGGTGCCGGGCGTAGGCGTCGAGGAAGGCGTTGGCGGCGGCGTAGTTGGCCTGCCCGCCGGCGCCGAACACGGCGGCGGCGGAGGAGTAGAGCACGAAGGCGGCCAGGTCCGCGTCGCGGGTGAGCTCGGCCAGGTTGAGCGCGCCGGAGAGCTTGGGCGCGAGCACCCGGTCGAACTGCCCGTCGGTGAGCGTCTCGATCACGCCGTCGTCGACGATCCCGGCGGTGTGCACCACGGCGGTGAGCGGGTGCTCGGCGGGGATGCCGGCCAGCAGCTCGGCGAGGGCGGAGCGGTCGGCGACGTCGCAGGCGGCCAGGGTGACCTCGGCGCCCGTCGCGCGCAGCTCGGCGAGGAGTTCGGCGGCGCCCTCGGCGGCCTCGCCGCGGCGGCTGGTCAGCAGCAGGTGCCGGGCGCCGTGGGCGGCGACCAGGTGGCGGGCGGCGAGCACGCCGAGGCCGCCGAGGGCCCCGGTGACCAGGGCCGTCCCGTTCGGGTCGAGCGCGGGGGCGCCCTGCTCGGCGGGCCGCACCCGGGTGAGCCGCGCGGCCCGTACCGAGCCGTCGTGCAGCAGCAGTTGCGGCTCGTCGCCGGCCAGGGCGGCGGGCAGGGCGCGGTAGGAGGCGTCCTGCGCGTCCAGGTCGACCAGGACGATCCGGTCCGGGTGCTCGGACTGCGCCGAGCGGACCAGGCCCCACAGCGGGGCGGTCACCAGGTCCGGCAGGCCGTCGCCCGGGCCGTCCCCGGCCACCGCGCCCCGGGTCAGCACGACCAGGCGGCTCTCGGCGAAGCGCTCCTCGGCGAGCCACTGCTGGAGCAGGCCCAGCAGCGCGTGGGTGGCCGCCCGCACGGCGGGGACCAACTCCGGTGCGGCGCCCGGTGCGAGGGGAAGCAGGACGGTGTCGGGGGCGGCGCCGTCGGCGGCGGCGAGGGCGGCCAGGTCGGCGTACGCGTCCACCGTGCTGCCCGCCGCGGTGAGCCCGGCGGCCAGGCCGAGGGCGTCCTCGCCGACCAGGGCGTAGCGGCCGGTGACCGGGGCGGCCCCGGGCAGGTCCGTCCAGTCGACGCGGAACAGTGAGTCGCCGTCGGGCCCGGCGTGGACCGCGCGCAGCTGGTCGGAGGAGACCGGCCGGACGGCCAGGCCCTCCACCGAGACCACCGGCATGCCGTGCTCGTCGGAGGCTTCCAGGGCGACCGAGTCCAGACCGGCCGGGGAGAGCCGGACCCGCAGGGCGGTCGCGCCGGCGGCGTGCAGCGAGACCCCGCTCCAGGCGAACGCCAGATGGCCCTCGGCGGACTCCTCGCGGTGCCGGACGGCGCCGAGGTCCATGGCGTGCAGGGCGGCGTCCAGCAGCGCCGGGTGCAGCCCGTAGCGGGCCGACCGGTCCGCGACCTCCTCGCTCAGCACGACCTCGCTGAACACCTCCTCGCCGCGCCGCCAGGCCGCGCGGACACCCTGGAACGCCGGTCCGTACCCGGCGGGCAGCCGCTCGTACAGGTCCTCGACCGGCAGCGGTTCGGCGCCGGCCGGCGGCCACTGGGTGAGGTCCGCGGGGGCGGCGGGCGCGGTGGGCGAGAGGGTGCCCGCGGCGTGCCGGGTCCACGGCCGGGAGGCCGCGGCGTCCTGCGGCCGCGAGTGCAGGCCGACCGGCCGGGCGCCGGTGGCGTCGGCCTCGCCGACCACCACCTGGACCTGGACGGCGCCCTGCTCGGGCAGCACCAGCGGGGCTTCCAGGGTGAGTTCGTCGAGGCGGCCGCAGCCGACCTCGTCACCGGCCCGGACGGCCAGGTCCACCATGGCGGTCCCGGGCAGCAGGGTGGTGCCCATGACGGTGTGGTCGGCCAGCCACGGGTGGGTGGTGCGCGAGATCAGGCCGGTCAGCAGGTGGCCGTGCCCGTCGGCGAGCGGGACGGCCGCGCCGAGCATCGGGTGGTCGGCCGCGGCCAGGCCGACGGCGGTCACGTCCGAGGCGCCGGGGGCCGCCTCCAGCCAGTAGCGGTTGCGCTGGAAGGGGTAGGTGGGGAGGTCGGTGCGGTGGCCGGCGGTGAGGAGCGGGGTGAAGTCGGCGGGGGCGCCGTG
>NZ_JBHVRS010000064.1:0-4291 GCF_042885595.1 Kitasatospora sp. NPDC058046
GGGCCCGTGCCTCGTCCAGATGCGGGTTGAGGCGTGCCGGGTGCGGCACGTAGAAGGACGGCAGTTCGAACGGCTGGGTCACGGCGGGCGGGCCTCCTCCGGACGGGCGACTGCGGAGACATGGGCCGGGTGGGTCACCGGGAACTCCGGTGGCGGATCCGGCCCCCGACTCGGCGGCGACGAGGAGTTCGTGACCAATGCGGAAGTTGCCCTTGACCACGCATTGGTTGTCAGCAGGATCTCTCGGTGGGAGACGTTTCGGCTCCTGCCGACGCGGTACCTGAAATCTCACGAACGATTTTTCCACCGCGTCTTATTCTCGGCCAGTTGGATCATTTTCTGTGAATGGGAGGAACTCTGGGACGTTCACGAAGCGTAACGTCGACACCTTTCCGATCGCAGTGGGTGATCTGGGAACATTTTCACCGATTCTCCTCCCGGGAGGCCGGTTTCAAACACCTCGGCCACGCCGCGTCCGATGGCGGCCGGGTGTACGCACGCTGCTATGCGGCCTGGTCGACAACGATGGATTCGGCAGCAGACCGGCGATCCCGGATTCGAAGGCACGGGAGCAAGTCGTTCCTGCCGTCCGCTTGGAAATATGGCTCAAGGCCTGCGCGGCAGGATAGCGGAGATTTTGTGAATTCGCTTCAACTCTCCTTCAAGGGACGAATCGTGAGGATCTGCTCGGCTCGGCCAACCGGGCCGCGGAGGTCGTGCAGCACGGTGCTGGTGACGCCGTGGCCGGCCGGGCCGAAGGTGACGCTGGTGTCCAGGCCGGTCCAGCGGCCCTCGGGGCGACGGTGAAAGTGGACAGTCAGGTCGACGTTGGGGAACATCCACTCTGAGGGGTCATGCCGCACGGCGATCCCGTTGGCGGTGTCCACCACTTTGAGGAAGGAGGCGTGCGGGCCACTAGTCTCTCCCGCGACCAGCTCGATCGGAGTAGACACCCAGGCGGCGGCGCGGCCCGGCGCGATCGCCCGGCGGCGAACATCGATCGAGGCAGCGTAGCCACCACGCCAGATTCGTTCCAGTGACCAGGGCGCGAATTCCGTCGGTGCGGGCAGCGGGTCGTCGTGAGTCCCAGCCACGGCGGTGGTGTCCAGTTCGGTCAGGAACCAGGCACGGGCCCGGACCACGGCACGCCCACCGATCACGGCGGTGGCCTCGACTAGCTCTATCGTGCGCCCGGGGCGGACGGTCTCCACCGCGATCTCGAACTCGTCGATGGCGATCCGGCCAAGGATGTCATAGCTGATCCGGGCCAACGCCAGGCCGTCCGCGCCCCGGCTGGCCCGGAAACGGTCGATCTCGTGCACGATCAGGCCGCCGAGTGGGTTGACGCTCTGCTCATTCTGGCCCCAGACGCCGTGCGTGTGAGCGGTGGGCGAGAAGGTCTGTTCGCCGGTGCGCCGGTAGTAACTGGCGAGCGCAGAGGTAGAGGTAGTCATGAGGGTTTCTCCACGGGGCGGACCATCGGCTGCCGGGCCGGCGCCGCTGTGACGGGCCCGTCGGCCCGACGGGTTCTCGGCGTTCGTCCTCCGGTGAGTGCTTGCGCGCGAGTGTCAGGCCGCCGGCCATGGGGAACAGGTCGGCTCCCGTCATGAACTCGGAACCGGCGGGGGAAGCGGACGGAGATTTCGAGTACGACGATGCCGTACTGCTCCCTGCCGGGGGAATCGGATTGCACCACGACACTGCTCATATCACCAGCTAACCGCTCTTCGCGACTGCCCGCGAAAGATGCCCACTGGCTCCTACCTCGTATCGGCCTCCGGCGCCCACGAGCATCTCGCGACCAGGAGGGCAGAGCCCGCAGGCGCGATCTCGACCCGCTACGTACCGGGCACTGCGACGTCGCCGTTGTCGGGGCAACCGAGTCCTGTCTCGCCGGACCACCTGACGGGCCAGAACCGGTCGCGAGACGGACGCCCCGACGGGGCCTCTTGCCCCTCCGGCACCCAGCGGGCCACCCGGCTGGTCCTCCTCATGACCGGCGGGCGCCCGGCGGACTGTCGATGCCTGCGCCCACGATGGCCGCCGCTGGCCATCGTGGGCGGCACAGTGACCCGCGTGAGAAGTTGGATCGCCTCGATGCGAAGGTGTCGACGGGCATCCTGCGCACCGATTGATGGACGGGCGGAGACCTACTCGGGCCGCGGCGATGGCACATGCAGTCCGCTGTCGGTCGCGGGGGGAGACACGTGGCCCGCACGTCTTCTTCCTGAAAGTGGTGGACACCGCCAACGGGATCGCCGTGTGGCATGACCCCGCTCGGCCCCCTGCCCGAGCACTGATCGGTCGATCTTGCCTGCGCTGTTCAGCGGAAGAGCGGCACGAGGGAGAAATATGCTCGGCACCATCGCTGACGGAAGCCGGGCGTTCAGGTATTTTCGGACCCGTCCAGGCAGCTGCGGATCGTCGGCGCTCTCTGTGGCGACGAACCAGGCCACCAGCTCGTCCGCCCTTCCAGCACGAAGGGCCAGCACGACTGCATCTCGGATTCCGGGGCAGATGCGCAGTTGGCTCTCCACCTCGTTCAGCTCGACCCGGTACCCGTGGACCTTCACCTGCCGGTCCTCGCGTCTGTGGAACTCCAGGTTCCCGTCGGAGCGCATGCTGGCCAGGTCTTCGGTGCGGTGGAAGGTCTCGGTAGCATCGCCCGCATGAAAGCGATGCTGCACGAAGCGTTCCGCCGTACGGACAGGGCCGCCGAGCTATCCCAAAGGCCAACCCGTCACCGCCTACCCATGGTTCACCTTTCTGACCGCTAGGTGTTCTGACCCGTGATGTCGTGATCAATCTTCGGGTTCTGCCCCGCTCCGGGGCAGAACCCGGTAGGACTGTTGGATGTGACGCGCAGGCAACTCACCGACGAGCAGTGGAGTTTGATCGAGCCCTATCTGCCGATCGGCAGGTTCGGGCCCTACCCCGAACGGCTTCGCGACCAGTTCGAGGGTGTGATCTGGCGGTTCCGCTCCAGTGCCCAGTGGCGGGAGATGCCCGAGGAGTTCGGCCCCTGGTCCACGGTCTTCGGCCGGTTCCGGGTCTGGCGAGACGCCGGCGTGTTCAGTGCCCTGCTCGAAGACCTGATCGCCGCGGCCGCCCGCGAGGGGAAGGCGGACCTGTCGTTGGCCAGCGTCGACTCCACGACCGTCCGGGCCCACCACGACGCCGCCGGGACGCTCGTCGACGACGATGTCATGCAGGCCCTGGAGGAGGCCGCGCGCGAGCAGGAAACAACCCGGCAAAAGGGGGCCAGTCGCAGGAACAGAACGGACAGGACGAGCGCAGACGCACCCGACGGCGACGCGAACTCCGCTTGAAGCATGCCCAGCTCGGCAGGTCACGGGGCGGGCTGACCAGCAAGGTCCATCTCGTCTCCGACCGCCGGTGCCGTCCGCTGGCACTCGTCCTGACCGCAGGGCAGGCCGGAGACACCCACTCACGCAGCACGTCGTGGACCTGGTTCGACGTGCCGTCGGCCGTCCCGGCGCGAACCACCGGTAGGCCACGTCCGACGGCGCGAGATCGTGCGGCACCAGCCGCCAGGCACATCCGCTGACCAGTACGTACAACACGGTGTCCACAACCAGCCTGCGCGGAAACTTCAGAGGACGGCCACCCCGACGCGGGTCCCGCTCCGGCAGCAGAGGCTCGATCACCAACCACTGGGCATCCGTCAACGACGAGTCGTAGGAAGGCTTGCACGCACAGACACACGACGGCGATCGTCGCGGATGCCTCGCCCGCGACGATCACCGCCAGTGCATCACGCCACGAAGTTGATCAATTACCCAACACTTTCTGAGCTTGACTCTGTCGGGGATCTTGTTCGCTGCCGTATCAGCTGACAGCACGCCAGGAACGTAGGCGCGGGATGTGCTGCTGGTCGAGGTGGTTCTGGAAGGCTGTCGGTCGTCGTGGAGGCGCGCATTCGCCGAGAGGCTGCCGGCTGAGTCGTTCGATGTTGACGGCGATGGCAGTGAGGACGTGTTGCAGGTGGGCCTTGGCCTGTCCGCGGTAGCGACATCGGCGCATACCGTGGCCGTGGGCGAATTCGCAGATGGTGCCCTCGATGCCGGAGCGGACCGCGTAGCGCTTGTGCCAGGCCGGGTCCTGCTGTTGCTGTTCGGCGCGGTTGCGCTGCTGGAGTTCGAGAAGCTCGCGCGGGGGAAAGCCCACGGTGCGCACGGCATCGCGGGAGGTGGTGCACTTGGCGCGTGCCGGGCAGGGCCGGCACTGACTCTTGGTGAAGCGGGCCACGATCAGCGGGGCGGCGGTCGGC
>NZ_JBHVRS010000065.1:0-2540 GCF_042885595.1 Kitasatospora sp. NPDC058046
GTGCGTTCGATGACCCAGCGGTGCCGGCCGAGACGGTTGGAGGTCTCGATCCTGCGGCGGGCGATGCGGGCGGGGATCTGCCGTCGTCGCAGGTAGGAGCGGATGAAGCGGTGGTCGTAGGCTTTGTCGCCGTGCAGCTTGCCGGGTCGGCGGCGCCGCGGTCCGCGCCGCGAGCGGATCGGCGGGATGGCGTCGACAAGCGGTATCAGGGCCTGGCTGTCGTGGACGTTGGCTCCGGAGATCGCGAGCGACAGGGGTAAACCGATGCGTTCGGTGAGCAGGTGGATCTTCGACCCGTACTTGCCCCGATCGACAGGATTCGGACCTGTCAGCTCCCCTTTTTGAGGGCCCGCATGTTCACCGAGTCGACCGCGCACCGCGACCAGTCCAGCTCGCCGAGCTCGTCGAGGACGACCCGGTGGAGCTTGGCCCACACCCGGGCCCTGCTCCACTCGGCGAACCTCCCGTGGGCGGTCGGGCCGGACGACCCGAAACAGGGCGGCAGCTGGGCCCAGGTACACCCCGACGTCGCCACGAACACGATCGCCGCCGGCACCTCCCGGTCGCCGTAGCGGCGCCTGCCACCGCCCTGCGGCCGGGTCGGCGCCTCCAGCACCACCAACTGGAACAACTCCCACAACTCGTCCGGGACGAGACGCTTCACGATCGTCACGCGAGCAGCCTGCAAGGCCAAACGAGATAGCTTCTAAGAGGACATCTCATTTGGGGAGCCTGCGGGTGCAGATGATGGCTGCTGCGATGCTGGCGAAGGCGGCGAAGTGGTCGGCCTTGCGTTCGTAGCGACGGTGGAGCCGGCGGAAGCCGCCGAGCCAGGCGACGGTGCGCTCGATCACCCAGCGGTGCCGGCCGAGACGGCTGGACGTCTCGATCCCGCGGCGGGCGATGCGGGCCGGTATCTGCCGACGGCGCAGGTAGCAGCGGATGAAGCGGTGGTCGTAGGCTTTGTCGCCGTGCAGCTTGCCGGGTCGGCGGCGCCGCGGTCCGCGCCGCGAGCGGATCGGCGGGATGGCGTCGACAAGCGGTATCAGGGCCTGGCTGTCGTGGACGTTGGCTCCGGAGATCGCGAGCGACAGGGGTAAACCGATGCGTTCGGTGAGCAGGTGGATCTTCGACCCGTACTTGCCCCGATCGACAGGATTCGGACCTGTCAGCTCCCCTTTTTGAGGGCCCGCATGTTCACCGAGTCGACCGCGCACCGCGACCAGTCCAGCTCGCCGAGCTCGTCGAGGACGACCCGGTGGAGCTTGGCCCACACCCGGGCCCTGCTCCACTCGGCGAACCTCCCGTGGGCGGTAGGTCCGGACGGGCCGAAACAAGGCGGCAGCTGGGCCCAGGTGCACCCCGAGGTGGCGACGAACACGATCGCCGCCAACACCTCCCGGTCCCCGTAGCGCCGCCGGCCACCGCCCTGCGGCCGGGTCGGCGCCTCCGGCACCACCAACTGGAACAGCTCCCACAACTCGTCAGGGACGAGGCGCTCCACGATCGTCACATGCGCAGCCTACTCAGCCACCCAAATGAGATGTCCTCTAAATGACGATGCTGCAGGCTTCACTTCATGTTGCGGACTGGTCGGTCGCACGCCCCCGAAGGACGCTTGTCACTCCACTTCGACGCCGCCCTCTCGAACGACGTCGGGAGTCAGCTACCGGGGACCCTGGCGTCTCCCCGGACCGGACTTCCACCGGCTGGCTGCCCTGAGCTTGACGCCCGGTTTACATCCAAGCCTCCTCTCACCTCCTCGAATGCCCGAGCTGCTGGACGTACCTCACGATGCGGCAGCTGGCGCCGCTGTTCGGAATCTCGACGGCGACGGTGTGCCGCATCGTCCAGCATCTCGGTCCGCTCCTGGCCCTGGAAGCCGCTCCACGCCCGCGACCGGGCGCGGAGCGGCTGTGGATCGTGGACGGCACCCTGATCCCGGTCCGGGACCGGACGGTGGCCGCGTCCAGCCGCAACTACCGGTTCCCGGCGAACGTACGGGTCGCCATCGACACCGACACCCGCCTCGTGGTCGCCACCGCCCGCCCCGTGCCGGGCAACAGGGCCGACGCCCACGCCTGGCGGGCCTCCGACCTGCCCGCCACCTGCGTCGGCACCACCGTGCTCGCGGACGGCGCCTACCTCAAACATCGGCCTGGTCGTCCCGCACCGCCGACGAGCCGGGCGCCCGCTCCTGCGGGCCCAGGAGGAGGACAACGCCGAACACCGCCGCGTACGCGCCCGCGTCGAGCACACCTTCGCCCGCATGAAGAACTACAAGATCCTCCGAGACTGCCAACAGGAAGGCGACGGCACGCACCACGCGGTGCAGGCCGTCGCCCACATGCACAACCTCGCCCGAACCCCGTGAACCAGCAGGCCAGGCCACACATAGGCCTGCCCACGCCCGGACTTCTGCAACAAGCTCTAGGACAGGAGCGTCTCCCGGCTGGTGCGCAGGGCGCTCTCCAGGACGGCGCCGCGGCGGGCCGGGTCCATCATGTTCGGGCCCATCACCGCGAGGTCCGCCAGGGTCG
>NZ_JBHVRS010000066.1:0-2365 GCF_042885595.1 Kitasatospora sp. NPDC058046
GTAGGGTCGGCCGGACGGCGAGGTGCCTGCTGAGCAGGTCCTTTTTCGTCCGGCCTCCCTCCGAACCGGACGTGCCCGCTTTCCGGGCATCCGGCTCTCCGGTGACTACTGCGTGAGTGCTGGGACAGGTCTGCTGCCGTGGATGTCCACGTGGCAACTTCCGCAGACCACAAGGGTCTTGCGATGCCGCGCGGCCATGAGATCTGCCCACGGAGGCCGGTTGCCCGGGTGTCCGAGGTCGGCGAGCTTGGCGACGTGGTGGACCTCCACCTCGTCGATGCGCCCGCAGGCCTCGCACCGCCCGGCCAGAAGCCGGGTGACCAGCTCCTTGCGTTTGGTGTTGACCGGGGCCAGCCAGCGGTCGTTGATGACCGTCTTCTTGTTCTGTCGCAGCGGGATCCCGCCGAACCGACCGACCAGTGGTTTCCCGCCGATGCGTTCGACGCGGGCCTCGAAGCACTTGCGCGGCCCGTACGGCGTCTCGATGGTCGCCGCGTGCTTGCGGGCCATCTTCGACACCGACGAACGGTGCTTGTTGGCGAGCGTCATCAGCATCGAGGTCTCCATGACCCATTGCAGCCGGGCGAGTCGGAAGACGTCGCCGGCCATCAGGTAGTACTGGACGATGCCCCGGTACTCGGATCCGTAGGTGCTGATGATGACGTGGTCGTCCTGGCTCAGCAGTTCGGGCCGACGCGCGGGTTTGCCGCGCTCCTTGTACAGGGCCTGCTTGGCAGATACCACCGAACGGGGGACACGCAGACTGATGGTCCCATTGACAGAGCGTCGTCTGCCGGAGACCTTGCGGTCGTTGTGGAGCACGGTGATTTCGTAGCCGAGGAACCTCGCCGCCTGGGTGCGGGCGTGCGTGATGAGGGTCTTCTCCGGCGACAATTCCAGCTTGAGATCGTCATGCAGGAATTGCGCCAGACGCATCTTGATTTCCTCGGCTTCTGCCTTCGGTCCGGCAAATCCGAGCAGGGTGTCGTCGGCGTAGCGCACATACCGCAGCCGCCGGTAGCCGGGATCCTGAGTATCCATGCTCGGCGTGCCGTGGAGTTGCTTGCGCAGTTCCCGCACCTGGGTGCGGTCGCCGCGTTTGCGAGCGCGCTGCATTGCTCCCCACACCCGGTAAAAGGCGCGGTTCGACTGCCTGACTCTTCCTCGGGTGTATTCCGGGATCAGAACCTTCTCGACGAACTCGTCCATCTTGTGTAGGTAGATATTGGACAGGATCGGTGAAACGACGCCACCCTGCGGTGTCCCGCTGTGCGTGGCGTTCCAGACCCAGTCCTCCATGTATCCGGCCTTCAGCATGTTGCGCACCAGCCGTAGGAACCGGTTGTCGTGGATTCGCTCACCCAGGATTCGGAGCATGACCTCATGGTCAAGCCGATCGAAGCACTGGGCGATATCACCCTCGATGAACCAGGCTGTCCCCGTCCAGGTGTTGACCACGTCGCGCAAGGCGGAGTGGCAGCCCCTTCGGGGACGGAAACCGTGAGATGAGTCGGAGAACGTCGGCTCGTAGTACGCCTCCAAAAGAAGCCGCACCACCTCGCCGACGAGCTTGTCCGACCACGGCGGCAGGCCCAACGGGCGCAGCTTCGCGCGGTCCCGCTGCTTGGGGATGTAGACCCTCCTGGCTGGGCTCCATCGGTAACGCTCGTGGCGCAGCGCGTCGATGACGTGCTCGATCTTGCCCAGCGACATGCCGTCCACGGTCTCCCCGGAGACCCCGGGTGTCATCGCCCCCTTGTTGGAGTAGAGACGCCCGTAGGCCAGCAGATACAACTGCGGATTGAACAGCTGTCGATACAGTTCATTGCACGGCAGGCCGCGCCTGCCGCGTTCACGCAGGACACCCAGCACCGTTTCGGCGCTCTGCATTACGCATACCTCCCGTTTCTTGGGTGTCCGATCACCTGGCCCCCTTCGCCCGATGTGGACGGTTTTCCCGTCCTCCTTGGCCGGTCGTGACTCCGGCGACTACTACGGGGCCTCCGTCGCCATAGGAAGATCTCTTCCCGTAGGCGATCCCATGTTCGTCCTTGTCGTACGTCATAGCGTGGTTTAGGTGCCCCACTCATCACCTTGAATGCCCTCGCTGGGCATCGCTCCGCACTCCGGAGGTTGCGTCGACCATTCCATCAAGCCGTCGCAGAGCGCGGCGCCGGTTTCGGGTATCTTTCCGGCGGACTCGACCTTCAGTCTTCTGGTGATTGGGGTTCAGGCAATCCAGCTTTCACCGTGCCACACGGGTCTCGCGATACCCCATCTCCGATACCTGAGCCTGGTTATCGCTTTCCTGGCATGCTCTGGTCCCGTCACCGTTTCCGGATCGGGTAAGCCATCAGACCCAAGA
>NZ_JBHVRS010000067.1:0-1988 GCF_042885595.1 Kitasatospora sp. NPDC058046
ATTTTATAGCCTTTAAGGCTATTCTATGGTTAAGAAGTACGTATTAGTTTTTGTGAGAGTTCTTGATGCAAATTCTGAAATTGTTGAACAGCTTCTGTCATGGATGCTGTGTTCAATTTCTTTAAGATGCCTTTTCTTTGATTCTTAATGGTACTTTCTTCTTTATGGAGAATTTCTTGTATTTCTGAAAGAGAATGACCATCAATAGCAAGAGCAAAGACTTCTTGTTCTGCTTGTGTGAATTGGTTCATGAATACCTTCTCTTTAAGGATTTTACATTCTTCTTCTACACTCTTCAGTCGAGCAACTTCATCAACTAAATCAGAAGCTACACTTAAGATATTTTCAATACCCATTAATAGTTTTTCGCTTTGATCCATGATAAGACCCTCCTATTTTTTGAGGGCAACCCATGTTATAATAAAAGTCCTTACAAGTTTTTTACATGGGGTGCTTTCCTAGCCGGGAAAGTGCCCTTTTTCATTTTATTTAGTTTGGACTTGCAGTTAATTGTTTGGATCACCTCCTTAATTATCATCTTCTTGCTCTTGTGAGGCTAATGAAGATAGATTTTTGTATCTTAATAAGATATCCATTCTTGAATTTTTACCACCTTTAAAAATTTGGTCTGGATTTACTTCATAGTGACCATTTTTTACTTTTTTGAGAAAATCACTTTCTTGTAGGGCTGTCATTGTATCTGCAATTGTTTTTCTTGAAATACCTGTTTCAGCTTCAATCATGGAGTATGTATATAAAAACTGATTTTCTTTGTTAAGGTTACTCATAATAAAAGTAAGTATATTGATTTTTTTGTTACCAATTAAATCTAAGGATTGAATGACATGACCTAACCAAACTTTATGAAAGTTTGCATCTCTTTCTTCAATTTCAGTAACATTCATTTCGACTATTTCACCAGTATCTTGGTTAATATATTTTTGTGTACCTGTAAATCTTACTTTTTTTCTTGTTGTAATGGTCTTTTTCTTAGGTTGTTTTTCACTCATAATAGTCACCCCTTATCACTTCATTTAGTTTAATTATATTATACTAAATGGTGTACCCTGAATTCAACAGTTTATTTTCATTACACCAAACAGTATAAAAAATTACACCAAACAGTATAAAAAATTACACCGATTAAAATCCTCTTAAACTACTGATATACCAATGTTTTTAGCTATTTTACTCCTTTTTTTACTCTTATCTATAAATATAAGGGCTATTTTCCATACAAGGTTCGAGTAGTATTTTTTAAGAAAGTCACTTAAAAAATCTCCACTCTTTTCTCCTTGCATTTCAAATTTCGGCAGGTGAGGGCATATCGCCAAGCCGACCATACCCAAAACGAAGTTAATCATGATCGGCTTGTGCTAGCAATTATACCTGCCGAACCGCCAGAGCTACTGTCCTAAAATCCAATTCTATTTCAAAATGTATATACACTATTTTTAAAAGCCAGCCTCACACCCCAAAACGAAGAGGGCAATAAAAGTGATATATTTATATTAAATAAAATGCAGGAAAACTAATTCGTTGCGCCGTATTGCTTAGCGTAGCGAGTATAGGAGGCAATATGAAGGAATATCAAAGTAGCCAAATAGCAGGGATTGTAGGTATATCGGTCGCTACGGTACGTAAGTATGCACAGTACATGGAAAAAGCGGGCTATATGTTTCTTAGAAATGAAAGCGGCCATCGAGTGTTTTTAGATAAACATATTTTACTCTTTAAAGAATTTAATGGCCTCTCAAAGACAGGGAATTTATCTTTGGGCCATATTGCCAATACGCTGGCTGCCAAATATAATGACTTAAAAACTGAAGAAAATGATAACCATATCGGGGGCGAAGCGGCACCCGATACGACCTTGATAGATAAGGCTTCAAAGGATAAAATCGCTCTAACAGATGAGCAATATAATTCTTTAATGAATAAGCTTGATAAACTCGCTACGCTAGACGATATAGTGGAACAACTTGAAC
>NZ_JBHVRS010000068.1:0-1807 GCF_042885595.1 Kitasatospora sp. NPDC058046
GATCGTGACGCCTTCAGACCGGCCAGATTTATCTCCTCTCGCTCCATATTCTGAAGAATAAACATCGCATCAAACAGCGGATTGCGGCTCATGTCCCGCTGCACGCCGAGCTGCTCCACAAGCTCTTCAAACGGGTAATCCTGATGCTCATACGCTTCAAGCGCCGCCTGGCGGACTTCCGCCAAGTAATCGGTAAACCGTTTGTCTCCTTTCGGCTCCGTTCTGATGGCCAGCGTGTTGACGAACATGCCGAGAATCGGTTCAAGGTCTTTGTGCGGACGCCCGGCAATTGGCGAGCCGACGATGATGTCTTCCTGCCCGCTCAATCGCGCGAGTAACGTATTGTACGCGGCGAGAAGCACCATATACAAAGTGGAGCCGTGATCCCGGGCGATGCGGTGAAGGCCGGATGCCGTTTCAGCGTCAAGCGTGCACGATACGCTGCCGCCCGCAAAGCTTCTGACAGCCGGACGGGGCTTGTCAGCCGGAAGCTCAAGCACCGGAAGCTCTCCTTCTAGCCGCTTCAGCCAATACGCTTCCTGCTTCTGATATCCTTCTTTCTCCTGAAACGACCGCTGCCAGACGGCATAGTCTTTATATTGAAGGCGCATCGGCGCAAGCGAACGGCCTGCGTACAGCTCGCCGAATTCTTTAATCAAGGTGTTGACGGACACACCGTCAGAAATAATATGATGCATATCCGTTAATAAAAGATGACGTTCATCCGATTCTTTCACGAGGGCCGCACGGAAGAGCGGCGCTTCCTCCAGACAAAACGGCCGGACGAATGCGTCAGCTGACTCGGCCTCATCCAGCTGAAACGGTACGCTGTCATGGATGCGCTGCACCGGTTCGCCGTCAGGCCCCGTTTCAAAGGACGTTCTGAGCGACTCGTGCCGCTCCACAAGCTGCCGGAACGTCTTCTCCAGCCGGCCGCGGTCAAGCGGGCCCGTCAGTTCCAGCACAGCCGGCATATTGTAGCCGACACCGCCGTCTTCAAGCTGTTGGAGCACATACATCCGTTTCTGCGCCGAAGACACCGGGTAGGTGTCCTGTTTTTGCGCAGGCTGAATCGCTTCATACGGGCTCTCTTCCAAGTCCTGAATAACCGAAGCGAGCTCTTCCACCGTCGGCCGGGCGAAGATGTCCTGTAACGGCACCTGAACACCGAATTCTTTGGCGATGCGGGAGACGAGAGCCGTCGCTTTTAACGAATGGCCGCCCCGCTCAAAAAAGTGATCCCGGATGCCGACGGGGCCGTTTTTCAGCACCTCTTCCCAGAGGGCGCAAAGCTTCATTTCCGTGACGTTCCGCGGGGCGGTGTACGCCTGTCTGTCTGCCGCTCCGCCGGGAGCTGGCAGCGCGCGGCGGTCAAGCTTTCCGCTCGGCGTGACCGGCCATTCGCTCATCTCTATAAACTGAGCCGGCATCATGTAGGCCGGAAGGCGTGTCGCAAGCTCCGCCCGCACGTCATCGCTTTCCCGTCCTTCGATATAGGCGTAAAGCGCGGTTTCGCCGTGTTCGGTCCGGGCGGTGACCGCCGCCTCACGAATGCCGTCGATGCGCCGGATCGCCGCTTCGATTTCCCCCGGTTCAATCCGGTAACCGCGGACTTTCAGCTGTCCGTCTGAACGGCCGAGCCATTCGACAAGGCCGTCTTCTGTCCAGCGTGCGATATCGCCCGTCTGATACATGCGCTCGCCCGGATAAAACGGATCATCGAGAAAACGCTCCTCCGTCAGCTCAGGCCGGTTCAGATAGCCCCGGGCCACCCCTGTCCCTGCGATGTAAAGCTCTCCTGCCACAC
>NZ_JBHVRS010000070.1:0-1504 GCF_042885595.1 Kitasatospora sp. NPDC058046
AGGGAGATTCCCAATGATGTTGTCAAGCCAGGGCGGTGACGCCTCGTGACTGCCTTACTGCGCTGGGGCGGCGTTCTTGGGCGCAACTGCATCGAAGGTGCGGCTGTCGCGTATGAGGGCCCAGAGCACGTTGAGACGGCGCCTGGCGAGGGCCAGGACGGCCTGCTTGTGGGACTTGCCCTCGTCGCGCTTGCGCCGGTAGAACGCCTTCGAGACGGGGCAGTGGACAGCGGCGACCTGGGCGGAGAGGTAGAACATCCGCAGGAGTCTTCGGCTGTAGCGGCGGGGCCGGCGGAGGTTGCCGCTGACCTTGCCGGAGTCGCGGGGCACGGGGGCGAGGCCGGCGACCCCGGCGAGGCGGTCGGGACTGCCGAAGGCGGCCATGTCGCCGCCGGTGGCGGCGATGAACTCGGCGCCGAGCATGTCGCCGATGCCGGGCATGCTGGTGATCACCTCGGCGTGGGGGTGCTCGCGAAACCGGCCCTCGATCAGGGCTTCGAGCTCGGCGATCTCCTGGTCGAGGGACATCACCTCCCTGGCCAGGGTGTGGACCATCCTGGCGGCGGTCTTCTCCCCGGGAACGGCGGTGAACTGGGCCTCGGCGGCCGTGACCGCGGCTTCGGCCGTGCTCTTCGCCGTGGGCGCGGTGCGCACGCCATGACTCTTCAGCCAGGCCGCCAGTCGGGCCCGACCGATGCGCCGGAGTGCGGCCGGCGTCCGGTAGCCCGTCAGCAGCACGAGGGCGCTCTTGGAGACGCTGTAGTCGAAGGCCCGTTCCAGGGCCGGGAAGTACTCCAGCATCTGGGCGCGCAGCCGGTTGATGGCACGGGTGCGGTCGGCGGACAGGTCCATGCGGCGGGCGGTGAGGATCTTCAGATCGACTGCGATCTCGCCGGCCTGGTCCAGCGGTTGCAGGTCGCGGCGCATGCGGGCGGTGTCGGCGATGACGAAGGCGTCCTTGGCGTCCGTCTTCCCGTTGCCCCGGTAGGCGGCCGAGGCGTGGTGCACGGTCCGGCCGGGGATGTAGAGCAGCTTCTGCGAGTGGTTGACCAGGAGCGCGATCCACAGCGCGGCGCCGCCCGCGTTCAGGTCCACCGCCCACGTCACCGGGTTGCCGTCGGCCAGCTCCAGGACGTCGCTGAGCAGTTCCAGCAGTTCGGCCTCGTTGTTCGGCACCCGGCGGGAGAGCACCGTCTTCCCGTCCGTGTCGATCGCCGTGCAGTGGTGCTCGGCCTTGCCCGCATCCGTCCCGGCCCACAGTTCGGGCATCCAATCCTCCTCGCTCGACGTGCCTGTTCACAGTCCCAGCAGACGACCTCGCCGACATGTCCATACGAGCGATCTTGTTCCGCGCATCCCAATCAGCGGCCGAGTCGTCGCGGGATGCCGGGCGGCCAATCTCCCTCAGCCACGGACGCGGCAATGACATGACAGCCACACCCGGCATCCCTGGGTGCCCTGATCTTACGAATGACCAGAACGATCCCACGAAGAAAGGTATGGA
>NZ_JBHVRS010000071.1:0-1434 GCF_042885595.1 Kitasatospora sp. NPDC058046
CTGAGACCTGATGCCGAGCCGATTGTGGTGAAGTGGATGATCCTATGCTGTCGAGAAAAGCCTCTAGCGAGTTTCATGGCGGCCCGTACCCCAAACCGACTCAGGTGGTCAGGTAGAGAATACCGAGGCGTTCGGGTGAACTATGGTTAAGGAACTCGGCAAAATGCCCCCGTAACTTCGGGAGAAGGGGGGCCATTCCTGGTGACGAGTCTTGCACTCCGAGCTGGGGGTGGCCGCAGAGACCAGCGAGAAGCGACTGTTTACTAAAAACACAGGTCCGTGCGAAGCCGTAAGGCGATGTATACGGACTGACGCCTGCCCGGTGCTGGAACGTTAAGGGGACCGGTTAGCTTGGATTCGTCCAGGCGAAGCTGAGAACTTAAGCGCCAGTAAACGGCGGTGGTAACTATAACCATCCTAAGGTAGCGAAATTCCTTGTCGGGTAAGTTCCGACCTGCACGAATGGCGTAACGACTTCTCGACTGTCTCAACCATAGGCCCGGTGAAATTGCATTACGAGTAAAGATGCTCGTTTCGCGCAGCAGGACGGAAAGACCCCGGGACCTTTACTATAGCTTGATATTGGTGTTCGGTTCGGCTTGTGTAGGATAGGTGGGAGACTTTGAAGCAGCAACGCCAGTTGTTGTGGAGTCGTCGTTGAAATACCACTCTGGTCGTGCTGGATGTCTAACCTGGGTCCGTGATCCGGATCAGGGACAGTGTCTGGTGGGTAGTTTAACTGGGGCGGTTGCCTCCTAAAGGGTAACGGAGGCGCCCAAAGGTTCCCTCAGCCTGGTTGGCAATCAGGTGTTGAGTGTAAGTGCACAAGGGAGCTTGACTGTGAGACTGACGGGTCGAGCAGGTACGAAAGTAGGGACTAGTGATCCGGCGGTGGCTTGTGGAAGCGCCGTCGCTCAACGGATAAAAGGTACCCCGGGGATAACAGGCTGATCTTCCCCAAGAGTCCATATCGACGGGATGGTTTGGCACCTCGATGTCGGCTCGTCGCATCCTGGGGCTGGAGTAGGTCCCAAGGGTTGGGCTGTTCGCCCATTAAAGCGGTACGCGAGCTGGGTTTAGAACGTCGTGAGACAGTTCGGTCCCTATCCGCTGTGCGCGTAGGAGTGTTGAGAAGGGCTGTCCCTAGTACGAGAGGACCGGGACGGACGAACCTCTGGTGTGCCAGTTGTCCTGCCAAGGGCATGGCTGGTTGGCTACGTTCGGGAGGGATAACCGCTGAAAGCATCTAAGCGGGAAGCCTGCTTCGAGATGAGCACTCCCACCTCCTTGAGAGGGTAAGGCTCCCAGTAGACGACTGGGTTGATAGGCCGGATATGGAAGCCCTGTGAGGGGTGGAGTTGACCGGTACTAATAGGCCGAGGGCTTGTCCTCAGTTGCTCGCGTCCACTGTGTTGTTCTGAAACAACGACCCGC
>NZ_JBHVRS010000072.1:0-1208 GCF_042885595.1 Kitasatospora sp. NPDC058046
GAATATGGCCCTACGGAGACTACCGTAGGATGCTGTGACTATATCTATTCCAGCGAAAAAGATAAGGGTTTAAGTGTAGGAATCGGGCGTCCCATTGCCAATATGCAGCTCTATATACTGAATGAGATGGAGTTATGTGGTATTGGCATTCCTGGTGAGCTATGCATCGCCGGAGACGGAGTAGCCAAGGGATATCTAAACCAGCCTGAATTAACAGCGCAGAAGTTTATCGACAATCCATATGGCGAAGGGAAGTTATACCGCTCTGGAGATTTGGCGAGATGGCTGCCTAACGGGGAGATCGAATACCTGGGAAGAATAGATGAACAGGTTAAAATCCGAGGATATCGGATCGAGTTGTCCGAGATCGAGAGCGTTCTAAGGAATCAGCCGGGTATATCTGATGTAGCCGTTGTTGCATTGGAAGTAGGCGGTGACAAGAGTATATGTGCCTACCTGATCCCGACAAATCAAGAGCAGCAACTGGATATGTCTGAAATCAAAAATGATTTGAGAGACAAACTGCCTGAGTATATGTTACCTGGCTTTATGATGCAGATTGATGCCTTGCCACTGACTCCAAATGGGAAGCTGGATGCAAAAGCACTGCCAGAACTAAATGCATTAGCAGGACAGGAATATATGCCACCAAGAACTAAAACAGAGAAAGTCATTACGGACATATTTGAAGAAATCTTAGGAATATCTCCAGTCGGCATAGAGGATAGTTTCTTTGAACTGGGAGGACATTCGTTAAAAGCGACGGCAGCCATTAATGCCATCGAGAAGAAGACAGGGATTCGTTTGCCAGTCAAAGATATATTTAGTTTACCAACTCCTGTCATGTTGTCGAGAAAGATTGAGGCCGCGGGAGAAGGCGAATATAGTCCAATACCACAAGCAGAACAGAGAGAAGCTTATCCAGCATCCTCTACACAGAAACGATTGTTTATTCTGGATCAGATGGAAGGCAACAGTACAGCATATAACATGGCGTCAGCGCTAGAAGTAACAGGTAACCTTGATTTAGAAAAAATACAACAAGCCATAGATCGTCTGATTAAGCGTCATGAGTCGTTGCGAACAAGTTTTGTCATGACAGAAGGAGAAACCTTTCAAGTCATTGCAGACGAGGTATTCTACCAAGTGGAATATGAAGAGACCGACAGCTACAGTGACGCTGACATGGAACAATTTGTACGCCCGTT
>NZ_JBHVRS010000073.1:0-1162 GCF_042885595.1 Kitasatospora sp. NPDC058046
CGGTGCGTGTGTGTGCGCGTTACGGGAGGTTGCGGGCCATCACGATCCGCTGGACCTGGTTGGTCCCCTCGTAGATCTGCGTGATCTTCGCGTCCCGCATCATCCGCTCCACCGGGTAGTCCCGCGTGTACCCGTACCCGCCCAGCAACTGCACCGCGTCCGTGGTGATCTCCATCGCCGCGTCCGACGCGAAGCACTTCGCCGCCGCACCGAAGAACGTCAGATCCGCGTCCCCCCGCTGCGACTTCGCCGCCGCCGCGTACGTCAACTGCCGCGCCGCCTCCAGCTTCATCGCCATGTCCGCCAGCATGAACTGCACACCCTGGAACTCCGCGATCGCCTTCCCGAACTGCCGGCGCTCCCGCACATACCCGTTCGCGTAGTCCAGCGCACCCTGCGCGATCCCGATCGCCTGCGCCGCGATCGTCACCCGGGTGTGGTCCAGCGTCTTCATCGCCGTCGCGAAACCCGTCCCCTCCGCACCGATCATCCGGTCCGCCGGGATCCGCACGTTGTCGAAGTACACCTCACGCGTCGGCGACCCCTTGATGCCCAGCTTCTTCTCCGGCGCACCGAAGGACACGCCCTCGTCGCCCTTCTCCACCACGAACGCCGAGATGCCCTTCGACCGCTTCTCCGGATCCGTCACCGCCATCACCGTGTAGAACTCGGACACCCCCGCGTTGGTGATCCAGCGCTTCACACCGTTCAGCACCCAGAAGTCCCCGTCACGCACCGCCCGGGTCTTCATCCCCGCCGCGTCCGAACCCGCCTCCGGCTCCGACAGGCAGTACGAGAACATCCCCTCGCCCCGCGCCAGCGCCCCCAGGTACTTCGCCTTCAACTCCTCCGAACCCGACAGCTGCACCGGCAGCGACCCCAGCTTGTTCACCGCCGGGATCAACGAGGACGACGCGCACACCCGCGCCACCTCCTCGATCACGATCACCGTCGCCAGCGCGTCCGCCCCCGCACCGCCGTACTCCTCCGGCACGTGCACCGCGTGCAGGTCGTTCCCCCGCAACGCGTCCAACGCCTCCTGCGGGAACCGCCCCTGCTCGTCCACCTCCGCCGCGAACGGAGCGATCTTCGCCTCGGCCAGCGAACGCACCGCCTCACGGAGCATCCCGTGCTCCTCGGAGATCCGGAAGAGATCGAAGTC
>NZ_JBHVRS010000074.1:0-1138 GCF_042885595.1 Kitasatospora sp. NPDC058046
CGCCGACATCGCCCACCTTCCGGCGCCGGACCTGGACGTGCACACCGTGGCCGCCTCCACCGCCACTCCCACCCGCGAGACCAGGAAACGGCTGGGGGAGCTCACGGCCCAGCACCTGCTGGAGCACACCGCAGATGTCGCCGCCCGCGGCCCGGTGTACGTGATCCGTCCCGAGGTGGCCGACCGGGCCTCGGCTCTCAACGACAACCCCGGTGCCCGTACGGCCGTCCTCCAGCGGTACCTGGACTTCCTGACCACCACCGCCTATGAAGCCGCCCGGGTCCTCGCCCCCCACCACCGCGTCCTGGAGCACACCAGTCGGCACGAACCCGCCGAGCCCGTCGGGTTCGCCGTCAACCACGTGGCGCTCGCCTGGCTGGAAGCGACGGCTCCCGCGCTGCTCCCGGCGATCACCGCCGCCACCAGGCACGGTGAATACAGGGCCGCTGCCTGCGTGACCCACGCGGCATGGCCGCTGTTCCTCTACACCCGGCACGAGCGGTGGATTCCCATCCACCGCCAGGGCCTGGCCGCCGCCGAGCGCTGGGGCGACACCGTGGCCATCCGCGAGCTGCTGTCCGCGCTCGCCGGTGGCCTGCGCGACAACCGCGAGTACGACGAGGCGATCTCCTGCCTCCAGCGCGCACGGACCCTCGCGGAAGGCGACCTCGAGGCAATCGCCAAGTGCAGCAGCAGCATCGGAGCGTGCCTGCACGCCGATGCCCGCTACGTCGAAGCCATGCCCCAGCTGACCGCCGCCGCCACCCGCTACGGACAGCTCGGCCACGTGCGCGGCCAGGCCCTCGCCCTGATCCTCATCGGGTCGGCGCACGCCCGGCTGGGCGAACCCGTTGCCGCAGTGCCGGTCCTCCAGGAGGCCTGCACGCTGCTCTCAGGGCTGACCGAGCCGGACCCGCTCAACATCTCACGAGCGCTGGCCTACCTCGGCGAAGCCCACTCGCTGGCGGGCGCCCACGATCTGGCCGCCGCCGCGCTCGTCCGGGCCCTGGAGCGGTTCCGCTCCCTGAGGGTGCCCTACTGGGCCGCGCACACCATGGAGTTCCTGGGCCAAGCCGCCCTGCGCGCCGACCAACGCCACGCCGCCATGGACTGGTACTCCACCAGCCTCGCCCAGTAC
>NZ_JBHVRS010000075.1:0-1123 GCF_042885595.1 Kitasatospora sp. NPDC058046
TTGTCCAAACCCTTTTCATTAATTTGCATACTATAAATTGAGCAGCCTCCTGCTCTTCCAATTGGTCTCGGGTACTATTAGGTTAAAGAAAAAACTACTGTAGGCGCAAACAGTAGTTTTTTCTGTTTTTTTACGCTGTATATGTTATACAAAGTTAGTTAACATAATCACTCTTTCCGGAACACATGGGAAAAGAAACCCCTTGGCGTAGAGGGGTTTCCATGAGGGTAAAGTTTCTTTATTATGCAGCTTTTTATACATCCTTGATATAACGCTGATTATCCAAGGCTTAAGTAGCAGAAAAATGTATAAAAAGCGCACCTTTTATACATATGCTGTCATCAGTCTGAAATAGTATCGTTATGAAAAGAAATACGACTGCCCCTTTACTGTAATAAAGATATGCTATGATACATTTGGTTGTTATGGCATAGGCAAACCATAATATATTTATAGCTCTTACGTAAAAAGATTTCTCTATCCTTGTCAGGGGGAGAAAGAGACCTTTTTACCTTCAGAAAGTTTACGTTTCAGTTCCTAAAACCAATAGCTATACCAATTTACATGCAAACATGTATTATTTTTTAAGTTTCTATCTTTCTTTTTTCTTGCTCCTATCTGATTCTATTCCCATTTGCGAGAAATCAGATAGGAGCTTTTTTTAATTAAATTGTTCCTTATATTTGCCTCTAAAAGCATTTTTTCGTTTTCTCGTACTTTTCCTTTCTAATAGTCAAATCGTCGCTTATACGGCCTATATGAGCCTCATATTCTATATCTAACTCTCTTCTAATCTGTTCTTTCAAATCTTCCTTTTCGTTGGTTGTATTTCTAGATCTCCGTTATTACATCCTGGTAATACCGTATTTCTTCACCCCCCACCCCCCCATTTCAACCACTGTTCTTAGGTAGAGGAAACCACAATTTTAGATTTGGTGTAACGCACTACACCAATTTTTCATCTTCGATCAAATTGGGAGCGCGCTCTACGAGGTGGCGGTCGGAATTCCTCCCTGTGTTTGGCTCCGCCAAAATGAAAAAAGACATCCTCAACGGATGCCCTTTTTCATGAAGACCGTGGACGCCGTCCACCACCTGTAAGGGGAACTCTTCCCCTTAACCC
>NZ_JBHVRS010000076.1:0-1003 GCF_042885595.1 Kitasatospora sp. NPDC058046
CGGGCCGGCCAGCTCGTTGAGAAGCATGGTGATGTGCCGGTCGAGTTCGCTGATCTGGCGGGTGAAGTGGTCGACGGTCTCCAGCAGGATCCGCAGGAGACGACTGTGGTGGTCCTCGAACTGCCCGGTCAGTGCCTCGACGAGGAGTTCGCGCTTGTTGACCAGGCTGCCTCTGGCCAGCTCCGCGAGCGCGCGCGGGTTGCGCTCGCCGGCGACCAGGGCGTCGAGCATCGCCCGGCCCGAGACGCGGAAGAGGTCGGAGACCACGCTGGAGAGCTTGATCTGGGCGTCTTCGAGGGCCTTCTCGACGCGGTGCTTGTGGCGGGTGCGGTCCTGGGTGAACGCGGTGCGGGTGCGGGTGAGGTCCCGCAGTTGGCGAACCGGCTTGGGCGGCACGAACGAGGCGCGGACCATGCCGCGTTCGGCGAGCTTGGCCAGCCAGACCGCGTCGAGCTTGTCGGTCTTCGGGCGTCCTGGGACGTTCTTCACCTCGCGAGCATTGACCAGCCAGCACTCCAGGCCTCGGGCCTCCAAGAGGTAGAAGAACGGCTTCCAGTAGTTGCCGGTCGCCTCCATCACCACCCGCTGCACGCCTTGGCAGAGCAGCCGGTCGCCGAGTTCCAGGACCGCGTTGGTGGTCGAGGCCACCGTCCAGACCTGCTGCACCCGCCGACCCTCGCGGTCCTCGTGCGGCAGGCGCATGCAGACCACGCCGGACGCCTTCGCGATGTCGATCGCCGCGACCCGCGCCACCGCCCCGTCGGCCTGTTCTTCTCTCGTCTCCTCCACCGGTTGTCCTCCCTTGCTGTCGTGCTCCAGGGCGGGGGCCACCCGGGGGGCCACCCGGGGGGCCTGAGGGAGGCGGAGAAGCTGAACGGCGTGCTCAAGGCGACAGTGCGTGGTCCCTCGGGCGGCCCCCTCACCAGACTCCTATGCGGACTCGAAGCCCAAACATCATGCGGCGTCAGCGGATGGCCCCCGCACCGATTTTCACGCGGGCAAG